>JAHEZQ010000011.1 GCA_023250955.1 Melioribacter sp. | reverse complement strand
AACGCCATATTTAATTTTAGCACTTTTCTCCGGAAAAATAAAAAGCTTACCGCGTGCCGGTTTCTGGATGGATGGAGTAAAACATATTTTCGGATTTTTGCTTTTAGGGATGGCAATATATTTTGTTAATCCTTTGCTGCCCAAAAATATTTCCGGTTACACACTTCCCGTATTTGGATTGATAACGGCAATCATACTTCTCTTTTTAGATAAAACTGCGAACAATGTTAAGGGATTTAGAATATTCAAAACTGTATTTTCTTTATTAGTTATTGCATTATCAGTCTATGCATTGGTACCATCGAAAACAGTTTCACCTGAATGGCAGAAGTTTAGCGAGATACAATATGAATCATCACTGAAGAACAATGAAAGAATGGTAGTTGATTTTTATGCGGATTGGTGCATTCCTTGTAAAGAGTTAGATGCAATTACATTTTCCAATGAAAAAGTAATAAAGGAACTTGAAAGATTTTCCAAGTATAAAGTTGATATGACAAAAACCACAGATGAGAATGATTCATTAAGGAAAAGATTTAAAGTTATCGGAATGCCTACTGTTCTGATAATTGATGCGAAAGGTAATGAAGCTAAACGATTAACCGGATTTGTAAATGTAGAAGAATTTCTGAAAATTATTTCTGTTGTTGAATAAACTCACGGGATGGATGAATTATGAAACTAAGAATAACTATAGTACATGTATTTATATTACTTATTCTTTTTGCTTGTAAAATTAATGCACAGTATGATACTGAATTAAATATGATAACAATTAATCTCGAAAAAGATAATCTAATTAGAACAAATGGTGAAGAATTAAAAAATTTATTGAACAACAAAATCCAAAGTGGTTGGAACTTTATATTAAACGGCTTTGACAATGAATTTCTAATACCTACACGATTAATGATATATAAAGATGGAAAGCTTATATATGCCTCTGTATGTTATAGCAGAGAAAAATTAAATTATGAAATAAATGCTATAGTTCATGTATTAGATTTATTTTGAGGCATTTTCAATTGCAGAAGGTACTCATACCTCCTATGCATAGGTAATGTCTCCTTTTCCTCTCCGGAGTTCACCCCCTACTTTGGAGAGGTTTTTTATTCTAAATTATTGTGTGCAATAATTACTTTTGACCTCACCCGTCCCTTTGGGCCACCCTCTCCTTAATAAGGAGAGGGATGGGGTGAGGTTAATTTTAATGACTTGTAGCAGCAGGTTTTGGTGCGTTCTTTTTTAAGTAATCAATAATTGTAGAATAATTTTCTTCACTTAAATTTTTTGCAGAAACTTTCAGAAGTTTTCCAAACTCTGCGATCTCCTCATCACTACCCGGATAACCGATGTTCATATCTTTAGGCATTACATTAGAATCAGCAAGTTTTTTCCCGGATGCATCAAGAAAAGTATAAAAAGGTAAACCGGATTTTTCTCCGCCGAGGTTTTTCATAATTTCTCTTCCGCCGGGATTCTCTAATTGAGCAACTTTATCTCCATTCTCAAGAACATCAAGGTGAGTGATGACATAGCAATCTTCAAAAATCTTTTTTAATTCATCGCTCTGCATTGCTTTATCTAATCTTTTACACCAACTGCACCATGACGCATGAAAAATTAAGAATACATTTTTATCAGATGCTTTTGCTTCTTTGTAAGATGATTTGAGAATGCTGTCAGCTGTCTGAGGTTTTGTGTCTTGTCCCAATAGAAGTGTAACTGTAAATAATAATACAAATAGAGTGGATGTTAATTTTCTGAACATGGGATTATCTCCTGAATACATTGAAAAATATTTACAGATCAAATATACAAATACATTTTAGGGGCAAAAAGAGAATTTAGGTTGTCATTGCGAGGAGTTCTGAGCTTGTCGAAGAAAGACGAAGCAATGGCACTACATAGAAAATTATCAATAGCCATGCTTAATATATCATCCAAAAATAAATCCCGAATATTTATTGTGAATTATATTCGGTAATTTTGAAACAGAAGGATAATAATTATACGGAAACATCTGAAAAATTCTGAAATGTCATTTCGAAGAAGCGAAGCGACTGAGAAATCATATTAAAAGTAAAGATTTCTCCCTTTGGTCGAAATGACAGATTTAATTTTGAAGTGGTCTCAACACATTAATTAATCAGGTTATTATATGTACGAGTATCAGAAGGATAATATGTTTTTTGCTCAAGTACCGGGAATGATGGAATCACTTTGTGAAGAAGAACTGATTGAGCTTGGTGCAAAGAATACCAAAGTTTCCTATAGAGGTGTTTATTTTGAAGCTGATCCTGCTTCCTTGTATAGAATTAATTACATGTCACGAATGGTATCGCGTGTACTTGCACCATTATTAACCTTTTCTTGCCACAACACAAATATTCTTAGAAAGAAAGCGGAAGAGATAAAATGGGAAAAAATATTTACGATTGATAAAACATTTGCTATCACGGCATCAGTCGCAAAAAGCAATATTAATAACTCGTTGTATGCTGCTCAATGTTTGAAGGATGGTATTGCAGATTATTTTCGTAAAGTCAGCGATGGTCTTCGTCCTGATGTAAGCACGGTTAATCCGGATGTACGCATTAATCTTCACATTGAAAAAGATGAAGCTGTTGTTAGTATAGATACATCGGGTGAATCGCTGCATAAAAGAGGATACAGATTATTGGCTGGGGAAGCGCCAATGCAGGAAACTCTTGCTGCAGCGATAATTAGAATCAGTAAATGGGATGGTCAAAATCCTTTATGGGATTGCATGTGCGGATCGGGGACAATACTATGCGAAGCGTTAATGCATTACTGCAAAATCCCAGCTCAAAAACTGAGAACAAACTTCGGATTCTTTTATATGCCGGATTTTGATAAACAAATTTGGGAAAAAGTAAAAGGAGAATGCGATCAGAAAATCCGTCCGTTAGAAAAAGGATTAATAAGCGGAAGCGATAAATCTCAACGAGTAATTGATGTAGCAAAAGATAATCTTTCGCGGCTTCCATTTTCAGATGCAGTGGATTTATCATGTCATCCGTTTCAGCATGTTAAACAATTTGAGAACGGAACATTAATTACAAATCCTCCTTACGGCATACGAATGGGTGAATATGAGGAAGTGAAAAAACTTTATACCGAGCTTGGTGATTTTATAAAACAAAAATGTAAAGGCACAACAGCGTTTATTTATACCGGCGATCCGGTGCTTCGAAAGTCTATTGGATTGAAAACATCGAAAAGGGTTCCGTTGGTTAATGGAAAACTTGAAGGTGTACTCGTTCAAATTGACAGCTATGAAGGAAGTAAAAAGAAATATTACGCTGAATATAAAGCGGAAGAAGAGTTATTAAAAAATAAGAAAGGTAGTGATTGAATTGGCAAGAAAAGACTTCAGGAATCATTTTAAGGTAGAGTATGTAACTCGACAGTAAACTTAATGTAACATTTGCATGCAGATTGTATTAAGGAATTAAAATCATTATTTTCAAACAGAATAAAATGAGTGAAAATGGAAGCGATAAAAAAGAAATATATTATTGATGAAAACAATGAAAAGGTAGCAGTTCAGATTGATATAGAAACATATCAGAAAATGGAAGACTTGCTGGAGAACTATGCGCTGGTTCAACTGATGAAAGAAGATGATAGCGAAAGACTTGAGGTTCGGGAAGCGAAAGAATTCTATAAAAAGCTGCCGAAAGAAAAGTGAAAATTGTTTACAGCAAGAAGTTCTTAAAAGAACTTACACTTATTCCTTCAGAATCAAGAACCCACATCGAAAAATTTATTTTTGAAATTCTTCCTCAACTCGAAGATATTTATGAAAACGGCAGAATTGAATCGATGAAAGGGTATAAAAATTATTTTAAGATCCGTTTCGGAAATTATAGAGTTGGACTCAAAAAAGAGGAAGACAATATTATAGTTAAGAGAGTTTTACATCGTAAAGATATTTATAAATATTTTCCTTAGCAGACGATAGTCGGCAGTAAAAAAAATAATTACTCGAATTGAATTAAAGCCCCAGCATTACCAAACAACTTGTAGCTGCATCAACCAAAGGTGCGAAGTAAATTCCAAAAACAAGAATTGCGGCAACTAATACTGAAACAAGAATTGTATTGGGGAGAGATGTTGTAATTGTTTGAGTTTCTTTTTCTGGTTTGGTTAAGAACATGTGTTTAAGAACGCGTATATAGTAATAAAGAGAAACGACGGAGTTCAATAAAGCTATTACAGCAACGGCAATCATTTTTGCATCTACAAGTGCAATGAACAAATAAAGCTTGCCGATAAATCCCGCTGTCGGCGGAAGCCCGGTTAACGAAACTAAAAATATAGCAAGAGATACACCAAGGAATGGAGATGTAATTCCAAGTCCGTTATAATCATGTATATCTTCTGAGCCAATCTTATTAGCAATCAGCATGACAACTAAGAATGCACCAAGATTCATTATCAAATAAACAGAGAAGTAAATTAAGATTGCCAGCAATCCTTGATTTGACAAAACAACTAAACCGAGAAGCAGATATCCCGCATGAGCGATTGAAGAATAGGCAAGCATTCTTTTCATATTGTTTTGCCAGAGGGCAGAGAAGTTGCCAAGTGTCATCGTAAGTATCGAAATAGCTATTAATAAAGTTTTCCAATCAAATACATTTATCATCTGCCACATACCGTTTGCATCTGCATAAGAAATAAAAGTTGTTCTGATAAATCTTATAAGAAGTGCGAATCCGGCGGCTTTACTTGCAACAGAAAGAAAAGCGGTAATTGTTATCGGAGCCCCTTCATAAACATCCGGTGTCCAGAAATGGAAAGGTGCAGAAGAAATTTTATATCCAATGCCGGCAAAGATTAAAATACTTGCAAATGCAACCGTGAAAAGATTTATATGCGGATTCTGAATGAGCGAATTAATTACATAAAGATTTGTACTGCCGGTTAATCCATAAATTAAAGAAATACCAAAAAGCATTAACCCGGATGAAATTGCACCGTATAATAAATATTTTAATGCAGCTTCACTGTTTCTCTCTCTTAATTTTGTAAATCCTGAAAGTACATAAGATGAGAGAGACATTAATTCCATAGAGAGATAAATAAGAATCAAATCGGTAGCCGAAATCATGAAGAACATTCCCAAAACCATTCCAAATATCAAAGCATAATATTCGCCGATTCTATCTTTGATCTTAATAATTTCTTCTGAACCGAAAGAGAAGAAAATGATAAAAATAGTAGCAACAACCACTATCATCTTGAAGAAAACGCCGAAAGAATCTATTGCAACCATTCCATAAGTATATAATGCCGGTTGGAATGCAAATCCTTTTTCTCCGAATTGATTTAATATAAAATAACCGGTCAGCAAAATTCCGGCGAGAGCTACATAAGGGATTAATTTTTTGTCTTTATGAAAAATTAGATCGGTTAGAACAAGTACAAGCAAAACAACAGTTAGTACAATTTCCGGTACAATTAAACTAAGTGACTGATATAAATTTGTATTTGCCATCATTAAAATTTAATCCGCTTAATGTATTGGTGCTAAACTGGTTACAAAATTTACTAGAGAATTTACAGATGAATTCATAATGTCCAACATTCCGGAAGGATAAACTCCTAAGAAAATAATTATTATAGTAAGAGGAATGAACATTGCATATTCACGTTTATCAAGATCTTTTAGAGTTGCCCATTTTTCATTTAATGGACCGAAGAAAATTCTTTGAAGAGTCCACAACATATAGCCGGCACCAAGCAGAATTCCAAGTGTTGAAATTAAAGTGAGAACTCTTATTGAGCTTACTCCGAACGCACCGATGAATACTAGCGCTTCAGAAACGAATCCGCTCATGCTTGGTAAACCAATTGCGGCAAAGAATGCAACTGTAACGAATCCTGTGTAGACCGGCATTTGAGAAGCAAGTCCGCCGAAATCATTTAATCCTCTTGTATGAGCACGATCATAAACAACGCCGACAATCAAGAAGAGCATTGCAGTAATTGTACCATGATTGAACATTTGGAATATTGCACCGTTAATTCCGACCGTAGTAAGTGATGCCATTCCAAGCAAAACATAACCCATGTGAGAAACTGATGAGTATGCGATTAATTTTTTGAAATCTTTTTGTGCAAGTGCAACAAGTGCACCGTAAACAATATTTATCATCCCGAAGAGACCAATGTACCACATCAACTCTCGTGTTATATCAGGAAAGATTGGATAACTAACGCGAAGAATTCCATAAGTACCCATTTTCAAAAGAACACCGGCTAGAATTACAGAGATTGGAGTTGGTGCTTCAACGTGTGCGTCCGGCAACCATGTATGGAATGGGAACATTGGAATTTTTATAGCAAATCCTGCAAACAATGCGATGTATGCAATCAATCTTAAGTTATTCGGATTCAATGCAGATAAAATTCCGTCAGCCGAGTAATTAGCCGGATTCATTAAAGCAAGTAAACTGAATGTATGAACTTTACTTCCGTCTGCCATTAATTCTGTAGCACTGAAGTATAAACCGATCATAACTAAGAGAATGAACACGCTTCCAAACAATGTATAAATGAAAAACTTAATAGCAGCATATTCTTTTCTTGGTCCGCCCCAAATACCGATTAAGAAATACATCGGTAGTAACATTAATTCCCAGAAAATGTAGAACAGGAAGAAATCGAGAGAGACAAAAACCCCCATCATACCTGCATCAAGAAGAAGGAAGAGTGCAAAGTAACCTTTAACGGATTTTTCAATCGTCCAGGATGAAATAGCAGCGATAAAAGAAATCAGTGCAGTTAAGAGAACCATCGGCATACTTAATCCGTCAATGCCCAGGAAGTAATCTACTTTAACTGTGCCGAGCCACGAAATTCCGCTGATATTTATCCATCTGAATTTTTCTATGAATTTAAATGACTTTTCTTCATAAATACCTGCGCTTGCGTAATTATAGTTTGCTAGAAGAATTACTGCCAATACTACTTGTAGAGCAGTAATACCAAGCGTCAAATATTTTATTGATTTGGGTTGTTCTTTTTTCATGAATAAGATTAAGAACATTCCCAGTACAGGAAGAAAAGTAATTAACGAAAGTATCGGAAATCCAATCATAACTACTAACCTATGTTTTTTAATTTTTATATTTGAATTCTGAGGAGTCCTTTAAGGACGACGAGGAATCTCTAACTTATTCAATTATGAGACTCTTCACTTCGCTCAGAGTTTAAAATCTTAAAACGGTTTAAAGAACATCAATAAAATAATTATTGCAAAAATTACAAAGACAATGTATGTCTGAACTTTTCCGGTTTGCAATCTTCTGAAAGACAATCCAACAAAACCGCTGAAAAAAGCCGTGAAGTTTACAAAGCCATCTACTATAAATGTATCGAACCACCCGCTCATTCTAGAAACAAATCTTGTCACTGTAGCAGATCCGTTCACAATTCCATCAACAATTTTATTATCGAACCATGCAAGGATTGAACTGAAACTTAATGTACCGGCAATGGCTGTCATATCATATAATTCATCAAGGAACCATTTGTTCAAAGAGAAATTGTAAAGAGGTTTAAGCTTCTCTGCAAGTTTATCGGCATTAAGTTTTTTCCATTGATAGAACATGAATGCAATTAAAATTCCTAATCCAGCAACAGCAAGAGATAAAAACATAGCAGGATAATGTGCCCAATGCATCGTTTCTGTATATTCAACTGAATGAATAACTTCTCCGTGTACTTCTGCTTTTGCTTCTTCGGTGCTCGGTTTCATAAAATCATATCGTGTCTCTAACGGAACAACTTGTGTGGGAGTTTTAATCCAATTCTTTAATACCCAGCCGTCTGAAGCACCAATTGGATTTGGTGTGTACCAAATAAATATTGAAAGCGCAGCTAGTACAACAAGCGGTGCCGCCATAACAAATGGTGATTCATGTGCATGATCATATTTGTGATGATCTTTCGGCTCACCATGGAATGTTAAGATTACTAAACGGAACATATAGAATGCAGTTAAACCCGCAACAGTAAATCCAATAATTGGAATAAGCCAATGTCCGGTAAGTTTGCCGAAAGCAAGAGTGCCTGCAAGGATACCATCTTTACTTAAGAAGCCGGAGAAGAGCGGGACTCCGGAAATTGCTAAGGTAGAAATTAAAAATGTGTAATAGGTAACCGGCATTTTCTTTTTCAATCCGCCCATGTTGCGTATATCCTGTTCGTGGTGCATAGAATGAATAACTGAACCGGATCCTAAGAATAAACATGCTTTGAAAAATGCGTGAGTAATAAGATGGAAGAATGCAAATGCATAAGCACCTACTCCGAGAGACATAACCATATAACCTAACTGAGAGACTGTAGAGTATGCTAAAACTTTTTTGATATCATTTTGTGTAAGAGCAATTGTTGCGGCAACTAGAGAAGTAAATGCACCGATAACTGCAATGACTAACATTGCATCAGCAGTAAGCATAACAAAAATTCTAACAACAAGATAAACACCAGCGGCAACCATAGTAGCGGCATGTATTAATGCACTAACGGGAGTTGGACCTTCCATAGCATCAGGTAACCAAACATGAAGAGGGAACTGTGCAGATTTACCAACGGCTCCCATAAAAATCAAAATGCCTGCAGCGGTTAACCATGCATTGCTTCCAAAAGGAATATTGCCTGCTGCTATCTGTTGATATATAACATCAAATGTAAATGTTTTGTATTGAGTAAAAAGAATAAGAATACCGGCAAACATTCCTATATCGCCGATACGGTTTACAATAAATGCTTTCTTAGCCGCATCGGAAGCGGATTTTTTCTCGAACCAAAAACCAATTAATAAGTATGATGAAAGACCAACTAATTCCCAGAAGATGTACATCATTAACAAATTATGTGTAAGAACTATTCCGAGCATTGAGAAAGTAAAAATTCCGAGATAAGCAAAGTAACGTGTGTATAATTTATCGCCTCGCATGTATTCAATAGAGAAGACATGAACTAGAAAACTGATGAGATTTACCACGAAGAGCATCAGTACCGTAATGTTGTCAATCTTAAATCCAAGTTCTATGCTGATTGCGCCTGGTGATGGGGCGTTGCCCATTGTTATCCAGGTGAATGCCGCAACAATATCTTTTGTATTGTAGAATGAAAGTTTTACATAAGCAACAATTATTGATAGAAGTAATGCGATCCCGAGAATTGCAACTTCGAACAGATAAAGTTTTGGAATTCTTTTACCTAATAAAACAACAGTAGTGAATCCAAGTAAAGGAAGAAAAAGAATAACAATACAAATATTGATCAGTAAACTTTCGCTCATAACCTATTCTTTTAAGTGATCTATTTCGTCAACATTAACGTTTGAAAATGTTTTATATATATTTAATACAATTGCAAGAGCAATTGCTGCTTCTGCTGCAGCAAGTATAATTACGAACAAAGCAATTACTTGTCCGCTTAAACCGAAATTTCCATACTTAGAAAAGGCTATAAAATTGATATTGGCCGAATTAAGTACAAGTTCGATTCCCATTAGAACCATCACAGCATTTTTTCTTGTAACAATACCGTAAATGCCTAATGAGAATAATATTGCGCTTACAATTAAAAAATGTGTTAGACCAACTTGTAACAACTTATTTACTCCTTCAAAAAAATTCTAAAAGCTAAATGCTTAGACTTTTTATTCTTTATCTCTTCTAGCAATTGATGCCGCACCAATCAAAGCGACAAGTAAAAGAATTCCTAACAATTCAAAAATTAAAACGTAATCTGTTAATAATAGATGGCCGATATCCTTAGTTGTTGTTAGTGGTGTTACTGACGGTTCGGATTTCCATTCTGTCCAAACCATAACTGCTACAACTGCACCCATAAAAATTCCGGAAGCAATTGCCGCAGGTAACATATGAACAGTTCCTGTACGGATCTCAACATTTGTAATTTTATTAGTAAGCATAACACCGAACAACAACAAAATTAAAATACCGCCTACGTAAATCAGTATTTGTGAGATTGCTATAAAATCTGCACCAAGTAAAACATAAATTCCTGCAACACCAAAAAAAGTAAAAAGTAAATAAAAAGCAGAGTGTACAATATTTCTTGTTGTAACTACAAATAAAGCAGATAACAAAGTGATGGCTGCGAATATGTAAAAGATGATGTCGTAAAAATTCATTGAGTCAATTCTCTAAAATATTTACTCAGATTTATTTTCAGTTTGTGCCGGTGTCTCCGGTTTTGGCTTTGCTGCAGCGGCAGCTTTTTCAGCCTGGAATTTTTCATAATTTATTTTTTTCTGTGCAGATTCTTCATCAGTTAATGTTGCAAACTTGTAAAGAAAATTACTCCTTTCATATTCGGCAAATTCATAGACATCGGTCATATAAATGCATTCGGTAGGACAAGGGAAAACACATAATTGACAGTAGCAGCATTTTGCGATATCAATATTAAATTTTGTAACCCAGAGAGCTTTCTTTTTCCCGTTTGAAGTAATACCTAAATCCTCACCAGGAATACTTTTAACAGTCTCAATTTCAATACAACTTACAGGACATGCCCTTGAACATTGATCGCATCCTATACAGTCATCCATGTTAACGTATAATCTGTTACGAACACGATCAGGCAATTTAACTTTTACATCCGGATATTGAATAGTAACAGCCGGTGTAAACAAATGTTTAAACGTGATCTTCATTCCAACAAGAACAGTGTAGATGCCATCAAATGTATTTTTGAGATATTGTTTCATCAGTTTATAGTAAAGAAATAATTCCAATAATAATTAAATTCAAAAAAGCATAGGGTATTAAATATTTCCAGCAAACCGTCATAAGTTGATCAACACGTAAACGTGGGAGAGTCCATCGCAGCCACATCTGTACAAAAACTAATGTTAATCCTTTTGCAATGAACCAGAACCCTTGTTCAAAAGGAACAAGCCATTGAACTCCAATTGAATTACCAAAGTAACCAATGGGTGATTGATATCCTCCGAAGAATAAGATTACAATGATTGCCGATACTGCAAACATATTTCCATATTCAGCGAGCATGAACATTCCCCATTTCATTCCGCAATATTCCGTAAAATATCCAGCTACTAATTCAGATTCTGCTTCAGGAATATCGAAAGGTACTCTATTTACTTCTGCAAGAGTACTAATAAATAATATTAACGCGGCAATAAACATAAATGGAATCAATAAAAATTTTGATAATCCAAATACTGCGCCGCCAAAAATATTCCAATTCCAAAAAGAAGAAGTTTGCATTTGACTTATTTTATCTAAACTTAATGTTCCCATAAGCATAACCATTGAAAGAACAATTAATGCAGTAGGGATTTCATAACTAATAATTTGAGCAACAGCACGCATTGCACCAAGTAAAGAATATTTATTATTTGCGGACCAGCCAGCCATTAAAATTCCTGCAACCACTAAACTTGAAATAGCGAGTACATAGAAAATTCCTATTTCAACTTCACTGCCGAGCAATTTACTTGAGAAGGGAATAACTGCATAAGCTGCAAAACTTCCACTAAATACTAGAACTGGAGCAATATTATAGAGTGTTTTGTCAGCATCCGTTGCAATAATATCTTCTTTCTGTAACATCTTCATTAAATCAGCTACAGTCTGAAGCCAACCATGCCAACCTGTGCGCATCGGTCCTAATCTATCTTGCATGTGGGCAGAAACTTTTCTTTCTAACCAAATACCAAAAAGTGCGAACACAAGTATTATAGTTAGCGGAACTACTGCGACCAGTAGTCCAGCTAAAATTTCATTACCAATTAAGTCGTAAAGGAATTGATACATTATCTATCTATTTCTCCTAATACAATATCAAGACTTCCAAGAATTGCAATAACGTCTGCAACTAAATGACCTTTACACAATTCTCCCATTACTTCAAGATTTACAAATGATGGTGCACGAACTTTTACTCTGAAAGGATTCAAGTTACCATCGCTAATAATAAAATATCCTAACTCACCGCGAGGATTTTCAACTCGGGCATAAACTGTTCCTTTCGGAGGTTTTATTCTTTTAGGAATTGCTGAATGAACATCTCCTTCTGGAATATTATCAATGGCTTGTTCGATAATTCGTAGACTTTGTTCCATCTCAAGAACTCGAACATAATAACGATCCCAGCAATCGCCTACGGTTCCAACAAGACCTTTACCAGTAGGGATTTCAAAATCAAATCTATTATAAATTGAATATGGATCTTCTCTACGGACATCAAATGGTAAACCACTTCCACGTAGTACCGGGCCACTTGCACCAAAATTAATTGCAGTATCAATTGGTAGAATACCAATATTTGCAGTTCTCTCAATAAAAATTTTATTGAATGTAAGAAGATTATTCAACTCAATTATTGTTGGACGAAAATGAATAATGAATTCCTTTGTTTTTCTTACGAAGTCAGGATGAATATCATGTGAAAGTCCGCCGATCCACATATAATTATAAAGCATTCTTGCACCGCATGTCATCTCAAAGAGACTTAAAATATATTCACGATCACGGAAGAGATAGAGGAAAGGTGTTAAAGCGCCGATGTCGGCACCATTTGTTGCAATTGCAACCAAATGCGATGCAATCCTTTGTAGCTCAGCCATTATTATTCTAATATACTCAACACGCTCAGGTATTTGAATTCCAAGTAATTTTTCAACAGCTATAACGTAACCAAAATTATTTCCCATAGCTGCTAAATAATCTAATCTATCAGTATATGGAATTACTTGAGGATAAGTCATAGCTTCAGCATGTTTTTCGAAACATCTATGTAAGTAACCGATATGAGGTTTTACACTTAAAATTAGTTCGCCTTCAATCTCAAGCTCAAGTCTCAAAACACCATGCGTAGAAGGGTGTTGTGGACCCATATTAAGAACCATTGTTTCAGTCTTCAAAGCCATCAGTAAGGAACCTTCATCCCTTTATAAAATTCCGGATTTTTGTAATCTTTTCTTAGAGGATAACCTGCTTCCCAATCGTAGGGCATCAATATTCTTCTTAAGTCTGGATGATTCAGAAAAATGATCCCAAACATATCGTAAGCCTCACGTTCATGCCAATCAGAAGTTCTCCAAACATTGTAGGTAGACTCAACTTGTGGATTCTCTCTTGGGGTAGAAACTTTTAAAGTAATTTTATGTTTCAAATTAGTCGAATGTAAATGATAGTAAACACTTAAAGTACCACCACTTATCATATCTGTCCCGTCTTCGTCTTTAACCTTAGTCCCATTTGTATCATCAACTCCAGAAAGAACCATTAGACTGTCAAATTTGAGATCATTATTATTCCGTAAAAATGCTCCAATTTTATTTATATTCATAGAATCAACCAATATAATCGATTCAGTTGGAGTATCTTTATCTAATCCTAAAATCGTATCTCCAAACTCATTCTTTAATAATTCAAAAATTTCTTCTGGGTTTTTCATGCAATTTTCTTTCTTAAAGACTCATTACGAATTTTTTCTTGTAATTTAAGCAATCCTTCTAGTAAAGCTTCTGGCCTTGGTGGGCACCCGGGCACATAAACATCAACCGGGATCACACGATCAATTCCTTTTAATACGTGATAACCATGTTCCCAATAAGGTCCACCACAATTAGCACAACTTCCCATTGATATAATATATTTGGGATCAGGCATTTGTTCATATAATCTTTTAATTCTGGTAGCCATTTTTAATGTAACTGTACCGGAAATTATTATAGCATCAGCTTGTCGTGGAGTGTTTCTGGGAATGACACCAAAGCGGTCAAAATCGTAATGTGAAGCGGAAGTAGCCATCATTTCAATTGCACAACATGCAAGACCAAAACCAAGCTGCCAGATTGATGAGAGTCTTGCCCAATTCATTAAATCATCAACTCTTGCAATTACTATATTACCGTCTGAAAACTCTTTATCTAATAAACCCATTAATATTCTCTTTTCAAGATTAAGATTTTGGTTTTAATATTTCATCCAATTTTGGTGGTTTGGGATGAGGGCGAGCCCACTCTAAATCGCCTTTTCGCCATTCATAAGCCATTCCTAAACCCAATACTAACAGAAAAATTATACCAACTAAAAAACCATAAACACCGTATTCTTTATATGTAAGTGCCCAAGGGAAAAGGAGAACTACTTCAACATCAAAGATGAGGAAAATTAGAGCAACAACATAAAATCGTATGTTAAATTTTACCCATGGAGAACCTTGAGGATTTTCGCCACACTCATAAGTTAAATATTTTTCACGTGTAGGTCTATTGGGGCTTAAAAGTTTTGAAATAATGAAGACTGCAACCACAAAAATGATTGCGAGCATAATAAAAATCAAAATTTTTCCGAATTCAGTAAGCATCAAGTTTAAAAAAATGTTGCGTGCAAAATAGCACATCCAAGTATTTTTGTCAAGAAACTGTAAAAGATTTCATCCAAATGATAAAAATTTTTATGAATTTTTTTAATTAAATTAGTATTGGTTACAAAAAAGAAATATCGAAAATGAAAAAACAAACTTTATTTATTATTTCACTTTTTTTATGTGGGATAGAACTATTTGCTCAGTCTCTCGGACAAAAATGGGAAAGAGTTTATGAGTCAAATGACCAAATAGTATATGTTGATACTTCCAGTATCAAGCAATTTGAAAATCAGATTTCAGCATTAAGTATAACTTTATATAAACGACCTCAATTGATAGCTTCTTTGAATAAAGAAGCTGTAAATGTTAAATCACAAATATTGTTCAACGCTGCATCAAAAAAGTATTCTGTTATTGGCACCCTTTACTATGATAAAGATCAAAAAATACTTGGTGAAACATCATTACCAGGATTTACTTCTGGGAGTGAAAATTTTTCTATTCCATTAGATGGTAATGAAGTTATGACGGCCGTTTTTAATAAATCAGTTGAATACTTAAAAAGTGGTGTTGCTGTAATTGAACAGAAAGAGTTTTCAAAGAGCAGTGATAAAAATAAAGAGTTGTCAAATACTGAATCACAAAAAAGTAAATTGTCTGGAAATCAGTTGAATATAGCAATGAAAGATTCTATTAATGCAAAAGACAGAATCGCACTTTTCCTTAGTAAAAAAGATTCTGTGCAGAGATTAGAACAAGCAAAAATTAATACTTCTCCCACAAATGAAAAAGCAAAACCAAATACTAACTTGAAAGTGCCGGTTACGCCTAAGAAAAGTGCAACAATCTCTAAACAGGAATCTGAAAGTGAAAATGAGACTAATCCTAAGAGCACAATCTTTAAAGATGGAACAAAATATTCCTTCCAGATTTCATCATGGAAAAATAAATCAAAAGCAGAAAGTGAAGTCGCTAGATTGAAATCCGAAGGACACAATGCTTTTATCGCGGAAGGATATGTTAAAGGTGCAACGCGGTACCGTGTTCGAATAGGATATTTTAATTCCCTCGAAGAAACTGAAGAGTATATGAAAAAGGTAAAATAATTTTTTGTAAAGATTACTCTTCTTTTCGTCTACACTATTGATCCAAATAAAAAGAAAGATTTGCAATGAAAAAGAATATAATCCTCTTCATGTTGTTGTTATTTACAATAAACATAATTAGCTCTGCTCAGCAAAATATAAAACCCAATAATTCGAAAGGGAAAGAAATGAACATTAAAGTTCAAAAAACTGATAGAGAATGGAAAGAATCATTAACTCCAGAACAATATCAAATATTGAGAGAGAAGGGAACGGAAAGACCTTTTACTGGCAAATACTGGAACTTTGATGAGAAAGGTATCTACCGTTGTGCAGCATGCGGACAAGTTCTATTTGATTCCGACACAAAATTTGATGCTGGTTGTGGATGGCCAAGTTTTTCTGATGTTGTAAATAATAAGAACGTGATTTTAAAAGATGATTATAGTTTAGGAATGCACAGAATTGAAGTTATGTGCAGTAATTGCGGCGGACACTTGGGACATGTTTTTGATGATGGACCAAAACCGACGGGGCAACGTTTTTGTATAAATTCCGCTTCAATTGAGTTTGAGAAAAAGAAAGATGATGTGCACAAATAAATGTACCGTTGGAAAAAATATTTTCCCCTATTTTGTATCAAAAAAATGAGGGTGTATGAAAAAGATTTTATGTGCTCTGGTCTGTCTAATATTTGTTTATACAAATAATGCTCAGATAAAGAACTATAATCTTAATGCAATGATTTCGACAGAATATGCTTTTGCATCAACTGCTGCAGGAATTGGAACTAGAGATGCATTTTTAAAATTTGTTGCAGATGACGGAATTATTTTTAGACCCAATGCGGTTAACGGAAAAACATTTCTAAGTAATGCGCCCAAAAGACCCGGCTTACTCAGTTGGTATCCGACATATGCCGGTATTTCGCGTGACGGAGATATGGGCTTTACAACCGGTCCTGCAGATTTTAGAAAAGATAAAGACAGTTCTGCAATTTGGTTCGGAAATTTTTCTACTGTTTGGCAGCGGCAATCAAATGGCGAATTTAAATTTGTTATTGATATGGGGAATAGTAATAGTAAACCAACTGAACAATATGTCCCTCTTAAATATGAAATGATCGATTCGAATTCATCGTCTCTAAGAAAAGGGGTGAAAAGAATAAAATCTGATGAACTTTTCAACAACGATAAAGCATTAACAATGATAATTTCAAAAATGGGAGTTGCATCAACATATAAAAAATTCATAAATGAGGAATCAAGATTACTTCGGGATGAATTTTATCCAATAGTTGGTCCATCAGCGATTACGGATTACCTCTCAAAAAAAAGTGGGATTTACACATTTAATCCTATCGGTGGGAAAATATCTTCGTCTAAAGATATTGGTTTTACTTATGGTGAATTAACAATTTCAGATGCAGAAAATAATAATGGTAAATACAATTATATGCATATCTGGAAGAAAGAAGGAAAGCGTTGGATAATCATTATTGATGTTGCGAATAAACTTGAAACCAAATAACAATTAACTTTTCACATTGTTAATATTAATTCGCGAAACCTTTAATATACTGAAGATCAACACTGCTACACCGAACCACTGAACTAGATCCAAAATATTACGATGAATAAAATATTCGAGTACAACTGCAGTCAGAGGAAATGCTAATTCGCAAATTGTTGCAACTGAAGCCGTGATTTTTTTTAATCCGTAATAATATAAGAATATTGCTGCACCACCTGTTGTAAATGCAATTATTAAGAATATCATCCATTGATAAGAAGAAACGCTAGCGACAGTTTTTATATCTCCAGTAAAAGTTGCAATTACTATCATTATAACAGCAGATAATAAAAATCTTAAATAAGTACCCATTTCAAAACTGACATTTCTCAATGCTCTTTTACTTAGAACAGTTGATGAACTAAAACTTACTGCTGCAATTAATGAAAAACCCGCGGCAACGAATGTTTTATCACCGGTCAGAAAATTCGGGAGCGAAAAACCGAATGTCATAAAATATGCGCCTGTAACAGCAAGAAATGCCCAGAGGAAAAATATTTTTGGAAGTTTTTCTTTCAACAAAATCCCTGCAAGTGATAGCGCAAATACCGGCTGAAGTTTTTGTATCAGTATTACAATTGAAAGATTTACAAAATTGACATAGAAGAGAGCCTTTGTAATTGCCATGGTTCCTATTGCCCCACCTAAAAGTGCAACTCCGAAGAAAGCAAACCAATCTTGACTAGAAAGTTTTTTTATTTTTGAATATTGTCTTATAAATATTGGCGATAATAATAGTGCAACAATTGTGCTTTCAATGAAAACAACAAGCGGAACAGGCAAGCTATAAAGTGCTGGACGCAAAACTATTCCATCAAAACCCCAAAGAGCTGCAGCTATTATAACAAATAGTGGGGCTAATCTTCCCATTCATCCTTCTTTCTGTAAATTAGATTATAAAGTGTGGACAAAAATAAATATTATTTAACTATTAAATAGGGTTTAGTCGGTTTCAAACAGAAATATTTTTTTACTTTTAATATTAAATCTGAAAAGCAATGTAATACCCAATGAGGCTAATCCTAAAAGTAAGCCGATCCAAACTCCTGCTGCACCAAATTTGAAAACAAAACCAAGTAGATACGATATGGGTATTGCAACAATCCAATAAGACAAGATTGATATTAATAGTGGAATCTTTACATCAGTTAAGCCTCTTAAAATTCCAATCCCGGTAGCTTGTAATCCGTCAAAGAGTTGGAATAATCCTGCTATTATTAAGAGTACACTTGCAATTTCAATAACATCTTGATTACTATTATAAAATGTTGGAAGAATATTTCTAAATAGAAAAAAGATTGCAGCAAATGTTAACATTACTGCTGAAGCTAATCCCAATGCACTGAATCCAGCCAAACGAATTTGAGTTGTACTCTTTTTCCCAACTGCATCTCCTACGCGGATAGTACCTGCAGATGCGATTCCTAAAATAATCATATAAGTAGCAGAAGCTAAGCTAATTGCAATTTGATGAGCGGCTAGCTGTTTGGCACCAATCCACCCTATCATTATTGCACCGAATGAAAAAGCTCCGACTTCCAATAAGTATTGAAAACCACTAGGAAGTCCGATACCTATAAGTTTTCGTACTAGGTTTTTATCAACCGGTTTAATTCTAAATTTCGGTTCATAAATTTTTACCCGTACATATTTTAAAGTGAAGGTCATAAGCACAGCAGCCATTACCCAGCGAGTTGAAGTTGTTGCAATCCCTGCACCGAAAAGACCCATTGCCGGGAAACCAAATTTTCCATAAATAAAAATCCAGTTTAGAAATGCATTTAAAAGATTTGCAGCAACTGCAATTATCATGGGCGGATTAGGAATTGATAATCCTTCTAAAAATTGTCTATAACATTGAAAAACCATAAATGGGATTACAGAAAGAGTTAAAATTTGTAAGTATGGAATCGCTTCTCTCACAACTTCTTTTTGCTGATTCAAATGCGGTATTAGAAATGATAATGAAAAAGTACCCAGCATTAATACCACAGAAAATATCACATTAACAAGTAATGAATGATTTAAAATCTTTCCGCAATCACTTTGGTTATTGGAACCTTTAGCTATTGCGATTAGTGGGGTCGATGCATATGTCATCCCAATACCAACAACTATGACTAGAAAAAATAATCCATTCACTAGTGACGCCGCGGCAAGTGAAGTATAACCGACTTTACCAACCATCAAACTGTCAACTACACCCATCATTACATGTCCCAATTGGCCTAAAGAAATTGGTATTGCAAGTTTGACAGTCTCTTTTATATGCGTTTTAAAATTCATTTTTTATGTTTTTGTTGGGTTAAATAATTCTAAACGAAAATTAGTAAATTGTAACCACAACTCATTACTAATATATAAATGAAATCCATACAAATTTTTGCATACGGATTGCTTGCAATAATTATTGCTCTCTTTGTCTCTAACATGCTTGATGTAAGATTTATTCAGGATGACGCTTACACATCATTGCGTTATGCTAAAAATTTCTTAGATGGGAAGGGCTTAGTATTCAATGAAGGTGAACGGGTAGAAGGATACACAAATTTTTTGTGGATAATGATTTTAAGCGGGGTAGAATTGCTTAATCATAATTTTAATTTTGCTCTTGATCTTGAAAAGGCAGCTCAGTTGTTATCAATTACATTCAGTATTACTCTCTTAATCCTTACATATGCTCTTTCTAAAATGATAAATCGAGAAAGCGAAAATGATTCGCCATTAGAAAGAATTATTCATGAATTACAAAATCTCTTGCCGGTTTTTCTTTTAGCTTTTTTCACTCCGCTGGTTTATTGGGGTGTGAGTGCTATGGAAACCACTCTATTCGTTTCTCTCATTTTACTATCTATTATATTCTATCTAAGCGGAGATAACAGCAAACCAAACGTTGCTTTTGTTATTGTCTCTGTGCTGAATTCGCTTTTACGTCCCGAGGGACTAATATTTTTTATTCTGATTATATCTCATAAAATTTTATATAATTATTTTGATATGGAAAAACAGAAAGGGAATAAGTCCATATCAACAATATTTGATAAGATCACCCGTAAGGAAATTTTATTTTATCTTATTCCATTAACTGCTTACGTTATCTTCCGACTGTTTTATTATGGTTATCCTTTGCCAAATACATTTTATGCGAAAACAGAATTCACTTTTCAATTCATACAACGCGGAATAAATTACTTTTTTGATTTTGCTAGTTCATATTTGTTGTACGGTTTTGTTCTAATATTGCCGATAATTCTATTTATAAATAAAATTCATTTTAGAAAAATCACTTTGCTATTTGGGGTTTCAATATTATGGATTGCAATTGTAATTTTAATCGGCGGAGATGTTCTTCCAATCTACCGTTTCTTCCTCCCTATAATGCCGTTAATTATGATTCTGTTTGTTAAAGCTACAGTTGAATTCATCGGTAAAATCTTTTCACGAAATAAAATTATTTTAAATCCAGTGCTCATATTGCTATTTATTCTATTATCGCTGCTTGGTTATTTGAATTACGGTAAACAAAAAAATGAGATGATGAATAAACGTTCTTATGAAGCCGGTTTAGTCAAGAAAATGAAAATCTATGCAGAATGGGTAAAAGAGAAAAATGAACATAAAGGAAGGGAAATTTCTGTTGCATTATCAACCATTGGCTCATTTTCATATTTCTCTGATGCAAAAGTAATTGATCTTGTTGGGCTAACAGACGAATATACTGCACATAACCCGAAAGAGGTTTCTGGAATTAACGATGAACTTCCGGTGTTGTGGAAAGAGCGACATTATAATTCTGATTATGTACTTTCACAAAAACCGGATTACATTATTTTTCCGGCCGGAGCTAAACCAAGCGCATTTGCCGAATGTGGCGTTTTTGTTCAGAATGAATTTCAAAAAAATTATTATATACAATTATTTTATTCTGATGAACTACATCAATTCTTACCTATTTTTACCCGCAGGGAAACTCCGGTTGAAACTGAATTATGTGATGTTAGATTTATTAAATATTATATAAACGCCAATAATGATTTATTGAATATGATCTTGAGCGGGAATAAAAATAATTTACAAATGATATTACAAGATTGCGATTCAATCATTCAATTTTGTCCATCAAGAAGTTCAGACGCACTCACGATAAAAGGAATGACATTCTATCACGCTGGATTAATACCTGAAGCAGAACAATATCTTATAAAAGCTGCTGAACTTGATAGTACAAATTCAATTGCTCGTGTTTACCTAAAAAACATTTATATCAAAATCGGCAAGATAAAAGAAGCGATAAATATGATGTCACAAATCAAAAAGTATTCACCTGACGCTTTACCGAATCTAAATTAATAAGAAACTTTTATGAAAAACGATTTTGTAAACATTGTAATTGTGTATATTTTCTTATCATATAAATAAAAAGGTTGTAATATGGAAAATTTCGGCTTTTGGGAAATATTGATTATCGTTTTGATTCTTCTCCTATTATTCGGAGGAAAGAAAATTCCTGAATTAGCAAAAGGATTAGGACAGGGTATTCGATCATTCAAAAAAGCATTAAAAGGAGAAGATGAAGAGAAATCAGATAAAGAATAATTGATTACAAATTAATTATACAAGTTGATGAAAATTTCTTCTCTTCTTATTTTTGCATCGAATTAAATGAGGCGACTTAAAAGTAATTAATAATGGCCTCATCATTTCTTAGTAATTCATTTAGTATCATGGAGGAAAGAATGAGCGGGAGTCAAACTGCAAAAAAATATGAATTCAAAGCTGAAGTAAAAAAACTTCTTGATATCCTTGTTCACTCGCTTTACACTAGTAGAGAAATATTTCTTAGAGAAGTAATTTCGAATGCTTCAGATGCATTAGATAAATTTCGCTTCGAATCAAACTGCGGGACAGAAATTGCCGATAAAGACTTACCGTTAGAAATTAAAATTGAATTTGATGAGAAGAATAAAATTCTCAAAGTTATTGATACCGGAATAGGAATGACACGCGATGAATTGATAAGTAATATCGGCACAATAGCAAAATCCGGTACTGAAGAGTTTGTAAAAAAGATTGCTGAAACAAAAACCGATGCTGGTAATATTATCGGAAAATTTGGAGTCGGATTTTATTCTGTCTTTATGGTAGCTAAAGAAATTGAAATAAAAACAAAATCTTTCCGCATAGATGAACCGGCTATCAAATGGAAATCTGATGGGTTAGGAGACTATGAAATTGAAGAGCTTGATGGCAAACATTTACGCGGGACGGAAATTGTTATTCATCTAAAAGATGATTCGGTAGAATACGCACAAAAATGGCAGCTCGAAAATATTATTAAAAAACATTCCAACTTTATTTCTTATCCAATCCTACTCGGTGCTGAAAAGATCAATAGTGTATCCGCGCTTTGGCGTGAACCGAAAAGTTCTATCAAGAAAGAACAATATGATGAATTCTACAAATTCCTTTCGTATGATAATGATCCGCCGATGGATATTATTCATAAATCTGTTGATGCACCAATCCAATTCAATGCACTTTTGTTTATTCCGAAAAAGAGTAATGAATTTTTCTGGCATGACCGCGAGAATTATGGTTTAGATTTATACGTGCGAAGAGTATTAATTCAGCATAAGAATAAAGATCTGCTTCCGGAGTATATGAGTTTTGTTAATGGTGTAGTAGATTCAGAAGATCTTCCGCTGAATATTTCCCGCGAGACATTACAAGAAAATATTGTCTTCTCAAAAATTGCATCAAGTGTAACTACAGCAGTTTTGAGTTATCTATCCGATAAAACAAAAAATGATATATCTGGTTATACGGAATTTTGGAAAGAGCATGGGAAAATATTCAAACTAGGTTACCAGGATTTTACTAATCATGATAAATATATTGAACTATTGAGATTTAATTCTTCAACATGTAAAGATAAAGACGAACTTATTTCTTTAGTAGATTATTCATCACGTATGAAAGAAGGGCAGAAGGAAATTTATTACATAACCGGAGTTAATCGGGAAGCAATTGTTCTTGATCCACACATGGAAATATTTAAAAGTAAAGGTTTGGAAGTTTTATTCTTACTCGATCCGGTTGACGAGTTTGTTATTCAAGCAATTCGCAAATACAAAGAATTTGATTTCAAATCTGCAGATCAAGTTGATTGGAAGAAATTAAGCGACTTAAAAAATGTTGAAGAGAAAAAAAGTGAATTAGATGATCTAAATAAAGATGATGAAAAACATTTTTACAGTCTTCTTTCTAAAATGAAAAGTATTTTAGCTGATAGAGTTGAAGACGTAATAAAATCCAACAGATTAGTTGATAGTGCTTCTTGTGTTGTATCTAAGGATGAAGGGTTATCTGCTTCGATGCAGAAGATTTTGAAAATGGCTAACAAAGAAATGGGTGAGCAAAAAAAAATATTTGAAGTCAATCCAGATCATAAATTAGTACGTAACCTTCTAAAAATTTTCAAAGTTGATCCGAATGATGATTTCATTCGAAATGCAACCGAGCAGCTTTTTGAATCGGCACTTTTGCAAGAGGGAAGTCTGGATGATCCACACAAACTTGTGAAAAGAATAAACCAATCTCTTGAACAATCAAGCGATTGGTATGTTGAAGTTAAAAAATTCTAGTAATTATTTTGTAGCTCATGAGCAAATGAAAAGTTAAATTCAATTTAAAATTGAAGGTGGATTAATGAGCACTGAAACTACAAACGGTTTTAAAAGAGAACTTGGTTTATTCGATTCCACAATGATCGTTATTGGTTCGATGATTGGTTCCGGAATTTTTATTGTCAGCGCTGATATCTCAAGAACTGTCGGTTCGAGCGGAATTTTATTATTGGTTTGGCTTATTACTGGAGTGATTACGCTAATCGGCGCATTAAGCTATGGAGAACTTGCCGCTATGATGCCCAAAGCCGGCGGTAAATACGTTTATCTCCGCGAAGCTTATAATCCGCTTGTTGGTTTTTTGTACGGTTGGACTTTATTTCTTGTAATCCAAACCGGAACGATTGCAGCCGTTGCTGTTGCATTCTCAAAATTCACTGCCGTAATTATTCCTTCGCTCGGTACAAAAAATATTCTTTTCTCTCTATTAGGATTAAATATCTCTGCAGGACAAATTCTTGCAATCTGTTCAGTAATTCTGCTTACCTACATAAATATCCGCGGACTTCGAGAAGCAAAATTTGTACAAGATATTTTTACGATTGCTAAAACTCTTGCGCTCTTTGGATTAATATTACTTGGATTATTTATTGGGTCCAATGCTCAAGCCATAAGTGCAAATTTTTCAAATATGTGGGAAGCTAAATGGCTTCATATATCAAACGGAAAAGTTGATTGGGTGGAATCTCTTACAGGTTTTTCAATCGTTATTGCAATTGCAGTTTCTATGGTTGGTTCGTTATTCTCTAGTGTTGCATGGGAAAATATTACTTTCACAGCAGGAGAAATAAAAGATCCTAAAAAAAATATTCCAAGAAGTTTGTTTTTAGGAACATTGGTTGTTACAGTTCTCTACGTATTAGCGAATGTTGCTTACCTTTGTGTTCTACCATTAGTGGGAAATATTAATGGGACTGATGTTATGAGTTCAGGAATTCAGTTCGCTGCTGAAGACCGTGTTGGAACTGCAGCTGCAAATTTATTTTTTGGTGAACCTGCCGCAATTATTATGGCACTCTTAATTATGGTTTCAACATTCGGTTGCAACAACGGATTGATCCTTGCCGGTGCAAGAGTTTACTATGCTATGGCAAAAGATAATTTGTTTTTTAAATCCACCGGAACATTAAACAAGAATTCTGTCCCAGCAAAAGCGTTGATCTTTCAAGGGGTATGGGCAAGTTTACTTTGTCTTTCCGGTACTTATTCTCAGCTACTTGATTACGTAGTTTTTGCCGTACTGTTATTTTATATACTTACAATCATTGGAGTATTTATTTTAAGAAAAAAACAACCGGATACTGAACGACCGTATAAAGCTTTCGGTTATCCCGTTCTTCCTATTCTATATATAATACTTGCTGCAACAATTGCCGGAATTCTTCTTTTAGAAAAACCAGACTACACCTGGCCGGGATTAATAATTGTGTTACTTGGTATACCGGTTTATTTTGGATGGAATTATTTTCAGAAGAAAAATTTTAATTGAGTCTAAATGGAACTGGGATTTGAATCTGGACTTTTACGTAACGTCCTTTATCTTTTCCCGGTTTAAATCTTGAAGCAGAAATTACTCTAAGTGCGGCTTCATCACATCCACCGCCGATACCTTTTGTTAGAAGAGTTTTTCTTACAGAGCCGTTCTCATCAACAAAGGCAAGCACAAAAACAGTTCCAGCAATACCATTTCTTTTTGCCTCAGCCGGATAAACAATTTGTGAATTAATTTTTTGCATCCCGCCTATTGGTTCAGGCATTTCATCAACAGCTACTAAATAGATCTCTTCTACTTTGGGTTTTGGTGGTGATGGTAAACCAATTGAGAGTCCGGGAGCATCGCCAGTTCCTGTTCCATCTCCGGTACCAGAGCCTTTACCGGTTGTACCACTTTCTTTAACTGGTGATGATAATTTATCCTTAGTTAAATTTTTCTTTTCATTATTAATAAATTCATCTGTTTTCTGTTTAGGTAATTCTGCTTTCTCATTTTGATTTATTACAGAATTATCTCCACTACCGCCTGAGTTAAAACTAAATTCAATTAACTGACTGGATTTTTCTAGCGAATTTATTGCGACAAAATAAAAAAATAGAAATAACAACGAATGTATTACAAATGAGATTATCGAAGAAAAATATTTGTAATGGAATTCATACATATAATTATTTCATTAATTGAACTTTTAGGGAGTTTCTGTCTCAGCTCGAGTAGTTGAGATCAAAAGTTTTACAGCTCCGGCACTTTTTAATTCATCAAGTAGCTTAACAAATGATCCGTGCCTTACATTCTTATCTGCTTTTATAATTACATCTTTGGTTCCATTACTTGCAAACTCATTTTTTACATTCCATGGAACATCAGGGAATTGAATTGTCTTACCATTGATTATAACTTCATTATTTTCTGTTAAATAAACTTCTATACCTTTGCTAACATCAGATTCTGAATTGGTTGACTGAGGCAATTTAACTTTATATGAACCCATTATTAGAAATGGGCTTGTGATCATAAAAATTATTAATAGAACTAGAACAACATCGGTAAATGGCGTGATGTTTATTTCGGAAAATTCTTTCTCATCTATTTTATATCGTCTCATCGTTTATCCTTTGGAGCTTTTCAAAGTACGGATTAGGTTTTGAATAGCTTCATCAAATAAGGGTAAAGTAAGCTTTATCCTCTTTGTAAAATAGTTGTAGAATAAAACTGACGGTATTGCAACAAATAAACCCGCTGCCGTAGCAATCAATGCTTCAGCAATACCGCTCATTACATGAGCATAATGTGAAGTATCAACTGAAGAAAGTGCTGCGAATGATTTTATAATTCCTACTACAGTTCCAAACAATCCTATAAATGGAGAAATGGCACCCAATGTTGCCAGTATTCCTAATCCTTTTTCCAGCTTTACAATTTCCTGATCAAGCTTGTTATATGCTGATTCAGTGAGTTCTTCTTTTGTAAGATGAGTATTGTTAAATATATATTTGAACACGTTAGCTAATGGTATGCTTAACTTAAAAAATAATGAAGAGACACTATAAGTTTTACATAAAGCTAAGGCACCGGTTAAATCCCTTTGTTGTACAAGTTCATTAATTATATCTGTAAAATCGTTTATATATTTCTCCTTGAAACTATTAAACTGGATAAATTTTTCTATGATAACTTTTATAGAAAGAATAGAAGAAACTAATAATATAAAAATGGTAAAACCACCTCGCATTAATAATTCAAGTAAAGACTGATCGAACATAACCTCTCCTAAAGAAAGATATTTATGAATAATTACTTATTATTTCTTTTAAGTCTATGCCTGATCAATTCAATGAGTCCAGGCAAAACCGAAATTAATATTATTGTAATAATAACAAACGAAAAATTATTTTTTATAACTTGGATATTCCCAAAGAAAAATCCTCCATAAACAAATGATGCACACCAAAGTATTCCTCCAACAATATTAAATAGAATAAACTTAGGATATGTCATAGCTCCAACACCAGCAACAAAAGGTGCAAACGTACGAACTATGGGAACAAACCGAGCAATAATTATTGTTTTCCCTCCATATTTTTCAAAAAATTGATGAGTACGGTCTAGATATTCTTTCTTCAAGTAACGGGAATTTCTTGCGAATAATTTTGGACCAACATAATGACCGATCCAATAATTTACAGTATCTCCAATAATCGCGGCTATTGAAAGAAGAAAAAATAAGTAATGAACATTTAATGATCCTAATGCTGCAAAAGTTCCGGCAGCAAATAGTAAAGAATCTCCCGGCAGAAAAGGAGTAAAAACAAATCCAGTCTCGGCAAATATTACAAGAAATAAAATAGCATAGGTTAATGTGCCGTACTGGTTGATAATTTCATTTAGATGTTTATCCAAATGAAGAAAGATGTTGAATAAATATTGCAGAAATTCCATATCGGATTATGAGTGATTAGTTAGTGAAAAAATGATTTTTGGAACTATTATTTCTTCTTCTAAATACAAAAGTAAATAATAAATAACGGATTCAGAAAAGAAATTAGAACAGTTCTTACATTGTTTTTAATCACGTTGAATTGAGAGCTATTGAGATGAACACATTAATGTTTGTATATTTATTCACATTATGAAAGCTAAATGATGAAGCACCTGTTAAAAAATTATCGTAAAAATTTTTTAGGGAAACCCCTTACAACTATATCCTTACTTTTTTTCATTATTAGTATTCTGCTAGCTATTGTTGGGTTCTATTATTATGAATACCAGAAAGAGAAAATTATTGATGAACGCTTCGCTTACTTAACATCAATTTCAGATTTTAAGAAATCCCAAGTTAGTGAATGGCTTAACGGAAGATATGCTCAATTAGAAGTACTGCGTGTTGATATACCATTGATTAATAAACTCGAATCGATCACATCTTCTAATAATAGTTCAAAAGAATTAGTCGGGTGGTTTAACGCATTAAAAAATTATTATCAATATAATGATATTATCCTAGTTGATGGATACACAAGAATTATTCATAGTACTTCTTCGACCGACGCACAGTTAAACCATATTGATTCGTTATTGTGTATGAGTTCAGCTAGTTCAGACTCTATTATATTTTCTGATTCAGATGAAAAATATGCAACTGAAAGGCTTCTCAAATTTTATGTACCTCTCAGCAATTCACCCAATTTATCTTTTAAGATAAAAAGCGTTTTGATTCTTACTGCTGATCCAAATAGAATTTTTAATACGATGTTAAACCGTAATATTGATAAGTCACCAACTTTGGAATCGTTGCTGGTGAAGCCTTATAACGATGGCATTGCATATTTAAATACTTTAAAGTTCTTAACTGAAGGGGATGGGTCTAATAATGATAATAATAGAAAAGCACTTGTAGAAGCTAATACTATAAAATCAAGAACGGGTTTTATTGATGGAAGAGATTATAAAAATGATGAGGTTATTGCCGTAATTCAGAATGTTCCTTTATCTACTTGGTCTTTAATAACAAAAATAAATAAATCAGAGTTTTATGCACCGGTAAATGATCTTGCCAAGATAGTTTTTCTGGCATTTATTTCTGCTGATCTCTTATTCGCATTTGTTCTCTTTTTCATATGGCGGAAAAGCATTCTTGCTAATTTTAAAAAAATGTATGCAGCTGAGGTTGAAAAATCTAAAATAGAAAATCGTTTTGAGTCTTTAGTAAACGGTGTCAAAGATATTGCAATATTCATTTTAGATCATGAAGGAAATATCATTTCATGGAATGAAGGTGCTGGAATAATTGAGGGATATACTTCTGAAGAAATTATTGGAAAACATTTTTCAATTTTTTATTCAGATGAGGAGATTAATAATAATAAACCGATTGACCACTTAAGATATGCTGTAGAAAAAGGAAGTTATCAGGAAGAAGGATGGAGAATCAAAAAAGACGGCTCTGTTTTTTGGGCAAATGTTTTGCTTACTGCATTACAAGATGAGGATGGGAAAGTTTACGGCTTCTTAAAGGTAACACGTGACCTAACAGAAAAAAGAAAAAGTGAAGAAGAAATTAGAAACTCGCGTGATTTTTATTTGAAATTACTTAATGATTTTCCGACTCCGGTTTGGCGTTCCGGTCTGGATGGCAAGTGTAATTATTTTAATAAAGCATGGCTAAATCATACCGGTAGAACAATTGAGGAAGAATTAAGTAATGGCTGGACTTCAAATCTTCATCCTGATGATAGAGAAAAGGCAGTGAAACTTTATAATGAAGCATTTCGGCAAAAAAAATATTTTACTGTTGAATATAGATTGAAAGATTCACATGGCGAATATAGGTGGATGATAGATTTTGGGATGCCATATTTCGATATAGAGAATAATTTTGCCGGCTTCATCGGTTCTTGCTATGATATTGATGATAGAAAAAAATATGAGGAGACTATTAATACGTTATTAAGAATCGGTGAAAAACTTTATTCATCTCTGGAAATAAATCAAATTTTGGATTCCCTCGTAATCGAAAGTATACAACTTGCAAACGCCGAAGGCGGTTTCGCGTGTGTGAAGATTGAAAATGAATTTGTTGTAAAAAGATATTATCACAAGGATCATTGGGAATATTGTGAAAAGAATTACCAAATAGATGATAATATCATTAAGAGATTTGATTTGACAAGAGAAGCAATCTTAATAAACAACGTTGTTAATTCTGAAAATATTGATCAAGAACTTGTTAGCAAATACTCAATAAGGCAAATACTTTCAACTCCATTATTCGGTTCCAACGGCGAACTTATAGGATTTTTTGAGATACATAATAAAAAAGTAAATAAAGAAATCAATAAAGATGATATCTATCTTTTAAATGCTGTAGCACGAAATGCCTCTGTTTCGATTGCGAAGTCATTGAATTATGAACAATTACGAAAAACAGAAATACAGTTACGCAATTCTGAATCTGAGTTAAGAAATCTTGCTGCACAAATACAATATGCTCGTGAAGCAGAAAGACAGCATATAGCGAGAGAAGTACATGATGAGTTGGGCCAACTATTTACAGGCATCAATTTAAATATTTCCCTTCTTACAGAATTAATAGAACAAAATCAGAAACCATCTGTCGATGAGATTATAGACGAACTGCATTCTGTCCAGCAATATGTTAAAAAAGGAATTCAAGCTGTAAGAGATATTTCAGAAAGTTTACGTTCGTACGTTTTAGATCATTTAGGATTAATACCGGCAGTACAAGAATATTGTCGTGAAATTGAAAGGATGAGTAATGTTAAGTGTAATTTTAAATCGGAAGTAGAGTCATTCAACTTTAGTGATGAAAAAAATGTTGCTGTGTTCAGAATTATTCAAGAAGCAATAACAAATGTACTTCGGCATGCCGAAGCCACAATAATTGATGTTACAATCAGCCAATCTAATACCAACCTTGAAATTATTATTTTGGATAATGGTAAAGGTATGGCGGAAGCAAATGAAGTTATAACAAGATCAATGGGAATTCTTGGAATGAAGGAGCGGGCAATATTCCTTGATGGTAAATTAAAAATTGACAGTGTAAAAAGTAAAGGAACAACAATACATCTTTCGGTTCCATTTGAATAAAATTGTAAACAAGAAAGGGATGAGATGAATATCGTAATAACGGATGATCATGAGATTATTAGAGAAGGATTAAAAAAAATATTTACTAAGTACGATGATTTGAAAGTTGTAGCGGAAGCGTCTAGCATAAAGGAATTGGAAAGTATTCTGGAAGAAATGAAAGTTGATTTTTTAATGCTGGATATTTCACTGCCGGATAAAAGCGGTTTGGATTTTGTCAAAAATTTGAAATTGCGTTTCCCGGAAGTTAAGGTGTTAATGTTCAGTATTTACCCGGAAGAAAAATTTGCGAAAAGAGCAATTAGTTTGGGTGCAGACGGTTACTTGAGCAAAAGTGCAAAGCCTAGTGAAATTATTGAGGCCGTTAGAAAGATTGAAAAAGGGGGAAAGTATTTAAAAGCGGAACTTATCGAAGAACTTTTTTTGCATCCTGATAAACCCGGTATGATTTCGGCTCATGAAACTCTTTCCAACAGAGAATTTGAAGTGCTGAGATTATTAGCCAAAGGGAATAAAATCACAGAAATTGCAGTATCATTAGGCCTAAGCGTTAATACAATTGCTTCTTACAAAACTAGGATACAAGATAAACTGAACATAAAATCTACTGCGGAGTTAATACGTTATGCAATAGATAACGATTTAGTTGAAAAATATTAATTGAATCAATTTCGCAACAGAAATTATATTAGATACCTATAATTCATATTTGCCGTAAAACCGACCACATCTTTTTACAAAAAACCACTGCATACAAAACCAATCCACGATTGTAGATTGACCTTGAAATTAAAGATGAAATAAAGATTAAATTCAGCAGAGCGGACATATTATGAGTAGAACATGGTTGTAAGCTAATCCAAACTTTGCTGCATATTAAAATATTTTACCAACAATTGATGAGGAGCATTATGAAATTCATCATTTTTATATCAACATTATTTATTGTTACTGGTTGCGCAACAATGTTGCTACAGCCTGCCGATTTTTCCTGGCCAGTGGAATCTGTATTAAAAGTAAATGATCAAGGATTTGTATCAGAAGAGAGATATACTTTTGATATAAACGTCAAACCAATTTTTTATGAGGAATTCCATGACTCAAATTCTGTCGCAGGAAAGGTGATCAGAATTATACGAGACAAAGCCGGTCATTACTACTTCACAGGAGTAGGTTTTAAAAACATTTACATGTTCAAATCCGTAGAAGGTGGAATGAAATTGGAAGATAAAATAAGTATTTCAGATTCACTTGCACTACAAAAGCCTGCGTTCAATCAGAAACCGGCTTATGTCGAATTGATTGATGGACCAAATAAATATTTGGTTACTGGTGCCGAAATAGTGAGGTCAAAATGAAAACGAAAATATTCTTAAGTGTTCTTCTCTTTCTTATAATGAATGCTCTAATGATTGCACAATCGGATTATGAGACACTGCAAAATTTTAAGAGTCAGTATAAACAGATTGAAGAATCAATTAAAAATGTTTCTTCAACTGATGAATGTACCGTTATAAGTGAGAAGATTAATAATCTGAGAAATGATTTCGCGGGTAATAAAACATTTTTTAATAAAGCCCTTTACCCGGAAAACTTTGAATCGGCTTTTGTAAAAATTGAAAATGCGCTTGAAACTAAAAAAGCTGATTTAACACAAATAAGCACATTAACAACTCAAGTTGGAACACTTCAAATCCAAGTGACGCAGTTAAATCAAAAAAATGAAGAATTGATTAAGCAAATAAATGAATTAATGTTGAAGTCAGGGAAAGATCAAGCAACTATTACTGAACTCAAAAGACTTGTGGGACAACTAAGGGGTAACATTAACCAACGTGATTTACTAGTCCGCGACCTTGTTGATAGTCTTCTTGTAGAATTTATAAAGTCTCCACAAAATTTAAATCAAAAAGAATCGCAAGCAATTATGTCAAAAGTGAATAAAGCGAATCTATTCTATAATATTGAACGAACAATTGCTGACAACATCCAATTCACAAAGGTTACACAAATGACTGCCGAAGACTTTTCGCAAATGAAAAAACAGTATAGCGATTTTGATAAAGTATGGAAACAAATAGGACCGAGATTAAGCAGTGTATATCTTAACAAAAAACAAAAAAAATCCGAGATCTCACAAATAGATTCTTTATTCATACAGTGGAATGATCAGATCAATAAGGGAATATGGAGCAGTATAAATAATCTATTTATTGGAAAAAATATTTATCTAGCTCCATTTAACAACGCTAATCTGTTTGTAGATAATGTTAGTGCATTTATTGATGATGAGATAAAAAACGTTGGTATTAAGAGTAAAAATGAGTCAGAAGATATTTTCTACACTTTTACTGACAGTGTTTATAATAAAACATTTGTGAAAAAATGGTTTCCGGTTCTCATTGAGAATAATATAATGACTCAATCACAAAAAAATATTCTTGATGTGAAAATAGAGACATGGAAAAAAGAAGTCACTTCAACATTTTCTTATTGGATATACGTTTTAACTACTGTCGTTATTCTTCTTGTGATTGTATATATATTCCAGAAAACTAAAAAGAAGTCTATTAAGGTGGAATAAATTTGCCCGTAATTTTTCGAGCAACATTTTAACCCCGCTTAAGCGGGGTTTCTTTTAATACTACTTTTTAGAATGTGTTATCCGTCACTTGTAGAACATAAGTTTATAATGAGAATATGCTTTTGTTAATATGTAAATAAATAAAAAAAAGATGAACCTGTGTCTAATGAGGATTTTAGCGCAAATAAGTGTTTTTCCACTGAACAATATTTGGTTAGGTCAACATAAAATGCTTATAAAATTCTGCCATATTCCTGCAGTAAAACCGACCACATCCTTTTACAAAAAACCACTGCATACAACCTAGTTATCCGCGATTAAATTAACACCCAGAATTAAGAAACAACTGATATGAAAATTTTGATCGTAGAAGGTTCAAAAATTGTTAGAGAAAATCTTATCCGGTACTTGGCGTTAGAAAATCTATATGAAGAAGTATTAGAAGCTGAGACAGTGAAAGAGGCAAAAATGGTGATGCAAATAAATATAATAGATGTAATTCTTTTGGATATTCAACTTCCTGATGCATCCGGATTAGAGCTAATGCTGCACATCGAAAAAATGCAGCAACAACCGATTATGATTCTCTGCTCTAACTATAAGCTTCCTCAGTATATCAATATTTATGAATATATGTCGGTCAATCACTTCTTCAATAAGTCTTCGGAATTGACTGAGTTGAAATCGTTTATCAAGAAACTTGTAATAGATAGAAAAAATTACTCGAATATAAATTCAAAAAACAAAAATACTAATTAAATTAAAGGAGTCCGTATGAAACGCCAGTTAGCTTTTTTATCATTATTTCTCTTATCAATAATTTTTGCTGTTGTGTTAAGTAGTTGTAAAGATCCTCTCAATATTAATGATCCTCAATTTGCAAACAGTAGTGAAACGCAAAAATTTCTAAAGATTGCTGAAACAAGTTCTTCTGTCAGTTCATTTACTCCTAATTATAGTGAAGAACAAGCGATGACACTTGCCGGAACAATGGGCAAGGGTTTATACCCGGTCCGCATAGGTCAAAAAATGAAACTCGTTGATAAAAATTTAACTCTTGTAAAAGATAGTACTACCGCGGTGGGAACATTAGTCCAGACATTTGAAGGAACGTTAACTATTGAGGGTTCATTCCAACAACCGACAATTGGAATCCGTTCACATGTTGATACTACCGTTCAAAAAAGTTTTTCATCAACTATTACTAGAAAAATCCAGTTTAAAAAAGTAGCAAACACAGGAAACGATACACTTGATTGGAAAGTTAATGCGATCTCACTTCCTAACGGAGGAACAACAGGAGATAATATTCAAATAGTAAAAATAATTTTAACTACACAAGATGGTACTGAAGTTGTTATAGAAGATCCGAATGCATATTTCTTCAAAGTCGGGAAAGAAAATGGTGGTCATGATAATGATGTGGAAGATAATGATGACAAGGATAATCATGGTTTAGAGGCAGGATCGGAATTCAAAGAACATGGCTGGGGTAATCTATTAACATGGTACAAGAAAAATCAGCCTGTAAAACTTACTGTGGAAGTCTTAAGCAAATCTTCCGATCCGGATTTCTTAACAGTTACTTACGGTGCAATGATGAATGGCAATACTGGAACTAAAGAAAAATTTGATTTGGTCTCAAGTACTCAAGTAGGGCTTAGTTACAAAAAAGTTTACGAAAGAAGATGGTACACAAATTCTAATGCAACAAGAATGCACGCTGTTATTAATGCTTTACCGAGATCAGTCGTATATGATACCGAAACAAGTGTGGAAGAAAAAACCTGGGGAATACCATACCGTGTTAAATAATTTTTTTGAAGTGTTTAAAACCAACTTAAAATAAATTAAGGAGGATGTAATCATGTTAAACATAAATAAATACGGAAACAATTTATTCCTTGCAGTAATAATAACAACTTCATTTTTTCTAGCATCATGTTCAAAAGATGATAACCCGATGGAATCGGGAGGGGGTACTGCTAAAGTTGCTGGCAGAATTTCATCAAGTAATGGATTGCCAAAAACCTTAAGCAAAACTGGATCAGTTGAGACAGTTTCGTCGGTTCAAGGTGCTGCTGTAATTCTTGCTCAAGTTCAAGCCGACGGCTCGTTAAAGACAGTTTCAACACAAACTGTTCAGACGGATATTGCAGGAAAATTTGTTGTAGAAACAAATCTAAGCGGTGCAGCTAATCTTGTTGTTGTTGCAACTCAAGGTGCAGCTGAATGGAGAGCAATTATTTCTTCAACAGTCCAAAGCGGAAGTACTGTTTATGCCCCGCCTCTTTGTTCGGAATCCACAACAGAAACAAATCTATATATCAAACTGGTAAGCCAAGGACGTGCAGATAATATTGATGCTGCAGATCTGAAAATTTTACTAAATGCGCAGGCGGCACTTCATATTAACGGCAATGCACAGGCTGAAACTGATTTTATCAATGCACTGCAGGCACAATATCAAGCTACCACACAAGCTGAGGGAAATTCTTACTTTGGATTAACAAGCAGTCAAATCCAAGCTATGATGCATGCAAAAGCAGAAGCAAAAGCTAAGTTAGATGTAGCATTATATAATTCCGGTGATACTGAAGATGAAGCAGAGAATGATATTAACAGTTATGAAGAATCGGTTTGCACTAATAGCAATGTCAACGCAAGCGTATATGCTGAACTGATGAGAATAGGAGTAACTACTTTTGTTAATGCGACAACTACAATGAGCGCAAATGGTAGATTAGCAATAGCAAAATGTTTTAGTAAGAGGTATGCATTTGTTCTAAACATTGCGATGAAACAACAATTCCAAGCGGCTGGTGCAACAGACACACAAATCAGTGCTGTGGCTTCAGCCGGAGCAGTGTTGTATAGTTCAATTTCAACTTCATCAGACTTAAATTTAATGGCTGATGCATTCGTTCAATATCATTCATCTATAAAATCTCAACTAAAAATTACATTATCTTCTTACGCAAGCACAATTGAAACGGTTGACTCAAGTATTAACTCAACAGCTTCGGCTAAAACAATTCTTAATGCTTCGTTGAGCGGAACAATTTCACTTGACGCAATTATCAATGCTTATGTAGCGTTCTTCAATTCAGTTAAGTCAACAACTCAAGTTGCTTTGGTTGGTGCATCTTCAGCACAAGTCAACGCTGCGTCTCAAATTCTAATTTTGTCAAATATAAACTAAGTACTTTGTGATGGAACCGGAAAGCCGGTTCCATCTTTTAATTGAAATCTAAAAAACAAAAGGAATAATTTTTTAGGAGATTTATACAATGTCAAAAATATATAGTTCGCTAAGTGGAAAAATCGGAAGTATGGTAGCTCTTCTGATTGTTTCTTTTTTGTTTTTAGTACCACAGCAAATTAAAGCTAACGGCAGAGTTGAAGTAACCGGATCAATTCAAGTAAAGACCGATTCGAGTATTACAGTTAATAATATGGAATTTCTTGTCATATCTTTAACACAAATAACCGGAAGTATGCACAGTAATTTATCGTTCGATAGTTTAAAGGTTGGCAGTTTTGTAAAAGTTGAAGCAGAATCTAAAACCAGCGGAAATTTGATCGCAACTAAGATTCGTTTAATGACAGCAAGAATAAATCTTGAATTACATGGAAAAATTTCGGCGGTTACAACAAATTCATTAACGGTGAATGGAAACGAAGTTTTTGTAGATACTAATACAATTATTTTCACGCAATTTCATGCGGCATTAAGTTTTGCAGACTTAAAAGTTGGAGATAGTGTTTTAGTAAAATCTACTCAATCCAACAGCGGACAACTAACTGCTGTTGCTATAATTGTAATGACAGAAAATTCGCGTCAGGAAATTGAATTGGAAGGAAAAATACAGGTATTAACAAGCAATTCAATAAAAGTGAATGATGTTGAATTCTTTGTTGATAGCTCAACTATCATTCTTTCACACGATAAAGGAATTCTTCTTTTCAGCAATCTAAAAGTTGGAGACGATGTGGAGATGAGAGGATTCTTGCGGCAAGATTCAACTTATTTGGCTTTATACATTCGTGTTGAAAATGAAGAGTTGGAAAACAAGGAACTGGAAGTTGAAGGAACAATAACTGCAAAAGACTCAGCAGGTATCACTGTCAATATGATAACATTTAAAATTGATTCAAGCACTGTAATTTATGCTCACGAAGGTACGGTTCTTAGTTTTTCCGATTTGAAAATAGGTGACAGAGTTGAGGTTAAAGCTATTCTATTGAGCGATTCAACTTATAAGGCAACAAGAATTAAATTAGAAAACGAAGATTCGGAAAATGACCTTGAAGTTGCAGGACTTATTGATGTTGTAAATTCCGATAACTTTTTCGTTGGTGGTTATCAAATTTTTATCAACAGCCAAACCAAAATTTATAACCAGTTTAAACAAAGTATTTCTTTTGCTGAGTTGACAGTTGGAACTTTTGTAATAGTTAAAGCAAACTTGCAGACCAATGTCTATTACGCATCAGTAATAAAAGTAAGAGCCAATAATAGTGCTGAGCATAATTTTACAGGCCCAATCGAAGTTCTTAGCGGAAGTTCTCTTACCGTTAAAGGTGTAGTTTTTCTTACAGATCAAAACACTGAGTTCATTGATAATAATAGAAATTCGATTACTTATAGTGATTTGAAAGTAGGAGAAATCGTTACTGTAAAGGCCACCCTTACCGGAAATCAATATTATGCATTTAGAGTTAATGCTAGAAATTTCTGGAGACCGACTGTCATTGTTGAAGGAACGATTGAGAACTTAACTTTGAATTCTATAACTGTTATGGGTAAAACTTTTGCAGTGGATTCATCAACACTTGTAGTCGGACATGGGACAGGTGTAATCACTTTTGCAAGTCTTACGTTAGGATTGAAAGTTGAAGTGAAAGGAGCTTTAAATACAAGCGGGGTGTTAACAGCAAAATTAATTAAGGTTCATCCAGATCATGAATTCGAAGTATTCGGTAAAATTGATTCTCTGAATGGATCACAATTTGTTGTTGCCGGATTAACTATAAAGACTGATCAGAATACAGTTTTTTACGATGAGTTTGATAATGTTGTTACATTCGATAGTCTTAAGGTAAATCAGTTTGTAGAAGTTAAATATGTAAAAACAGTATTGAACGAAAATCTTGCAGTAAAAGTTGAAATCGAAAGTGATTCGCATAGTGTTCAATTCAATGGAGTGGTTACAGCGGCAAGTTCAAGCAATATCCGGCTTTCAATACCATCGTTTTCTGTAAGCAGTAATACAGTATTTATTAGCTCGACTTATACCCCGGTTCAATTTTCTTCCATCCAGATTGGACAGAGAGTAACGGTTTGGGCAGAACAAGATCAGAACGGAAATTTGAAAGCGGTACAAGTACAACAGATATCTTCTTCTGTAACTGCAGTTAACAATAAGAACGATCAAAGCGTACCAGTTGCTTATGAATTGAAACAGAATTATCCTAATCCATTCAATCCATCTACCGATATTACGTTTACTTTGGAAAAACAGGAAGTAGTGAGCTTAGTGGTTTATAATATCATTGGGCAGGAAGTTGCAAGTCTTATAAGCGGACCAATGAGTGCCGGTTCTCATATTGTTAAGTTCAACGCTTCTAAATTAACTTCCGGAGTTTATTTGTACAGATTGAAAGCCGGTAATTTTGTTGCAGTGAAGAAAATGCTTCTTCTCAAATAATGTTTTCCATTAAAATTTGTAAACGGAGGGTAAGTTGTTCTGACTTACCCTCTGTTTACACAATAAAAATATTCAAAAAATTATCAATGGTGTAATAATGAAAAATATCCTTTATGTGTTAGCAATTATTTTTCTAGCGTTATCATTTTCATTTACTCAAGCTCAAAGCAGAAAATTTGGCCTTGGGGTAATAATAGGGGAGCCAACCGGTTTGAGTGCAAAGCTGTGGACATCAAATAATAATGCGCTAGCTTTTGGATTGGGCTGGTCGGTACAAGGATACCGGTTTAACGGTTTTGATCCTGATTATAATAGAGTAACCAGATCACATATACATGTTGATTACCTCTGGCATTCGTTCAATGCGATAAGTTACAGTGGCGAGTTCCCGTTATTTTATGGAATAGGAGGGAGAATAAATACTGGTCCGGAGTACGGAGGAACGTTTGGTGTTAGAGGCGTTTTGGGAATCGCATGGCTTCCGCGTTCAACCCCGTTGGATATTTTTGTTGAAGTTGTGCCGACACTTTTACTTGTTAACTCAACCGGTTTTGGAATTGATGCCGGAATTGGCGCGAGATTTTTTTTCTAATATCATTTTGAAGAAAAATAATTTATAATGTAAACCACTGATTTACTCTTCTCAAAAAATTACAAAAAAGAATTATTCTAATTATGCTAACCAAAATCATTTTAGCGAACATTCTTTTTTCTGTAATAGTTGTTTTTGTCTCTTGTAATAGTGTAAAAGTGAATGATTCTATAAATGGTGGATTCGAAGATACGTATGATGGAACAAACCCAGACGGTTGGTTCGCTAACAATCTACCACAAACAAAAAAATATGCTGAATTAGTGGTGGACAATTCTGTAGCGCATACTGGAGATAAGTCCATTCTCATTTCAATCTTTAATAACCATCCTCCGGAAATTACTTTTTACAATTGGATCAGAAGAGTTGACGGGTTAAAGGAAGGGGAAATTTATGAGTTGCAAGGTTGGGTAAAGACTGAGGGAATAAAAAATTCTCCGTTCATAGATGTACAATGCTGGAACAGCATTAAATTGATCGGTACAGCTTCTACTTTACAAAGTTGTTTAGTTACTGGAACGAAAAATTGGCAGAACGTGAAAACAATTTTTAGTTTGCCAAAAGGTACATCAAAAATTCTGATAAGGGCTGGAATTACAAGTTCCGGAAATAATGGGGGTAAAGTTTGGTTCGATGATTTTCAGATAATGAAAGTTAAGTAGAGATTTCATTATACCAATAGTCTAATAGAAGGTTTGAAGTTAATGGCCTTGAATGTTGTTTTAAGGAAAACAAAAATATAGATTAATGTGTGAATTAACTTTTTCCCATTTGGATTAAGTTTTAGATAAGCACAACAGATAATCAGGATGATATAAAATTTAAAAAATAGCGAGAAAAAATTGAATGCAAAACTCAGATTCTATTTAATAATTCTAACATTTTTATTAATGTTTGTTAACTATTCTTTTAATCGCGGTGAGTGTTATCAATCAAACACTAAAGTTGAATTACAATCACAAAATGGATCTGAGAAAACATACACAGTAAAACGAAACGAATCTCTTAAAGAAATTGCCGGCAGACGCGATATCTATAATAATCCATTTGCATGGCCTGTTTTATATGTGGCTAATAAAACCCTAATTAAAAACCAGAGTTTAAGACTCGACGGTATAACTATTAAAATCCCAGCCATGCTTCCTGGAGAAAAAATAAAGTACGATAAAATTAGAGACAACTATTTTAGAGCTACATTTTTTTCTGATCTTAAAAAAATCATTAAAAATTCAAAACAATTTTTAATTGTTACATCCAAAGATTGGGATTCCACTAAAGCGAATCTGATATATTATGAGAAAAAAGATGGTAAGATGATGAATATGAGCGAAAATATTCCTGTTAATCTTGGTAGATCCGGTCTGGGATGGGGAAATGGGCTGATTGATTTTAATACGTCTTCCGGATCAATAAAGCACGAAGGAGACGGTAGAGCTCCAGCCGGTATTTTTAAACTATCATATGCATTCGGTTACTTACCAATAGAGAGCGTTAGTTGGCTTAAGTATCCTTATAAACAAGTTACAACAAAGGTCGAATGTGTGGATGACACAACTTCAATGTATTATAATACTTTAGTCGATGACAACAAAACGAACAAAACTTGGAATAGTTCAGAAATAATGCGAAGGGATGACGAGCTTTACAAGTTTGGAATATTTGTAGACCATAATTCGAGTCCCCAGATTCCAGGATGCGGATCGTGTATTTTCATACATATACAGAGTGGATTTGGAAAGCCAACTTCCGGTTGTACATCTTTGCCTGAAGAGCAGTTAGTGAAATTACTTCATTGGCTCGACGTAAATAAGAAACCAATATTAATTCAGTTAACTGAAAGTGAATTTAAGAAGATCAGCTTAATTCTAAATCTAAACTGAAGATGATTTTCTATTGAAGAAAGCTAAATTATTTTTTATAAAAGTCACTTCGAAGAATCGACATTACATAAAAATCAACATAACGATTATTATGATACATTGCCTCTCGCAGAGTACCTTCTTGAATAAACCCGTATTTCTCATAAATTGAAATTGCTTTTGGATTTTCAGTTGAGACATGAAGCTGTATGCGGTTAAGATTTAAGATATTAAATGCGTAGTCTATCATTAATTTTGTTGCTTCGGAGCCGTAACCGCGATTCCACTTGGTAGAATCATAGAGTGATAAGAAAAATATGGCGGCTCTGCTTACATAGTCTATTCGGTAAAATGCAGTAATGCCTACTGGTTGGTTTGATGTGCATTCACAAATGGTTAATAAAATATTTTTTTCAGTTGATAGATCTTTTTTAATCTCTTCCATCAATTCATCTTTAGATTTAGGACGAAAAGTAAAAAGAGTTTCTCTAACATCAGGGTCATTAATTCCCTTAAATAAAAGATCAATATCCTCGTCTTGCCAGGGTCTCAGGTAGATTGATGAACTGCTTAAAAAGAATTTCATAATTTTCCCATTACTGATTACAAATTAATCTATAAAATTCTAATGTGTTATGCAATTTTCTTCTCTTAAGTTTTGATGCAGTGTGATGAAGTTTCTTCAATAATCGAATTTAAATTTAGAAAGGTTTGGAAGGATATTTTTATCGCGCTTTGATTCATAATTATTAATAATCCTACCTAAGTTGGCTAAAAAAGGTTTTCCAATTTTGTCGTATTCATAAACATCGTCGTTGAAGATTTTATCTTTATTAACAAGTATTACAGCAGAAAGCATAAACTCAACATTATTTCCAAAATCAACTATGTAGGCAACATCTGTGAGATAACCATACGCTAATCCAACCTTATCAAAAATCCTTATATTATTTTTTATGGGTTCGTGTGAATCGCCGAATATAAAATATTTTACATAGCTGTCATAGTAAACTGAATCATAAAAGGGGTGTTTGCTTTCGCGAGGAAACATTGACATATATTTATATATAAATTTATAATCATCGTCAGTTAGATTAAATCGTAATTCAGAAGGACGAGATTCCGGGAAAATAACTGCTTTTAATATTTCGGTAAGAGTTTCAAGAGAAATATAATTTTTTGCTGAAAAATCATATGGCTCTTTAACTAGATTATTTTTTGAATCAATATAGCCGATACCTTTTTTCAATTTATTTAAATCAAAGGAATAATTCTCACTATTGTATTGCTCTACTTGTTTGTAAATAATTTTATCTTGCTTGTAGAACTCAAACGGATTGGTATACCGGTTATCTTCAGCGGAAAAACCGGCTGCAAAACGGTTAGTAATTTTTACATCATTAAAACCTTTTTTATGGAGACTTTCATTAATTTCTTTTTGTCCAATAAATTCGTACAAACGACTATAGGCATCGTTATCGCTAACAAGGAAAATCTTCTTTATGTAGTTTGCAATTGAAGGTAAGCCTGTGGTTGAAGAGGAATCCGATGTAACCGGTGTTTGAGGTGCTCTAACGCTGTCAACTTTTAGAGAAGTGTTTTTATTTAATCCATCTATATTAAGATTGTTCAACTTTTCTAATGCTAAAATAGCTGTCGGTAATTTTACAGTACTGGCGGAATAAAAATATTCTTTGGGATCTACTCTATACTTATAAGTAGTAAATGAGGGAAAGTTATTCTTGTCGCGATCAATTTGAGTATAAATAATTTGTACTTCGAAGCTATCTATATTTGTGAGAACATCACCAAATAAATTTTTATTGTCATCCAATAATTTTTCAATAAAATTATTTTGTGCATATAAGCAATGTGAGAGTGCAACTAAAAGAAAGAATATGATAATTTTTGGTTTCTTCATAACACTAAATATTAAATAACTTATTTGTTTAAGATTGCTTTACGAACAAAACCATCTGCTTTTTTCAATCTTAATTGTGCTTCATTATAATCTACTTTAGCGAGTATCATAACAAGTGCAGTTTTAACATGTCCTTTGGATTTTGTTAAATATTCTTCGGCATCTTCATACGTAACACCGGTTATTGTCATTACTATTCTTTTTGATCTTTCTACTAATTTTTTATTAGTCCTTTGCAGATCAATCATCATATTTTCATAAACTTTTCCAAGGCGAATCATAGAAGCAGTGGTAAGCATGTTTAAAACTAATTTTTGTGCTGTACCGCTTTTCATTCTTGTTGAACCCATGATCACTTCAGGTCCCACATCAACACAGATAGCAACATCAACATTGTTCAGATTAAAAGATTTACGCGGTGTACAAGTGATGTATAAAGTCTTTGCACCCAACTCGCTTGCTTTTTTAATTGCCCCGATTACATATGGAGTTCTTCTGCTTGCTGCAATACCGCAAACCACATCTTTGTTTTTTACTTTGGCAGAGATTACATCTTTGGCGCCATTCTCTTCTTTATCTTCCGCGCCTTCTTGAGCTCTAAACATTGCTTCTTTACCTCCGGCGATATAACCTTCAATCAAACCGAAAGGCGTTCCAAATGTTGGGGGACATTCCGATGCATCAACAACACCAAGTCTTCCACTTGTGCCTGCACCGAAATAAAGTAATCTTCCACCGTCCTTTATTGCAGTTACTATTATTTCAACAGCTTTTCCAATATATCGTAATTCCTTCTCTACAGCGTACGCAACTGTTTTATCTTCATTATTTATAATCTTCAGAATACCGCTTATGCTTTCATTATCTATGTTCATCGAATTAACATTACGTTGTTCTGTAGATAAAGAACTAATTTCCTCAAACAATTTTTTCCTATCATTCATATAATCATTATTCCCGAAAAATTTTTAACTATTTATTCTAATTTAATAATAATATACCGTAAGCAATTGACCATTCATATTCTTTGATTTGTTGGAAACCGATTTTTTCGTAAAATTTTATAGCATCCGTATTTCTTTTCCCAACTTCTAAATGAAGAGCGGGCACTTTCAACTCTATAAGTTTGCTGCAAAATGTTTCAACTAATTTTTTCCCCATTCCTTTTCCTTGCCCTTCCGGTAAGATGTCAATATGTAAATGTGCAGGGAATGAAATCAGTTCCGGTCTTGGAATATATCCTTTATGGATTAATCTAATAATTCTGGCATCTGATGTGTTGTTACTTTCATCCGGTAAGGAATATTTTATTCTAAGTGGCGGGAACCAATCTTTTTCAGTTTTTTGATGGAATGATTCCGAATCATTTGTACCTAATATATATCCTATTGGAATATCATTATCACTTAAAATAAAAGTTAGTTCCGGATGAATTACAGCGTATGGGGCAGAATAAAAATTACCAAGCAACATTGGATCTTTGAAAAGTTCGGTTGCATCTTTTCCGCTGTCACCGGTCTTAAGGCAAATATCGTACAGTCTTGGCAGATCTGACTTCTTATATGGTCGAATAATTAAACTCATAAAACGATAAAAACATTGATTGTTAGTATTAAACTAATTCAGGTAATTTAATTTACCGAATGTATTTTAATTTAACATTAATTTTCCTTCGATAAGTAATTATGATAAATTTATATATGATAAAAAATAAGTTTTATTTGGAGTCAGTATGAAAAAAATATTTTTGATATTATTCATAACTGTTGCTGCTATGCTTGCGCAAAATGTTACCGTTATTGAAGATATTGCTTTAACAACTTCGAAAGAAGGAGCTTTTTATTATCCGACTGTTAGTCCGGATGGAATAAGCCTTTTGTTTTCGGGCGAAAGTTATAAAGGATTGTGGTCTAAAAATTTATCAACTGGGAAAATTGTAAAGATTACAGATGCTATCGGCGCCGGTTATGAGCCTGGATTTAGTACGATAAGCAAAGAAATACTTTTTAGAGAAGATAAGTTTATTAAAGGGAAAAGATTTACATCCTTGCATTCTTACGATATCACATCAAAAAAATCTGTAATTATAGAAGAAGGAATAAGAGATTTAAAAATATGCCGAGATTACAGTAACGCATTTAAGAATTATGTGAGAGGAACTGAAGTCAAAACAACTTTGAAACAAAGAATGCTGCAAAAAACTTCTGCGCAGGAGCGTGTGATCTTTATTCAAGATTCTAAAATTGTGCTTTCTGAAAATAATGTTACGAAAGTTATTCTGCCGCTTGGCGAAGGAAATTACATTTGGCCTTCTTTATCACCGGATAAAACCAAACTGCTTTTTACTTTTGCGGGAAATGGGACTTACGTTTCCAACTTAGATGGAACCATACTCAATAAAATTGGCTATGCAAATTATCCGTCATGGTCGCCTGATGGAAATTGGATTTTGTTTATGAAGGATATTGATAACGGTGAGACAATTACAGCGTCTGATATTTATATAGTTAATATAAATACCGGAAAATATTTCAATTTGACATTGCAAAGAGATAATATTGAGCTTTATCCAAAATGGGGAGCTACTAATTCTGAAATTTATTATAACACAGATAACGGACAAATTAGAAAAATTAAACTAAAGTACGAATAATCAAACTACTCATGAAAAAAATAAAATTATTTATCGTTATAGCATTGCTAGGTTTATCAAACCTACAAGCCCAATCATTAGCCGGTTATAAAATTTTCATTAATCCAGGACATGGAGGGCATGATCCAGCCAATGATCGAGAAATAATTTTAAGTTCAACAGTAACATTTTGGGAATCTGAAGGCAACTTAACCAAAGGTCTCTACTTAAAAACTATACTTGAAAACTTGGGTGCAACTGTAATTATGTCGAGAACGACAAATACAACGGCAGACGATATACAAGTAACACAGATGGCTGCAATTGCTAACTCATATAACGTGGATTACTTTCATGCAATCCACAGTAATGCTGGTGGTGCGAGCAATTATACTTTAATTCTTTTTCAGGGACATACAAACGAACCTACTTATGGTGATGCTCTTACTGTGGCAAATTACCTTGCAGATGAAATTTTTAAAGTAAATAGAACAACGAAAAAGATGATTGCAGGTGATTTCGATTTTTACGGTACCGGTCAAGCTTACCTGGGTGTATTCAAATGGTTAAATATGCCTGGAACATTATCGGAAGGATCAATGCATGATTACACTCCAGAAAGTTGGAGGCTGAAAAATGATAGTTATCTTAAACATGAAGCTTGGGCAATTGCGCGTGCATTCCTTATATATTTTATGGGAGGGAGTTTCCAAAACGGAATATTAGCTGGTATTTTAAGAGATGAATTGGAAACCGTTCCATATACACCTACTAATGGACTTGATAAATATAAACCTATTAATAAAATAAAAGTCAGACTAGAGCCTGGTGGAAGAATTTATAATGGTGACGAATTCAATAATGGATATTATTTTTTCGATAATGTAACTCCCGGCAATTATAAATTATATTTTGATGCTGATGGAATGAAAACCGATTCGGTTTCAACTGTTGTTTATGCTAACGAATCTGTTTTTAATGATAAATTGTTGGTACTGAATCCTATTCTTGATCCGCCGTTGATCTTAAATTATTTTCCAGTAGATAACATTAATGAAGTAAGTAATATTTCGGATATTGTTTTTGAGTTTAATATTCGAATGAATGTTACAGCAACACAGAATGCAATTACAATTTCGCCAAGTGTTGCAGGAAGTTTTAAATGGGAAAATGATTACAAAAGGTTAATCTTTACTCCAACAACAAGTTACGTACCCGGTACAAAATATACAGTTTCAATCTCGACAGCAGCTAAAACTTATTTTGGTATTAACTTGCAGCAGCAAAATTCTTTTTACTTTACTACAAGATCAAAACTAAATTTAATTTATACTTATCCCGATACCGGTGCAGTGGATATTTCCACATCTGTTTTAATAAATGTAAAATTTGATAAAGGAATAATTGCCTCAACATTACCATACAGAGTTACATTAACTGATGGTAATGGAAATCCGGTACTAGTTAGGGTAAATCCAAGCAAATACAGTTTTGGGATAATAGAATTTGAACCCCAAGTTCCTTTGAAAAATAATACTCTTTATAGAATAACACTGAAAGCAGGGATAGGTGATGTTGAAAATGTAACTTTCCCTCAAGATGTTATAATAGAATTTAGAACGGAAAATAAATACACATTTACCGGAAATATTTTAGATGGATTTGAATTGGGTAATGTGTGGCAGTCACCTTTATTATCTCCCAATACTATTGGTATAATTAATGACCAGACAAATTTTACAATTACTACAGAAAGAGAGAAGAGCGGTAATAATGCGGGAAAACTTGTATACGGTTTTTCAGGTAACAACGGATTGGTTGATCTAGCTTTATTAAATCCAATTGAACTGGGAGAAAGCTCACCTGCAGGTTTTGGCATTTGGGTGTTTGGAGATAACAGTAAAAATATTTTAGAATATAAATTCTCAAGAAATAACTCCATTTCTGAAAATGTAAAGATTGACACTATAAATTGGACAGGATGGAAATTAAAGAAAATATGGTTGAACGAAATCCCAGGTACAGGCAGTATTCAATTTAAAAGTATTAATGTAGTTCAAACCGGATCAGGAAATACCAGCGGCATAATATTTTTTGACGAATGCATTTCAAATATAATTACCGATGTACATGGTGAGAAGAATTTACCAAGCGAGTTCCATCTTGATCAAAACTATCCAAATCCTTTTAACCCCTCAACAAAAATTAAATTTTCCATTCCATTTGATATGACGCGAACGGTTGTACATACAACATTAAAAGTTTATGATATGCTTGGACGGGAAATTGCAACTCTAGTTAATGAAGATAAAGCACCAGGGAAGTATGAAGTAGTTTTTAACGCTGATGGATTAGCAAGTGGAATGTATATATATAGAATTCAATCCGGAAATTTTATTGAAAGTAAAAAACTAATATTACTGAAGTAATACAAACAAAGAACAAGTTCGAAGAACATGAAAATAATTTTTGTGAGAATTATGTATGTCTGAAACAAAACAAATAATACCACAATCAAAAGTTGAGCAAACTTATCTTGCCTTATCGGGGAAAGAATTTATCTATGAACCGGTTGAAAAGATTCCTGTTATCCAAGTAGAAAGTTTTCCCGAACTTGGTAAGCTTACAGCATTACGTTTTATTGAATGGGTGATTGAAAATCAAGATGGAGTAGTTTCTCTCCCTACAGGTAAAACTCCCGAGCATTTTATTAAATGGGTCGCAAAAATTATTAAGGAATGGAACACTCAACCAATTCAAAATCTAATTAAAGAAGTTGGAATAACTGCAAAGAATAAACCGACTCTTGAAAATCTTAGATTTGTTCAGATAGATGAGTTTTATCCGATTGATATTAATCAGCATAACAGTTTTTACTATTACATACAAAATTTTTATTTCCGACTTTGGGGATTAAACCCGAAAAACGCTTTATTGATGAATATAAATGAAATTCCAACGGCAGAAAATTTATCGCTTAATGAAATCTTCCACGAGCAGAAAGTTGATCTTTCGTTAAGAACACGCTGGGCAAGTTCCAGATTAGAACGGTTGCAAAAAGAAACAATCGAAATTGTTGATGAGTATTGTTCAAACTACGAAAGAAAAATACGTGAGCTGGGTGGAATCGGATTTTTCCTTGGCGGAATCGGACCTGACGGGCACATCGGTTTTAACGTTCAGGGAAGTGATCATTTTTCCACTACAAGGTTAATCCAAACAAATTATGAAACACAAGCAGCAGCGGCGGTCGATCTTGGCGGAATTGAGATTGCGCGTAACCGGCTCGTAATAACAATTGGACTTGAAACAATAATTTATAATAACAATGCTACTGCAATAATAATTGCAGCAGGTGAAGCAAAAGCAAATATTGTTAGAGATTCAATTCAAAATTCATATTCAAATAAATATCCAGCTACAGCTTTACAAAAACTTAAAAACGCAAGATTCTATTTAACACACGGTGCTGCTATAAGATTGGGTGAAAGACGATTTGTTGACGCTACACTTGAATCGCCAATGAGTCAACATACCGTTGAAAGAAGTATTATTAATCTTGTTGTAGAAAAAGTTAAAACACTTTTCGAATTAAATAAAGATGACTTCAAAGAAAATAAAATTACTGATCTAGTTCTGAAAAATTTGAAACAGCCGGCAGAAAAAATTACAAAGGGTATTGAAGAAAATTTAATTTGTCGGCTTGAGAAGGGAATGAAGCTAATTGAGAATGAGGTGATATTACATACAGCACCTCATCATGATGATATTGAATTAGCATACTTACCGTACATAACACATTTAGTTAGAACCCCTTTAAACAAACATCATTTTTCTTACATGACAAGCGGATTTACTGCGGTCACTAATTCTTTTATGCTTGAGTTGATGGAAAATTTATTAAACTTTTTGAATTCAGGCGCTTTCACTAAAAAATTCAGTTCAAACTATTTTAACCGTCTGAATATAGATGGTAAGAATCGAGATGTAATGCTTTATCTAGATGGCGTAGCAGGGCACAGTCGTACTCTTCATAATGAAGCATTAGCAAGAAGGTCATTAAGAAATATTATGGATATATATGAAGAGGAAAATTTGGTTTATATAAAAGATAGAGTAAATGAATTAATAAATTATTTTAGAACTCAATACCCGGGGAAAAAAGATATTGCCTACGTACAAAAACTAAAAGGCATGCAAAGAGAATTTGAGAGCGAAATATTTTGGGGGTATTACGGTTTCAGTGTTGAAGATGTTTCGCATTTGCGGCTCGGTTTTTATCAAGGAGATATTTTTACCGAATTACCTGAAATGGATAGGGATGTATTACCGATTTTTGAATTGATGAAAAAGATAAAACCTACAATTGTTACTGTAGCTTTTGATCCGGAAGGAAGCGGTCCAGATACACATTATAAAGTTATGCAAGCGATTGCCGAAGCGTTGGAACTTTATGAAAAATATTCCGGAAATTCCAACGTTAAAGTTTGGGGTTACAGAAATGTTTGGTACAGATTCCATCCTGCAGAAGCTAATCTGTATGTGCCAGTAAGTTTAAACTCATTCGCAATTCTTGAAAATACATTTATGAAAAGCTTTAGTTCTCAAAAAGGTGCGAGTTTCCCAAGCTGGGAATATGACGGCCCATTCAACAGGCTTGTTCAAAGAATTCAGGTCGAGCAGTATAATGTGTTAAGAGATTGTCTTGGGAAAGATTATTTTTTAAAACATCCTCATCCAAGAATTAGAGCCGCAAAAGGAATTTTATTCCTAAGAGAACTTAGTCTTGAGGAGTTCTATAAACATACAAGAGAGTTGAAGAAAGTAACAGAGTAATTATATCTTGCGTAGAGACGCACCGAGTGCTTCTCAATAGTAAAAGTTAAGAGCCGCATCGAATGCGGCTCTACTGCTTTAATGCGGCAAAACTTCCGATAATCCAATACCGGGATTTTCATTTAAAGTTATTTTACCATCAATAACTTTCGTTCCTACAAAAGGATCATTCTTTATAAGAAGATTACCATCAAGATCCGCCCATTGAACTTCCGGTGCTAATTGAGATGCTGCGGAAATAGCACAAGATGTTTCCGTCATACAACCCAACATAATTTTCATCCCAAGTGACTTTGCTAAGGTTAACATTTTATATGCTTCTCTTAAACCGGTGCATTTCATTAATTTAATATTAATCCCGGAATAAACTCCGTGAGCTTTAATTACATCGGGAATCCTTTGAACTGATTCATCTCCGAAAATTGGGAGAGGACTTCTCTCAGTCAGCCAAGCCATTTCATCTACCATTTCTTTTGGCATCGGTTGTTCAACATAGATTACATTTTTTTCTTTTAACCAATTAATCATATCCAATGCAAAGAATTTATCTTTCCAGCCTTGGTTTACATCAACAGTAATTTGTTTGCCTGTAACGGAACGAATTGTTTCTATCATTTCTTTATCAGTCTCGCGGCCAAGTTTAACTTTTAGAATTTTATATTCTTCCGCTTCTTTTACTTTTTGTTTAACAACCTCATTTGTATCTATGCCTATTGTAAATGATGTGTAAGGTGTTTTGTCTTTGTCGAATCCCCATATTTTAAACCATGGTTTTCCAATTAATTTTCCGACGAGATCGTGGAGAGCAATATCAACAGAAGCTTTTGCTGCCGGATTAAGTTTATCAACATTATCAACATATTCTAAAATGCTTTCCATCTCAAAAGGGTCTTTGAATTGAGAGAGATCTACTTTCGATAAAAATTTTGTTGCTGTTTCATGAGACTCACCTAAGTAAGGAGGCATTGAAGCTTCACCATAACCAATGATTCCGTCATATTCAATTTGCGTCAACACTACTGGTGTTGTTGTCCTGGAACTTGTTGCTAATGTAAAAACGTGTTTTAATTCCAGCGTGTAAGGTTTAAATGTTAGTTTCATGTTCGAATTCTTTTTTATGATACTGATATTTTTAGAAAAAACATTCGTATTTGATCCACCGGTTAATATTGTCCCGCCGAGTAACCCTGTACTTATAATAAATTTTCTACGGCTCTGCTTCATTACATTTCTCCCATGTAGAATTTATTTCCCTTTATAGAGGAGATCCCGTTTTTATCTATTGAGTTTAGAATTCTTTTTGCACGTATAAAATGAGTCAACCGAAACTCGCTAAAGTCAGCTGCGCTTTTATCAAGGGAATTTATTTTTACCATGCCGGAATCATGAATAAATCTTAAATCACCAATATAAATTCCAACGTGTGTAACTCTTTCCTTCGTTGAATCAGTTGCCTGGGAACCAAAAAAAAGCAAATCACCTGCACGCAAATTATCAAATCCGTTTTTTGTATCAACCAAAATACCGGTATTAACTTGTTGGGATGCATCTCGTGAAAGAACTATACCATTTAAGAAATAAACCGTTTTAGTAAAACCACTGCAATCCATTCCTTTAACAGAAGTCCCGCCCCACAAATATGGAATTCCCATGAATAATTTCGCTGTTGCTACTATATCTTCTCCTGTCGTGTTTCTTTTTTCTAACCATGAATTAAATAATTCACAGTTTGATTTTTCAATGTAAGCAATTCTATTATCCGGATATTTTACTTTAAAAAAATTGTTTTCCTCTCCAATGACCAATAATAAATTCCCGGCAACTAAGTCCGAAACACGTTGAGATAATTCGTTTGGCTGCGAATATGAAAATCCAAATTCTTTTGTGAAGATAATTTTTTCTGATTTCATCCAATCATAAAACCGGGATTTTGTCATTCGGACTATACCGGTTTCGCTAATCCACGCGATGTAATTATCAGGTGTTTGAACTAAATAATATTCCGGCGCTTTTTTAAAAATCTTAATCGGTGTTCCTAAAAGTACTTGTGTTGCTAATTCTGCTCGATCATTGGGATTCGATCTGATATTTTCAACAGATAGATTAACTACGCCGTATATTTTGTCGCCAAGACTTTTTCCCGGTAATAGATTAATTTCGTCAGTAAAGCTCAGGTTAAGTTTTTTTAGTTTATTTAATAACTCTTGTTTCGCTTCTGGAATATTTGTTTCACCGGATAATGTAAATCGTTCTGCATTTTTATTTGCTCCTATTTCAAAAATAGCTGTCCTATTATCAGGTGCGTACTGATTTTTGATTTCTTCTATAACTCTTGTTGCCGCATTCATAGTTACTTCCTGTGCATTTAAATAAACACATGATATAAAAAAATATAAAAAAATTAGTCTTGTTGTTTTCATATAACACTCAAAAAATGATTTTGTAAATCTTATTTACTTATTTCCAATTTCACATATAAAGGACAGTTATTAAGTAGTCTCTTTATTTTCATCTTCTTCAAATGGAATAAAAAATAAAGTAGCAAGACCGGGTATTGCCATTAATAATACTATAATAAAAAATAATTTATATCCTACCGCTTGCTGGATATAGCCGCTTATTAGACCTGGCAACATCATTCCCAAAGCCATAATACCGGTTGATATAGCAAAGAAGGATGTTTTGTATTCACCTTTTGAAATATACATCAAGTAAACCATGAATGCAGTAAAACCAAAACCATAACCAAATTGTTCAATTGCAACTAAAGGAAAAGCTAGTTGTATTGGAGGTTGTACGTAAGCCATATATAAATATGCAAGATGTGGGACATTCAAGGTGATTGCAAAAAACCAAATACATTTTTTTAAACCATATTTAGAAATTACCCAACCGCCGACAATTCCTCCAAGAATTAAACAAATTACTCCCACTGTTCCATATACAATCCCTACTTCCGAAGTAGATAGACCAAGTCCCCCGACTTCATGTTTATCAAGAAGAAAAGGTGAAGCTAGTTTAACAAGCATTGCTTCTCCGAATCGGTAAAAGAGTATAAATAGAAGTATTGCCCAAATTCTTTTTTGAGAAAAGTATTGAGCAAATATTTTTACGTAGGGAGTTCGATCTCTTGAAATTCTAGGTTTATCACTTTCGGGGTATGGTAGAATGAAACGATGATAAATAAAAATTAAAAGAAAAATGCATGCCGATATACCAAAGACTATCGTCCAGCTAAGAGGAATATTTTTTAGTGATACTTCAAATTGTCCTGCTATATAAACTAATAATCCGGAACCAAATATCATCGCAATTCTATAAAAGACTGATCGTATTCCTACAAAGAAAGCTTGATCTTCTTTGTTTAACGCAAGTAGATAAAGTCCATCCGCTGCAATATCATGAGTGGCAGAAACAAACGCACCAATTGTAAATGCAAACAATGAAACCGTAAAATAAACAGGAAGATGTAATGTAAATGCAATAAAACTCAAACATCCCGCCATGAATAGCTGCGTATAGAGAATCCAATTTCTTTTTGTAGAAATATTATCAACTAGCGGACCCCAAAACATTTTAATAACCCAGGGCAGATAAAGCCAACTTGTCCAAAATGCAATTTGAGCATTATCTATACCCATTTTTTTATAACAAATTACTGATACGGTATTTATCAATATATATGGAATACCTTCGGCAAAATAAAGAGTTGGGATCCACACCCAAGGATTTCTAGAAGTTCTTTTTTGAAAGGGCATAAAAAATATCCTCGGTATTAGTGGATGATTTTTAACATAGTTTATAACATAGCTTTGGCCATGAAAGCCGCCCCGATCTCCGGAGGGTTTTCTGCAGACACTATTTTTATATTTGATAGATACTGTTCAATTTTCTTAATAAACATTTTTGAGTAAAAATTTTCCGTTGCTATTGTTCCCCCGATCAAACAAAGTTTTAAGATTTCTTCGTCAATCATATTATATATTGATTTGACGTGTAGTAAAAGTTCATCTGATTCTTCATCTAATATTTTCTTTGCAATCCCATCTCCATTCTGAGCAGCTTCAATAACTTTGGGAGCGAATGAGGCGACGTCAAAATTATTTCTATAAACTTCTGTGATTAATTGAGAAGAATCAGAAATACCAAAATCACGTTTTAAGATTTCCGTTAAAATTGTTTTCTCACCTCTACCATCATAGTCTTTTGCAATTTGATTGAGTCCTCGTCTTCCTAATGTGCTGCCGCTTCCTTCATCACCAATTAATTTCCCAAATCCGCCAACGCGATGTATTCGGTTGTTTTTATCTTTACCAAAAATTACCGATCCGGTTCCGGCGATTAACAACGAACCAGGGCTGCCGGGAAAAGCTCCTTCAAGTGCAATTCGTGCATCACTATCAACATTAAATGAATTGAAAGAATAACCTTTTGATTTAGCATATAGAAGAAAATCATCTTTCAACTTTTGAGCATCGCTTGGTCTTCCAGCTCCTGTAGTACCGATCAATATTGAAGCGACCTGATCTGGTGAAACTTTTAGATATGATGTTGATTCGAGAATCAGAGAAAGAATAGTTTCAGATACTTTTTGCGTTCCGATCAAAAGAAAATTAGACGGACCTCCTTGGCATGTGTACAAAGGATGCAAATTAAAATCGGTTATAACGCATTTTGTTTTTGTACCACCGCCATCTAAACCGATTAAATATTTTTTATCCATCTGTTACCTAGTGCAGAAAAGTTATGTGAATTTAATAATTTATCAGATCAATCTTTCATGTACTTTAAATATTCTATTAAACCCTCATAAATTTTTTCGGCCATTTGTTGGCGGAAATTATCATCATTAAGTTTTTCTTCATCTTCGGCTTGGGATAAAAACGCCTGTTCAACCAAAATTGCAGGCATATCAGACATTCGAGTAACACGGTAATTGAAAGACCCGACAGCACCGAATGGTTTAACATCCAGTTCGATTAATTTGCCAAAAACTTTTTCGGCTAATTGGGTCCAAAAAGGATTATGATAAAATGTGCATGTGCCTGACGTTCCTAAAAATTCATTTGATGGTTCGCTTGAATTTGCATGAATGCTTAAATGAATGTTTGCATCAGAGTTTGTTACGGTATCACGTTTTGCAGTTAGCGTCATATCTTTATCGGAATCTCTAACCTGTAAAATTTCAGCACCGCGTTCTTTGAAGAGTAATTCAAGCATTTTACAAAGTTTCAAATTAATTTCTTTCTCCTTTAAGCCGGATAAACCAACTGCACCGATATTACTTCCACCATGTCCGGCTTCTAAGGAAATTTTAATTCCTTTTAACGGTAAGTTATTTTCAACATTATATGTCGGCGGATATTTTATTCTAAAGATTAATTCTTTCGCATTTGGCTTTATATCATAACCCCAAATTTTTGATGTCTTTAAATTGACATAAATTTTATAAGTCTCTTTTGTTGTTTGCTGCCATGTTACATTTTCAATAAACCGTAAATTATTTTTGTGAATAATCCACGTGCTGCTTGTTTTAACTCCGTATAAACTTATGATAATTCTTTTCTGTTCGGGATCGGGATAAATTTCATAAGGTACGTTTTCCAAATAAGGGATTTTAATAATATCGGCGGAAGCAGAAGTATAACATGAAAGAGGATTAATAAAATAGCTCGGAACTTTTGAACCTATGGGAAGTGCTTTTACAAATTCGCGGTTTATATATCCTTCTTCAGAATCACTTAAATGTATTCTATAATTATCTCCGAAAATTCCATTTGATTTTAGAATAACATTTTTCGGAAGTTCATTTCTAATTGGCGCACCTAATCTTATCGGTGCAAGAGTGAAAGTCAAAAGAGAATTATCTTGTGTGGTTGTTAATAATGGAAATTCCGTTTCATCTTTTATTAATAGAGTACTGTCGAGTAATTTCTCAATTGAATTTTGATCGGGATTATTTTCACTTGATTTCAGAATTAACTTGATACTATACTTTTGATTCTTAATAAAATTTTTAAGTGGTATTTGAATTTCATAACGGCTTGATCCGCTAAAATCTTTTCTTTGGCATTCAAAAGAAAAATTGCCGGGGGTTACTTCAACAAACCCTCTTTGAGATTTTGTACCGTTGAACGAAACAGTTAAATAATCTTCTGGTGTTAGAGTAATGTTCTCTGCAGGTTCAATTGAATTATCATTAATAGATAATTTCAAATCTACTATTGAAGGATCTTTCTTCTGAAACAAAACCCGGTCTTCATAAATGGTTGTTTCACCGTTATCAGCTTTTACTTCTGCTCTTAACTTGTTCAACCCCTCTTTCAATTTTATTTTTTTGAAGAAGACGCCTGTTTTATAAATTTTTACTGAATCATCGTTGATGAAAACCTTAGAAGGATATTTTGTTTTGCAAAGTAAATTGTAAATATCGTTGCCTGAATTTTTAGCAAAAGGTCTTCTGAATTCCACCCAGTTTCCATAACGGCTTACGGTATTATCCTTATTCAATAAATAATTGTATGGTATTGCCCAATCATTCGTTGAAAGTTTAAAATTTCTGTTGCCGATTTTTATTTCGACTGTATCAGTCTTCCCAGTTAAGATAAAATTCAGCTTCATATTTGCATCAATATTCTTGATTCTGTTTTCGCTTAGTATATCAACATCAGTAACACTTTTATCAGTTACTTCCGAGAGATTAAATGAAATGAAATGTTCGGGAGATAATCGTTTCAAATATTTATTTAGAATTTTTTCGTCTTCACCATAATTTATATTCTTGTTGTAAATAATTGAGTTGCCAAATTCGTTGTCAATAAGAAAATCAATTATCCATGTTTCTAAATATTTATCAACCAACGTTCTATGCGTCTCGCTAAATTTATTTGGAATAGCAACAATTAAAAAAGGTTTTAGTAAAAGACTTTCTACAACTATATCTTCGAATAAATTGTTATCATCTTTTGATGAAATGTTTATACCATTAAAAATGAATCCATCGAGCTCACAATTTTTTACAAGTTTATTAAAATTATTTTTTATTACAGTATTTCGGGAAGATGGAATTACTGATCTATCCAATTCGTTGAAGTCAATCCCAATAAAAAATTCCAATCCATTGCTATGGGCTAGTTCACTTGCATACTTAATAATATCTGGGAATATGAGTTCTGAGCTAGAAGAAGCTAACATTAATTTGGAAAGATTGATTGCTTTGAAAATAACAGCATCATAATTTTGTTTTGCCGAAGCTAAAATTTCATTTATAATTTTCTGCCTGGCCGAATCGGATGCGGTTAAATTCTCGTTTCCAAAATTTATGACTGAAATTTTATCTTTAAAATATTGTGAACGAGCGGGTTGGGTTACTGTCTCTTTTGTTGTAACATCAACACTTGTGGAACATGCAGTTGCAATAATCATAATTAATGAAAAACAGCTAATATATTTTTTCATTCCTTCTCCAAAAGATTTCAAGACCTACTAACAAAAAATTCCATTACTCAACATTCTAATAACTAAGAGGAAGTTTTAGATTATTCAATTTTACGAAAAGTCGGAATACTTTCATTACTAATTCTATCTACAGCAGATACAGCAACTTCATTTAGAACATACTTCTTAATATTTTTTTTGTCATTATCATTGGTAGACTTATATTCGAAAGTTAGAGGAACTTCATATGAAAAAGTATCGCTATTTAAAATTGTGTAATCCCACCTGTTACCATAATTGAAATATACAATCCACTTAAAAACATTTTTATTGTTTTCATGTGACCAAGAAATTTTAATCATATCATTTTCTTTTAAGGTGATAATTTCCGGTGATGCAAGGGGAGTATTCTTGAACCAAGGGGTTTGAGGAACTAATGCTTGTTTTTTGTACGGCCCATTTACAATTGCATCGGATAATTCCTTGTTAGTTAGAATGGGGCCGACACTCCAGAATAAATTGCCTGGTGAATCAGGTAGCATTCCTCTTACAATCATAATTTGATTAATCACTTCTGAATTATTTAATTCATTATTCTCCCTATCTATATTAATACCTGGCCAGAAGTGTCTGTTTTTCAAATTCTCATTTTTCCACCAACCTAAAAGGACTGGGAAACTCTGGGGAATAGTATTTATTTTCCAATAAAGTTGTGGAACCCAGTAATCAACCCATCCTTCATTAATCCACCGTTTTGCATCGGCATATAATTTATCATATTGATCAAATCCCTCAATTGATTCAGGGTGTTTAGGTCTCCAAATTCCAAACGGACTTAATCCAAATTTTACATTCGGTTTAATCTCTTTTATGCTTTTATAAACTCTTTGAATGAAGACATTAATATTTTCTCGCCGCCAATCTGATTTACTTAATGTACCACCATTGTTCAAATAATTTTTCCAGCTTTCGTCATCAGGAAAATCTTCTTCATTATTATATGAAGGATACGGATAAAAATAATCGTCGAAATGAATTCCATCAATGTCGTATCTATTAATAATATCTACGACAACACTATTTGAATAATCTTGAACTTCTTTTTTACTTGGATCTAACCACCAGTATCCCTCTTTAAGTTTCACAACCCAATCGGGATGTTTTTCAACAACAGAAAATTCTGTGACTTCTCCTCCAGCGATATGATGAGCTCTGTAAGGATTCAACCAAACATGCAACTCCATCCCACGCTTATGTGCTTCATCAATCCAGAATTCTAAAGGATCGTAATATGGATCGGGTGCTTTGCCTTGATTACCAGTTAAATAATATGACCATGGTTCAATGCTGCTTTTATAGAGAGCGTCACACTGCGGACGAGCCTGAAATATTACTGCGTTGAAATTATCATTTTTAAGTTTGTCAAGAATACCTATCACTTCTTTTTTTTGCTCATCTGTTGTAAGATCTTTTCTGCTAGGCCAATTAATATTAGCAACGGATGCAATCCAAGCTCCGCGGAATTCCCGTTCTACTTTAGGAATATTCGGCAAGGTTTTTTCTGATTGATCGAGTTGTAAAGAAGTGCAACCTGAAATAATTATTAATAGAACGATAACAACTTTTATAACTCTTTTATTCACCATAATTGTACCGTATGATTTTATGTTAAAGTAAGTTATTTCATAAAAATATTTATATCAACTATTTAGGAAAATATTTAAGACAAGATAATTCAGACAACATTATTGAGTAGTTTAATATTATTTTTCTATGGTAGATTTTCACTATCACTAAATTCGTATTGTATTTTTTCAAAAGAAATGTATATTAATTTGAAAATCTTAATATTAGTGTAGTGGAAATAAGTTTGGTTGTTAACAAATTTATTTTGTATTTCCATTTCTGAAGATTCATTGGGTCCATAGTAAAATGAAAAGAACTGTCTATCTGGCTTATTTTTTATTTTTCTTGCAAGCAATAAACGCTTTTGCCCAATCAATAAGTCCCAAAAGAGAATTTAGAGGTGCCTGGATAGCAACAGTAGCGAATATTGATTGGCCTACAAAAGGGGCTTCAACTGCTTCACAAAAGCAAGCATTAATAAATATTCTTGATGGTTTAAAAGCTGTAAACATTAACGCAGTTATGTTTCAGATTAGACCGGAATGTGATGCATTATATTATTCTGACATTGAACCGTGGTCATATTGGTTAACCGGTGTTCAAGGTCAACCACCAAATCCATTGTACGATCCGCTTCAGTTTGCAATTGAGGAATCGCATAAACGAGGAATTGAATTGCATGCTTGGTTTAATCCTTATCGAGTAGAAAGGATTGTTGGTAATTATCCGACAGCTTCAAAACATGTATCGAAGACACACTCTGAATGGACTTTTACAAAGGGAACAGTTAAGATTCTTAACCCAGGAATTCCTGAAGTAAGAAATTATGTTCTTTCGGTGATCATGGATGTTGTTAATAGATATGATGTAGATGGAATTCATTTTGATGATTATTTTTATCTTGATGGAATGGGAACAGAAGATGCCGCTACTTTTGCATCATATAATCCAACAAGTCTTAGTCTAAAAGATTGGCGAAGAAATAATGTTAACACGTTAGTAAAAATGATTTATGATAATATTCAGTTAGTGAAACCAAATGTTAAATGGGGGATTAGTCCACGCGGTATATGGCGTCCTGGATATCCTGATTCAACAATAACAGGAAATGATAATTATAATTCCATTTATTGTGATGCTATGGCTTGGCTGCGTGCTAAATCTATTGATTACATTAATCAGCAATTGTATTGGGCATTTACCGGACCTCAAGATTATGGAAAATTGATGCCATGGTGGGCTGACTCTGCCGGAGCTAACGGAAGACATATGTATGTTGGACATGCTGTTTATAGAATTGGAGCTGGTGCAACACCACCCCAAATTCCATTTTACGCGAATGAAATCCCAAGACAAATTCGTTTCAACTGGACGGATAATAATTGTCAGGGAAGTGTTTTATATAATACGACTTCAACATTAAATAATCTTCTAGGTTTTTATGATTCTCTAAAAGTTTTATACAAATATCCTGCAATACCACCTGTTATGAATTGGAAGGATTTCGTAATACCAAATCCACCATCAAATTTACGATATGATAAATTAGCTGATAGTAGAGGAGATGGATTATATTGGAATGCACCTTCGCCTGCTCCAGATGGTGATATAGCTTCCAAGTATGTAGTTTATAAATTTACTGCTTCAACTATTCAACCATCAGATCTTGAAAATTCCTCTAACATGAATAATATTGTTGGTACTATATATGCTAAAATAAAAACAGAAAATGTATCACAGACAATGTATTTTGGTGTAACTGCATTAGACAAAAACAATAATGAAAGTGATATTAGCGCAATAATTCCAGTTCAAATTACAATTCCATCTAAACCGATAGTTATTTCCCCCGCAGAACTTGCAGTCAATCAAAGAGATACTATTAAATTTGTTTGGGAAAACACAGCACATTCTAATTATAATAGATTACAAATTGCTTCAGACCCAAATTTTAATGATTTAATTGTTAATCAAAATAACATTGTAGATACTTTTAAGACTGTAACAGGTTTCAAAGGTCTCACCACTTATTACTGGAGGATTACTGCATCAAACTTAGCAGGAGAAAGTGTTTACTCAAATGAGAGGAGTTTCACAACAGGATTTCCTGTCCCCCCTCAATTATTGTTGCCTGCAGATACATCTAGAGGAGTAAGTCTTACTCCAACCTTAGTATGGCAAAAAAGTAACTCAGCAACAAAATATAAACTTATCGTGGCTGAGGGATTATCAATTATTCCCTCAAAAACCATTGTAGACACTGATGTTACTGATACTTTATTTATTCTAAGTACGTTGAAAGGAAATACAATCTATACATGGTCAGTGGGGGCTATGAATACATATGGTTTTAGCGGATTTGCAATTGTGTTTAAGTTTCAAACTGCCGCACCATCTGATGTAGCACAAAATGAATCAATCCCAACATCATATGTACTGAATCAGAATTTCCCTAATCCATTTAATCCAACCACGAGAATTTCATTTTCTATTCCTGAAAATGGGTTTACTGTTATTAAGATATACAACTTATTAGGGCAGCAGGTTGGTGAATTAATGAATAAAGAGTTAGTTGCAGGAGTTTATTCTACGGAGTTTAATTCTGGAAATTATCCAAGTGGAATTTACATCTATATATTACAATCAGGATCGCATATTTTAAGTAAAAAAATGATGCTAATAAAATAGTATCAACATGGTAATTTGATATCAGTAATATTGAATTGCTTTATAAATTGAATCCTAGTATGACAATGTCCTTGTTAGAAAAAATTGTTATTATGAAAAATTTTAGAGAAAAAACTTTTGAATGCTTAATACTTAATGAAATATCAAAATGATTTAATAAAAAATTTGTTTTGATTTAATTCAGATAGTCTTTATTTTCAAATAAGATATATTACTTCTAATAAAAGAGGAAAGCACTATGAAAAAGACATTTTTACTTTTTTCTCTAGTTTTCTTGTTTGTTACTTCTCTTCAGGCACAGTCTCCAATTAATGTTACAAAAATGGCAACTTACAATGCCTTTGCAGTACAAACAGCAGACACCGCTAGACCTTACTATAAAGATTTAGGTGTAAGAAGAGTGATTGTTGCTGACGCCGATAATGATGGCACACAGGAGATTATTGCTACTGATTACTCAAATGGTGGTAGAGTTCACGTTTTGAAATATAATGGTGCTGGTATTCTCGAAATAGTCTGGTCATCTCCGGTTTCAAGGACTTCCAGCGGATCCACACCAAGATTTCCACAAGTAGGGGATTGCGATGGTGACGGAATGCCGGAAATTATTTTTGAACAAGCCGGCGAAAATAGGATAGTTTTTTATGAGTGGGATGGTGTTTCTTGGGGAACTTTACCCGCTTATGAGATAACTAATGCTATGTTTATAGCTGCCGGTGCAAAAGCAGCAACATCAGGCAATACTTTAAGATTAAATAGAGAAGTTTTGACTGTTAAAGATTTTGATGGGGATGGAAGATCTGAGATAATAACTCACTCATATGGAAATAGTAATAGAGACGTTTACATCTTAGGAATTGATGGTCAGTTCCCGGGATTTGCATCTCTAGTTATGGAAGGAGGTCGCCCAGGTACTTCTTCTAATGGAATAGATTGGGCTACAGGTTCACACTGGAGTTCAACACCTGCTGATATTGATGGTGATGGTAAACTTGAAATTATTAATCATCACTGGAATGCATGCGGCATGTGGGCTATTCAAGTTAAAGGACCGAATTCTTATACCTTCCCTGATAAAAGCAAACCAGGTTTTTACAATAAATATTCACCTACTACACCTACTCTAAAAGATGGAGTTAGTTATTTTGGTATGGCTGCTGTAGATGTTAATGGCGATGGACGAGATGAAATTGCTGGTACATTGTACCAAGATAATTTTGATATGGTTTTATTTTCTTTCACACCTACAGACACAAGTGCTAATTTATTTAGTAGCGATGCAACCGAAATCTCAAACAGATTCGGAAGAATAGCTTTAAGAACAGATTTACAAGCTTTAGGTGGTAAGTCTGCAGCTGAGTTCTGGCCATGTGTAAAAGGTGATCTTAATAAAGATGGTAAAGATGAAATTTATACCGGGGGTGGAAGAGGAATAAATCTAATTGCTGTTCAATACAAAGGTACAGGTAGTTTATTAGATAAAAACAATTATTTCTCGAATTTAGTTTACAAGGGTGAAGGTGGAGAAGTATTTGCAACGATTAAAATTTATCATGGTAGAGTTGATACTGTTATTACATTCACTGATACTACCTATGTTTTAGATCCAACAAAAATTGATACAGTGAAGGAAGAGACTCCGTTCACATCTTATATTTTTGCAGATGGTGTTGATATTGATAAAGACAGTAATATGGAAATTGTTCTATCTGAGCAAAGTGTTTATGATTCAACATCGGTAATACATTATGTATGGGCTCCCACAACTAAGTCGTGGGAACGTGATAATGCTGCTTCTCATAAAGTTATAAATTATTATCGTATTCCTATACGTGTTCTAGAGTATACTGGAACAACCGGACTAAAAGATGAGGGATACAAGATTGTAACTCCCGATGATTATATATTGGAAAATAATTATCCGAATCCATTCAATCCAAGTACAACTATAAATTTCAGTCTTCCATTAGAGAAAAAAATATCTCTAAAAATATATGATATGCTTGGTAGAGAGGTGATTACTCTAATTGACAATGAAGTTTATGAGAAGGGAAACTCCAAGATAACTTGGAATGGAACAAACAATTATGGCGCTAGGGTAGCCAGCGGTAATTATATTGCAACATTAACCTATGGTAATTTTGCTAAATCCATAAAGATGACTTTACTGAAATAATATAATTGATTGTTCTTGATGGGAGGCTGAATCAAAAATTATAAATTGATGCTGAACAAATTAAGGCTTAAGTTTTTTGTTTAATCTATTGATTTATTTTTGAATCAGCCTCTTGTATTAAGAAGTATCTTTTTTATTTTTTAATCTTTAATAAAAACTCCTCCAAAATTCTTTTAAGAGGCGCGATAATGCATAAAGTTTTTTTACTAATTATTGTTGCGGCATTTCTTCTAGTAATTTCTAATCCCTCATACTCTCAATCTACCGGTAAAATTATGGGCAAAGTTATAGATGCATCTCTTGGTGAAGGAATCCCATTTGCCAATGTTGTGGTTGATGGTACAACATTAGGTTCTGCATCGGATTTAGAAGGTAATTTTGTAATATTGAATATTGCACCAGGAGTATATAATGTTACAGCATCCTATATTGGTTATCAAAAAGTTACAATAAAATCTGTAACGGTTAATGTTGGATTTACTACTACATTAAATATCAAATTATCTCCAGGTGAAGTTACTTTAACTGCTATTATTGTTCAGGGCGAAAGAAATCCTTTGATTAGACAAGATTTGACTAACCCCACTGTTGCAATCACATCAGAATCGGTTGATATTTTACCTGTTTTTAATATAAGCGATGTAATAAAATTACAAGCTGGTGTTGTTACAGGGGATGATGGAAGTATTCATGTTAGAGGTGGATATGGTAACGAAGTAGCTTATACTTTAAATGGGCTTTCCTTAAACGATCCGTATGGAAATTCTAGAGCAGTTGGGCTTGCTACAAATGCTGTTCAAGAAGCATCTGTTTCAACTGGAACTTTTAGTGCCGAATTTGGTAATGCTCTAAGCGGAGTTGTAAATTATGTTACCAAAGAAGGGGGCGAGAAATTTACTTTTAGCGTAAAAGCTTATGGCGGAGATTATGTAACACCTAGAACAAATTTGTTTACCAATCTTGATAAAATAGATGCCATTAATGCTGGCCGAATTGAAGCTACATTAGGCGGGCCAATTCCATTTACTGAATCAACAAGAATTTTCTTCTCGGGTGTTTTTGAAAATAATAAAGGGACCTATTACGGTTATAGATTATATAATCCGAGCGATTCTTATTTAACTCCGGATAATTTTAAAAGCACTGATGCAAGATATGGCAACGCAACCGGGGCATACTTTTTTAATCCATTTGATCCTAATGGTAATGGTTTACCATCAGGCGATAAACAATCAGTCGCTATGAATCCAAGTAATTCATTGAATTTGCAATTTAACCTCAGTCAAAGATTTGGTTCGTACATTAAATTAAAATATGAGTTTGTTTATGATAGAGCAAAATCAAGATCATTTGATAGAAGCTACCTTTTTAATCCTGATGGAGTTAGTTGGGATTATAGCCGAGGGGTTATAAATACTTTAGATTTAACTCACACTTTAAGTAATAACACTTTTTATACATTAAAAGCTTCCTATTCGTATAATAAAGCAGAATCCTATCTCTATGATGACCCCAATGATCCGAGATACCTACCTAGTTTTTACAGAAAAACAATTGGCAACACAACTTATTATGCTGGTGGAACGGATAATGATATTGTAAGGAGAGCAACTACAACTATTAGTGTTAAGGGAGATATAGTTTCTCAAATGTTTGGAGTTCATGAGATTAGAGCCGGATTTGAAGTTAGAAAACACAATGTTAAAAGAGATGGGTTTACGCTAGATTTTTATAAATATAAAGTAATTAACGGAGTTCCATCAGTTACATCATTAAGTGTTAATGATTTATTATATGATCGTGCACTTACGATTCAACGCGGTGGAATACAAAGCGTTTCAACTTATGATAAAAATCCAATTCAAGGATCTGTTTACATTCTTGACAAAATGGAACTTGCTAAGACTTTAATTTTAAATATTGGTTTAAGATATGAATTCTTTGATGCCGCTTCCGATTATAACTATGACATTTCAAAAAATCTCACAGATTCTTTATCAGGATATATGAACGCTTATCTTAGGCCTGCTGAAGTTAAACATATGCTATCGCCAAGATTCAGTGTTTCATATCCGATAACAGATAGAGGAGTAATAAGATTTTCCTACGGACACTTTTATCAGATTGGATCATTGTCAAGTTTATATCAAAATGATTTAAGATGGGTTGCTAACGTATCATCAGTTCCAACATTTGGCAATCCCAATGTTAAACCTCAAAAATCGATTCAGTATGAAATTGGTCTTCAGCAGCAATTAACAGATGATTTTAAATTTGATCTGACTGCTTATTATAAAGATGTACGCGATTACATTTTTACTCAAACTATCTATACCGAGAAAGCTAGGCAGTATAATATTTTAACAAACTTAGCTTATTCCAATGTTAGAGGAATTACTCTTTCTTTACTTAAAAGACGTGCAGTCGACGGTATATTCGCAGCAACTTTAGATTATACTTTTCAGATCGCTGAAGGGAATAGAACTGAACCACAAGTGGATTTATTTTTTAGTGAAGCTGCAGGAAAACAAACTGAAACTTTTCTTGTTCCCCTCAGCTTTGATAGATCTCATTTAATAAATGGTACATTTAGTTTTTCGGATCCTAAGTCATGGTCGTTGGGAGTCATTTATAACATCCAAGCCGGAACACCTTATACTGTACAGTTACCTCCAAGTTTGTCAACTATCACTTATGAACAAAACTCTTCAAATAAATCAATGCAATGGGAAGTTGATTTGAAATTTGAAAAATTCTTTTCACTGGGCTCTAATACATTATCATTATTTATTAATGTAAATAACTTATTTGATACACAAAATGACCAATCTGTTTATGCCAGTTCTGGAAAGTCATTATCTAATGTTGAGCAGAAATTAAATGCTAATCAATTTAATGATTTACGTTACAGAATAGGCAGAGGTGATCCAGGTATGATTGATGTTAGCTATCTTGACGATTATTATTCTCAACGTCCAGAACGTGTTAACAGACCTCGAGAAGTTAGACTTGGATTCTCTATAATCTTTAAATAAATACTTATAGGATATTAATGATGACAAAGAAAAATATTTCGATTATTCTATGCTTGTTCTTACTATCAGAATTAACCATAGGCCAGGTAAAGAACAAATTAGATGATTATTATTATAAAAATTTGACTCCTGAACAAGCCTTGAAAATTTTTGGCCCGATTAAAGGTGTTAAATTAAATAAGATTGCAGGTGATAAAAGAGAAATAAAAGATATTACTATCAAAGGTAATAAAATCACAACAATCCTTTATAATTATGGATCTGTCTGCGCTCCAAATGTATTATCTAACGTTGAAGATTTGGTTTGGAATGGTTTAGGATATGGTTTTGAATTCGGTTTTATAGCCGGGGCTGAAGTTATAGACGTTAATGGTGATACTCTTCATATAATAAGTGATTCACATGTTAGACCAACCGAAGGTGATTACAGCCCAAACGGTTCATTAAAGTATGGATGGTTACCGAGACCTGGTTACTCTGATAACAACCAAGATAAAGTAGCTTCCTTAAATTCTGAAGATAAAAATGGAGATGGGAAACCTGACTCATGGCCAGAAAACTGGTATTCTCCTGGTGCCGGTAAATATTTATGGCCAGCTTTTTTGGGTGATATGGCAACTGCGCCTGATGAAGAAGTTTTTTATGCAATCGATGACTATACAAATTATGAATTTATTGATAGATATCAACCATTCCCAAGTGATCTTACAAAAGGAGGTTTGGGATTAGAAGCAACTGTAAGGATACTTCAGTTCAACAATCCAATGGCTGAAGATATTATTTTTATGGTTTATCAAATTACAAATGCTTCCGAAAAAGATTTAGATAAAGTTTACGTTGGTATGTTTGGCGATCCGCACGTTGGCGGATCAACTGACTATCTTGATGATCGTGCGTTTTTTATCCCTCCCAAAGGAGTACTTGCTGAATCATATAATCAACGAGCAAGAAGCATGGTATATGCTTGGGATGCTGATTTTAAAGGAATGGGTGGAAAAGTACCGGGATATTTTGGATGGAAATTTCTAGAATCTCCCTCATTTGATAAGAATGGAAAAGACGATGACGATGACGGCATAATAGACGAGAGTCCATTTAATGACAAAGGATTTTTTATAGATGGTGTTGCTACTCCATTAACTTATGGTATTTATGATGTAGCAAAATATACTAAAGTTTATGGTGCACCAAAGCCAAGATGGTCAGGAGACGAAGATGGCGATTGGGATCCGGAAAAACATGATGTAGGTATTGATGGTATTGGTCCTGAATCTAAAAACTATCCTGGTCCTGATTACGGAGAAGGTGATGGAGTACCATCGCAAGCGTTTTATAAAGATCTAAATAATAATGGAATATTTGATAAAGAAGAAAAAGGTACTTTAAGTGATATTCAACTTCCCGGTTATAAATGGGCTGGATCTGAACCGAACTTTGGTTATAGAGATATTTCTGAATCAGATATGATTGGTTTAACGGGATTTACTGCCGCAAGATATGGCGCTCCTAATTTTCCCAAAGAAGATGAATTAATTTGGCAATGGATTAGTAAACCGGAAATCGATCCTGAGCAGGCTTTATTAAAGGAAGAAGGAGACAATATTTTTTGTTTTTCAACCGGTCCGATGTCATTAAAAAAAGGTGAAACTCAAAGATTTTCAATGGCTATCATTATGGGTGAAAATAAAGATGATTTAATTCTTAATGCTATTACTTCAGTAAGAATTTTGGAAGCAGATTACAGATTTGCTCAACCACCGGCAAAACCTATTGTTAAAGCTGTCGCTGAAGATGGAAAAGTCAAATTATACTGGGATGCTAAGTCAGAAGATTCAATTGATCCATTAACACAGGATAAGGATTTTGAAGGCTATAAAATTTATCGCAGTAGAAATTTTAATTTTTCTGATGTTTATAATATAACAGATGCAAATGGTGTTCCTTTTCTTGGTCAGGCACTACTGGATCCTAATACAGGTAAAAGAGCACAGTTTGATTTAATAGATAGTTACTCGGGGTTGGCACAAAGAGAGTATGATGGACGCGGAGTTAAATTTTATTTAGGTAGTAATACTGGTTTGCAGCATGAGTATGTAGATTCAACTGTTCAAAACGGAATTACTTATTACTATGCTGTTGTTGCTTATGATCGCGGTTCTCCTGATCTGCCACCAACGGAAACTCAATCAGTTATTCAACAGGATCCATTAACTGGTAAATTAATTTTTGATGTTAATACTGCTCAAGTAACTCCAGGACCAATATCCAAAGGAGTAGTATCTCCGGAAGTAGGAATTGACGGATCCCCAGTATCAATTAATTCCGATGCTACCGGTAAAATATCTATAAAGGTGATGGATGATTTAGCGGTTGGTGATAAATTATACAGAATTGAATTCAATGAAGCTCAGTCTTATAGCGTACTTGATTCTACAGGTGTTGAAACAACATTTAGATCGAAAGACACTGTTTTAGTAAACTTGGCTCATAAAAATATTCGTGTAGGAAGTATTAATGTCTTTGATCAATCAAACAATTTAGTAAATCCATCAAAGTATATTGTAAATTATACTTCTGGTCAAATTGCCGGAGTAAAACACGGTGATCTTATAACAGGTAGTACCTATAAAATCAAATATAGATATTATCCTTTTTACAAGAGCAACCTGCTAAATAATGAAGATGCAAATCCCACATTTGATGGTTTAAAAGTGTTTGTTCAGAATGATGAATTAAACTTTGATGCAGAAAATTCCAAGTTTATACATAACAGCGATGTAACTGTTTTGGATACCATATTTTATCCGGCCTTAATAGGTATAGCAAGTTTAAGGACAAAAATAAGTGCCGATTGGGAAATTAGATGGAAGGATGTAGATACTTTGACAAATGGGAGTTGGAAATTTGCTGATACAGTTAAAACCTTAACAGGTACTTTCGCAATGCCATTTCAAATATTTAACGTAACTGCAAATGCACCAGCAACTTTTGTTATAGATGAATTAGTCCCGGGCAAAAAAAATAATAAACGATGGGATTGGGGTGAAGGAATAGTACTTCAGCCACAAGGGGCAACTAATGCATCAACCAGTTACGAAATAATTTTATCATTAAATAAATCTGCTCCTATTCAAAAACTTCCAAAGAATGGTGATATCTATCAAATCAAAACAAAAAAACCTTTTGAAAAAAATGATTTATTTGTTTTCTCAACCAAAAAGGCTGAAATAAAAAATGAAGTCATAAAACAAAGTCTAAATGATATTTATGTGGTACCCAATCCATACGTTGCATATAGTATTTCCGAAAATCCTGGTAGAACATTTACGAATAGAGGTGATAGAGAAATACAATTTAGAAATCTTCCGCATACTTGTACTATAAGAATTTATACAATAACCGGTGAACTAATTGATAAGATCGAAAAGGATGATTTCACAAGTATTGCAAGTTGGGATCTTCTAAGTTCAGAAGGCATGAGAATAGCCTATGGTGTATATATTTATCATGTTGATATTCCGAATGTTGGAGAAGTAATAGGAAAATTTGCTGTAATAAAATAATAGTGGATAATTTTTAGGGACAGTTTTTTAATTTGTCCCATACTTAAATGAAAATGAATTTACGGAGAAAGCTGAGTATGAGAAAGTTTTTTCTAATAATAACATTAAGCATCTTCATTCTATTTAGTAATTCTAATTTATACTCACAGATATTTAGAGATATTACTAAAGTCGGTACTACTGCTGGTCAATTTTTAAAGATAGGACCAGGAGCTAGAGCGCTTGGAATGGGTGGAACGTATGTGGGAATAAGTGATGATATATATGCGGTGTATTATAATCCGGCGGGACTAGCAATTAGTAAGGGGAATGGTCAAGTTGCGTTTAGTCATACACAATGGTTGGCGAACATAAATTACGATTTTGCTGCAGCATCATTGAATGTTGAATCGTTTGGTACTTTATTTATAACCGTCACTTCATTACGCGTTCCGGAGGAAAAAGTTAGAACTTTTGAATTTCCAGAAGGTAATGGACAAGTTTGGGATGCCGGCTCAGTTTCTTTCGGTGCGGGTTTTGCAATGAGTCTTACTGATAGATTCTCTATAGGATTTCACGCGAAGTACATTAATGAATCAATATGGAGTAGTTCAGCAAGTGGATTTGCACTAGATGTTGGTACTTATTACATAACACCATTTAATGATTTAGTTATTGGTGCGAGTGTCTCAAATTTTGGTACGAAAATGAAAATGGATGGAAGAGATATTCAAATAAACTATGATCCTGATAATAATCAAAATACAGGACCAAATAACATTCCTGCTCAATTTGAAATGGATAAATATGATCTTCCTCTGACGTTTAGAATCGGTTTTTCTATGGATGTAATTAAGACAAGATACATTAGAGTCAAAACCGCTTTTGATGCCACTCATCCAAATGATAACGTTGAATATGTTAATGCCGGTATTGAATTGGCTTATGATGAATTGTTTTTTATTAGGGGCGGTTATAAATCTCTCTTTTTATCTAACAGCGAACAAAGTTTTACTTTAGGCGCAGGTCTAAATTATGAAATGAAGTCGGGATTAAATTTAAAAATAAATTATGCTTATGGAGATTACGGAAGGTTAAAAAGCATCCAATATATTGATATCGGGATAGTTTTTTAATTCTTTGGAATTATCAAGTTTAACTAATCTAGAATTCCCTTCTTAAAAATTTTTAAGAGGGGAATTCTTTTGAAATGGAATAGCAAATATTCACTCTCTTCATAAATTATTTCTATTTTTTTTAATTTTTCCCAAGTGGAATATACAGCATATGAGATATAAAATTAGATGATCACTGTATTTCTTCCTTATAGCGGTTCGCTCCACAGCATTGATACAATAAATGAATTATTTAATTGTAATCTCATTTCTAAAATTTATTTATTAGCTAACGATGAAAATTATAAACTTCCAAATAATTGTGAAATTATTAAAGTAAATGATTTGACCAGCTCAACCACAGTTGATTTGATTATTCAAAAAACTCAAACTAGATACATCTTGTTGTTTACCCAAGACAGCAAATATCAATTAGGTCAGTTTGCAATCGAACGGTTTTATAATGTCATAAACTGTACAGATGCAGGATTAGTCTATTCTAATTATTTTCTAATTAAAGATAGTTCGGTTACTCGTCATCCTGTAAACGATTATCAATTGGGTAGTTTAAGAGATGATTTTGATTTTGGTAATATAATGTTTTTAAATGCTGAATTGCTTAAATCATTAAAAAGTGAAAACGAATACAAGTATTCAGGAATATATAACTTAAGATTGTATCTCTCTCGACAAAGTGAATTTGTAAGAATACCTGAATATTTATACACAACTGTCGAAACAGACTCAAGAAAAAGTGGTGTTAAACAATTTGATTATGTTAATCCTAAGAACAGAGATGTCCAAATTGAAATGGAAAAAGTCGTTACTGATCATTTAAAGAAAATTAATGCATACCTCGCTCCGAAATTCGAGAGGATTGAAATTGAAAATGACACTTTCGAATTTGCTGCCTCAGTTATAATTCCTGTAAAAAATAGAGTTAGCACTATTAGTGATGCTATTAATTCTGCCCTTTCTCAAAAAACTGATTTTAAATTCAACATTATTGTTGTTGATAATTTTTCAGATGACGGTACTACCGAAAAAATAAAAGAATTGATAAAAAATGATTCCCGCTTAATTCATATTATTCCTAAAAGAAAAGATTTAGGAATCGGTGGTTGCTGGAATGAAGCTGTCCATAGTAAATTATGCGGAAGGTTTGCAATACAATTAGATAGCGATGATGTTTATGCAAATGAAAATACTGTCCAAACAGTAGTGGATACTTTTAAGAAAGAAAAATGCGCAATGGTTATAGGCACTTACAAGATGACAAATTTTAAGCTCGAAGAAATTTCCCCAGGCACAATTGACCATAGAGAATGGACACCTGATAACGGACGAAATAATGCGCTTAGAATTAATGGTCTTGGCGCACCAAGAGCCTTTTATACTCCGCTTCTTCGTAAATATAAAATCCCAAATGTGAGTTACGGTGAAGATTATGCTATTGGATTGATGATATCGAGAGACTATCAAATTGGTAGAATTTACGAACCTATTTATCTTTGCAGAAGATGGGAAGGCAATTCGGACGCAGCTTTAGATATTGACAAACAAAATTATTACAATGAATATAAAGATAGATTAAGAACGATCGAAGTGCTTGCGCGTCAATGGAAAAATAAAAATGCAGACAGGGTTTGATAATCGAGAAATGTATATAGATTATGATAAATTAAGAAAGAATTTTGAAGGTGATATTCTATTAGATGAATTATCAAAAATTATTTATGCTACAGATGCTTCAGTTTACCGAGAAAAACCTCTAGCGGTAGTACTTCCTAAAACAAAAAATGATGTAAAATTAATTGTAAAGTTTGCATTAGAGAATAATATTTCGATTATTCCGCGGGCAGCCGGAACTTCACTAGCCGGGCAGGTAGTAGGCGGCGGTATTGTTGTAGATATTTCAAAATACATGGATAAAATTCTAGAGTTGAACACAGAGGAAAAATGGGTTAAAGTTCAACCCGGGGTCGTATTGGATGAGCTGAATATTTTTCTGAAGGGACACGGATTGTTTTTTGGTCCCGAAACAGCTTCAGGTAGCAGATGTATGTTAGGTGGAATGTTTGGTAATAATTCGTGCGGTTCACATTCCATTCTATACGGTTCAACACGCGATCACGTTCTTGAAGCAAATGTAATTTTAAGCGACGGATCAGGAGTCTGCTTCAAAACAATGAAAAAAGAAGAGCTGGTTGAAAAATGCAACGGGGTTTCCCTAGAAAATAAAATTTATAAAAATTTATATGAGATATTATCCGATCAAAAAAATCAAAAAGAATTAATTAATGAATACCCGACTCAAGAAATAAACAGAAGAAATAACGGCTACGCAATTGATCAACTCTTAAAATGTAATGCTTTTGGAATGGGTGAAGCCGATTTTAATGTTTGCAAACTACTAGCCGGTTCCGAAGGGACATTAGCATTCACTACAGAAATAAAATTAAACTTAGTTTCGCTTCCTCCAAAAGTTGTGGGAGTAATTGCTATTCATATGAATTCTTTGGAAGAGGCATTTAAAGCAAATCTTGTTGCATTGAAATTTAAACCCGGTGCAGTTGAATTAATTGATGGGAAAATTCTTGAGTATGCAAAAGTTAATATTGAACAAAAGAAGAATCGTTTCTTTATAAAAGGTGATCCGGCTGCTTTGGTGGTTGTTGACTTTGCAAGAGATTCCGAAGAAGAAATAAAACAGATTGCGAATGAACTGGAAAGGGAATTGAGGAAAGAAAATTATGGTTATCACTTTCCTTTGTTACTGAATGATGATGTTAATAAAGTGTGGTCTCTTAGAAAAGCAGGATTAGGACTATTGGGAAATATTCCCGACGATAAAAGAACGGAACAGTTTATTGAAGATACATGTGTACGTCCGATTGACTTACCGAATTTTATGAATGAGTTTCGACAGATATTAAAAAAGAATAATCTTGACTCAGCTTACTATGCACATCTTGGTTCTGGTGAACTTCATTTGACTCCGATGATGAATTTGAAAGATTCATTCGATGTAAAACTGTTCTACACAATAACCAAAGAAATTGCTCATCTAGTAAAAAAATATAAAGGATCATTAAGCGGTGAACATGGTGACGGTAGGTTAAGAGGTGAATTTATTCCCATTGTGATTGGTGAATATAATTATCAGTTGTGTAAAGAAATAAAAAAAGTTTGGGATCCGAAAAATATTTTTAATCCGGGTAAGATTGTTGATACTGTTGCAATGAATACTAATTTAAGATTTGAAGTTGATAAGAAACCTAAAGAAATTTCTACCATTTATGATTTCTCAGCAACCAGAGGAATTTTAAGAGCTGCTGAAAAATGTAATGGGTCGGCGGATTGCAGAAAAACCGATTTGATTGGTGGAACGATGTGCCCCAGTTATAGAGCGACGCGTGAAGAAAAGAATTCAACAAGAGCGCGCGCAAATGCACTACGGGAACTCCTGACAAGATCTCAGAAAACAAATCCGTTCGATCATAACGAGATTTATGAAGTAATGGATCTGTGCCTTTCATGTAAAGCCTGCAAGTCCGAATGTCCTTCAGGTGTTGATATGGCGAAAATGAAAAGCGAGTTTTTACAACATTATTATGATGCGAATGGAATACCCTTAAGAACAAAATTGATTGCGTACTTACCAAAAATTAATTCAATCATATCAAATTATTCTAGCATTGTAAATTTATTCCTAAAGTCTAAGCTGATAAATCAATTAATAGGATTTAGTTCGAGTCGCAATCTTCCTCTATTATCCAAGAATACTTTTTTGAATTGGTATAAAAAAAATAAAAACCGGTATAAAAAAATAAATTATCCAAACGGAAAATTATTTTTATTCATTGATGAGTTCACCAATTATAATGAATCAGAATTAGGTGTAAAGACTTTTCTGCTTCTTACTCATTTGGGCTATGAAGTTGTTGTCCCAAAACATTTGGAAAGTGGAAGAACATTCATTACCAAAGGTTTATTAAGAAATGCGAAAAAAATAGCGAATGAAAATATATCATTGCTAAAAGATGTTATTAATTCAGAGACACCCTTAGTAGGAATTGAAGTTTCTGCAATTCTTTCTTTTAGGGATGAATACCTTGATCTTGTTGACGCTAACTTAAAAACAGATGCCGATAGAATATCCGAATCAACTTTTACGATTGAAGAATTTCTTTCAGTGGAAACCAAAAAGGGAAAAATATCTTCTTCATCTTTCACAAATGATTTCAAGAAAATTAAACTTCATGGGCATTGCCAGCAAAAAGCTATTGCATCTACAAAAACAACGATTGATGTCCTTTCATTACCGCAAAATTATGAAGTGGAAGAAATTCCATCCGGATGCTGTGGTATGGCGGGCGCATTCGGTTATGAAAAAGAACATTATGATTTGTCAATGAAAGTTGGGGAGTTGGTTTTATTCCCTGCAGTGAGAAAAGAAAATTCCGATACTATTATTTGTGCACCAGGTACAAGTTGCCGACACCAAATTAAAGATGGAACGGATAGAATAGCATTTCATCCGGTTGAAATAATTTACAATGCTCTTATAAAAAAGTAACCTTATGAAAACTACTAATCATGATAATATTGAGCAGCTTTATCTAATGGATAGCGCACCTGGTGCAATAACAAAGATAAACGGGAAAGAATATTTTTACTTTGGAGGTACTAGTTATTACGAACTGCATAAGAATGAAGAAGTAATCAACTCAGCAATCAACGCATTAAAAAAATATGGAATTAATAGTTCATCTTCACGAAGTAGTTATGGTACAACACAACTTTTGCTAGAAGTTGAAAGAGAAGCCGCAGATTATTTTAATTGTGATGATGCTGTTTATTTACCTTCCGGATTTTTAACTGATTTGGCCGCAGTACATGCTTTATCAAGTAGAAAAATGTTTGATATTGTTTTTATTGATGAAATTTCTCACTACAGCAATGAATACGCAGCAAAGTTAAGCGGTAAACCAATTTATAAATTCTCACATCTAAATGATGTTGATCTCGAAGAAAAAATTTTTAAATATCTTCAACAAGGTCAAAAACCGTTGATAATAACCGATGGAATATTTCCGATATTTGGCAAGATTGCACCTGTTCATAAATATTTGAGTATAATAGAAAAGTTTAACGGAATTTTATGGGTTGACGATGCGCATGCGCTCGGTATCCTTGGTCCTAACGGGAGAGGCACTTATGAACATTATGATTTAACTTCTGAAAGATTTTATTTTGGAGGAACCTTTTCGAAAGCTTTCGGAGGATTTGGCGGAATCATTCCCGGGAATAAAATATTTATTGATGAGATTAAGAATAATCAAATACAAAATGGGGCTACCCCACCGCCATCATCTGCTGCAGCTGCAAGTTTAACTGGATTAAGATTGGTTAAATCGAAACCAGAATTGAAATTTAAATTGTGGGAGAATGCAAAAAGATTGAAAACCGGTTTAAGGGATTTGGGTATTGAAGTGGAAGATACAAATGTGCCGATCGTAGCATGGGTGATGAATAGTAAATCAGAAATGCAAAAAATCCAAAAAGAATTGATGAAAAGAGATATTGTGATACAGTACATCCAATATATTGGTACGGGAGAAGATGGTGCGTTAAGAATTGTTGTGTTTTCTTCTCATACTTCCGAGCAAATTGATAATTTAGTCTATGAGCTGAAAAAGATTATCTGAATATTTAAAATTATTAGATACTATTAAGGGAAAAACTGAAATCAATGGAAAAAATTACAACGATTGATAAAAATTTATTTATTCATTATGCCGAAAAATATGGTACCCCATTATACATATATGATGCAGATCTAATTGTAAAACGGTACAAAGAACTTTACAATTATATTAAGTGGCCAAAGCTAAAAATATTATACGCGATGAAAGCAAATTATAATATCGGCATCTTGAATTTGCTAAAAAATAATCAAGCTTTTCTCGATACAGTTAGCCCGGCAGAAGTACATCTTGCATTAAAATTGGGATTCTCGAAGGAAGATATATTATTCACTGCAAATAATATTACCGATGATGAAATGCAAGAAATTAAAAAAACCGGCGTGCTCTTTAATATCGGTTCATTGAGCAGGTTACAAAAATTTGCTGCTGCTTATCCAGAAAGTGAAGTCTGCATTAGATTTAACCCGGATGTTTATGCTGGAGAACATAAACATGTTCAAACCGGTGGAGCGATTACAAAATTTGGTGTATTGTTGTCGGAGGTTGATCGAATAAAAGAAATTACTAGTAAATACAATATCAAAGTAGTTGGACTTCATGAACACACAGGTTCAGGAATAAGTGAGACAGATAAAATTTATAAAAGTATGACCAACTTGCTTGAGATTGCTCATCAAAAGGATTTTCCACATTTGCAGTTTATAGATTTCGGTGGTGGATTTAAAGTCCCTTATAAACCCACGAGTGCAAGAATTGATTATGCGGGATTTGGAGAAAAGATCAGTTCTATCTTTTCTGATTTTTGTAAAAGATATGGAAAAGATTTATATATTTATTTTGAACCCGGTAAATATATAGTTGCTGAATCAGGTTATCTTTTAATGGAAGTGAATTCGATAAAAAACAACAGGGGGAGATTAATTGCAGGTACTAATTCCGGATTCAATCACCTTATTCGTCCCTTGCTTTATGATGCTTATCATCAAATAGAAAATATTAGTAATCCAGACGGTGAATTAAAAATTTATGATGTATGCGGGAATATTTGCGAGACCGGTGATTGCTTTGCCGAGCAAAGAGAATTACCGGAGATTCGTGAAGGGGACAAACTTATTATTAAAAATGCTGGAGCTTATTGTTATTCAATGGGCAGTATTTATAATTTAAGATCAATGCCGTCTGAATTGTTGGTTGCAAAAGGGGAAGAATTTTTAATCACGAAGAAACTCTCAAACAAAGCACTAGCAGACTCATTAATTGCTTCGGCTATTAAGTAACCAATCTTTCTTATAATATCTTACAATTTCAATTTTTCAGCCGAAAATGATTTGCCTAATAATTAGTAAATACTTGTCAAACAGAGATTGCGCTGGGGGTCAAAATACTGTTTATTAATAGGATTATAAGGTAAAATAACTTGTTTAGAAATTATAAACTGCTTATATTTTTAACATATTTTAACAATATATGTATCAATTTTGACAAATAAGTGTGATTTGAAGTAATATGGGCGAAAATCAGATGTTTTTAGTCTTAGGAGCAATAGTCCTTCTTGCTCTTTTAGTACTTAATGTGAATAGAACAATATTATCATCTACTGATAATACACTACAAGCTCAAGCAATCACTGCAACTACTAGCGTTGCTCAACAGACGATCGATCTTATTAAATCTAAATCGTTTGATCAATCTACTGTCAATACTGCTGTTACAGATATTAATAATTTTACCGCACCTGCTTCATTGGGCCCTGAATCTGGTGAAACGGCAAATTCATTTAATGACGTTGATGATTATAAAAATTATAGTACGATAGTTAATACTCCTAGATTAGGAAATATTTCAGTATTAGTTAATGTTGGTTATGTTAACACAAATGACGTAGATGTTTTAGTTTCGTCAAGAACTCGAATGAAAAGAATAGAAGTGAAAGCAAAATCAATGTATCTGCCTGATACGCTTAGGCTATATTATTATTCAAGTTACTGAGAAATATTATGGGAAATATATCTTTATCAGGATCATTTATAGTAGGTGCGATTATACTAGTAGCATTACTATATATAAATTTTAGAGTTACAGATTTTAATCGGGCACAAATTATAAATGAATTTACTGAATCTAGTATGACAAGTATGGCGAATGTAATGGATTATGATTTTAATAAAATTGGTTACAGGGTAAGTGCAAATCCCAAGATATGTGCTATTAATGATTCTTCTATTGCCTTTTTATCGGATCTCAATAACAATGGTTCTGTCGATAGTATAAAATATTTTACACGTGTAATAAGCGGTATTCGATATCTTGTTCGAAGAACCACAATAAGTTCGGTTAAAGAATCACAAGTTGTAATAAATAATTTTGTAGTACAAGGATATGATACATTGAATAACGCTACCTCCACTTTATCAATTATTAAAAGTGTAGATGTACAAGTTGTTATAAATAATAATTCCTTTAGATCAGATACTTCTGATAATTTTGGCTCTTATTATAGAAGAAGATATTTCATTCATAACCACTAAATCAAATTTGAATAATTATGGGTAGAATGCTTTTATTTTTGGTATTAGGAATTGGAGCTTTATTCAGCTTTGCATCATTGAATATTAACTACAGTAATTCACGTTTAGTTAATACAACAATTGAGAAATATGAAAATATACAAGCTAATAATGTTGCAGCCGGTGGAATAGAGAAGGCAATTTCAGAATTGAATATTGATACAACATGGTCAGGTATAAGTAATTTACAAATTGCACATGGTACTTTAACTGTTTCAGTTTCAAATACTACTAGCAGTTATCCAGGTGGACCCGATATGCATTTAACTGGAATGAGACTTATTACAAGTATCGGGGTTGTGAATAATCAAACAGTTACAATTCAATCAGTATTACAATTAGCAAGTCCACAAACAGTTCCACCTTTTCTTGATTATGCCATAGCATCCGGCTCAGATTTAGAATTAGAAGGAAGTATTAATATACGAGATGATTATAATGCCAGTTGGAATGCAAATGTACATTCCAATGGAAAATTAGAGACTTCTGGAAATGCTTATAGCGTAAGAGGTTTTGGCACTTATTCAGATAAACTTGAATCACACCAAGTCAATTTTGTTCCTAATGTAAATCTAAATTCTGATCCTGTTACCGCTAAGATTCCGCCAATAACTATACCAACATTTAACCCAACTGACTATATAGGTATTGCAACCAGTATAACGAATGGAGATCTTACAATTAATGGTTCAACTACACTTGGGACTAAAAGTCATCCAGCCATTTATTATGTAAATGGTAATATTAATTTTCGTGGTTCTACAAATGGGTATGGTATTTTTATTGCCACTGGCAATATAAATTTTAATGGTAATGTCACTGTAAATACTCAGTACCCAAATGGAAGTAATTTAGGTTTTTATGCTGCTGGCAATATTCAATCTAGCGGAAATATTAGTCTAACTGGTCAAATGTATGCTAGCGGAAACATTCAAGCCAGTGGGAATTTTACTCTTATCGGTTCAATGACTGCGAGAAGAAATATTGAACTGTCCGGTAATCCTACAATTCGTTATAGACCTGCTAATGCGGCACTAACAAATCAATTTTGGCCTTCTGCTACAAACTCAAGACCGGTTTCCGTCTCTTACTATGAGTAATTGATTTCTCAGTATTCTCGGATTGTAAGTAGCTTAAATATTTTATAATAATGCTTTTGAAAAAATGATGTTCTAAAAGCGTCCTAACTATTTTAGATAATTTTATTTTTTATGAACTGAGTTTGGATATGCCCATGTGTAACTTTGATAAAAATACATTAAAGTTTTTGTAAAAAGAAATTTGGGTAAAAATTATCTTTTACAATGTAATTCTTACTAAGTATATTTCACAGGAAACAATATTTCGCTAAGCAAATCAACAACGGATAAATTAACTCCACTGTCTTAGCAGACCAAATTGCATTCTGATTTTCTTCCTGAAATTTCAAATCTGAAATTGAATTTCAAATTCTTTAATAGATGCAGGTCTCACCGATGAAAACTTTCTATAGTTTTTTACATTTATCAATGTTTATTCTTTTCATTTTAACAAATGTTATTTATCCGCAATGGACACAAACTAACGGGCCATACGGTTTTCCCGTTTCTACTCTTGCCGTCTCCGGAACAAATCTCTTCGCAGGTAACTTTGTAGGAGGTATATTTCTTTCGACTAACAATGGTGCAAGCTGGACTCCTGTAAATAACGGTTTGACTAATCCTTCAGTTTATTCTCTTGCCGTATCTGGAACAAATATTTTTGCTGGGACAGATGGCTATTTGTTTCTTTCTACTAACAACGGTACAAGCTGGGCTGAAGTTAGTAACGGCTTGACGGACACTTATATCCCTGCACTTGCTGTATCCGGAACTAATCTCTTTGCTGGGACTTATGGTGGTGTGTTTCTCTCAACAAACAACGGTACAAGCTGGATTCCGGTTAATAATGGTTTAACAAATACATCTGTCAATTCTCTGGTTGTATCTGGTACAAATCTTTTTGCTGGGACTAACGGCGGCGTATTCCTTTCCACCAACAACGGTTCAAACTGGACTGAGGTAAATACCGGTTCGATGAATAATTATTGCATCTATGCTCTTACCGTTTCAGGTACAAATCTTTTTGCCGGAACTAATGGCTACGGTATCTTTCTTTCTACAAATAACGGCACAAGTTGGACTGCAGTCAATAACGGTTTAACGGAAACTTTTATAAATGATATTACGATCGCTGGCGCAAATATCTTTGCTGGTACTTCTGGAGGCGGAGTGTTCCTTTCTACTAATAACGGTACAAGCTGGACTGCATTTAATACTGACTTGACGAATTTGAATGTTAATGCTCTTGCTGTCTCAGGTACAAATCTTTTTGCTGGGACTTATAGCGGTATTTTTATTTCCACCAACAATGGAAATAGTTGGACTGTTAGCAATAGCGGTTTGACGAACACACTCTACGATGCTTTTGTCACTTCCGGGAACAATCTTTTTGCCGGAACTTATGGTGGCGGAGTTTTTCTTTCAACTAATAACGGTACAAACTGGACTGCTGTAAATAACGGATTGGAGGATCTTCGTATCCATGCTATTGCTGTATCTGGTGCAAATCTGTTTGTCGGAACTCATACTGCAGCATCTCATGGAGGTGTATTTATATCTACTAACAGTGGTACAAGCTGGACTGCGGTTAAGAACGGCTTAACGAATACTTATGTTTATGCTCTTGCTGTATCCGGAACGAATCTTTTTGCAGGAACTAACGGCGGAGTTTTTCTTTCAACTAACAATGGAACAAACTGGACTGCTGTAAATAATGGTTTATCGATAAATAATATTCGGTCTTTGGCAGTTTCTGGAAATAATATTTTTGCTGGAACAAGTGGCAGTGTTTTTCTATCAACCAACAATGGTACAAACTGGACTGCGGTGAATAATGGCTTTCCTAACGCTTCTGTTCAGTCTCTTACTTTTATTGGTTCAAATCTTTTTGCCGGGACTCTTGCAAGCGGTGTCTATCTTTCGACCAACAATGGTGCAAGTTGGAGTTCAATTAATAATGGGTTGGCAAATAGTATGGTTTTTGCTTTGGCTGTCTCCGGTACAAATATTTTTGCTGGAACTTTTGGAAGTGGCGTTTTTCTTTCCACTAATAACGGTACAAACTGGAATCAAGTAAATATTGGTTTGTCATACAATGCTGTTGTCTATGCTCTTGCCATCTCTGGTCCAAATCTTTTTGCTGGCACATTTGGCAGCGGAATATGGAAACGACCACTATTAGAGATGATCACATCAGTGGAAAGACTTTCGATCGACTTACCAACTCATTTCAGTTTAGATCAGAACTACCCTAATCCATTTAATCCATCTACTACGATTAGATTCGGATTATCTGATAATGCTTTTACAAAATTAATTATCTATGATATTTTAGGAAGGGAAGTTGCGACACTAGTAAATGAAGAGAAGATTGCCGGAAAATATGAAGTTAAATTCGATGGAAGTAAATTATCCAGTGGTGTGTATTTTTACAGGATGTGGGCTGGTAATTTTGTAAATATCAAAAAGTTTGTTCTGATGAAATAAAATAGTTGGTGGCTGAAATATGGAACTCAAAAGCTCAAAATCGGAAAGATTATGAGCTCATATAAAGGTGGCGGAGAGAGAGAGATTCGAACTCTCGGTAGCAGTTTCCCACTACGACGGTTTAGCAAACCGTTGGTTTCAGCCACTCACCCATCTCTCCGTGCTGAAATTATTTCAGTAAATTTTCGATGCAAATATAATACTTAACCTTGAATTATGTTGAGAAAAATTATTTATAAATTCGGGCTATGTATTATCCTCTCCATTTCTTTATTAAGAATACAATCAAAAACAAAATGAAAGCTGTAACAACTGCAGTGGGGCCACTTGAGAAATCAAACTTGAATGCGAAGTAAATAGAAATTGGCGGGACAATAGCTCCTACCAAAACGGCAATTAGAAAAACATTTTTAACCTTTTTGGAAAGTAATATTCCAATAGAAGAGGGGATTATTAAATAAGCAAAAGCAAAAACATCACCAACAAAACGTGTAGTAAGAGAAATTCCCGTTCCAACAATAATATAAAATATTAGCAGCCACACTTTCGAATTAATTCCGTGAGCACTCGCTGATTCTGCATCAAAAGTAACGAACTGTAGTTGCTTTCTGAAAATTGTAAATACTGATAAAGTAAAAATTAATATTAAGGCAAGAATTATGAATTCCTTCTGACTGATGAATAAGATATCTCCTTTGAGAATTGATTCTACCTCGGCAATATCTGCAATTGGGCTCTTTTGGATAAACATTATCCTCACCGCAATAGTAACAACAAATATTATTCCTAGAATTCCGTCTTGTGTTAAATATTTTTGGTGGTGAGTTTGCGAAAACACAATAACTGTTAATATTGCAAATAGTAAGGAATAGAATATCGGTTCAAAGTTATGGAGGAAATCATTCCCTTGTACGGGTACGCCCAAAATGTTTGCAATGAAAGTTTCGATGTGGATTATGTGTAAGAATGAAAAAGCAACTCCCGCGATCGCAACTTGAGTTAATACTGCACCTAGGAAAACAACTCTTTGCGATACTATAAATATTCCTAAAAAGCTGCAGATAACTCCCGCTAAGATACTTCCTAAAATAGCATAAGGGAATAATCCAACTAATTGATGTAAAGTCTCCATTAATTTTTCTTCAAATGTTTAGGTGTAATTACGTATTCGCCGTCAATCAAAGAAACGTGAAAATCCGAAGAATAAGTGTTGCGCAGATTAGTTTCGGAAAGTATTTCTTCGATATTACCGAACTGAAAATATTTTTTGTCTATTAGAATAATTTTCTTAACGATGTTTGCGACATCAGTTAAAAGGTGACTCACGAGAAAGATTGTTAATTTTTTTTCGTTGTGGAGTCTGGTTATTAAATCTAAAAGTGAATAATGTGAGGGTGTATCCATTCCGTTAGTCGGTTCATCAAGAATTAGCACAGTAGGTTCGACTGCTAATGCTCGGGCAATCAATGTACGCTGTCTCTGTCCGCCGGATAGTGAATTGTAATTTTTGTCCTTCAATTCACTCATCCCAATGTATGCTAGACTTTCTTCTACGATTCTCTTATCGTAATTACTCATTTTCTGAAATGGACCGGATAGAGAGTATCTTCCCATCATAACAACATCCGATACAGTATATGGTAGTAGCGGTTGGACAGTATCTCGTTGAGGTACATAACCAAATCGTATTTGATCTTTAAAAAGATTTCCGCTAATTAATTTGATATTACCCAAGAGTGATTTTAGAAGAGTTGTTTTTCCAGCACCATTCGGTCCAACAATTCCAACAAAATCATTCTCAGCAATAGAAAGATTTATACCTGAAGCAACAATTGTTTTACCGTAACCAATTGATGCATCGGTAAATTTTATTATTTCTTTATTCATAAAGATTAACTGTTTTGAATTATTTGATTTACAATATTGTCAATCATATCTATGTAAGAATTCACACTTTTTATTCCATAGACAGCAGTTGCAACTTTTACAACTTTAACCCCCGTCAATTGAGCAAGTTGATTAGGAGCTGAGTCGCTGTAAAAATTTTCCATTACAATTGTTTTGATATTTTTACTTTTAATTATTTGTACTAGTTCAGCATTGTGAGAAGGTGATGGTGCTATACCCGGCTTTGGTTCTACAAATCCAGCAGTTTTAATCCCGAATCTATCTGCAAAATAAATCCAACTTGCATGAAAAAAGAGTACTGACTTTCCCTTCACTTTTTGCATTGTGTTTGTCCACTCTTGCATTTTTTTATCAATACGGGAATTAAATTCATCTAAATTCTTTTTAAAGAAAGCCTCGTCCTGATGAGACTCACTAGCTAGTGTTTCATAGATTTCTTTAGCCATTACTTTTGCATTTTCAGGATCTAACCAATAATGAGGATTACCGAATGGATGAACGTCTCCGTAGCTTGCATCAGGTTTATAATTTGGAACTTCCTTTTTATCAATATCTGTTGAAAGATCAATTACTTTCAATGAACTGTTTCGTGAGCCGTCAATAAGTTGATTTGACCACATTTCTAATCCCATCCCGATTCTAAAAAATATATCTGCGTTGCGAAGTTTCAACATGTAACTTGGTAATACTTCTACAAAATGCGGATCTTGATCTCCACGTGCAATGAAATCAACTGCGACTTTATCCTTACCGATTTCTTTTACTAAGTCATAAATAACCGTTGTTGACGCTACGACCTTTATATTTGCATAATTCGAGCTTACGATTGCAATTAGTAATATTAATATTAATATTATTTTTTTCATAATTGTCCTCTTAACTAAAATGGATGAGCTTTATGCGGTCCAAGTGAAAATAAAAATTGTAATTTAATTGTTGTTTCTGCAGGACGGCTTGTCCCATCATCGTAATCATAAATTAAATGCTGCAAACCTAGACGTACTACAGAGGTCTCTTCAACTGGGTAATATGAAAACCAAGTTTCAAATCCTTGAGTGGAATTTTTATCATCATTACTCAATGAATAAAATGTTGGCAAGTCTCCTAATATGCCTGCTGTGTAATCATACTTAACGCCAAAACTGAATTGCTTCTGGAATTTATAATCTGCATAAATAAAAAAGCCGGAGTTTGATATTTTTTTTGAAGAAGCAGTAGTGTTGTCAACGCCAAAGAAATCTACTCGCGGAACTGTACGATGATTTAATATTCCTTCTCCCTGAATTGTAAGAACAGTGTAAGAATCTGGCGCATACTTGAACTTAAAATCTATACCACCGTACAAATAGTTGAATGTTTCTATATTATCTACATTTTTTATAATACTGAAAAGAATCAAATTCCCTTTTGAATAAGCACCATAAGAGCCGCTCAATCCTACTTCAAGATTTGTATAATCATCCAAAGACCAAAATGTACTTAGTCTTCCTACAAAGATTGGATTGATACCATGATCTATTGCATTACTATCCGTTTGCGGAATCATTGATTTCCCTTTAAATATCCCAAGATCAAGATTTGTAAAAACGTCTCCGGTTGGTATAAGGAAACTAAAATTAACTCCAACATCATTAAGACCGCCTTCGCCAAAAAATACTTGGTGGAAAAGAGGTCGCTCTAAAAATGGCCATGCGTGAGGGTGAACTGTGTTTAATTTCCCAAAACCAACTAAAAATTTACCGGCTTTGATCTGCATATCAAAAGGTAGACCGCGAACAATGTTTCCGTAAAGTTCTTCTACTCCGAACGTATTATTCTCGTATGAGATGTTTGCTGTTGCGCGGGCAAAAGGATTTAAATATCCGTCAACAAATAATTCCATTTCTGGATCACCGAAATTTAATTTACCGTATTCCGGAGTTCCTTTAATAAAATTGGTAAATGTGTTGAATGTCCCGATTAAGCTAATATCCGGATTAATACTCGATTGTGCGTCTATACTACCGGATACAATAACCAATAAGAAGAGTGCAAATAATAATTTATTCATAATGATTCCATTACTATTAAATAAAAAATATTAATTAAAACGGAATTGAATTATGAAAGCGGAGGTGCCCTTAAATCAAAATTGTAAAAATATTTGGTGAGGTAGTGGTTTGTATAATTCTTCTGTTGATTGGAAGATTGTTCAGGTACATCAACAGATAAATGTATTGTAGGTGTGGCAATAAATTTGTTCGTTGTAAAATAATAAAGCCGACATTTGGAATTCCCATCAAGAAAAGGATCAGCTTGGTTGTTAGAGGATTTCGATTCTTCTGAATGGTAGGCATTTCCATTTTGAAGATTGATCTTATGTGTATGAAAAGCAGCAAAGACCAAAAAGAAAGAATAGAAGAAGAGGAAAGCGGCAGCTATTCTATTAATATATATTTTTTTACGTTTCATAAATTGTTTTTATTCTTACATAGAAGATATATAATTGAGTTCAAATAAAAAATACATTATGCCTTCTTATTGATTTTCTTACCATCCAAACGTAACTTCGTTCCCAAAGTATCAAATAAATAAATCTAAATCCTTTTGAGTCTGGAGGCTGTATGTCTAACAAAAAATTATCTGGAGAAGTTTACTTTCCATCAGAAAAAATTATTGAGAAAGCTCATATAAAAGATAGAGATGATTTAGACAATCGGGCGAAAAAAGATTATTCCGGTTTCTGGAGTGAAATTGCTAATGAACTACACTGGTTTCAAAAGTGGGATAAAGTGATTGATGATTCCAACAAGCCATTCTATAGATGGTTCACAGGTGCAAAAACAAATATTGTTTATAACTGTTTGGATGTTCATACAAAAACATTTCGTAGAAATAAACTTGCTCTTATATGGGAAGGTGAAAATGGCGAAAGCAAAACTTACTCTTATTTTGCACTACACCGTGAGACTTGTAAATTCTCTAATATTCTAAAAAGTCTTGGTGTGCAGAAAGGAGACCGCGTAACAATTTATATGGGGAGAACGCCGGAAATTGTAATTGCAATGCTTGCTTGTGCAAGAATTGGTGCCGTTCATTCTGTCGTTTATGGCGGATTCTCAGTTGAATCTCTTGCCGAAAGAATTGAAGACAGCAATTCCAAAGTATTGATTGTATCGGACGGCGCTTACCAACGAGGAAAAATTGTTCACCTAAAACAAATTGCTGATGAAGCACTTCAGCGCTGCGGAACGGTTGAACATTGTTTAGTTATCAAGAGAACCGGCCAAGAAATAAATATGGAACAAGGAAGAGATATGTGGTATCACGAATTAATGAATCTTCCTATAGCAACACAAAATTGCGCACTTGAAATTGTAGATTCTGAAGATCCGCTTTTTATTTTATATACATCCGGGACAACAGGAAAACCGAAAGCAATTCTTCATACTCACGGCGGATATATGGTAGGCACTTATGCAACTCTCAAATATGTTTTTGATATTCATGAAGAAGACCGCTATTGGTGCGCTGCAGATCCAGGATGGATTACAGGGCACAGTTATATCGTTTACGCACCACTTCTTAATGGAACAACTTCTTTCTTGTATGAAGGCGCTCCAAATTTTCCGTATCCAAATCGTTGGTGGGCTATGATTGAAAAGTACGGTATAAATATTTTGTACACAGCACCAACTGCCATACGCGGATTAATGCGTTTTGGTGAATCGTGGGTTAATCGGCACGATCTTTCTTCTTTACGATTACTTGGTTCAGTTGGTGAACCGATAAATCCAGAAGCTTGGAAATGGTATCATCGTGTTGTAGGAAAAGAAAAATGTCCGATTATGGATACATGGTGGCAAACAGAAACCGGAATGTTCATGATTACTCCAATGCCGAGTGTTCCGCTTAAACCTGGTTCAGGTACAAAACCATTTCCGGGAATTGAAATGGATATTGTTGATGAATCCGGAAAATCTGTTAAAGCAAATGAAGAAGGATTTTTAGTTATCAAAACTCCTTGGCCGGCAATGATAAGAACTGTTTACAAAGATCCCGAACGTTATATAAGTCAATACTGGAGTAAATATCCTGGAATTTATTTAACCGGTGACAGCGCACGCAGAGATGAAGACGGATATTTCTGGATTATCGGCAGAGTTGATGATGTTATAAAAGTTTCCGGTTACCGTTTAGGTACTGCGGAGATAGAAAGTGCACTGGTAAGTCATCATTCTGTTGCGGAAGCTGCTGCTATTGGTCTTCCTCATGAATTAAAAGGGAATGCGATTTATACTTATGTGATTCTAAAATCCGGAATTGAAAAGAGTCCACAACTTATTGAGGAACTTCGTCAGCATGTTAGTCATGAAGTAGGTCCGATTGCAAAACCCGAACACATTGAGTTTGTGGATTCACTTCCAAAAACCCGCAGCGGAAAAATTATGAGACGTGTACTCAAAGCAAGAGCACTCGGACAAGATCCCGGAAATATTTCAACGCTGGAAGAATAGTCTTATTATCTAAATAATCTTCGGCTATCAAGTATTTTGTTGTGCATAATTTTATGCACCGAATTACTTAACTTGGAACGTTAGCTTACAATAGATTATTAGCTGGGTGGGTTTATGTCTCGTTCTAAAATTACCATCACGATTTTTATATTAATAATATCGTTAGTAAACATTACTTCTCATTCGAACGCTCAAGACAAAGGAACTCTTCGCGGATTCATTGCAGATTCACTCAGCGGTGAGGCATTACCTTATGCAAATGTTTATATCAAAGAGTTAAACCGCGGTGCAAATACTGATTTCCGCGGGTACTTCATTATTGCTTCTCTCCCGTCTTCAAAATTAACAGTTACAATTTCTTATGTAGGTTACAAATCTCAACAACTCACAGTTAGAATCGAACCGAATAAAGTGTACGACGTAAAAGCCCGGCTCGCACCTACAAACATTCAACTGAGAACGATTGAAACAACTGGAGAAAGAGTTGCAAAAGAAAATGATACTGACTTGAGCTTACAGAGAATTACAATACGAGATTTAGAAAATTTACCCAAAGGAATTGAATTAGACATCTTCCGTGTTTTACAGACAATGCCCGGTGTTCAAACGGGTGGTGATGTGTCAGCGCGTTTTTATGTTCGCGGTAGCGCAAGCAATGAGAACCTAATTCTTCTTGATAATACACCAATATATAATCCATTTCACGCAATGGGAATTTTAAGCGCTATTGACCCTGATATGATAAGCTCATTGGAATTTTATAAAGGAGGATTTCCGGTTGAATATACCGGTCGTCTATCCTCCGTATTAAAGATCAATACTAAGAACGGAAATAAAAATTCAATCAGTGGAAAAGCTGGGTTAAGTTTATTGACCGCAAAACTTTTTCTTGAAGGACCCTTTCCGGGCGGTTCATTTATTCTAGGCGGGAGAAAAAATTATTCAGATGTAGTTCTCAAAAAGTTTAGGAACGATAATTCCATTCCGTCGGATTTCTACGACATATTTGCAAAAATAAATATTGCTGATGATAATTTTATGAAAGACGCAAAGTTTTCTCTCAGTACTTTTTTCAGTTCAGATAAAGTAATGAATGAAAATCCGCTCTTGGAAGATTTCCAGTGGAAGAACAATACACTTGAGTTTAATTATTTCCAGCTATCTGATACGCCGTTGTTTTATCAAGTTGATATTTCACTGAGTTCATTCAGCGGAGAAAGAATACCGAATGAAAGCGGAAGCAAGTATATGAAAAACGAGTTTAACGAATACTCAATGCACGCTGATTTCAATTATGTTTATGACAGCAAAGATGTATTAGCCGGAGGGATAAAAATTACAGAAGTTTATTCTTACCAAACATTAACAAATAACATCGGGCAAGAATCAACAATAGATCTTAAAGGTGTAAGTTTAAGTGCATACTTAAAATATCAGTGGTTAAGAAATTCATTTATTGGATCTGACATTGGAATCAGAGCACACGGTACGCGACTCGCTGGAGGAGGAGGTGCTACGTTTATTGTTGAACCAAGAGTAAACTTTACGCTGAGATTAATTCCGGAAATTGCTTTGAAAGGATCTTGGGGATTATTCATGCAAGATTTGGTAACTATCTCAGATGAGAATGAAACGATTTTAATATTTGAACCATGGGTGATTACTCCTCTCTATTTACCACCGCCAACCGCTATTCATTATATAGCCGGAATAGAGATTAATCCGGCACCTAATCTTTCATTTGATATTGAGGGTTATTATAAGATAATGCACAATCTTGCAATTGTGAACGATAAAAAATTTTTTATAAACGACCCGGATCTTATTCCTGGTTCAGGTGAAGCATACGGACTAGAGTTTCAGACTAAATATCAGCTGCATCCTTTTAACTTTACTGTTTCTTACTCATGGATGAAATCGTTGAGAGTAGTTAGAGGAATTACTTATCCACCAAGATTCGATTCGCGGAATAATGTTAATCTAACATTGGAAACCGATCTTGGTTCCGGCTGGTCGGCAAGCGCTATGTGGGTTTATACGTCTGGTCTGCCTTTTACTCAAATAACAGGCTATTATGATAAACTTACTCCGATTCAAATTGGAGATAATCCGTTTTTGCTAAATTCATATTCTCCGTTTACAATGTTATCCGCAACAAATATAGGACGACTTCCGGATTATCATCGGCTCGATCTGAGTTTATCGAAGAGAATCCAAATCAATAATTTTAAGATGTCAATTGATTTAAGTGTACTAAATGTTTACGACAGGAAAAATTTATTTTATTTCAGACGGGACACGGGCGAAAGAGTAAATATGCTTCCGTTTTTCCCTTCGGTTAATTTAAAGGTGGAACTATGAGAAAGTTAATATTCTTTTTATTCATAATAGTTAATGTAATATTAATTCTTTCTTGCAATGATCAAGTAGAACCCAAAACAGATTTTAATGAAGTTTACTTATTGAATTGTGTAGTAAGATGTGATACATCATATCAAGTTGCAACAATAACCCGCTCTTATGGTGTTGAAGGTTATAATCCGAGCACAAATATGAATGACCCATTTTTAGAAGGGGCGAAGATTATGTTAACTTACGATTCACCGTATGGAGCGCAAGTATATCAGTTCAGAGATACTTCAATAACAAGATCGGATACGTCACGATATAAAACACCATTACATTTTTACTATTTAAAAAACTTTCAACCATTATATAGAGGAAATATTAAAATTGAAGCAATATTACCTAATGGGGAAAAATTAACTGCAACAACTAAGCCGATAATTATAGATCAATATTTAATTAATAATTTTATTCAAAAAAATCCTAAACCCGTTTACCCAGATCGTTTAACATTTGATTGGGAGGGAATAAATGGCTATTGCCTTGGTGAATTTATTGTGAAATATGTTAAGAACGAAAATGGAAATTGGGTTAATTATCAAAAAGTTATACCACGTTATTATTCTATGGTTAAAAATGTTAATATTTCAGTTTTTCCATCAATAATGCCTGTTCAAAAATTTCTTGATTATGATACATTAACAATAAGAACTGCACTGGAAGAAATCTCTTACGAAGATCCCAACAAACAAAATTATATTATTCTAAATACTTTTTTCATGCTCAATATTCTTGATGCAAATTTTGCCACTTATATTGCATCACAGCAAACTTATAAAGACGAATTTTCTGTACGATTGACGTTATTTGATTTCTCAAATTTAAATGGTGGTTTAGGTATTTTTGGAACAATGTATACGATAAAAAAAGAGGTGCCATTAACAAATATGATTCGATCATTGGGTTATAGAACTAATTAAATGAAAAAAATATTATTAATATCGATTTTAATTATTGGATTCGTCTCATGTGAGAAAGAGGTTTTTACTGGGGTTGATGAACCCATAATCACCGAATTTGGGAAATTTTTTGTTAGCACAAATCCAAAAGGTTATAAAATTTTTATAGATGATAAAAATTGGAGTGTGATTACACCAGATTCAGTATTATGGTTAGCTGAAGGCAATCATAAACTTACATTGAAGCATAATATTTTTTCAGATTCGAGTATGACTGTAGTTGTAAAGAAGTCAACAGTTCAGAATTTTAATATAGATATGATGAGCAATCCACGTTTCTATGCAAAAATATATTGCTCAACCGTTCCATCTATTGCAAAGATTTATCTGAATGATCAAATAGCAAATTATACAACACCAGCAACAATACCTCACATTTATCCAGGTCAATATGAAATCAAATTTCAAAAAGCAAATTGTCGTGATGACAGCTCTACGTATTTAATTAAAGGAGGAAAGTATTATGAAATACTAAGAACTCTTGAAGACACAAGTAGAACAGTAAGTTATCGCATGAACAACTCCCCAATGTCGAGTAATGTTTTAAATAAAGTTGTCGTTGATAATTACAATAATAAATGGATCGGCTCTATTGATCATGGACTTATGAAATTTGATGGAAAGCATTGGACTAATTATGAAAATACCGGAATAATAGACAGGTCACGTATCAATGACTTGCTGGTTGATAAAAAGGGAAGACTTTGGGTTGGAAGTGCTCAAGGTTTATTTGTCTTTGATGGAATTAGTTGGCAATCATATACTGATAAACTGCCGTCTGCTAATGTAACAGCATTAGAGGAAGATGTTAACGGAAATATCTGGATTGCAAATCTTAACGCTTTAATAAAATATGATAATGTTTCATTCCATACATTTACAAGTACTGAGGCGGGTGTTCCTCTAAATAATCTATGGTCTTTGTCATCTTCTAAAAATGGAGATATATGGATTGGATCATTTACATGGGGGATTATCCAATATGATGGTAAGAAATTTTATCAACACACAATTTCAAAAATGAATCTTGATCCAAGCATCTCGAATGAAATCCAAGATCTTATAGTGGATAAAAATAATAATCTCTACGCCTATTGTATGCCGGATTCGGGAGAACATTATAGAGGCGCATTAATAAAATATAATGGGCAAACTTGGGAAGAATTAATATTGCCTTTATTATTTTACGTGGATATACATTCCTTTTATAACGATGATGAAAATAATATTTGGATGACATACAGTGGTGGGTTACTTAGATATAATGAATTTAAACCATTAGTATTTTATGATTCAGATACAAATGGATTTTTCTCAAAACTATGTTCTTCATTTTGTATTGATCTTAAAAGTGATGGCTGGCTTACAACACTTGGGGGCGGTATTGTAAAACTTAAGAAAGGTTTTTTCTGATCATAATTTAATAGTCATTGTTAAATAGCTATTATACACGGTGTAGTTAAAAAATGTTAAAAATATATATTGTAACCGGTTTACTTCTTTAATAAAGTATATATACATTTTTTGGACTGGAAATTCTCCCATAAAGGTTTATCTTACTAACCGAAATTATTCTTCATCTAATTATTCGTTAATAAAATTATTAATTAATGAGAAAGGCCTACCATTTATCTTTATTCGTCTTCTTGCTGCAAATCTTTTTATTATTCCCCAATAATAATTCGTTAGCTCAAGATACCGGAATACTTAGAGGTTTAGTTACAGATTCAACTACCGCAGAAGCGTTAGCTTTTTCCAGCGCATATATAAAAGAATTAAAGATCGGCGCAAACACAGATACCCGCGGATATTTTTTAATCACATCAGTTCCTGCAAATCAAAATTTTACTTTAGTCGTTTCTTATGTTGGGTATAGTACCAAAACAATGACAATACGTGTATCAAAAGGGAAATTAAGCCATTATAATATCAAACTTGCCCCGGCCAATATTCAAATGAGGACGATTGAGAGTATTGGGGAACGCATTAAAGCAACCGATTCAAAAATTAGTATTGATAGAATTAGCGCTAAGCAATTGGAATTAACTCCTAAAGGTGTCGAGTCTGATGTGTTTAGAACAATAAAATATCTGCCCGGTGTAACTTCAACAAGTGATGTGTCTGCACGTTATTATGTTCGCGGAGGAACAAGCGATCAGAATTTAGTTCTTGTTGATGGCATTACAATTTATAATCCGTTCCATGCATTAGGGTTGTTTAGTGTAGTTGATCCGGATATTGTTAATAGTATAGAATTTTTTAAGGGCGGTTTTGGTGCACAATTTGGCGGAAGACTTTCTTCTGTTATGAATATTATTTTGAAAGACGGAAATAAAAACCGGCTCTCTTCAAAGCTTTCCGGAAGTTTTCTTAGCGGTAAATTCTTAGTTGAGGGTCCAATGGGTGAAGGTTCCTTTATAATTACCGGCAGGAAAAGTTTTTCTAATCAGATAATTAAAAAATTCTTGAATGAAAATAATGTTCCGGTTGATTTTTACGATATATCTTTCAAGGCAAATTATATTGATGCTGATTTTTTACCCGGCTCTAAGTTTTCCGTGAACGGATTTTCCAGTTCTGATAATTTGAACAATGCAGATCCAAGTATTGAAGATTACAATTGGAAATCAAATGCATTTGGTTTTAAATGGTTTCAGGCATCCGATGCACCATTATTTTTTGAACTTGGTTTGTCAGTCAGCAATTTTAACGGCTCTACGGTTCCAAAATTTAGCGGCAAGACTCCTCTCGATAACAAAGTATCTGACCTTGCTCTAAAAATGGATTTTACTTATGTATTTGAAAACCGCGGTGAAATTAATGTAGGATTCCATGTACAGCAAATAGCTACTGATCTTAATTTTGTTAATGCCTTAGGCGCACCAGTAACTTTTAATACATCCGGTGCCAATATTATTTTTTATGGAATATATAAATTGGCTCAATTTGATTTTTTCAAACTTGATTTCGGAACCAGAGTCAATCTAACAACCCTATCGAGAAACAGCTCAAAGAAAGGACTAGAACCGAGAATAAATTTGACTTTAATTCCATTTAGTAATTTTTCGGTCAAAGGTTCTGCGGGAATATTCCAGCAGGAGCTAACAACTATAAACGATGAGAACGAAGTCATAAATATTTTTGAACCTTGGATAGTTATTCCCGATTATCTCCCTCCAACAACAGCAACTCATTATATAATTGGATTTGATTACACACCATTTACTTCTCTTAATCTTGGTCTTGAATATTATTACAAACGGACAAATAATTTACCCATCGTTAATAAAGAAAAAATATCCAGCACTGATAGAGATTTTATAAGTGGGGAAGGTGAATCATACGGGATAGAATCTTCGATTAAATTAGATATTGAACCAGTAACTTTTTCAACTTCTTATACTCTCGCTTATGCCTACCGAACTGTAAATAGTTTAAGATATTATCCGAAGTATGATATACGCCATAGTTTTAATGCATCTTTGGAATTCAATTTAGGTAGTGGTTGGAATACAGGAATTGTTTGGATTTATAATTCAGGATTACCGTTCACGCAAATTGTAGGTTTCTACGATAAATATTATTTCGATAACATTTTTACAAGCTGGGTGAATTTTGATCCCAGAAGACCATATGGAATTCTCGGTGTCCAGAATATTGAAAGATTGCCAACGTATCATAGATTAGATTTTACGGTATCAAAAAAGTTTATTTTCGATCCGTTTAACATTGATTTAAGCTTCAGCATAATTAATGTTTATAATCGGCAAAATATTTTTTATTACAAACGGGATACCGGTGAACGCGTAAATATGTTGCCGTTTCTTCCAACTGCTACTATAAAAATTGAACTATGAAAAAATATCTTTCTATAATATTTATTTTTATCATTTTCGTCTCATGTGAAGAAAGTTTTGAGCCGTTCGGAAATCTAAAAGAGAAATATGCGCTCAATTGCATTATAAGAGGTGATACAACCTTTCAAGTAGCAACCCTTACCCGGACTTACGCCAATGACAATTATAATCCTTATTCAAACACAATTGATCCGAATGTAAAAGGTGCTCTTATTAGAGTTTGGAATGGAGATTCTGTTGTAATTTTTAGAGATACTACTTTTAATAGACAAGATGACAGCAAATATCAAATTCCTTATAACGCTTATTATACAAATAAATTTACATTAGTCGGCGATAAATTAGAAATAGAAGCAATTCTTCCAAGTGGAATGAGACTTACTTCTCAATCTAATATTCCGAATCCAATCAAATTCAGCTATGTTGATAAAGTTGTTCCACCTTTAACAAAAACATATGTTGAATTTATTTGGGATGTTGGAACAATTGATAATGCTTACTTAACCCAAGTTTCAATTTATTATTATAAGAAAAACGATCCGCAACGAAAAACAAGAATTGCATATGTCCCGGCTAGATATGTTAATCAAGATGGAAGGTCATTTGCAATATATCCTAAACCAAGTAATAATAATAAATTTGTTCTCGATGTTGAAACAATTAGTAAAACCATGCAGTTGATATCGGAAGGAGATCCGGACAAAAGTAATTATGTAATACTTGGTCCTTATCTCGAAGTCGCATCCTTCAATAAAAGTATGAGTACTTATTTTAATTCTATAGCGCGGACAAATGATGCTTATACGGTTAATCTCAATGAATTAGATTACACTAATATTAATAACGGTATCGGAATTTTCGGAGTATTTTTACGTAACTATTGGTCCTTTGATTTTACCCATGCATACATTAAATCATTTGGCTATACACCCGGTTTGGCAGATGTTGTACCGCCAATTTAAGATTATGATGAAAAAAATATTATCCTGTTTCTTAATTATCATCAGTCTTGTTTCCTGCGAAAAAGATGTTTTTACAGGACTCGTTGAAAGTCCTATACCTACATATGGTAAAATATTTGTCAGCAGTAATCCCGGTGGTTATAAAATCTTTATTGATAATAAAAATATGGGTGTTGTTTCTCCTGATACTGTTTTATATCTAACCGAAGGTCAACACAAACTGAATTTGAAACACGATTTCTATACAGATACAACATTGACTATTTCTGTAAGTAAATCTGATGTAAAGACTATTTCAATTGATATGTTGAAAAATCCCCGCTTCTTTGCAACAATAAATTTGTCATCAATTCCTTCGGCAGCTAAAATATATCTGAATGACCAATTAATTAATAATGTTGCAACTCCGGCTGTAATAAGAAATATTTATCCAGGTACGTTTGAAGTAAAACTAGTTAAAAAAGAATGTAGAGCTGATAGTATAAATATTGTCATTAAAGGCGGAGAATTTACTGATATTCAAAGAATACTTGAAGATACAAGCCGGACTGTTAGTTATAGGACTAATAATTCAAAAATATCTAGTAATGTGTTGAGTAAAGTCGTGGTTGATAAATTCAATAATAAATGGATTGGTTCGATAGACCGCGGACTTATGAAATTTGACGGAAATAATTGGACTTCGTATGATAATACAGGTGTAATTGAAGGTTTTCGTATTCAAGATATTCTTGTTGATAAAAAGGGAATAGTTTGGGTTGCAACTATTAGAGGATTATTTAATTACGACGGTATTACATGGAAGAACTTAACAAATAATCTTCCATCTAATAATGCTACTGCACTTGAAGAGGATTCGTTTGGCAATATTTGGATTGGTACACCTGATGGTTTAGTCAAATATAATAATAACTCATTTCAAATTTTTACAATTGCCAATACTGATGTACCATTGAAATCTATATCTTCAATTTCAGCTTCAAGTAATGGTGATGTTTGGATAGGGACGAGCAATGATGGATTTATTAGATATAATACCGGCAGATGGACTTTATTTAACACTGGTATGAAAGATCAGTTATCTGGAATGTCGAATCAAATAAATGATCTTATCGCTGATAATAATGGTAAGGTCTTGATCTTTCATGAGAGCCTACCCACTGAGGGAAAAGCCGGAGGACTTTCACAAGTCAACGGAACTTTTTGGTCATTTGTACAATTGCCATTGCTTTTCTCATTGGAAGTTTCATCTTTTTATCTCGATGATAAAAATAATATCTGGATGGCAATAAATGGCGGTTTAATCAGATATAATGATCCCTCTTCGATGAAAGTTTACGACTCGGATACTTACAGATTCTTTTCTAATCAATCATCATCTTTTTGTATTGATTTAAATGGAGATGGATGGTTAACAACTTCGGGTGGGGGAATTACAAAAATTAAAAAATCAAGTTTTTAATTTCTCTTGTTCTATTGAAATCTACTGATCAATTGATTTTATTCATATAAGCAGAACAATTTATTTACACTCCGGATTTTGTAGATGTAATTTTTCGAATACCGATATGAAAAAAATCTCAACATATTTATTAATTCTAATCTGTATAGTCTCATGCGAAAAAGATGTATTTACAGGACTCGTTGAAAGTCCAATACCAACGTACAGTAAAATTTTTATAAGCAGTAATCCTGGCGGTTATAGAATTTTTATAGATGATAAAAATACGGGTATCGTTTCTCCAGATACTGTGTTATATCTAACCGAAGGTCAACACAAATTAAATTTGAGACATGATTTTTATCTTGATACTACTTTAACAATTACAGTTGATAAATCAGTGATAAAAATTATTTCAGTAGATATGTTGAAGAATCCGCGATTCTTCGCAAATGTAACCTTATCATCAATTCCTTCATCAGCAAAAATTTATTTTAATGACCGACTAGTGAATAATGTAACAACTCCGGCTACAATCAAAAATGTTTTTCCCGGTAAGTATGAAATAAAATTATCAAAAAAAGATTGTAGAGATGATAGCACAGATATAATAGTTAAGGGCGGAGAACACATAGAGATCCAAAGAATACTCGAAGATACAAGCCGTACAATAAGTTATAGAACTAATAATTCCAAAATTTCAAGCAATCAGGTCAATAAAGTTGTTGTAGATAAATATAATAATAAATGGATCGGAACCGTTGATCATGGTTTGATGAAATTTGACGGAAAGAATTGGACTTCGTATGAGAATGCCGGAGTGATTGAAGGATCGCGTATTCAGGATTTACTTATTGATAGAAACGGGAAATTATGGGTTGCTTCAATTAAAGGTCTATTCACTTTTGATGGATTTAGCTGGATGAATATGACAAATAACCTTCCGTCAAATAATGTTATTGCACTTGACGAAGATTTTATTGGAAATATCTGGATAGCTACTATAAATGCTCTTGTAAAATACAATGGCAGTTCGTACCAAGTATTTAACTCAGGAAATACGGGTGTACAATTTTTGAATTTATCATCAGTTGCATGTTCTAACAATGGAGATATATGGGTTGGTACCAGCGGAAGCGGTATACTAAGATATCATGGAAATAGATGGATCAACATTACAACAGTTGCAATGTCTATATTCTTTAATGAATCGCAAATACTTGATATTTCGGATATCATTAAAGATTTAATTGTTGATAAAAATGGGAATTTATATTCATTCCATATTTACGATCAGGCTTTAGAAGTTAGAAGTGCGCTCATTAGATTTAATGGTGCTCAATGGGAAGAGCTAAGATTGAATTTACTTTTCGCATTGGATGTAGAATCATTTTATCTGGATACTGGTAATAATATTTGGATGGCACTCAATGGTGGTTTGGTTAAATATAACACTACCCAGCAGTTTAAGTTTTATGATTCAGATAGCTATGGATATTTTTCCAAGTGGTGTACATCATTCTCTATTGATTTGAACGGAGATGGTTGGTTGGCTACAAAAGGCGGGGGAATAGCAAAACTTAAAAAAGGAACGTTCTAATTTATTTACTAAAATTAGTTTCTGGGTCATTCACCTATTAAATGGAATCCGATTCAATTTAGTTCTATAGATAGTTATTCTATGATTATAAAAAATGAAAAGAATTTTAATTATATCTTTATCAATATTTGGACTTATCTCTTGTGAAAAAGATGTATTTACCGGACCTATAGATCCTCCGATACCTGAATATGGAAAAATATTTGTCAGCAGTAATCCCCGTGGTTATAAAATTTTTATTGATAATAAAAACTGGAGTGTAATGACCCCCGATTCGGCATTGTGGATTACTGAAGGAAAACATAAACTCTCGTTAAAACACGAATTGTTTTCTGACTCCAGTATGTTATTTACGCTTAACAAAAATCAAGTTCAATCTTTTTCTATTGACATGATAAGTAACCCTCGCTTTTGGTCGAACCTTATTTGTTCTACTATTCCGTCAGGTGCAAGTATTTATGTAAATGATCAATCCACGGGGGAAATTACTCCCTCGATCATTAAAAAAGTTTATCCGGGATTTTACGAAATAAAATTTATTAAAAGTGGTTGCAGAGATGATAGTGTAAATGTGAAGGCTAAAGGAGGACTATACGCTTTAATAGAAAGGATTTTAGATGATACAACACGCGGTGTAGATTACAGAACAATTAACTCAAAAATACCAAGCGACGAATTGAGCAAAGTCGTTATTGATAAGTATAACAATAAATGGATAGCGTCCCTTAATCATAGTCTAATAAAATATGACGGGAAAAACTGGATTTCTTATGAGAACTCGGGAATATTTAGTACCAAAATAATAACCGATATATTAATCGACAGCAATGATCGTTTGTGGGTGGGCACTCCCAACGGATTATATGTTTATAACGGTGTAAGTTGGCAGAGATTTGTTAGTGAGTTGCCGTCAGATGCTGTTACTGCATTAGAAGAGGATATATATGGAAACATTTGGATCGGTACGATTTATGGGTTAGCAAAATATGATAATATTAAATTTACAACCTTTAACAAATCATCCGGTATGCCGGAAAATTGGGTTAATAGTCTCGCTGCAGATAAAAATGGAGGTATTTGGATAGGGACAAACTATTTTGCTGTTGTTAGATTTTACAATAATCAATGG
>JAHEZQ010000004.1 GCA_023250955.1 Melioribacter sp. | reverse complement strand
GTAGTTTTTCCACTTCCGCCGTGACCAATGAACGCTATATTTCTAATAGCATCTGCGTTATACTCTTTCAAGATTGATTCTCCTTACGTTTGAACAAGAAAAATTACCTGTGTTTAATTGCCTGCCAAAAAGCAACAAAGCCTTTGGTTAAAGCCTTTACATTTTTGATGAGTTCTGAGACTGGATTCTCCGCATCAGTATATCTTTTTAGAGAAGTGAGACCGGAAATCCGTTCACGCACTTTTTTGATCGAGTTGTCAATTTCATTCCAATAATTTTCAACTTCCGAGACAACACGGTTTGCTCTCCGAGTTACATCATCAAGATTTTCAAGAACGGGAGTTGTTTTTTCAACCAGCTCGTGAACATCTTTGCGTACAGCTTCTACATGATCAATTAATTTCTTCAAATAAAAAATAAGAAAGATACATAATGCGGAAGCTGATAGGATTAGTATGATGAGAAGAATATCTATTACATTCATAAATTTTTATGATTCCTTCTCTGTTTTATAAGCGTCCATTCCAGCTCTAATTGCTGTTTTCAATCGCTCACTTTCTTTTTCAATTTTTTCTTTACCGGCATGTGCATAATCACCGGCTTTACCTTTTGCATCGCTTAAGATTTTTTCAGCTTCACCTAAAAGAGAATCAACTTTTTCTTTAGTATCAGATACCAATTTTTCGGATTTTTTTTTACCCTCATTTATGAGTTGCGACGCCTTGTCTTTAGCATTTGCTACATAGTTCTCCGCATCTTCCATAAAATCTTGCGATTTGTTTTTGATTTCCTCGCGTAATTCTTTACCGGATTTTGGTGCGAAAAGAAGAGCGATGATCGAACCTACAGCAGCACCTGTCAAAAAACCTATCAATAATCCTTTTCCCATTCCGCTTTCTTCATTATTCATATCAAACCTCCATCAGTTTTATTTGAAGTGGTGTTAAAATATAAACAGTGGGCTCTAAAATCAAGGATAGAAAGGTCTGTAGTAAAATTTGATGTGAACAGATGTTAATGTAGAGACTCGAATAAACGAGTCTCTACAAATTAATTTTACATATTTTTTATAATTGCTCTACCAAAATCTGAACAACTTAATTCTGTTGCACCTTTCATCAAACGTGCAAAATCATAAGTAACTGTTTTAGATTTGATTGATTTACTAATAGCTTTTTCAATTAACCGAGCAGCTTTTTTCCATCCCATATATTCAAGCATCATAACTCCAGAGAGAATAACAGAACCAGGATTAACTTTATCAAGTCCTGCATATTTTGGTGCGGTTCCGTGTGTAGCTTCAAACACTCCGCCGAAGTAACTCATATTAGCTCCCGGCGCAATTCCTAAACCTCCAACTTGAGCTGCAGTTGCGTCAGATAGATAGTCGCCATTCAAGTTCGGTGTAGCTAAAATTGAATATTCGGTTGGGCGTAACAAAACTTGTTGGAATATACTATCAGCAATACGATCTTTGATCAAAATTTTCCCTTGTGGCAATTTACCGTTATAATTCTTCCAGAGATCATCTTCAGAAATAGTTACATTTCCAAAATATTTTTTTGCAGTTTCATATCCCCACTCTTTGAAAGAACCTTCGGTAAACTTCATAATGTTGCCTTTGTGGACAAGTGTAACGCTCTCCCTTTTGTTAGCAATTGCATATTCAATTGCTTTCTTTACAAGTCTTTCAGTTCCGAACTTGCTCATCGGTTTAATTCCAATACCGGATTCCATACGAATTTTTTTCTGATATTTTTTATTAATGTACTTTATAAGATCGGTTGCTTCTTTTGATTCAGCTTTGAATTCTATTCCTGCATAAACATCTTCCGTATTCTCTCTAAAAATTACAATGTCTAAATCCTGTGGACGCTTTACCGGGCTTGGTGTTCCCTTATAATATTTTACAGGACGTACACAGGCAAACAGATCAAGTTCTTTTCTGAGGGCAACATTTAAACTTCTAATACCGCCACCGATAGGAGTTGTAAGCGGACCTTTAATTGCAATCATGTATTCTTTGATAGCATCAAGTGTTTCACCAGGAAGCCACTGATTCTTTCCATAAGTCTTGACAGCTTTTTCTCCGGCAAAAACTTCCATCCAAACAATTTTCTTTTTTCCATTGTAAGCTTTTTCAACAGCGGCATCAAAAACCATTTTAGAAGCAAACCATATATCGGGACCT
>JAHEZQ010000056.1 GCA_023250955.1 Melioribacter sp. | reverse complement strand
ATTTTGAGCTGAATGAGAACGAGATTGAGATAACTTTCAACAAGACAATAATTATAAACGAAACGGAAGCTATAACAAACGTGGTTGCCTCCAATGGTATTATAAGTGAAGAAACTGCTCTAGCAAATCATCCGTGGGTAAATGATGTAGAAGCAGAATTGGGAAGAAAGAAAAAAGAGAAAGAGGGTATTGTTGATGTCAATACAGTGACGGTATAAAATGAAAGAATTAACCGAAGAACAAAAAAAATATAATGATGAATTACTGGATAAACTTAAAAAATGCTGTGAAGAACTTTATCCTCATTTTGACAGCGTGAAAATATTTGCGACTAAGCACGAGAATAATGAAGTCGGAACGACCAATATGAATTATGGTGTTGGAAACTTCTTTGCAAGCTATGGTCAAATAAAACTTTGGATTAAAGAACAAACGATGGAAGAGGACAATGCCGGTTAAGATCAACAACAAAGCATTACAAAAATTGCTCTCTGATTTCCAGCGGAAACTAAACGGAAAACAAAACGAAATTGAGAGACAGTTGCTCATTCAGTATAGCAAATCTCTTGAGCAAATAAAAATTGAGATGGGAAAATTATATGAGCGTTATGGTTCGCAAATTGCCGATAGGTCATATACAAATTATGGGCGATTAAAAAATCTTCGAGAAGAAATAACCAATAACATAAAACAGATTTTGAGAACCCAGCATGGTTTTGATTTTGAATTAACTCAAAATGTGATTAAAGATTTTTATTCTCTGAGCTATAACAACATCCCAAATATTTTAGAATCAATGACCGGAGATCGAATAACTTTTGCTATACTTTCAGAAGATGCGATCAAAGCGGCGATCAGAAATGATTATAGCAAAATTAAATGGACTAAGAGCACGGTTGAAAATATAAACGATTTGAATGCAGTGGTAAAAACTGAAGTAACTCAAGGAATTATTCAAGGCAGAAGTTACGGCCAAGTTGCAACAAAATTGAATGAACAATTAAACATCGGGGCAACTAAAGCATTGCGAATCGTCCGGACAGAAACGCATCGCGCACAGAATCAAGGGTTCTTAGACGGGACTGGTGCGACAAATGATGCCGCTAAACTTTTAGGATTTGAGATTGAAAGAGTTTGGCAGCATAACAGCAATAGAGATCCTCGCCAGGTTCATATTAAAATGAACGGGCAAGTCGCAGACGCGAAAGGAATGTTCACATTTCCATCCGGAGAGAATGCCGGGAAGAAAACACCGGGCCCGGGATTAAGCGGAATTGCAGGGGAAGATATTTCTTGTGGGTGCACTCAACTGATCAGAATAAAAAACCTCTAAATATTTTCCCGCATTTTTTTTCGGTAAACTTTAATCATAGCAAAATCTATTTTCACTCCCAAGAAATTCACATAGCTTCTCTGGTATCTCGAAGCGTTAATCGAGAGACGATTCGTGGGCACGACCACGTTAAAAGTGCATCGAAAACAAATCAATGGAGTTACAAATGAAATGGTTAAAAGATTTAATTGGTGATGATTTCTATAATCAACTCTTTCCTCAAGAGAAAGCTGATTTATTAAAAAAAATTACCGATAAGATCGGCACAAAAAAAGTTTTGATCGAAGAGAAGGACGGGGACTATATTCCCAAATCCCGCTTCGATGAAGTAAACACTAAAAAAACCGCATTAGAAACTGAACTGCAAACGACAAAAGATTCTCTAACAAAAGTTACCACCGACTTTGAAGCAATCAAAAAAGAGAAAGACGGCGGCAAGAAAACTTTGGAAGAACAAATCACTGCTTTAACCTCAAAGATCGCGACACTTGAAAACGGAATGAGTGAGAAGGATAAACAATTACTTCTCTCTGATAAACGGGCCATAGTGGAAAGAACACTTCGCGGTCTAAAAGCAAATGAAAAATATCTTCCGATGTTGATGAGAGAATTCGAGGCGAAACATCCATTCGATAAACTTGAAATCGTTGATGGCAAAATTAAAGATGCGGAAACAATTTTGAAACCATTCCAAGAGAGCAACAAAGATTTGTTCGGCGAAGTGAAACGCCAGGGCTATAATCCAAAAGGCGAAGTAGGGAACGGAGCTGGAGAATTTTATACCAAAGAACAGCTTGATTCTCTTTCGAAGGATGATGTAAAAGCAAATTATGATAAAGTACAAAAATCACTCGAATTCATTAATAACCAAGGAACTTAGAAATGGGATTTACAAATTTTATTCGTAATGTGTGGTCTGCCAGTATTGAAATGGCGCTTCAAAAAGTGCTGGTATTTCAGTCGGTAGCAAACACAAGCTATGAAGGCCAGTTAGTTAATCTTGGCGATGAAGTAACTATCCTTCAAATAGGGAATCCGACAGCAAAAGCATATACAAAAGACTCGGACATTGCTGCACCGGAAAAATTAAATGATGCTGCTTCAAAACTGAAAGCAGATCAGGCTTATTATTTCAACTTTGCTGCAAATGACGTTGAAGCGGTACAATCTAAGCAGCAAGTTTTAAATCAATGTACACAAAATGCGGCTTTTGCATTTGCCGATGCTGTTGATCAATATATGGCGGGACTCTATGCGCAAGCCGGTTTACAGTTATACACAAATGCTACTCCGGTAGATGTAACATCTTTGAATGTTGATGATGTAATTTTAGAAGCTGGTGAAAAAATGAGTGAGAACAATATTCCGAGAGCAGCAGGAAGATTCATGATTATCCCGGAATGGTTCTACACAAAAATGATTCTTGCCGGTCTTGCTACAAAAACCTCAAACGATCAGCTCTATGACAATTCGGTTATCACGAGACGTCATAATTTTGACATCATCGTTAGCAACAACGTTTCAAAGAATTCCTCTTCATGGGATAAAACAAGAATCATCTGCGGTGTCCGTGGTCAATCATTTACTTTTGCGGGCGTCATAAATTCAGTTGAACCTTACCGTCCGGAAAAAAGATTTGAAGATGCTGTAAAAGGTCTTTACATCTTCGGCGGAAAAATTGTTCGCCCGGATAAAACTCTTGTGCTTTATGCAGATAAAACTGCAGAAAGTTAAGGAGGAATGAAATGAGACTATCAGCTAGTGATGTAAAAAAATTACGCATGTTGTTCGCGAATACCGATACGGAAGTTGCATCGATCTTGGCTAAGGTAACGACCGATCTTCCCGGATTAATTACAACGTTAGACGGGGTCGCGGATGCAATAAAGGCGGTAACTGATGCAATGCCGGAAGCCGGCGCATTTACAACTATTGATGGAAATATTGATGCTCTTGTTACTGCGGTATCAACAATCGATGGATTGGTGGATGCAATAAAAGCAGTTACAGACGCGTTGCCTGAAGCTGGGGCGCTCACGACCATTGACGGATTGCTCGATTCGATCAAAGCCGTTACCGATTTGTTACCAGATGCCGGGGCATTATCATCTCTTTCGACCGCGGCAGCAGTGGCAACTATTGACGGAATTATAGATAATCTTCTAATTCTTCTTACGCAGACCGTTTCTAAGGGAGTTGCAGATGTTGACATCTCAGCGGCTGACTATGTGGCAGATTATGTAACATTGCTGACGATCACGCCCGCAGTAGGAAAACCCGTTGAAGATTTGCAGATTGATCTCGCTTACAACAAAGCAGCCACCGGTATTAGTGTGGTTGCAACAGCAGCCGACACTTTGGATGTTGCGGTATTTGCAATGGCGGATGATGCGGTTGAATCAATGATCATGATAACGACTCAGAAGGTTCTGAGCGGCAATGCTTCTCCTGTCGTTTCCGGAGAGCGTCTTAAAGTTGGTACAATTGACGGCGCAATTACAGTAAAGGTTAAATTGAGCGCTGAACGTGCTGATGCTGAAATTCCTTATAAGGTTTCTTATAAAGCACTTGAAGCTCCTACAATAACGCCGGTTGCAGCAGTATAAATAAATAATTGAAAACAAAAGTTTTGGAGAAATAAAATGGCAGTTACAACAATCACACCGACCGAGTTGGCTTATGATGTTCAATCAGCAGATCTGCCGATTACGGCAGGGGAAGCAATCGTTGCCGCAGATACCCATAGTATTGCATATCCTCAAGAAGGCAAACTGATAATTGTTTTGAACAATACATTTGCCGGGGCCAAAAACTTTACAGTTAAAGCCGGAGATTTCTTTGCTAACGGCCAAGGCGATTTAGTGATCGCTATGGCACAGAATGATGTAAGATTTCTTGTCCTAAGTTCAGACCGGTTCAAAGATTCAGACGGCAATGTTAATATTGAAGTTGAAGCTGGTACAACAGGCTTCATTATGGCTTTCTATATGCCTTAAACTTTTTTCTTCTGCAGTGAATATTCGAGCGAGCGAGGATGAATTTCCCGCTCGCTTTAATAAAACAAAAAGGAATTAAGGCAATGAGAGAAAAATGCGAGTTCTGTAATGAACGTGTGCCGAAAAACAAGATGGAACTTCATCTCAAGAATTGTGTACGTGCACGCCGGGCAAAAAAAATCGAAATGAGTAAAGATACCTCAACGCAGATAGTTGTTAAGTCTAAGCGGGAAACTTCAAAGAAGAAGAAAAAAGCTGCGAGTAAAACAACCGAGGTGCTCAAATCTACTGTAAACATAACTGCACTGAAACAAGATATCAATGAACAGCAATCATCTGCTGATCAAGTAACCAAGTCAGCTTAATTGAGGTGAACTATGATAATTAAGCTGAATGAAGCCAAGCAACTGCTCCAAATCTCTCAAACCGACAAATCTAAAGATGATATTATCGAAGCATTGATCAAGCCGGTTCAAGATTTTATAATCAACTATTGCAATAATTTTTTTGAAAAAAATGATGTTTGGATAAGCGGGGATTATGAATTTGTTGCCAATGATAAAACGGTACTTTGTCCGGATGAGACATTTGAAGATGTTGTATTTGCAAGAGGGATGGATATTCTTATTGAAGGATCTCTAAACAATGACAATATATATGAGATTAAAGCAATTGAATCCGGCAAGATAACCTTAAAGTTAAATGATGATGAACCGATATATAATGAAGATGGATATTTCACTATTACCCGTGTGATTTTTCCTAAAGCGCTTAAGCGTACAGCGGCAAAACTAATATCATTTGATATGAACAAAAAGATTTCCGAGGGCTTGACTTCTGAAAGCATAGGAGATTATTCAGCGAATTTCGGCAGTGATTATCCCGAATCTCTGCTAAAAGAATTAAACATTTTTAGGAAAATCTAATGCTCGATGATTATTACACCGAAGAATTTTCTCTGCTTGCGAAGACGGCAACTGATGACGGCTACGGCGGGAAGACTGAAAGCTGGGCTGATGTTGAGGATTCAACATTCTCCGGACGTAAGAGATTGTTAAGTGCCAATGAAAGAGTGGAAGATCAAGCAAATAATTATTCTGAGCAATATAAAATTTATTGCGATGTAACAATTGCCGTTACAAAAAGCAACATGATAAAGGATTCCGCCGGGAATGAATATTCAATTATTCAAGAACCGGAAAACAAGTGGAATCATCATCTTGAAATTATAGTAACTAAATCTTGAAGGGGAGAATTATGACGCCTGAAGAAAGAATGAATAAACTCTGTACTGATGTCGAAGTCGTAAAATCAAAACTCGAAAATTTCATCAGATATATTGAAGAAGATATTTGTAAAGTGAACGATGATCATGAAATTCGATTACGTTCACTCGAAAGTTTCAAGTCAAAATTCATTGGAGCAATAATACTTGGAAATGTTTTAACAGGAATAATAGTAGCGGTAATAGTAGGATTTTTATCAAGAGGATAGTATGAATGCGATAAAAGATTTTTTTAGTAACTCAGCATTAAAGACGGTTGCAATTGTAACCTTTTTTGCTGTTGTATTTATTTTCATAACATTCAATTGGCTGATTGAACTTTCATCATTTGCCGTTGGTCTTGCAAAGGGGGCTCTCGGAGTTTTTCTTGTGTGGATCTTCGACAAGTATGCAATGAAGGAATTAAACACAATTGAAGAATTGAAAAAGGGAAATATTTCCTATGCGTTATGGATGCTTGGTTTGTGCATTGTTATTGCTGCTGCTATCCTCAACAGTTAATCCGCAGAAGCATCTACAAATTGCTCAGACTTACATTGGAGTAAAAGAAGCGACCGGGCACAATGACGGCGAACCGGTTGAATCATTTCTAAGAAGTGTCGGAAGACATAAAGGTGATTCCTGGTGTGCGGCTTATGTGAGTTATTGCTTAACAATTGCCAATGTGAACGAACCGAAAATTCGTTCGGGGCTGGCAAGATCATTCAAAGCGGGTAAAGGAATGATCCGCGCTGTTGATGTTCTACGCGGGACAAAAAAAGTTTTGAAAGGTTCGATTGTTGGCTGGGAGAAGGGCGAGACGATCTCCGGTCATATCGGTTTCTGTTTGACGGATTGGAATAAACAATATGGAACTACGATTGAGGGAAATACATCTTCCGGACAGAAAGGAAGTCAAGCTGATGGCGATGGAGTTTACATTCGTTCGAGATCCATTGAGCCGGCAAATTATTTTAGAATCTGTTGGTTTATCCCGGTGAGGTATAAATGAGCAGCGAAACAATGATAGATCAGATCTGTAAGAAATGTGGGAAACCATTTATTGATGATGGTAAGGCCACCATGAGATTAGAAACATGCAAATGCCATGAAAAAAAAGATTCGGGAACTGCTATTGTTGGCTGGATTTGTCCAGTATGTAGAGCGGGAAATTCTCCGTATTCAATGGCATGTGCTTGCAGAAGAATAGTAGGTTTTTACTAAAATGAAAACAATTTGGAAAATAATATTGATTGTATTTCTTGCTCTGTTTTTTTTCGGTTGTAGCTCTTCAAAAGAGCTGTCTACAAGTACAACGGAAACAGTAACCATTCAGCCGATAAAAGTTGATGTGCCGCCGATTAATACAACCGTTACAATACCATTGGTCAAACCGGACACCACAAATCAACAACCTTATGGAGAATATGAAGGAGAGAAAGAAATAAATCAAACAAATGATAACGGCACAATCACAAAAGCTGTTATCAAAACAAAAGTAACTATCAAAAAAGATTCTAAGGGAAAACCAATTGCTGATGTGAAGTTGGATATTAAACAGAACCCGATCGAAACTAAAGCACAGATTGTGAGCAGCAAAACAGAAACTAATACGAAAACAGAAAATAAAAGTTTTCTTGATTCCCTAAGCGGCTTAATAATGTGGTTTGTAATTCTAATTATAGTAATTGCCGGACTTGGATTGTTACTCTATTTCAAAAAATTATTTTGGTTTAAGAGCTGAGATGAACGTACAGTTTGATGAAAGTAAGTTTATGGCGTTTGCCAACAAAAAAACTTTAGCCGGTTTGGAATTGGTGGGTGCAGTTGTGGATGGTGAGATCGGGAAGAACATCAAACAAAATTTCCACGGGCAAGGACAGCTTGCCGGATCTATAACACACAAAGTTTTTGAAAGCGAAAAGTTTGTCCGTTGTTCAGTAAATAAAGTTTATGCAGCAATTCAAGAACTTGGCGGAATAATTAAACCAACAAAAGCAAAAGCATTGGCTATACCGGTTCATCCTGAAGCAGTTAGATGGACTGAGAAAGGCGGAGAGCCGAAAGACTTTCCGGGTTTGGTAATGATCAAACGTAAAAACGGAGCTCCGTTGTTGGTCCGTATTAAAGACAAAGGTAAAAAGCAAAGATTTGACATCATGTTTGTTTTATTAAAGAGCGTGCAGATCCCGGCACGTCCGTATATACGTCCGGCAGTTTATGAGAACAAAGAAAAGATCATGAAAATATTTGCAAGGGCAAATGCACATGAAACTTGATCAATTAAAAAGTGCGGTTATTGGATTGGTACTCGGCACAACGAATGATTTTAATACGGCGATAGCTGGTGAGTTTTATTATGTAGAAAATCCGCTTGATTATGATAAAGTGAAATATCCTTACGGAGTTTATCAGTTTGTAAGCGGCAGTGTTGATAGAGACACGGCAACAAAATTTGATGAAATAATAATGCAGGTAACTATTTACGATGACAATTCGAGCAGTTCAAATGTTACTGCTCTTGGAAATAAATTTGATGCACTCTTTGATGAATGTGAGGCAAGTCTAACATTAACAAATTACATAGTTCTAGGAGTTGATCAGATCTCCGAACCGAGAGAAATGAAAACCTTAAACGGCAATTGGCAATGGTCGAAAGATTATAAAATTCAACTACAAAGAAATTAACTAAGAGGAGTAAATAAAAT
>JAHEZQ010000044.1 GCA_023250955.1 Melioribacter sp. | reverse complement strand
TTTTTGCAATTATCGGTTCATCAAGTTTTGCCATGATTATTATCCGCGCAAACCAAGAACCGCCGATAAATATGAATAGTCCAAAAACTTTTACTGAGCTTGAATCTTATATCAACAGAGAACAATACGGCGATTTCCCAATCTTCAAAAGAAGATATTCAAACGAACCTCATCAACAAAATATTTATACAGATTATTCCAGCGATCTCGATTTCTTATGGAAATACCAATTAAATCATATGTTCAACCGCTATGTATTCTGGAATTATATCGGAAGAGAATCAACCTACCAAGACAGCGGAGTTGAATGGAGCGATATGTGGGGCATTCCATTCTTCATCGGACTGTTTGGATTGTATTATCACTTCCGTAAAGATTGGAAGATGGCTTCTGTGTTTATCATGATGTTCATCTTTCTTGGTTATCTTACTGTATTCTACCAAAATCAACAGCAGCCACAGCCGCGAGAAAGAGATTATTTTTATGTAGGTGCTTTCTTTGTGTTCTCTTTATGGATTGCAATAGGTATGCGCGGAATAATTGAAATCCTTAAAGAAAAATTCCATGAAAAGAAAATCTTAAAACCAATTTTGATCGGTGTATTTGTTTTGGGAATTATTGGCGTTCCGGTTAATATGGCAAAAGCAAATTGGTTTGAACATAATAGAGCCCGCAATTATGTACCGTGGGATTATGCATACAATCTTTTGCAAAGTGTGGCACCAAATGCGATTTTATTTACTAACGGAGATAATGATACATTTCCGCTTTGGTATATTCAAAACGTGGAAGGAGTGCGGCGCGATGTACGTGTTGCATGCTTGAGTTTAGTCAATACACCTTGGTACGTTAAGCAATTAAAAAATACTACGCCGTTCGGATCTCAAAAAGTTGAAATGAGCTTAAGTGATGAAGAAATTGATCACATTGGTCTTCAACGTTGGGATCCAACAGAAGTTTCTATTGATGTTCCACCCGATGTAATGAAAGAATGGAATATTACAGACAGCGCTACTGTTAAAGACAAAAAAATAAAATGGATAATGAAAAATACCGGTCAATCCGGCGACGTTAAATTTATACGCGGGCAAGACATTGTTGCTTTAGATATAATCATGCAGGCAAAATGGAAGAGACCCGTTTATTTTGCAGTTACATGTTCTGATGACAGCCGTTTAAATTTAGATGATTATATTGAAATGGAAGGAATGGCAATGCGTGTTGTTCCTAAAAAGAATGACATGCCGCGAATTGAGTACATTAATGAACCAATATTAAGAAAACAATTATTTGAACAACCTGGTAAAGGATTTAGTAAAGATTATCAGCCCGGATTTTTATTCCGTGGATTAAATGATAAAACAATTTTCTTTGATGAAAATCATGAACGCTTAACTCAAAATTACCGTAACGCATTTATGCGGCTTGCCCTCCATTATTTGTATAAAGAAAAGAGCAATGAAAAAACAGTCAATTCTATTGAAGAAATGGAGAAAAGAATACCGCGTTCTGTAATCCCAATGGATTATAGAATCAAGCACGACATTTCTAAGATTTTATATTCTGCTGGAGATATGAAACTTTACGAGATATACGCACGCGAAGTTATTACAGAAACGAAAAAACAATTGGAATTAAATCCGCGTGATTTTTCAAGCTGGTATAATCCTTATGATCTGCTACTAACTCATTATGATAATCTTAAAATGTATAAAGACGCTGTTGCAGTTCTTCAGCAATTACAAATTTATGCGCCCGGCGATGAAAGTGTTCGTAATCTCTTAAATGAATTTAGAAAGAAAGCAGGAATGGAAGTTTCTGAGGTCATTCCAAAACAGCTTAATAAAAAATAATAATCCGTGAAACGCCCAATCGGGCGTTTCAGTTTTTAAACAATAATTTGTCCAAACTCTGAATGAATATTTTAGTTATAGCGCTTTCAGGCATTGGTGATGCTTTAATGTTTACTCCTTCTCTAGAAAAACTGAGTGAGGAAATTCCTACAGCAGAGATAGATGTTCTAGTAATGTTTAAAGGCGTAAAAGATATCTACGAAAAACTTCCGCAAGTTTCTAAGGTTAGATATTTTGACTTTCTTAACAGTTCTAAACTTAAATCTCTATCTTATATTCTTAAGCTCAGAAATAAATATGACGCTACAATAAATGTTTATCCCTCTAATCGTAGAGAGTATAACATAATTAGCCGAGTCATCGGAGCCGAAAAACGATTAGCAATTAAATATCTTCGTAAGGATTTTTTGAATTTCGGATTCTTAAATAATATACGTCTATTAGAAAATGATAATTTTCACAATGTTGAAGAAAATTTTTCGCTTTGTGAAAAACTAATCGGCAAAAAATTAGATCCTATTCCAGCTCTCAAACTAAACTTAAGAAATGATGATATAGCTTTTACAAATAATTTCTTCAAGAGTAAATCAATTTCCAACAGTGATATAGTAATTGGATTTCATCCGGGCTGTTCAACTTTAAAGAATCATGAAAAGCGAAGATGGGAAGCAGCGAAATTTGCAGAGCTTGGGAAAAAACTAATTCATGATTACAATGCAAGAGTATTGCTGTTTGGCGGTAGTGATGAAGAAAATTTGAAGAGTATTATTTTTGCAAAAATTGACTCTCAAAATGTTTATTCAGTTAATGCACAAAGCCTATCTAACAGTGCAGCTGTTATGCAACGGTGCAATTTATTTATTACTAATGATTCAAGCTTGATGCATGTTGCGGCGGCACTAAAACTTAATATTGTTGCTATTATCGGACCAACAAATAAGAATTATATATATCCTTGGCAAACAAATTATAAAATAGCTTCTCTAAATCTTGACTGCTCGCCATGTTTCTATTATTCACCAAAGCCATTAACATGTTCCCGCAGCGATTTGAAATTCAAATGCATAAAAGAACTATCGGTTGATTTGGTGTACGAAAAAGCAAAAGAGTTTCTAGCTATAAAAATCTGAGTTTAAACGTCTTGGTAATTATTTTAATGTATCGATAATAAATTCCGCACATTCGTCTATTTCATCAAAACATTTTATTAAGCCGGTTCTTCTTTTTTCTTTCATTATTTGTTCTTCCATTAATGAAATTATTTTCTTCCACATTTTTCCGTGACATGCAACCGGCTTTTTATCAATCATTCCTTTATTCAAATATTCCCAGACAAGCGAAAGCTCAAGCATTGTTCCGGTCCCACCTTGAAGAATAATATATGCATCCCCAATTTCCATAAGAGTTTTTAATCTTTCAAATAATGTATGAGTAACAATTTGTTTGGTAAGATGTTTACTCGCCATTGCATTGTAAATATCTAATGTAACTCCAACTGCTTCTCCACCTTTTTCTTTAGCTCCTTTTGAAACTGCATCCATAATACCTTGAAAGCCGCCGGAACAAACATCGATTTTATTTTCGGCTAACTTTTTACCGAGTGTATAAGCAATTTCATATTCGATGTCACCTTCTCGAGGTATAGAACTGCCGAAGATTGTAACGAATTTTTTGTTTTCGAACATCAGTATTCCATAACCGGTTTACCCGCATCAACCCAAGCCGTATAAATAAGCGAAGATAAGCAGAGCGCGGCGGAATTAATTTCATTTATTGTAACATATTTAGTTTTGAACCAGAGCAACCGGTAATATTCTTTATCGAACTTACCGTCTGTTTTACCGGATGCATAATTATCTGCCGAAAGTATCATCTCAACATAATCATTCGCCTCTACGATGTAATCAAAAATATAATCTTTAATATATTGAACATAGTAGGGTTTATTTTCTTCATAGCAATTCTGTATCACATTTAAATATTTATCAAACATATCGCTTTCATATCGGAAGTGAATTCCTTTTTGCGAAGTTAATTGGCCGTTATAATTAACAGTTGCATGAAGAGGCTGATGTCCATCTGCAACATAATGTGCTAGGTCGGAAGCATATAGAAGTACATTATCTTTATTCTTTTCTTTGAAAGCCTTTATCAATCTGAAAAAAGTTTCTTCAGTGGCCCATGGTAGAATTCCTTCTTTCGTAACAACTTTCTCATCATATAATTTATTAAGTGAATCACGCGACATTATTACAATTCCATCTGTAAACTCTTTATAGTAATCAATATCAATAAAATGTTTTGGTCCTTCTGATTTATCATCTCTTTTTCTATTATCAGGATCAACAGAATGATCTGTAATTGCGGATTTGAACTGATCTGTGAATTTCATTTCCGCCGGAAGTAATTTCATTGCAAATGCTGCAATAGTTTTATGTCCCTTGTCTCCCCAACCATAAACTATTAGTGATGAGATTAGAAGAAATAATAACGAAGTTGAAAATATTTTTTTCACTTTAATATCCTTCAGATAGTAGTTTTAAGATTAATTTAATTCCCCACTGATTTCAAGAACCGATTTTTGAATTATAGCGAGAGCTTCTTTCAATTGCTCTTCGGTGATAACAAGTGGGGGTGCAAAGCGAATAATATGTCCGTGGGTTGGTTTTGCAAGTAACCCATTCTCTTTCATTTTCAAACAAACCGCCCAAGCATCTTTTCCCTTTTTGGGTTTAATAACAATTGCATTAAGCAAACCTTTTCCGCGTACTAGTTCAATCATATCGGACTTAATTTTTGAAATTTCTTCTCGGAAAATTTTTCCAAGTCTTTCCGCATTCTCTGATAACTTTTCTTCTTTCAATACTTTCAAAGCTGCTACAGCAACTTTACAAGCTAATGGATTTCCTCCGAATGTTGAACCATGCTCTCCAGGTTTAATAACAAGCATTACTTCATCATCTGCAAGAACCGCCGATATAGGCATTGTTCCGCCGGAAAGTGCTTTACCCAATATTAATATGTCGGGTTTAACATTTTCGTGATCGCATGCAAGTAATTTTCCTGTTCTAGCAAGTCCGGTTTGAACTTCATCAGCAATAAATAAAACATTTTTTTCTTTGCACATTGAATATGCTTTTGATAAATAACCATCATCGGGAACAACTACTCCGGCTTCCCCTTGAATCGGCTCAACTAAAAATCCGGCTACATTTGGATCTTCTAGGGCTTTGGCTAATGCAGCTAAATCATTATAAGGAATATTTATAAATCCCGGTGTGTAAGGGCCGAAACCTTTATAAGAGTCTGGATCGCTTGACATTGAGATTACGGTTATTGTTCTTCCATGAAAGTTTCCATTGCAGACAATTATTTTTGCTTCATTCTCTTTGATTCCTTTTTTATCGTAGGCCCATCTTCTGCAAAGTTTTAAAGCAGTTTCATCAGCTTCGGCTCCTGAGTTCATTGGTAATATTTTATCGTATCCGAAGAAATCCGTAATAAATTTTTCATATGGACCGAGACAATCATTATAGAATGCTCTTGAAGTAAGAGTTAAAACTTTTGCTTGTTCACAAAGTGCTTCAACAATTTTGGGATGGCAATGACCTTGATTTACGGCAGAATAGGCGGAAAGAAAATCATAATATTTTTTCCCTTCAACATCCCACAAAAAAATACCTTCACCTTTTGATAAAACAACCGGAAGCGGATGATAATTATGTGCGCCATATTTTTCTTCTAATAAAATGTAATCATGCATCAGCTTGATGTTCCTATATTTGTTAAATAGTTATTTCAAATTTATTATAAAAAATTTACACTTACGAAGTATTGGAATTTGAAAATGTAGTTATCAATGTAAATTTTATTTTCTTACACGATGTTATGAGGAAAATGAACATAAAGAAAATATTACTAAGTACGCGGCGGTATATTAAGCCATTGGTCTATTGTGATTTTTAAGAAGTGTATATTAATTGGTTTAGCAATATAATCATCCATCCCGGCTGCAAGACACTTTTCTCTATCTTTCATACTTGAATGTGCAGTTACAGCAATTATCGGTATTTTAGAAAAATTGCCGGCTGATTCACGTATCTTTTTTGTAGCTGTTATTCCGTCCATATCAGTCATTTCAACATCCATCAGTGCTAAATTAAATGCTCCTGATTTAATTGCTTCAATTGCGTCATGTCCTGTAGAAACAGCTTCTACTTCATATCCAACTTCACGCAATATTTTGAGTTCAAGATTTTGACTTATAGGATTATCTTCAACCAATAATAATTTCTTTCTATTTAAAGGTTCTATTTTTTCTTCCAGTTGCTGAGTTAATATACCATCGCCGGTTTGTGTTCGTCCCAATGTAACTTTCTCAGAAGTATTAAAATGCTGATCAATATTTATGTCCGGTTGTAATTTTATCTTTACTGTAAAATAAAATTTGCTACCTAAACCGATTTTACTTTCCACATTAATTTCGCCATGCATCAGCTTTACAAACTCTTTGGAAATCATAAGACCAAGTCCGGTACCCTCTTTCGAACTTTTTTTACTTCTCACTTGGATATAAGGTTCAAACAAAGTAGAAAATTTATCGCTTGGTATTCCTACTCCAGTATCTTCAACGCTTGTTAGTAACTCTACATACGATTCGGTTTTTTCCTGAACTGATACACTAAGAGTAACTCTGCCGTGTTCAGTAAATTTAATTGAATTGCTTAATAAATTGAGAAGAATCTGTCTATACCTTGTTGGATCTCCGTACAATTTATTGGGAATCTTACTATCAACATTTTTTTCTATAGTTAAATCTTTAGCTTTTGCTGCTTGAGCAATGATAGAAAATGCTTTATTAATCTCATCTTTAATATTAAATTCTATTTCATCAAGCTCCATTTTACCTGCTTCAATTTTAGATATATCAAGAATATTATTAATTATATCAAGAAGAGATTCGGCAGCTAAATGGGCATCTCTGGCAAATAATTTAAGCTCATCTTTATTTTCGAAAAGATCATTCTCTATCAAAGTTAGAAAACCCATAACGGAATTCATGGGTGTTCTAACTTCATGACTCATACTTGCTAAAAATTTTGATTTGAAATTACTTTCTTGCTGAGATTTTTTTGCTGAAGTTTCCGCTTTCAATTTCTCAGTACGTAATGCATCGAGAGCATTCTGTTTTTCATTTTCTGCATGAACTTGCTGAGTTATATCTTGTAAACTTCCTTCATAAATATTCAATCCGCTTTCTTCATCTTCGTTAGTTCTAACGTTCATACGGACGGTAATTTCATCTCCATCCTTTTTCTTAAACGGTACGCGGAAGTTTCTAACTTTACCCTGTTTCTCAAGAAGTTTGGTTAATAATTCCCAATCGCTTTTTCTTTGAAGTACGTCTGTTTGTATTACTAATTTTTTAATTTCATCTTCGTTAGTATAACCGAGCATTTTAATCAATGCGGGGTTTATTGTTGAAAAATTCCCTTCGCGAGTTAATTGAAAAATTCCTTCAGCGGAATTTTCAAATAAATTTCTAAATTTTTTCTCGGATTGTGAAACTTCGAAGGTACTTATAACAGCTTCTTGTCTAAATTTATAATTGATATAACTAGCAACAATGGCCATTATGCTTATTACAATTACCAAAAAGATAGATTCGAACATATTTGGTAGTATTGTAATACTCTTACTGTTAAAAATAATTGAGATAGTAAAGACAACGTTATAATAGATAGCAACTATTATCTGATTTGATACTTCCCAGCTTAGAAATAAAGCCGCAATAAAAATGATTAAACTAATTATATGTGAATTAAAAATAATAGTTGATGGTATGAGATAGATCATTACACCAAATGAAACTATTATAGAAAGAAGAAGCGTATGAATTAATATTACAGGGTGTTTTTTCCCAATATTAAAATTGGATATGACTAAAAGTAAAAATGCAATTACTATTGCAGAAAGGCGTGAAATATAAATTTCAACTAGATGAGACTTTGCTTGAGGCCATTGGACCTCCAAAATCATAGCTAGAACCCCAGCTACAGCAGTAAATTTCGCTAACGCTTGGAATGGGTCTATTAAATTACGTTTACTCTCTTCTCGAAAATATTCGAATCTTTTCCTTTCAAGAGTATTTTTAAATTTATTTTCAGTAATCACAGCATTTAATTAATTTAAATATGGTATAATAATTTTCGTAATTTTTGGACAAATTAGTTAGATAATGTATCTTATCAACAAGAAATACTTCACTAATTTCTTTTAATCTAAAGGCTTAGATAAATAAAATTAGCTAAATAATCAAACTTTATTAAGGTAAACAAGGCGTAATATGTTAGAGTTTTTATATCAATTAGATGTAAAATTATTATACTTTATTAATCATACACTCTCCAATTCGTTATTTGATAAATTATTTCCTTTTATCACTGAAGTAAAGAACTGGTATATAGCTTACATAATATTATTCCTAATCCTGATTTTTAAGGGAGGTAGAGTTGGAAGAATTGCTGCTGTTGCTATGATTTTACTAATTGTTACTACAGATCAATTCAGCAGTTTCTTTTTGAAGAGTCTTGTAGGTAGAATTAGACCGTGCAACGTCTTTCCGGATTTAAATGTACTTGTTACCTGTACTGAATCATTTTCCTTTCCATCTTCACACGCAGTAAACAATTTTGGTGCTGCAATGTTTTTTACAAAAATTTTCCCGAAATATAAATGGTCTTTTTTTATAGTAGCAACTTTGATGGCTCTTTCAAGACCATATGTTGGTGTTCACTATCCATCAGACGTTATTGGAGGTGCATTAATTGGAATACTTTTTGGTTATATCTTTGCTACTATTTTAAAATATTTTGATAATTACTTTTCACAAAGACATATTAAAATTACAAACAAGTACGAACGTATCGAATTCAAATAACATAAGAGAAAAAATGAAAACTAAACTTGAAATTGCAAAAAATTGGTTACCGCGTTATACGGGTACAAGTATTGACGGCTTCGGCGATTATTTGTTATTAACAAATTTTCAAAATTATGTCCTAAAATTTGCAGATATATTTAAGTGCGATGTTCAAGGCTTGGGAGGACCTATGCAATCTGCAACTAATGGTGCCGGACTGTCTATAATAAATTTTGGAATTGGATCTGCCAATGCAGCAACGATTATGGATTTACTTGTTGCGCGTGAACCAAAGGGTGTTTTATTTCTTGGCAAATGTGGCGGATTAAAAAACTCAACTGAAATAGGACATTTCATATTGCCGATTGCCGCTATAAGAGGTGAAGGAACTAGCAATGACTATCTTCCGCCTGAGGTTCCTGCCCTTCCTTCATTTAAGTTACACAAATTTGTTTCTGATAAAATTATTTCAAGAAACATTGAATACCGTACCGGCGTAATTTATACAACAAACCGCCGTTTGTGGGAATGGGATGAAGATTTCAAAATTTATTTAAGAAAGCTGGGTGCGATTGGAATTGATATGGAAACAGCAACAGTCTTTATAGTTGGTTATGCAAATCAAATTGCACGCGGAGCTCTTTTACTTGTTTCTGATCTTCCAATGTTTCCCGAAGGAGTAAAAACTGAAGAATCAGATCGTGCAGTTACTCAGCAATATGTTGATATGCACTTGAATATCGGCATTGAAGCAATGACTGAAATAGGCAGTAAAGGTGAAGCAATAAAACATTTTACATTCTAAATTCGTGGCATTGATATTGAATCCTTTATCAGTGAAAATTGAGAAACATCGTTAATCTTATTCGAATTTGAATTAATTCTATACAATTATTCGTACTAAGTGAACATAATGCGTAGTAATAAATAGACAATGTTAGAAAGGAAATAAAAATGAAGATCTTTATGAAAAGTGTTTTTTTAGTTTTGATTGTTGTTATATCCGGATCAAATATTTTATTTGCTCAGACTGAATCCGAGAACGCAGTAAAATCAACTTTGAATAAATTATTTGAATTTAGTAAATCAAAATCTTACGAGAAGGCTGCGGCTTATATTGCTTACGAAGGTGAGGATAAAAACCGTATAGGAAAAGAATCTTTCAATGCTGCCAACAAAGATGAATTAAACCTGGTGAAAAGAAAATTAAAAAAGATTTCAGCTTTATTAGAAATTTCAAGTAATCATGAGTTCAGAAAATTTTCTACAAGTCAACCAGACGGGAAAGATATTTTCTCAATTGAAATAGAATATTTTAGCAATGATCAGAAAATAATTGAGACATATTCTTTTATTAAAAACGAAAAGGGGTTTTTACTTATCAAATAATTCTTATTAACGCGGCTATTTTTTTAGAGTTTGTATTTCACTTCCCTTTTTTACCAATGTAACTCCAATTAGAATTACAACTGCTGCAAGTATAATCCACAATGATATTTTCTCATCCAGCACCAACCATCCTAAAAATAATGCTATTACTGGATTTACATATGCATAAGTTGCTACTAATGAAACCGGAAGATGTGCTATAGCATAAACATAAGAACCGTAACCAAGTAATGATCCAACAATTACTAGATATAGATAAGAATAAAAACTTGAATGCGTAAAATGGAATTTGCTTCCTTCTCCTAGAATTAATCCTAAAGCTGTTATAACAATTCCCGCAATAATCATTTGTACTGCGGCACCCATTAATGGATGCACACTAACCTTTTTATATTTAGAGTAAAGTGTTCCTGCTGACCAGAGAAAAACTGCAACCATCAAAGCTATAACACCGCCAAAGTATGATGGATTTAACAATTGAACGAAATCTTCGCCGAAAATAATTCCAATACCGACTAATCCGAGTAATAACCCTAAAAGAATAGTCGTATTTATTCTTTTACCCTGCGGAATTATTGCATCAATTCCAACTACCCAGAATGGTACCGTTGTTATTAATAATGCAGTTAATCCACTGGGAACCCATTGTTCGGCAAAAACTACAAAAACATTTCCTCCGCCAATCAATAATAATCCAATGATACCCAGATGCAGTAAATCATTTTTACTTGGTAACTTATATTTTCTAAATAATAAAATTATAAGAAGTATAGGTCCTGCAACTATCCATCGGAGTCCGGTAAATAAAACCGGCGGTAAATTTTCGACACCAATTCTTATTGCTAAATATGTTGTTCCCCAAATAATATAAATGGAGAATAATGCAATATATGCCCGAGTGTTTTTTTCTTTGTTCATAATTCTTCTTTCAAAAAGAGGTGGAAAGATAATATTTTTTCTTGATGTGATGGATGAAAATTAATTGCATGCTTTTATTTTTATAAAAAGAAAATTGAGATTAAAAATTTTGTAACTTTCCGTTAAAGTTGTAAAACTATTTGTGAGAACAGATTTTTAATGAGTGCTCTTAAAAACATATTTGATGATTTTTCAAAAAAAGATGATAAAGAATTCATAGAAGAAATATTATCTGCGAAAAATTTCAAACTCGAAAGAATAATTTCCGAGGGCCATACTTCGCCGCCTAACTTCTGGTATGATCAAGACAAGAATGAATTTGTTCTTCTTCTCAAAGGGAAAGCAAAATTAAGTTTTGATGACGGTGAAAAAATTGAATTGAATCCCGGTGATTATATGATTATTAATGCTCATCAAAAACATAGAGTTGATTGGACAGATCCCGATCAAAAAACTTTTTTGCTAACTATTCTTTACTGATGAATTATGATTAGAAAAATTCTTTTAACGATTATTCTACTTTTCAACCTCTCAACATTAACTAAAGCGCAAATCCAATCACCAAGCTTAGGCGGTTCTTTACACATTGGAAGCATCATGGGAAATTCGCCATCAATTTCAAGTTTGGGAGGATCTTTTTTTTTCGATTTCTATCCTTGGTTTGAAAATGTTGTTTCATTCCGCGCATCATTTACATATTCACAAATGGTTGAAAAATTTCTTCCTGGAAACCGTTCGGGAAAATATTATTCTTTCTTAAAAATTTATTCACTCAAAGGTTTTTTTCGACAGAACTTTCCTTCACAGGTTTTTCTTGAAGAAGGAGCCGGATTAATTTATCTCAACGATAGAACATTTAGCGATGTAAATATTTGGGAAGTTGGTGTTGGCTTTAGTGCACTAGCTGGATACGATTTCCGAAAAAATAATTTGGACGGTTTTTCTCTAAGCTTAGGTATTGACTACGGTGTAACTTTCACTCAAACAACTGCTAGTTATTTTTTAGTTTTTCTGCAATCCCAATATTACTTCTAAGTACCATTACAACTTATACAGATCTCTCATCAATTCTTCGAACTGTTGAAAGTACAATGCTTGCTCAGGATCGCTTAAAGCTTTAGGTGGATCTGGATGAAACTCAACCATAATTCCATGTGCGCCAACAATCTTTGCAGCTTTTGCAAGTGGTATAACTTTATTCCTTTCACCAACTGCATGCGATGGATCAACAATAACGGGAAGGTGAGTTAATTCTTTCAATACCGGAATAGCACTTAAGTCAAGTGTGTTTCTAGTTGCAGTTTCAAATGTTCTAATTCCACGCTCACATAAAATTACTTGTCTGTTCCCTTGCGATAAGATATACTCAGCCGCATTCAGTAATTCATCTATAGAAGCCATCAACCCGCGCTTAAGCATAACAGGTCTATGTGATTTACCAACTTCTTTTAGCAAAGCAAAATTCTGCATGTTGCGTGCACCAACCTGAAGTATATCGGCAGTTTTTGCAACTTCAACTACATGTTCGGTATCAAGGACTTCAGTAATAACAGGCATCTCATAATATTTTCCTGCATCTGTTAAAAATTTTAGAGCATCTAATCCTAAACCTTGAAAACTGTACGGAGAAGTTCTTGGCTTAAAACATCCGCCGCGCAAAATTTGCGCACCGTTCTCTTTTGCTTCGAGAGCACATTTTAGAATCATCTCTTCTGATTCTACTGAACACGGACCCGCAATAACAACAAAATTATTTCCTCCAATAACAACATCTTTAACTTTGATGATTGTGTCATCGCTTTTGTATTCACGGCTGGCAAGCCGGTAACTTTTTGATTTGGGTTTCTTCACCGGCTGAATTTCTTTTTCAGTTTTTTGTGCTTCTGATACAGGCCCAAATTGTTCATTTAAAATATTTGGATATTCTAATTTTGTACGTTCAAGTTCTTGTGATGGATAACTGCCCAAAACTTTCATAAACCTTGTATGCTGTCCTAATTCATCTAAAATTTTTTGAACTAACCCACTTGTAATGTTCCCTTCAAAATCGAGATAGAACATTTCCTCCCATGGATTACCAATGATTGGCCGAGATTCTAGTTTTGTTAAATTCACATTAGATTTTCGGAATACATTCAATGCTTCAACGAGAGATCCGGGTGTATGTGATGTTGCCATAACTATAGATGTTTTACAGGGAATACGGGAATCAACTTCATTTGGTTTACGCGAAGCAATTAAAAATCTTGTAAAATTTTCCGATTGATTTGCTATATCTGTTTTCAAAATTTTCAGACGGAAAAATTTTGCTGCCTCTTCACTAGCAATCGCCGCATATGTTGAATTACCTTCTTCCTTTACTTTCTGAACTGACATAGCTGTGTCATCAAAATATTCAATAGATACATTGGGTATCGTTTCTAAAAATTTACTGCACTGAGCTGCTGCTTGATAATGAGCATAAACTTTTTTGATTTTTCTAAACGAAATGTCTTCACTTGCAACAAGACAGTGTTTTACTTGAAATTTTTCTTCTCCAATTATAGATAGAGTTGTATGCAGAAGCAGATCATACACTTCATTGATCCCGCCCGATGTAGTATTTTCAATCGGTAAAACTGCAAGATCAGCTTCACCCTTTTCTACAGCTTCAATTACTTCATCAAATCTTTTCTTAGAGACAAAATGCAGATCAACATTGTGATGAGTAAAATATTTTTGCGAAGCGAGGTAACTGTAAGATCCTTCAATACCCTGAATAGCAACAGTAATAGTTTTTTTCTTTTCCCCTTTTCCATTCAATTTTGTCTGAACATAATTTTGCTGAAGCCGAACGGAGTCTTCAATTATTTCATAAAAAACTTTGGTAAGAAAATGTGAATCCAATCCTTCCTTTTTACCGATCTTAATCAAACGGTTTAATAGTTCAGATTCCCTTTGTTGATCCCGTATTGGTTTTTGAGAATTTTCTTTAGTTAGAATTACTTCCTTACTCAGTTTTCTTCGATTGGCAAGTAATTTAATCAGATCAGAATCTAACTGATTAATTTTCTCTCTTAATAGTGAAATACTCTCTTTTTTCTTCTTTCTCATCGCTATTATTAGTTTAACTTAGTAATTGTGGGTCGAAGGTATAAATTTTTTAGCGTTAAAAAAAGCCGATTTACGTTTATTTATAACGTTTGTTTGACTAGATATTAAATAGTTGCTAATTTTGAACTGGATATAAATCTCCGTTATTCTATAATTCATAAACCTCAATTTACTTTATCATATAGGAGGTTAATTATGGTAAATCAATCCCGCCGCGACTTTCTAAAGACAGCGGCTCTTGCCGGAACAGCAGTTACCGGACTATCATCAAAGACAAAAGCAGCACCAAAGAATATTTTATCTGAAGATCGAATGGGTGTATTAGTTGATACCACTGTGTGTATAGGATGCCGTAAATGTGAATGGGCTTGTAAAACCGCTCACAATTTGGAAACTCCTTCTATTGAAGTTTATGATGACAGAAGTGTTTTTCAAACTATGAGACGACCCAATTCAAAATCATTAACGGTTGTGAACGAATATAAGAATTCTGTTGAAGAAAAATTTCCGATCAATGTAAAAGTACAATGCATGCACTGCGATCATCCGGCATGTGTATCAGCATGTATTGTCGGAGCTTTTTCAAAAGAAGAAAACGGATCGGTAATTTGGGATACAGACAAATGTATCGGCTGCCGTTATTGTATGGTAGCGTGTCCATTTCAAGTCCCTGCATTCGAGTTTGAGAGTGCATTGAAACCTGACATTAAGAAATGCGATTTCTGTTTTGAAAGAACTAAAGAAGGAAAACTTCCTGCATGTACAGAAATCTGTCCGGTTGAAGCAGTCACTTATGGACAAAGAGAAGATCTTGTTAAAGCTGCACATCAAAAGATTAAAAACTATCCTGATCGTTACATCAATCGTGTGTTTGGTGAATATGAAGTTGGTGGAACTTCATGGATTTATTTAGCTAGTAAAGAATTTGAGAAATTAGATTTTCCGAAACTCGGAAAAGATCCGGCACCCGGAGTAAGTGAAGCTATCCAGCATGGAATCTTTGCATACTTTGTTCCGCCCGTTGCCCTTTACGCATTACTCGGCGGAGTTATGTGGATCAATAAAAACAAAAAGAAATCCGAGAATGAGGAGATATAATTATGGAAGATTTAAAACCTACACCAATGAAAAAGAAATATTTTACACCGGTTGTAATTGGACTTGCTGTTTTAGTTCTTAACGGATTAATGTTTTTACTTGCACGATTCATTTTCGGAATTGGTGCAGTAACAAATCTTGATAACCAGCATCCATGGGGAATTTGGATTGGTCTTGATGTAGCTGCCGGAGTTGCACTTGCTGCCGGCGGATTTACTACTGCTGCATTAGGACATATAATGCACAAAGATCAATATCATGCAATCATCCGCCCGGCATTATTAACAGCCGCACTTGGTTATACTTTTGTTGCAGTCAGCGTTATGATTGATCTTGGTCGTTACTACTATATATGGCATCCGCTCATTATGTGGAATGGAAGTTCAGTTCTTTTTGAAGTTGGTATATGTGTAATGATTTATTTAGCAGTCCTTTATATAGAATTTTTACCAATCGTTTGCGAAAGATTTATAGGTAGAGTAAAACTTCCTGGATTTTTAAAATCATTAAATAATCCATTAGATAAAGTTTTACGAATCCTTGATAAAGGATTGGATAAAACAATGTTCATTTTCATAATTGCAGGAGTTGTACTTTCTTGCTTACATCAATCATCACTTGGAACATTGATGGTTATTGCCGGACCGAAGATGCATCCGCTTTGGCAAACACCAATTCTTCCTTTACTCTTTTTACTTTCCGCAGTTTCAGTAGGATTGCCAATGGTAATTATGGAATCAATAATTACATCAAAATCTTTCAGCTTAAAGCCTGAAATACATATTCTTTCAAATCTTGGAAGTATGGTTGCACCTCTGCTTGGAATTTATTTAGCATTCAAAATCGGCGATATGGTCATTCGTCAAACATTTGTTTACTTAACAACATTTAATACCGCAAGTGTAATGTTTACTATAGAATTATTATTCGGTGTGATCATTCCTTTGAGAATGTTTATGTCACGGCAGGTAAATAAATCACCACTTGGATTATTAATTGCTTCGTTTCTTGTTATAGCGGGGGTGTTTTTAAATCGTTTGAATAATTTTTTAGTTGCCTATACTCCGCCGTATGAAGTTCATTCTTATTTCCCTTCCATCGGCGAAATTTCAGTAACCGTTGGCTTCATAGCTTTCGAAATTCTATTGTTCAGAATTGCTGTAATGATTTTCCCGATTGTAAGTGTACCTAATACATCAGCACAAAGAACAAAATATTCTATACGCGGAGGTGCACAATGAAAACAAGAATGTTAATCTTTTTTATTTGCTGTGCATTCATAATCAATGCACAAACTCAAAAAAAAGTTCATCCCAATCTTAATGGAATAACTTGCAAAACTTGTCATTCATGTGATATTCCAACAAAAGAAAATCCTTGCGTGATACCATGTCCTCGCGAGAAAATGGTTTCCATTGATCAATCACCTGAAGAAGGTCCCTTAGTTTTAACTATAGATAAATTTAAAAAGCAGACGGATATTTATGCACCAGTAATATTTTCTCATCGTCTTCATGCTGAAATGAGCGGTATGTCTGGCGGCTGTAAAATGTGTCATCATTATAATCCGCCAGGACAAGTGATTGGATGTTCTGATTGTCATGAACTTATTCGTAAACGTACAGATGTTAGCAAACCGGATTTGAAAGGCGCCTATCACCGTCAATGTATGGAATGCCATCGCACCTGGAGTGGGAAAGTTGAATGTGAATCATGCCATACAATAAACGGCAAAAAACAAGAGACAGATTCCAAAACTTTAATTGCCAAAAGCGAAAAACGAATTCATCCAAAAATTATTGCTCCTACTATCTTAAAATTTAATACACCTAAAGCAACTGGTAAGGTTGTTACGTTTTATCATTCTCAGCATGTTGATTTGTTCGGGTTAGAATGTCAGAGCTGCCATACTAATGAAAGTTGTGTCAAGTGTCATGCAAAAGATAAAACTGCTTTACTAAAAGCTAAAACGACTGAACAAAAACATGCAGTCTGTTCAAGCTGTCATAACACAAAACAAAACTGCAGCAGTTGCCATTTTAATTCTGTTCAAGAAGGATTTAATCATGCAGTAAAAACGGGATTTGATATTTCCAAGTTTCATGGAAAAATTTCTTGCAGTACTTGTCATACTGAAAAAGGAAAATTCACTGGACTAAATTCAGAATGTATAAATTGCCATGGCAAATGGACTCAAGAAAATTTTCAACACAAAGTTACAGGTGTTATTCTAGATGAAACACACCAAGCACTAGAGTGTACCGATTGTCATCAAGAAAAGAATTATTCTAAACCTATTTGCTCTAGTTGTCACGAAGATAAATCATTCCCGAAAAATGTTCCTGGCAAATTAATTAAGAAGAACGGATGATACTTGTTAGAAAAATATTTGGAAAGATCAGCTTAAAACTTATCGGAGTTGTTAGCGCGACTGCAATAATAATAATTGGAGTTTATTCATATTTCAATGTTACGTCACAAAGCGATGTTTTGTTGGCCGAGGTTGAACGTCATGCAAATCAGTTAAGCGAATCCGTAAAAAACTCTACGCGTTATGTGATGTTATTAAACCAACGCGATCATATTCAAGAAATGATTAACAGAATAGGGAAAGATCCGGCGATTGATAATGTTCGAATCTTGAATAAAGAAGGTGAAATAATTTACTCTGCTCATCCAGAAGACATCGGCAAGATGCTGGATAAACAAGCTGAAAGTTGTTATGCATGTCACGCAGAAAATAAAGCATTGGAAAAATTACCGATTCAACAGCGGACAAGAATTTTCAAAACTCATTCCGATTCATCACGAATACTTGGAATTATTAATCCCATCTACAATGAGAAATCTTGTTCCCTGGCTGATTGTCATGCACATTATGCAAACGCAAAAGTTTTAGGTGTTCTTGATATAACAATTTCACTTTCGGAAGTTGATGAGCAGATACGTCAAAATGAAATCCGTGAAATATTATTTGCAGTTATTGCAATTACCGCAATCGGTTTCATTATCGGATTTTTTGTGAAACGATGGGTTGATCATCCGGTTAGAGAATTAGTTAGTGCTACTGACCAAGTTGCGGCCGGTAATTTAAATTACATAATTAAAAATTTAAGTAATGATGAATTGGGAACACTGGGAAAGTCATTTAATAATATGATTAAAAAACTTGATGAAACAAGCCAACAATTATATCAATCCACAAAGATGGCCTCACTAGGACAGTTGGCCGCAGGTGTTGCACACGAAATAAATAATCCGCTTACGGGAGTTTTAACCTACAGCAGTTTTTTGCTGAAAAGAACTAAAGACAATCCGCAAATGCAGGAAGACCTTAATGTAATTGTACGCGAGACTATGCGCAGTCGTGAAATTGTTAAAGGATTACTTGACTTTGCAAGACAATCCACGCCAAAGAAAAGTTCTATTGATGTAAACGATATTATTAACCATGCTATTGCAGTTGTAAACAACCAATTAAAACTGAATAAAGTAAATCTTGTAAAAGAATTTGATTCATCACTTCCCAAAATTACTGCCGATGTAAACCAGATTCAGCAAGTCTTCTTAAATTTATTTGTAAATGGTATTGATGCTATCGGTCAGAACGGTGGAACTCTAACTGTTAAGACATCGCAAATTAGTTTATCACCGAGAGGAATAACGCAAATTAAAAATGCAGGGTGTTCGAAAACTCATAGTCTGATTGATATAGAACATAAAATCGGAGGAATGCCGTCTCTGAAAATGAAAATCAAATCGAACGGTAATGAAGGGTACGTCAACATTGATCCGATTTACGGAAATCATCGTCACTACTTTGGAATTGCATTCGATAATAATAGTAATGTAAATCTTGCTTGTCCGGTTTGCGATATTTCATTCATAGATAAAAATAGTAAATGCCCTGAGTGCGGCGGGCCAACATATAAAATTCAAATACCTAATCAAGGATTTATTGAAGGATGTGCTTCATTCAAAGATAATTGGCAAAAATGGGATTTTGTTGACAGAGCCGGAGTGAAAAAATTTGTTGAAATAAATGTAACTGATTCCGGTTGCGGAATTCCTTCTGAAAACTTGAATAAAATCTTTGAACCTTTTTTTACAACAAAAGGTCAGCGAGGAACAGGATTAGGTCTTTCAGTAATTTGGGGAATCATTGATAATCATAACGGATCTATTACCGTTGAAAGCAAACTCAGTGTAGGCACAACTTTTTCAGTACGATTACCTCAGAACGATTTACTAAGAAGTATATAATGAAAGAAGAAGTAAAAATATTAATCATTGATGATGAAGAAGTAGTTATCAACTCAATTTCCAAAATTGCAATATCGGAAGGATATTCGGTTGATCCCGTTCTAGATGCTTTTTCTGCACTACAAAAAATATCCTCTTCCAAATATGATCTGATAATCTGCGACATTATGTTACCGGGAATGGATGGCTTTCAATTTTTAGCTGAGTTAGAATCGAAACGAATCGAAACACCGGTTATAATGACAACAGGTTATTCAACAATTGAAAATGCAGTTAAATCGCTTTACACAGGAGCGATTGAATTCATCCCAAAACCGTTTACTGTTGATGAGATGATTAGTGTGATCAGTCGCGGATTGAAGTATAATTCAATTATGAAATTAAAAAAATCAAATAATGACTCAATTTTAATCGTTCCATGTCCCGCAAAATATTATCGCTTGGGTTATTCGGGTTGGATGAATAAAGAACACGACGGATCAGTTCTTATCGGAGCTACAGATTCTTTTATTAAAACTATTGATCTGATAAAAAAAATTGAGCTAGCAAGTGTGAATGAGAAATTAACACAGGCAACACCAGCAGTAAAATTCGAAACCGTAGATGGTTTAGTTCATCAGTTATATTCCGTCATAAGCGGTATCATATTGGCCAGTAATGAAAGACTAATAGACGAACCCGAGCTATTGGAAAAAGATCCTTATTTCGATGGATGGATTTACCGACTTGTTCCAACAGAACTTGATTATGAAATGAAATTATTAATCCCATGCAGTTCAGATAGATCTTAAGTTTATTAATTAAGGAGAATTATTATGCCTCTCTTCATTTTAGCAGTAATCATTTTTATCATCGCTGATGTTATAATAAGATACGCGATTAAAACAGTTAACGAGAAGAAACTTCGCAAAGAGCGAGAAACTATACTTGAAGAAAGTATCAACATTGATTTCAGCAAAGAAGCTGTTTCTCTCAAACGTGCTGAAGTTGCAAATCCGAAAGCAAAAATTTTATGTGTTGATGATGAAGATGTAATACTAGACAGCTTCCGTAAGATTTTAGTCCTTGATGGTTATACTGTTGACACCATTAGTTCAGGCCTAGAAGCAATAAATTTAATTAAATCCCATCACTATGATTTTGTTTTTACTGATTTAAAAATGCCTGAGATGGATGGTGTTGAGGTAACTAAAACGGTTAAATTTTTACGACCTGATATAGATGTAATAATCATCACCGGTTATGCTACAGTTGAAACTGCTGTTGATTGTATGAAACTCGGTGCACTTGATTACGTTCAAAAACCATTTACTGAAGATGAACTTCTCGAGTTCACAAAAAAATCTTTAGTTAAAAGACAAGACAGAATACAAAAACAATTAAAACCGCGTGTACATATTACTCATCTTAACGAAAATGAAAAATTAAATGTAGGTGAATTTGCAATTCCAGGCGGCGTTTTTATTTCCGAAGGACATTGTTGGGCAGGTGTTACTCAAGAAGGGTCAGTTAGAACTGGCTTAGATGATTTTGCAAAAAAATTAATTGGTAAGATTGATGATATTGAATTTCCAAATCTTGGAATGACAATAGCGAAAGGACAACCATTATTCAGTATTAAACAAGGGAAAAAATCTATTCATTTTAATTCACCGGTCAGTGGACAAGTATCAAAAGTAAATTTGGATCTTGGTGATAATCTTGATGCACTCGACTATTCCACTTACGAAAAAAATTGGGTCTGCGTTATTGATGCTGATAAATTAGATACTGAATTAACACAACTCAAAATTGGCAAGAATGCAGTAAATTTTTATCAAAATGAAATAGATAGATATACAAAACGTATCAAAGACTTCATTAAGAACGGAGACGATAAAAAAGAAAGTTTCGAACTTTATTGGGGTCAGTTGCAAAACTTAGAAGAAAAAAATTGGTACATAATAACTGGAGAGTTTTTTAGTAAATAAATTTTTCATTCTATTAACAAAGGAGAAGCGAATAATCCTTCACTTTTTTGTTTTGAACATTGACAAAGTCATCAGATCTGAATATTTTTGAAAAGACATTAGTGTCTTTTATCTGCTGTTTTTATTTAAAAGTTCTCATTTCTAATAAATTTTACAGATTTAGAAGAATAACTTTTCAAATGATTAAGTAAAATTGACAAATAGCATGTTTTAAGAGTGAAATACTGTGCACGATTTTTGACACATAGCAGGAATCAATAAAAATATTTTATGAAGAAATTTGTACTTGCTCAATTCATCTTTTTTGTATCAGTAATATCCATCGTTGCACAAAGTAAAGATGACAAAGTTTGCCTTGATTGCCATGGAGATAAAACACTAACTACAACCCGAAATGGAAAACAAGTTTCTCTCTTTATCAATGGCAAATCATTCGCAGGTTCAATACATGAAGAAATTAGCTGTACCGGCTGTCACTCAGATATAGATCCAAATAATCTTCCCCACTCTGAGAAATTGAGTAAAGTTAATTGTGCAACTTGCCACGAAACTCCGGTTCAACATTACGAAAGAAGCCTTCACGCCGAAGCATTAAAGAAAGGTTTAACATTAGCTCCTACTTGTGTTTCTTGCCATAGTAAACATGAAATCCTCTCTTCAAAAAATTTGAATTCCAGAACATATGTAATGAATATTCCGGCACTTTGTGGACAATGCCATAAGGAAGGCACACAGGTCTCTGGAATGGTTAATCCTGAAGAAAGAAAAGTTCTAAGCGATTATTCTGAATCAATACATGGTGAAGGATTATTTAAGAGAGGATTAATTGTAACTGCGGTTTGTACCAGCTGTCATACTTCTCACGATATACTGCCTCATACAAATCCTGCATCAACAATAAATCGCAATAACATTGCTAAGACATGCACTCAATGCCATAGACAAATTGAACAAGTACATACAAAAGTCATTAGAGGTTCACTGTGGGAAAAACAACCAAATAAAATTCCCGTTTGTATTGATTGCCACGCACCTCACAAAGTACGCAAAGTTTTTTATGATGATAGTTTTCCTGATGATAAGTGCATGAAATGTCATGGACAAAAAGAATTAACCAAAATAGTAAATGGCAAACCGGTTTCACTTTATGTTAATTATGACCAATTTAAAAATTCTGCACATACTAATAATCCTTGCATCAAATGTCATACAAATATTAGTAATTCTAAAAATCCAGTTTGTTTGAACAGTGGAAAAGTAGATTGTTCTATCTGCCATACAACACAAGTTGATGATTACAATATTAGTTTACATGGACAAAAACATTACCAAGGTGATAAAACTGCTCCATACTGCATAGATTGCCATACGAGTCATAATGTTCAGTCAAAGAAAAATATAACATCACCAACATTTGCACGGAATGTCCCTGAACTATGTGGTAAATGTCATCGTGAAGGGAAAAATATTGCTACAGCTTTGGATGAAAGTAAATTAGGAATTGTAGCAAACTATAGAGAAAGTATTCACGGTAAAGGCTTACTGCAAAGTGGATTACTTGTTACCGCAACTTGTGTTAATTGCCATTCCAGTCATAGAGAATTACCCAAGAAAGATCCGCGTTCAACAGTCAATCCAAATAATATAGCTACTACTTGTGCTCAATGCCATCTTGGTGTTTATGAGGAATTTAAAAATAGCATTCACAGTCCGGATGTAACTAAGACTAATCAAAAACTTCCAGTTTGTAATGATTGTCACCGTTCACATGAGATCAATAGAGTTGATCTAAGCGATTTCAGGACTCAAATAATAAATCAATGCGGAAAGTGTCATGAGAAAGTTTCGGAGACATATTTTGATACTTTCCACGGTAAGGTTTCCAAACTTGGTTCAGTCCGTGCTGCACGCTGTTATGATTGTCATGGTGCACACAATATTCTTCCAGCAAGTAATCCAAAATCAAAACTGAGTCATAATAATATTATTGAGACCTGCCAGAAATGTCACCCAAATTCGAACAGAAAATTTGTTGGTTATTTAACCCATGCAACTCATCATAATCGCGATAAATACCCTTATTTGTTTTACACTTTCTGGGCAATGGTTCTCCTCTTAGTCGGAACATTTTCTTTCTTCGGTATTCATACCATAATGTGGTTTACAAAATCATTAATGGAAAAAAAGAAACATAAGATCGAAAAGAAAAAAGCCGTCGAAATTTCTCAAACTATTGAGAATGATGATGAAAGAGTTGACTGAAATTGATAACTGCTAGATTAATAATTAAACATAAAATAAAAAGAAAATAGAAATATGAACGAGCCATTGAATACAAATAAAAAATATTATGAACGATTCGATGCATATTCAAGATTTCTACACATACTTGTAATAACAAGTTTTATCTCTCTTGCTTTAACTGGTATGATTATAAAATTTTCTGGAACAGGACTTTTTCAAACAATTTCTAAAATGATGGGCGGTTATGCTGTAACTGGTTTTATTCACAGGGTTGCTGCTGTTGTAACTTTTATTTATTTCTTTCTGCACATTGGATATCTTTTCCGCAAAAAAAGGAAAAAAGGAGTTTCATTTACTTCTCTACTTAAAGGGGAAAATTCCTTAGTTCCGAATAAAAATGATCTTAAAGAATTAATCGCAACAATGAAATGGTTCGTAGGGAAAGGTTCGCGTCCTCTTTATGGGAGATGGACTTACTGGGAAAAGTTTGACTATTGGGCTGTGTTTTGGGGTGTAGCAGTTATTGGTTCAAGTGGATTAATATTATGGTTTCCGGAATTTTTTACAAATCTTGGTCTTCCAGGAACTTTTATAAATATTGCAACGATCATCCACAGCGATGAAGCATTGCTTGCGGTTGGATTTATTTTCAGTTATCATTTTTTCAATACTCATTTTAGACCAGATAAGTTTCCGATGGATACAGTTATCTTTACTGGGAAAGTAAGTCTCGATGAAATAAAAGAAGATCGCCCTCGTGAATATGAAACTATTATGCAAGATCCTGAATTACAAAAAAAATTAGGTGATCCACCACCAGTATTTTTGAGCAGAGCAGCAAGAATATTCGGTTTTACAGCATTAACTACAGGAATAATTTTAATTATACTGATTATCTATTCTATGATTTTCTTGTATCAATAAAGTCCTTTATACGGAGTTGTAATGTTTTATTTTTCAAAAAAATTAATTGCGATATTTTTTTCTTTTTCTTCGTTCATTTTTTTTAGCAATTCGGTCTTTGCACAAGAGTTCAAATGTTCAGATTGTCATGAAAATGTAATTCAAAAATCAGTCCATAATGATATTATCAGTTGTAAGGATTGCCACCAAAGTATTAAAGATGAAAGTCACATTGAGAAAAAGAATTATCAAAAAGTTAAATGTGAAACTTGTCATGAAGATTATGCTGATCTTGTAAAAAGCGATATTCATCATCGTTTAAAAGGAAAGGTAAAAAATCCTCCCGATTGTAAAAAATGCCACGGTACTCATGAAATACAGACACCACCAAAAGAAAATAAATTAAAAGTAAAAGAATATTGTTCCAAGTGTCATACAGGTTTAGTACTTGCAAATCCTTACCACTCAAAAGCTGTTGAAGGGAATAAATGTATAAGCTGTCATAAACAAAACGGCTACACTCAACTTACTCAATCTGTTCATAAAAATTTAGAATGTGCGGATTGCCATAATTACATTTCTAATAACCTTGGTAATCATCCCAAGAATGTAGGTGCCACCCAAAAAGCCGATTGTTATCTCTGCCATTCTTCTATAGCAAAAGTTCACAGGGAAAGTATACATGGAATTTCTCTTAGCGAAGGAATAGATGAAGCAGCAATGTGCTGGAACTGTCATGGCTCTCATGATATCCAAAAAGTTAAAGATCCTAAAAGTTTAGTTTACCCTAAAAACCTGGGAACTACATGCGGCACCTGTCATGATAATCCAAAACTTGTTGAGAAATTTTCTTTTAGCATTAAAAATCCAGGACTTCTTTTTTCACAATCTGTTCACGGAATCTTAGTTGCAAAAGGAAGATTAGATGCCGCTAACTGCAGCATGTGTCATGGTGTTCATGATATTAAAAATAAAGTACAGCCTGGTTCTAAGATTTCGTCATTTAATGTTCCCGAGACATGTGGCCAATGCCATGCGGAAATTGCACGTGAATATGAACAATCTATTCACTGGATCAGAGCAAAAAAAGGTGTTCGTGAAGCTCCGGTTTGTAATGACTGCCACAATGAACACAGCATACATGCCGTTAATACAGTAGATAAAAAGTTAGAAGCAAAAAGACTTCAACAAAAAACATGTATGATTTGTCACGAAGATCCTCGCATTGCCGAGAGATTTGGTGGCACAGGCGGACAAGCAAAACAATATGAAGACAGTTATCATGGTTTAGCAGTGTTGAGAGGCGACAAAGAAGCAGCAATGTGTGTGGATTGCCACAGTGTTCATAAAATTTTACCGAAGAATAATCCCGAATCAACAGTAAATATTGCAAACATAACCGCTACGTGTAAAAAATGTCATCCGAATGCAACAGAAACATTTTCAAAAAGTTATTCACATAAAACTTTAGATAAAACAGCCTCTAAAGTTGAAGATATAGTTTCAACAATTTATTTCTGGCTTATTGTTTCTGTAATCGGTGGAATGATTCTACATAATTTATTGATCTATGTTTTTGAAGTAAAGAAGAAACGCAAACACTTAAAGACCGAAATAACAATTCCAAGATTTACAAAAAATGAAGTTGTTCAGCATTATCTATTACTCATTTCATTCATTACTCTTTCAGTAACTGGTTTCGCATTAAAGTATCATGAAAGTTGGTGGGCTGATTTGTTAAGGACATTTGGACTGAATGAAACTGTCCGTCAGTATACTCATCGTACAGCAGCTGTAATTATGATTGTAGCAGGTATTTACCATCTCTACTATTTGATCTTTACACCACGCGGGAGAGATGTATTAATAAATTTACTTCCGCGTATGAGTGATGTAACTGAAGCAAGAGATAACATTCTTTATTATCTCAAACTAAAGAAAGAACGACCCAAATTTGATGCATATGATTATACAGAGAAAGCCGAGTATTGGGCACTTATTTGGGGTACAATTGTTATGGGTGCAACAGGATTCATACTTTGGTTCCCCACTGTTGTTGGAGATTGGGCACCTGTATGGTTAATTAAAGTTAGTGAGTTAATTCACTTTTACGAAGCAATTCTTGCAACTTTAGCCATTGTAGTATGGCATTGGTTCTTTGTTATCTTCCACCCTCACGAATACCCAATGAGCGTAACTTGGATTGATGGCAAAATGTCTCTTCACACTTATCGTCATCATCACGAACGACATTTTAGAAGAGTTATTCTTGAATGGAAAGAATTCAAAAGTGGAATAAGAAATTCAGAAAAAGTCAGTAATTCTACAAATCTTTTTATGTCTGCATTTGAAAAGAGAGGCTTAAACCCGGATTCTATTATTCAACACGAGATAGATAATGATCCTGAACTAAGAGTCTGGCTAGAAGAAAAACTCCAACCAAAGGAGAAAAAAGATAAAGAAACTGAGTGATTTTAATACTAATAGGCAGTTGCCAATTAATTCATTTTGGGCTATTTTAATAATAAGATTAACAAGTTCTTTTATATAATTCTAATTAATTTATATTTATTAACTCATTTAAGGAGGAAATTAAATGTTGAGAAGATCTTTGATGGTTAGTTTAGTTGCTCTTGTAGCCTACTTTGTAACTCCAACATATATCTCTGCTCAAGCAAAATATGTCGGAACCAAGGTATGTGGTATGTGCCATAAATCTGAAAAACAAGGACAACAATTAAAAATTTGGTCTGAAAGCAAGCATGCTCAAGCATATAAAACTCTTTTAACTGCTAAAGCAGATGATATTGCAAAAAAGAAAGGTGGGAAAAAAGCCGTTGAAACACCAGAATGCCTTAAATGCCATGTTGGTGAAAAAGCTTTGTTAGAATCAGCTTTCAAGGAAGATGGAGTACAATGCGAAACATGTCATGGTGCAGGTTCAGAATATAAAGCAATGGCTATTATGAAAAACAAAGAAGAAGCTGTTAAGAAAGGTTTGATAATTCCTAAAGACACAGAAAAATTCTGCAAGACATGTCACAATCCGGAAAGTCCTTCATACAAGGAATTCAAATTTGCTGATATGTGGAAAAAAATTGTTCATACAACTCCGAAAGGATAATACTTATCTACAGGGCGTAAAATGAAAAAAATATTTTTTTTAATTATTGTATGTCTACCGTTAATGATTCCCGCCCAGAATCTTAACGGTAGATTCTCTTCTTCATTCTACACATTTGAAAGATTTGACACTACTAAAACTTCCGATACATTTTTAAGAACATTTCAAGCACTAACACTCAATTTCAATTACAAAGATATCTCAATTAGAACTCGAACAAATTTCGAAACTAATATTGGAAAAGGATTAGATAACGATCCAAGATTGAGATTTTACAATTTGTATCTTGAAGCCCGTAATATTTTTGATATGTTCACTTTAAAATTAGGAAGACAACCGTTATTCACTCCGGTTGCAGGCGGATTGTTTGATGGTGTAAATCTAAAATTTCAATATGCTAATGCATCGTTAAGCGGGTTTTATGGTGGAAATGTTCCCGCTTATCAGAAGTTAGAAATGACTAATGATTTAAAGAATGATTATGTCTTGGGCGGCAAATTCGACATATATTTTCTAGATCATTTTACTTTTGGTTTAAGCTATATAGATAAGAATTTCAAAGTAACGGATTACAACACACTTAGACTTAATTCAGATTACGATCTTGTAAATGTTCTAATTGAACAAAAATCTAATCAGTATAAATTCCTATCTGCAGATGCTTCTTATAATTTAGAAGGCTTATTGAGTATTGATACTCGTTACGAATACGATGTTAATTTTAAAACCACTTCAAAATTTGAAGTTACCAGCCGGGTTCAGGCTACAGATCAATTAGGCATTGACGTTTATTATAATTTCCGCGAACCGAAAATTAGATACAATTCCATTTTTTCCGTTTTCAATTACGGCAATTCACAGGAATTTGAAGGCGGAGTTGATTACAAAATTTCCGAATCATTTTCTCTCTTTGGAAAATTCGGAAATGTTACTTACGAAGATGAAAATTCTCAACGTTTAACAATAGGAACCAACACAAAATTTGGAAGTTTCAGCTATAGAAAAACACTTGGATACGCAGGAGAACTTGATGTAATCTCTGCTTACACAGCATATTCTTTTTCAGATGGATTTTTTACCCCATCTGTTGGAATAGCATATACTTCTTACAAATTATCAAAAGATGCTGAGACGAATAACATTCTTTCCTTTTTAGGCGGATTTAATTTAAGACCTTGGACAAATTATTCATTTGATCTTCAAGGACAATATTTTAATAACAAGATTTACAAGAACGATTTTAGAATTATGTTCAAAGTAAATCATTGGTTTAA
>JAHEZQ010000006.1:330751-333950 GCA_023250955.1 Melioribacter sp. | reverse complement strand
CTTGTAGCAAGTGTACCTTATGATGTTGTAAATCGTGAAGAAGCCGCTGAATTAGCAAAAGGAAATCCTTTAAGTTTTTTACGTGTTACCCGTTCAGAAATTGAAATGAAAAAAGATGTTAATGTTTATTCGCATGAAGTATACCAGAAAGCAAAAGAGAATTGGGAACAATTAAAAATTGACGCACCTCTAAAGCAGGATAATGATCCGCATTTTTATATTTACAGGCTTACGATGGGAAATCATTCTCAAGTTGGAATTGCGGCAACATTTTCTGTTGATGATTATGATAATGATGTGATTAAAAAACATGAAAAGACACGTAAGGTAAAAGAAGACGACCGCACTAATCATATTGTTACTACAGAAGCTCAAACAGGTCCCGTATTTTTAACTTACAAACCGGTTGCAGAAATTGATAAAGTTATAAATGAAACTGTAAAGAAGACTGAACCAATTTATGATTTTACTTCTTCCGATGGAATTAAACATCAAGTATGGATTTTACCAAGCGAATCTGATATGATTATTGAAAATGAAATTGGCAAGGTGAAAAATCTTTACATAGCAGACGGCCATCACCGTGCTGCAAGTGCAAGCCGCACACGAAAAGTTAAGAAAGAGCAAAACGGAAATCACACCGGGGACGAGGAGTATAATTATTTTCTTGCGGTTCTTTTTCCTGCAGATCAATTGAAGATTCTTCCTTACAACCGTGCGGTTCATGATTTGAAGATGAAGAAAAATGAATTCATGAAAAAGGTAGAGAAGAATTTTTCTGTACAAGAAACAAATTTACCCGAGCCAACATCGAAAAAAACTTTTGCGATGTATATTGATAAAAAGTGGTATCTGTTAAAACCGAACAATAATGTAAAGCCTGGTACAACCTTCGGAGATAATCTTGATGTGAGCATTTTGCAAAATTATTTACTCAATCCGGTTGTTGGAATCGGCGACCCGCGCACGGATACAAACATTGATTTCATTGGCGGAATACGCGGGACGGAAGAATTAGAAAAATTAGTTGATAACGAAAAAGCGGCCGTTGCATTTTCAATGTTTCCCGTTTCCGTTGATGATTTGATAAATATTTCTGACGCCGGTGAAACTATGCCGCCTAAATCAACTTGGTTTGAGCCGAAATTGAGAGATGGCTTACTCGTACATATAATTTAAATAACATAAAGGAAATCAAAATGGATAATCGAATTTATAATTTAAGTGCAGGTCCTGCAATCCTACCGGTGGAAGTTCTGCTTGAAGCACAAAAAGATTTTGTTTCTTACAAGGGAAGCGGAATGAATGTAATGGAAATGAGCCACCGCGGTAAAATATTTGATGCTATTATTAAAGAAGCTGATGCCGATCTTAGAAAACTTTTAGGTATTGATGACAAGTTCGCGATTTTATTTTTGCAAGGCGGTGCAACTTTACAATTTTCGATGGTACCGCTAAACTTAATGCCACCGAAAAATAAAGCCGACTATATTGTAACAGGTGCGTGGTCAGAAAAAGCAGTTAAAGAAGGAAAGCGTGTTGGCGCAGTAAATATTGCAGCAACAACTAAATCAGATAATTATACTCGCATACCGAAACAATCTGAATTGAAATTAGATCCGGATGCATCTTACGTTCACTTTACTTCCAATAACACAATTTATGGAACAGAATGGCGCAATGAACCTGAAACCGGAAATGTTCCGCTTGTTTGTGATGCTTCATCTGACTTTCTCCATAAAAAACTTGATATGAATAAATATGGTTTGATCTACGCAGGCGCGCAAAAGAATATCGGTCCTGCCGGTGTTACTGTTGTAATTATTAGAAAAGATTTACTCGAAAGATCTTCAGATTCGCTTCACACATATATGAACTATAAGATTCATGTAGATAATGAATCTATGTACAACACGCCGACAACATTCGGAATTTATATTGCCGGATTAGTATTTAAGTGGTTATTAAATATGGGTGGACTTGATGAAATGTATCGCCGTAATGTGGAGAAAGCAAAAGTTTTGTACGATGCATTTGATTCGAGTGATGGCTACTACAAAGGAACAACTGTAAAAGAAGACCGTTCATTAATGAATGTAACTTACAGATTGCCTAGCGAACAACTGGAAGAAAAATTTATCAAAGAAGCATCTGCAAAAGGATTCAGCGGATTGAAAGGACACCGTTCTGTTGGCGGGATACGCGCATCAATTTACAATGCATTCCCGAAGAAAGGTGTGGAAGAATTAGTTTCTTTTATGAGTGACTTTAAGAAGAACAATTAAGCAAGAAATCAGAATACAGAAATAAGAAATCAGTAGGGTCGAATATCGCGCGACCCTATTTTTTTGAGAATTAGCATGCTAAAAAAAATACTTCTGTTAATAGTAATTTCATTATATGTTTCTGGATGTTCAAAGAAAGAAGAAAAGTTTGAACTTTTCAGTGCGGAGTCGTTTGCGTATTCAATGGATAACGGCTGGGAATTAAATGCAACAGTACGTGCGAAGGGATTTGAGCAAAAAGAAAACGGGAATAAATTTTCCGCAAAGCTTTCTTACTATACTAATCTTCAAACTTCAGAAGGCAAATTGGTAAATAAAGTTTCTTCAGGGATAATTGATAAGACTGAAAACGAAAAGATTCCTGAAATCCCAATTGAGTCACAGATAAAATTAGATTCAGCATATAAAACAGGGAACTACAAAATCATTTTTTATGTGAAGGATGAATTAAGCGGGAAAGAAATTTCTATAGAAAGTATTTTTGAATTGAGTAAATAATAATTTGTAGTGGACGCAAACTTTGCGTCCACTACAATAATTAATAATTTTTATTCACCGATGGCCATCCATGTACCACCAATCAAATTGATCTTCGTACCGCCCCATGTTTTGATTTCCAATGTAAAACCGCCTTTATAGGATGACACAATTTTTGCATCATACCGTGTGTTAATATTGGCATCTGAATCATAGCGTGTAATGCTGAACTGAATTTCAGGTTTTGTATTGAATGGTTTTGGAAAAGTAATTTGCAGTGTTACGTATCTTTCTAATTCACCGCCGGCAGCAAGACTGTAATTGGAAATGGTTTTATCTGCATTCCAGATTCCTGTTTGAACTCTCATTTGTGCATTTAATGAAGCTGAAGCTAGAATCAGAAATGTGAACAGACTTATTGTAAAAATATGTTTTCT
>JAHEZQ010000006.1:0-330741 GCA_023250955.1 Melioribacter sp. | reverse complement strand
AAAAAGAATTAATTAAGAATCCATTTCTATTAATTAATAATTAAGATCTTCAATTAAAAAATTATTCCAAACTGCCGACAACTTTCTCAACCTCTTCCAATATAAAACAATTTTTAACAACTTCTTTCATCTTTGTGTGATCAGGATAAAGCGGACGGTCAACATCAAGATGATTTACATATTTACGGATAACTTCTTTTGCTTTTGTAACTCCGCGTCCAGGAGTAAACTCTCGGAAATCCAATGCTTGAGCTGCAGCAATAAACTCGATTCCTAAAATTCCGTAAGCGTTATCAATAATTTGTCCGTTCTTAATTGAAGTATTCATTCCCATTGAAACAAAATCTTCTTGATCCGCTGCCGCAGGTATTGATTGAATAGAGGCAGGCGTTGATAAAATTCTTTGTTCAACAATTAAACTATCTGCAGTGTATTGGCTTAACATTAAACCGGAAAACATACCGGCGCCTTTTGTTAAAAAAGCAGGCAACCCAACACTTAATGCCGGATTCAACAAACGGTTTAATCTTCTTTCTGATAAAACACTAACCATTGTTATTGCAACACCAGCCATGTCCATCGGCAAAGAAACCGGTGAACCTTGAAAGTTCGCGCCCGTAAGAGTGAGTTTGCTTTGCGGTAGAAAGATCGGGTTATCACCAACACCATTCAATTCAATTTCTACCTGGCTTTTTGCATATGCGATTGCATCATGAGCAGCACCGATAACTTGCGGTGAGGAACGCATAGAATATGCGTCTTGAACTTTCATTTTTAGTTTGCCCGTTTGCAGATCGCTTCCCTCAATACATTTCATAATGGATTTTGTACTTCTAACCGCTCCTTTAAATCCGCGAATCTCATGAAGACGAGTATCATACGGTTTTAAGTTTGCGAACAAAGCTTCGAGAGACATTGCGCATGCGATCTCTGCTTGCTTTAACCATCTGTTCATATCATAAAGATGAATTGCACTCATTGCAGTAAGAAGATTCGAACCATTAATTGTTGCGAGTCCGTCTCTTGCTTGAAGACCGGGAATTTTTATTCCTGCTTTTTCAAATGCAACTTTTCCTGGCAATCTTTCACCGTTAAAATAAGCTTCACCTTCTCCCATCATTAGAAGAGCAATTTGACTCATCGGGGCGAGATCACCGCAAGCACCAACAGAACCTTTCTGACAAACAACGGGTGTTACGTTTTTGTTAAGCATTTCTACAAGCGTAAGAGTTATTTCTGGTCTGCATCCTGAATTACCGTGTGCGTGGACGTTGATGCGTCCTGTCATTGCACCTCTTACGTATTCAACCGGTGCAGGATCGCCGATTCCTGCCGCATGGTTGTAGATCAAATATTTTTGAAATTCTTTTACTTGATCATCGTTTAACACGACCTCCGAAAACTCCCCGATACCAGTATTAACTCCATACATAATTTCGTGGGCTTTGATTTTTTCTTCTAGCATTGCGCGGCAGATTTTAATTCTTTCTAATGCATCGGGATGTAATTCTACTTTTTCATTGTGGCGGGCTATTGCTACTAGTTTTTCGATTGTTAAATTTGAACCATCAAGAACAACAGACATATTATTTCCTCCGAGAAATAGAAAAATGACTTATCAAACTTAAGAAGAGTTTGACTAAAAGTGAGGAAGAAAATTATTGTTAATTTAGAAAGATTTAGATTTTAGAACGTCTAAATAAAAAAGGTCTGAAATGAGTTTATATACGATAGTATTCATTTTTGTAACTCTGCTTATTATTATCGGGCTGGCTTTATTCGGATTGTTGATTGCGAAGATTGACCGTTGGGTTGATAAGCGTGACAGAGTGGGAAAGGAAAGCATTTATAAAAAGAAATCAGAAGTAAGTAATAAGAAATCAGAATAATTTTATGTTGATTTCTCTTTAATCATCCTCTGAATTTTATTATGTACCACGGAACTTGCCCGGTACGTAATTATAATTTTATCCTCTTTGTAATCGGCAGAGATTATTTCTGCCATTTCATAAAGTTTGGAGACCATTTTTGATTCATGATGTTGCAGCTCAACCTTACCGGTTATGAAATTCTGTTCATAAATATTTAAGAGCATCTTTTTCAAATTGGTAATGTTAATCCCTCGTTCGGCAGAAATAAGAATACTGTTTTTGTATTGTTTAGAAACGTAATCCATTTTGTTTTTGTCTTTCAGTGCATCTACCTTGTTGAATATTTTTATTTGCGTTTTTTTGTGGCTGTTTAATTCTTCAAGTGTGGAATCAACAATTTTAATATGATCTTCGAAAAAATCATGAGAGATATCAATTACATGAAGAATAAGATCCGCATCCTTTACAACATTTAGTGTGCTCTTGAAAGAGGCAACAAGATGATGCGGAAGTTTACGTATGAATCCAACCGTATCACTCATTAGAATTTTTTTATTTTTTTCGATCTCGAAAGAACGTGTTGTGGAATCAAGTGTTGCGAACAATTTATCTTCAGCAAGAACACCGGCTTCGGTTAAACGGTTTAATAAAGTTGATTTTCCGGCATTAGTGTAACCAACAAGACAGGCTGTGATCTGATCTTTTCTTCCTGCGCTTTTTGTTACTTGCTGTGCGGTAATTTTTTTTAAATTCTCTTTCAGCCTGCTGATTTTTGTACGGATTATTCTTCTGTCGGTTTCGATCTGCGTTTCACCGGGGCCTTTCGTGCCAATGCCTCCGTATTGTTTTGATAAGTGTGTCCATGCACGCGTTAAACGGGGAAGCATATATTGAAGCTGAGCAAGTTCTACTTGAGTTTTTGCTTCTCGTGTTTTTGCGTGAGAAGCAAAGATATCAAAGATCAATCCGCTTCTATCCAAAACTTTCCGCTCAAAAAGTTTTTCAAGATTACGCGCTTGGGTAGCATTCAAATCATCATCAAATATTACAAGTTGAATATCATTTAACTCAATCAGTTGAGCAACCTCTTCGGCTTTTCCCCTTCCTATAAAAAACGCTGGATCTGGTCTGTAACGCTCCTGCATAATTTTGAAAACGGTAATTGCGCCTGCAGTGTTAGTAAGTAATTCCAATTCCTCAAGATGTTCTTCAACTTGATCTTTTGAGTAATCCTCTGTAACGAGTGCAATTAATATAGCGCGTTCTTTTGGAACCGGTTTAAGTTCAATCATTCTTAATTCCGATGCTTGATAAATCTTTTTTAGTGTTTCTTGCAACAAGAGATTCTGCTATTGCCAATAATAAAACAGCAATTAAAAAATATTTCCACAACTCAGTTCCAAATCGCGATTGGTAAATTGCTTTTGTAAAATCATCGTTTGGCGAGAGTGAATAAGATTTTCCTTCGAAACTAATTTGCTTTAAGTAATCTTCAAATTCCGAAAAGTCAGCTTTGTTGGTAACCGATTCTTTGGGATCGTGATTAACGGAAATATAATCCAGCAATTTATTTGATGAGAAGAATTTGTAAATACCTGTCTCATCCGTTTTGGTATATGTAAAATAATTTTGATTTGTTAGCGAATCAGAATTAACATATTCATTTTCTCCGCGGGGTTTCTCAACTTTGATTTGAGATATGGAATGATTCGAAATATCAGCCGTGATGTTTTGTCCGGTGTAAAATGTGTTTTGCTCTTTAAATTTTGAAGAGGAATAAAGAACAAGTCTGTTAATCAATGGCGCAAAAAAACCTTTGAGAGGAAAATTATTCCAGCTAAGATTTAATGATGAATTAAATAGAAATACTTTTCCCGCACCGAGTTTATACTCGCTTAAGAAAGATGATCCATCGGACATAGAAATAATATTTTTACCGTTACTGCCCGGAACAATTTTGAAATAATAATAAATCTCAGGTGATTCAACTTGCTGCTGTTTATTGTTTTCAAACAGATCAGCAAAGAGTGGATCTTGATAATTGATTTTATCGAACAAAGCGGGAGAGTCTTGAGAATTTATTTTTCCCACGGCCCTGACTGGTAAAGAAATATTTAATGCAATGCACAACTTTTGGAAATTTGATAAAGTGCTTTGAGTTCCCGGCACTAATATTAAACCACCACCACTTTCTGCATAGCCGAACAAATTTTTCCAATCGGAATTCTGTTCCGAGCCGATGACAATAACCGCATCATAATTTTTTAAATTCAAAGATAAAACTTGCGATAAACTATTTTCTGTAATTCTCACTTTCTGTTTTGTAGGATCATCAATGGCGTATTTCACAAACCTTGCGTCGTCACGGTTGTCTGTAAGAAACAAAACGGAAATTTTATCCGGCACATAAACGCTGAAAAATCTTTTATTGTCATGAAGAATATCATCATCTTCCAACTCGGCATATATCTCAACCAAACCAGTGTCCAAAAGAGTTGTCTCGAACGGAATTATTTTAGATTCGCCCGCCGAAAGATTTAAACTTTGCTGAGCGCTTCTTTTGCCGTTAACAAAAAGAGAAGCAACAGAGTTGTTAACGGATTGTTCGGAATAGTTTTTAACAGTTACATCAAAGCTTACTGTTTTTCCTTTTTCGAATATTTGGTTGTTAGGTTTGATTTCTTCAATACCGAGATTAACCGGTTCTTTTTCGGATAGATTAATTAAATAGAGACGTACATTATTATTGAAAATACTGGAAAGATTTGATAACTCATTCGAAGAATTATAAACTCGTCCTTTCTGCAAATCTGTAAGCAAATAAATTTCTTTGTTAAAATTATTCGATTGATATAAAACCTGCGCCGCTTTTACAATAGCTTCGTTAAGAGTTCTGCTTACTGAAGATATTTCCAATTCATCAATTTGTTTCGCTAGTTGCTTGTTGTTGGTCGTTGGCTGAACTAGTTCGTTCGATAGATTGCCGACACCCAACAATACAATCTCATCCCCGTCTTGAAAATTGGAAAGAAGATTTTTTGCAATCTGCTTCGCATGATTCAAATATGATCCATTCCCAGTTACCACAGACATGCTGAATGTGTTATCTATTATAATTACAGCAGTTGTTTTAGCTGCAGATGAATTTACAACTGTAATAGTTTTAACGGTTGGACGGGCAAAAGCCATTACAAGGAGAATAATTATTGCAATACGCAGCAATAGTAATAGCCACTGTTTAAATTTTATTCTTTTGATCTTTGTCTTCTGCAGTTCTTTCAAAAAAGCAAGAGTACTAAACTCAACTCTCTTTAACTTACGCAGATTTAGAAAGTGAAGAACAATCGGAATTGAAGCAGCGATCAGACCAAATAATATTGCGGGGTTAAGAAATGTCATTCGTTAATAAATTTTATGAATTTCTGCACCGTTGAAATAGTGCATTAGTATTTCATCAAAACCATAACCAAGCTCACCCATTACAGCCGCGCCGATCTGACAAAATCCAACACCATGTCCCCATCCGGCGCCATGCAAAATAAATTTTTGAGGAACTCTCTTGATAATTTTTCCTTTTTCAATAACAAAAGCAGAACTGTATAAATGTGTTTTGGAAAGAATCTTTCTTATCTCAAGTTCTTTTCCAATTGTAATTGTTTTCTTTGTACCGACGATTTGTAATTTTATAATACGTGTTGATGGACCGCGTTCAATTGGAATTAGATCAATAATATTTCCAAAATCAATTCCGCTTTTTGTTTTTATTAGTTCCGCGATCTCATCTTGTGTGTATTCAACATTCCAACGGAAGAAATCATTTGTTGAATGATCGAAATTGACCAGTACGCTTGAGAGAATTCTTTCATCGGTTGTATTGCAGAAAGTTTGAGGTGTTGAATTTATCCAATGATCCGCAAAATTCTCTTTTTGAATATCCGTACGGTCGTCGTCAAATCTAAATTTATAATCTAATATTGAACCTAAGTACGGATGGGAAACATTCTCCCAGACATTTTCAAAAACTTCAGTAATTCCGCCGCAGCATTTTGAGTAACGCGTATCGCAGATCATATCTTTATACTTAAGTACAAGTCCGCGTGTGGAAGCAATTGCATTCACGGCATTATCATTAATAATTTTTGTTACGCCTTGATAACGCTGGCAATGATCATCCGCGCAAAAATCGTAATTGGTGTGATCTTCTCTGTCATACCATCTGATAATTTCATCTTCGCCAATAATTTCATTTACTGCTTTCTTGTTCTTTTTTTCCTGTTGTGCAAGAAGCCACCCGCGCGAAACAATGGAATGTGCTTTTAAAAGTTCGATTGAACTGTTGGCGCTCATTTCCGATGAGATAACACTCGTGAGATATTCTTCGAGCGGAAGGATATTAATGGCGGTAATTTGATCTTTCTCTTTTATAAATTTTAATCTTCCGCGGAATCTTTGATTCTCCTTACTCTGCCAGTGAAAACCTTTTCCGATCAAAACATCCCGAAGAAGAAATGATTCGGTCTCTAGATCATTAGGATTAAAAAATATCTCATCGGAGGAAAATATTTCTTTTTTATCCTGGCTGAGTAAAATTCTATCACCATTCAGCTTAACTTTAAATTTTCCGCTAAACTTTTTATCCGCACCCCTTAAGGTAAATTCACCGTAAAGATCAAAACGGATTTCTTTTTCGGTTAATATTCCTACGCTGACTATTGGTTCGTTCATTCTTAATTATTCGATAATGTAACTGCAATATAGGAATGCAATAAGTAATTGGGTAGGGCAATAGCAGATCATTAAACGATTTAAATGTTAATCCGAGTCTCACTATTGTAAATATTGGGGATAAATGAGAAGACCAATTTTACGCTTATAAAAAGATTTGTTATCTTTATTGGGCAAATTAATTGAAGTTAAGCGTTGTCATGTTGAGCGAAGCGAAACATCTCAAACAATTTTAAGCAAAGATTCTTCGCTATGCTCAGAATGACAATTACGGCTTTTTCGTTTCGCATAACATAAATAAATCTGGACAGATTGAAACAAAATGGATTATAGAGTTTTACTCTTTTATAAATATATAAATTTTTCAGAACCGCAGAAATTTCAGCAGGATCATCTCCGCTTTTGCGAAAAGAACGATATTCTCGGAAGGGTCTGGATTTCTGCCGAAGGAATTAATGCAACCGTCTCCGGCACGATTGACAATATTAAAAAATACAAATCGGAAATAAAAAAATATCCCGAGTTTGCGGACATTTGGTTCAAAGAAGATAAACATGATGAACATGCGTTTAAGAAAATGCATATAAGAGTTAAACAGGAAATTGTTACAGCAAGTTTCGGCGAGGTTGATCTTTCTAAAACAGCCAAACGATTGAAGCCTGAAGAGTTGAATAATTTTTATGAAACGGGAAAAGATTTTATTATTGTTGATGCACGCAACGATTACGAAAGTGTGATTGGAAAATTTAAGAATGCAATTACACCAAAAATGGATACCTTCCGCGATTGGCCAAGTATTGTTGAAGAATTAGAAGAGTTCAAAAATAAAACGGTTGTTACTTACTGTACGGGCGGAATACGATGTGAAAAAGCTTCCGCACTTTTGGTTGAAAAGGGATTTAAGGATGTTTACCAAATGGACGGCGGAATTTGGAATTACATTACTCAGCATCCTGATAAATTTTGGGAAGGAAGCGTTTTTGTTTTTGATGAACGCAGAATTGTAACTCCCAACACGAAAGAAGAAATAAAACATATCGGTAAATGTTATTATTGCGGAGAACCAACTTCATACTACATCAACTGCCACAACCAGGATTGCGATTTGATGCTGTTAACTTGTGATAAATGTAAAGTAGAAAATGATTACTGCTGTTCAGATGAATGCCGGCAAGCGCCGAACAGAAGAAAAATTTATCACGGATGAAAAATCTGGTAGCGAGTTACTATTTGAAAAAGTAAGAAACGCAAACTTTGTACTCTCTACAACTATTGTAATCGTTGTACTTCTTTGAAAAATTCTAAAATTGAAGTATTAATTAGATGATCTTGACCTAAAACACTATTCGAATCAAAAATAATTTGTCCAACTTCTTCTTTTTTCATATTCAAAACTGTTCCAAGCATCATTTGATATTGAATTCTCTTCCGCAATTGTAATCTTCTAAGATTGTCTTTATGATAGCCAAAACCTAATATAAAAACTCTATCTGCTGAGTTAATAAGCTCATGTGCTTTCTGAAATTCATGTGTATCCTCGTTAGCCTCATGAATTATTTTAATGCCTTTGCTTGCAGCAATAATATTTGCAATGGTCGGACCACCCATATAATGTACAGTAAAAGAATTATCACCACTTTCATTTTGCCAAGGTAAAAGTCCCAACTGTCCGTGTGGATGTATAATATTAATTTGTTTTAATTGTTGTGAGATCTCTTCGCTTGAAGCTTTAAAACGGTGCATCAAAGCGCGATAAAGAAATTGTTCAAGGGATCTATCATAATTAAAAGTGATAATTGAAATTTTATTTTTAGAGAAGTCTTCTAAGTTATCTACCATCATTCTTTCTAATAAATAACGATACCAATCTTCAGAAATTGAATCATCAAAAGGAGGAAAAAGATCCATTTCGTTTTCAAAGGGTAAAAGAACTTTTGCGATTAGTTTTTTTCCTAACTCAATAAATTCAGTCCTTGCAGATAAAAATTCATCAATCGAAACAACACCGGAGTAACGAAACCCTTGATAAAATGCTACCAATTCTTCTTTAGAAGTGTTTAATTCTTTTAATTCCTTTTCATTTGTTAAACTAGTAGCAATTTGATAGATAAGCCGGCACAATTCGAACCCTAACGGAAATTTGTATCCATAACTTGACCCAGCTCCAAGTATTAAAACTGTTTTGATTTCAATCATTTAAATAATCCTAGAGTCGAACATTATATTGTTTCATTATTTCTATACCCTAAACCTAATGTTGTGAAGTTTGTTTATGTAATCCTTTAGATGATATGAGAAACTTAGAGAAGAGATTTAGCTTTGTCAATCAATTTGTTTTATAAAAAGCCGAGAGCAATATGCGACTCATCGTTATTCATCAACCTGTTATTGATACAGGCGGTGCATTATCAAAAAACTCTCTTTCATTATTTATTCCAGTTGGTATTCTTTTTTAATCAAGGTTATAAGCTGTGTTGCTTTTTCTTTCACTGTTGCCTGCAAGCTCATGTCTTGTCTTACAAATGTTCGAAAAATTATTAAGTTATTCAGGTATTCATCTAAATATTGTTCATTCAGTTTTACCGTAGCAGACCGGGATGCAGGTATTTTATAATAAGTTGAATCCGTATATATTTTTAACAGCGTTCTGCCGTCAAATAATTTCTGCAGAAGTTTACTATGTTCCATCGAAAAGTTGGTTTCATAGATATCTCTCAACGCCACACGTTTAATTTGCTGATCATAGAATTCAATTGAGTCAACTACATTTCTGTGCTCGATTAATCGCAACCCGCCGGAGTTTTTTAACTGGTCGAGTGTTCCACTGTTTTGAAAAAAACCAGCATGACCAAAAAGCTTATTGGCCAACGCATATCCGTAAGCAGGAACCGTTCGGCCAGAATGTTTCTGAAAGAATATAATTAATGAATCTATTGTCTCTACTCTTTTAAGTCGGAACATCCTTAATCTTGAAAACTGAGAAGTGTCTAATTGAATGTCTTTTACAAGAGATGTCATAAATTGTTTTTCTCTTTTTCTCTCAACAAAATGCTCTCTTTGGTTTTCTACAAAATATCCAGCTGAAACTGCCAAGAATATCATAAAGAATTCAATTGTATAATGCTTCCATGATCTTTCTTTTTTGCCTGGAAGATCATGGTGATGTTTATGATGTATTTCCATATCATTAATCTCTTGTTTCGTGTTTGTGGTTTCTGGTTCGTTTGAAGGAACATTTTTTTCTTCCGGTTCCTTATTTCTTTCTTCTTCTATCTTATTATTTTCTTCCATTATTTATTCGATGTGATATTCTTTTTTAATAAGTACCGTTAGCAAGGTTGCACTGTTGCCAAAGCATGACGCACAACTAGTGTAACTACGAAATACGTCATTTATTTTTCTGAGTTAATCGGAAAGAAGTTAGAGAAGAGAATTAGCATTGTCAATCAATTTGTTTTACAACGAAATAATTAGAACCCGTAATTGACAATTATTAATCCAATAAGTGCACCAGCTATTGCTGAACCTGGAATTACATAAGGAGCGTCTTTAGATTTAAATCCTCCCTTAGCAAGAAACACAACTAAACCGAATGCAAAACCGTAGAGCAAACCATAACCAACTCCGGAATACCAAGAGCTTTTTGCAGACAACGAAAACCCAATTAGTAATGCAACCAGTATGTTTCTAATTGTTGAAGCAATCATTATCTCTAACTTGTACGGCTCTTTCGGCTCGAAGAAAATACTTGCGCCGAGCAGTATGCCAATAGTAAATCCGGTTGCGATGACAATCATAAGATTCATTTTCAATTCCTTTCTATTTGGCAGCAGTTTTTCTTTACAATTCAAAGTTGTCTGTGTCTAATTTCTGTTTCGTTTTTCTCTCCTCCTCTTTTTTTGTAGTTACCTCATTTCCTTTAATAATACTTCCTTTAATAATTTGGGGGAGTGTTAAACCGGAAAAATGTGTCATTTCCACTTTTGTTTCTTTCTGAATAATGTATTCTGCAAGTTGTGTCTCAATTGCTGTTGAAATGAACTTGTCATTAAATACTTCTCTAATCTCTTTTTGAACGCTCCATTGGTCGTATTCATAGGCCAAAAACCAAAGTTGTTTGAAACAAATGAGTTTTACTTCTTCATCTTTAACTGTTTTAATAATTTTGATAAGCAAAGAACCAAAGGTCCCCATTGATGAAAATGGCCACCGAACAGTTTGATAACATTCGTTTAGTCTTACTGAATATGTATTTACAAAATCCCTGATTGCGCTTCCAACAGTTGCGTAATATTCTTTCAGATTATTGTCTATAAGTAATAAAGTATTTACCGGAGAAATGTAATCGCTATAAACATGGTCTATAAAATTGCCTTTTACTAATAATTGGTGCAATTGAAGCCAGTCTTTTTTGTCAGTAGAACTAACAACTTCTTTTAGAGTTAAATGTTCTATTGAAATTTTTTGATTTAGCTGTAGCTCCTTTAACGAAAGGAAATGATTTTCAAATTCGCGAATGTTTGTAAACCTCTCTCCTGGATTGTCTTCAATAGCTTTTGTAACTAAAGACGATAATTCAAATTGTTTCAAATTGTCTGGGTCTTTTGCTGTAAAAATGAAGTAAACCAATTTCCCCAATGAGTAAATATCACTTTTTATTGTAGCGTCTTTTAATTTGAATCGTTGTTCTGGAGATACATAAAGAATTTGCCCATAACCTGAAGCACTTGAACCAGTATAAAATGATAATGATTCTATATCCTTACCTAAACCAAAGTCAGATACCTTTAAAATTAATTTTTCATCATTTTCAAAAACTAGAACATTATTTGGCGAAATGTCTCTGTGTAAAATTGTCTTGTCGTGTGCAAATTTTATAGCATTTATTATTTGCTCAACAAGATTATATCTCGTCTCTTTTGTTATTTTTCCATTGCCCTTCTTAATAAAGTCGTAAAGGTTATGCTTTGCATATGGCATTAAATACCAAAGTTTCTCTTTATCTTTATCATGTCCTGAATCAAGTAATTCAATTATGTTTTCGCACCCTTGTAATTCGCTTAATAAACGGATTTCCCTTTTTAGACGGTAACGAGATTCTTCCTTTTGGTAATGATCTTTCTTAAGCTCTTTCAAAGCAAATTCATTTCCAGTAGATTCATCTTTGTATAGTTTTACTATGCAAAAATATCCTTGTCCTTTTAATCCTATGTATTTGAGGTTGTTCATTTTAGAAATAATTTGAGAATTTATTTCTCGATAATTAATTGATTGTTTTTGTTATCTATAGTGTATTTGCCCAATCTTGATAAAACGCTACCACCAAGTAAGCATTCATTAGCGCCGTCTATAACCACAGATTCTATATTAGATAATTGTAATGATCCTATTTGGACTTTCTTAAGATTAAATTTTAAACCAATAACCTTTGAGCCATCTGCTATAGAATATGTTGATGTATTTAATATGTCATCTTTGCTAATTAAACCTCCTTTATAAAAGGAAAGAAATATATCAGAGGTTACAAGCAAGTTGTCCGCACCAGTATCAAGAAGAAAATAAAAAGACAATTTCTCGTTATCATTAAGTATAACTCTTAATTTATATACATTACCCACTTTCGTTAAGGGTATCTTCACAACATTTGTTGCTTCTGATTTTATCAAATCAATTTCATAAACCAGACTAGTGTTTGGAGAAATACAAAAACGTTTTTTCCCTTCAATTGTTTTTCCGTACACAACATTATTTCCATATGCGAGTTTGGACGGAACAATTATTATTCTCGTTTCACCCTGCTTCATATCAGCCAATGATTCATCTAGACCGGGGTTAATGTTTGTTTTATTCACAGTATATTCGAACACTTCCGGATTGTCTAAAGAATTTGGTTTTCCTTCAACACTTGTACTTACAAATTTATTCTCATCAAGCAAGAAACTTCCTTTATACTGAACTTTCAAAACAGTTCCGGCGGCAGGTTTGTCGCCAGTTCCTTCATTTACAATAATATATTTTAGACCACTTGCTGTTTCTTTCGCTTTAGGAAATTGCTTCATAATAAGTTCGGCTTCTTTTTTTAATCTCTTTTCTTCTTCATTTTTTATTTTAGCGTTAGCTTCTTCAACCATCTTCTTAAAAGAATCAGTAGTAACTTTAAAATCCATTGCTTTCTGTCCGATGCGCGAGATCATCACAGTTTTTATCGTATCACCTTGAACAATTTTTTCTACTACATCCATTCCATCTGCAACTGAACCGAATAAAGTATAATTGCCGTCAAGATACGAACGGTCGCCAAGTGTTATGTAGAATTGACTTCCGTTAGTATTTGCACCTGCATTTGCCATTCCAAGCATTCCGGCTTTGTTGTGTGTTAACCCTTTATAAATTTCATTGGGGAATTCATAACCGGGTCCTTCAGTTTCTTTTCCTGTGTTTGGCATTCCTGCTTGAATTACATGTCCTGGAACAACGCGATGCCAAATACTTCCATTGAAATATGGTTTCTTTTCTTCAAGTGCATTGTTCTTAATTGTACCTTCTGCAAGTCCCACAAAATTTGCAACGGTCATTGGAACATGTTCGTAATCTAAATTAAGAGTAATCCTTCCTTTGTTAGTATTTAGATCAGCATAAATTCCATCCGGTACAAAAGCGCCTTCGCGTGGTAGTAGATGATCTAAATTTGCTGCACCGTAAGCAAGAAGAGCAATTACAATTGAAGAATGTTCTTGCGCATCGGGAATCACTTCATCGTAAGTATCAACAGGAGTGTGCCATGTTTTTCCATATTGATGTGGACCTTCAAGCCGGAGACCTGGAGCTGGAACGCCTGCCAATGTAAAAGAAAAACTATCTGTGCCGCCGCGCCCGGCTTTTCTAAACGGCTGCGATTCGGTTAGTTTGAACGGGTATTTTAGTCCGGCAGTTTCAATCGGCTCAACAACTTTTTTCATATCATCGAACATAACTTTAGGAACACCCATACTAACAGCGGGATTTGTTCCGCTATCTTTGTTAATCACAAGAGAAATTTTATCAAGTATTTTTTTATTTCTGTTGACCCATGATTTAGATCCTACTAATCCTTGTTCTTCAGCAGCATAAAGATGAATCATAATTGACCGTTTAGGTTTAGCTCCGGCTTTCATCATCAAACGGATTGCCTCCATCATAGTTGTTACGCCAGAACCATTATCAATTGCACCGGTTGCAATATCGAATGAATCAAGATGTCCGCTGATTATAACATATTCATTCGGAAATTTTGTTCCTGGAATTGTCCCGATCACATTATAATATTTAATCGGACCCGGTTTGAAGAAATTCCGGATTTCAAATTCAAGAATTACTTCTTCTTTTTTTTGTACAAGAGATTTTATTTCATTGAATTGAGTATCAACAAGTTTTATATCGCAAAGTGTTGGAAGGTTATCCCATGATTTAACGCATCGCGAATCCAAAGTGCGGATCGGTACATGTGTTAATTGAATTGTTCCGAGTGCGCCGACCGCCATTAATTTTCTTGTAAGCGCAACAACAGAATCACGGTCGCGCGGCCATCCGGTATTTTCTCCGTCAATCATTACCCATGCATCTTTCATTTTACTTTTTACGGAATCGAATCCGGTATCGGTCTTAGGCATTATTACAACCGGTCCGCGTTGAATCCCTTTTGTTCCGGCAGTATAAGAAGGAGTTACAAAGTCCAAAACTTTTTCTGCCGGCTTGATCATTTTGCCCGCCCAATGCCCGCGGAGAAATCCAACCGGCACTTCACCGACTTCATCTAACTGAACTTTTAAGCCCCAGCTTTTTAATTCGTTCATAGCCCAATTGCATGCAGTAAGATATTGATCGGAACCGGTTAATCTGCCTCCGATTCTATTGTTTAGAATATCTTGATGCCGCATAACTTGATTATCGGTTTTTCCAAATTCAATAATTTTTTTAATGACAGGATCTTGCTGAGGCAACACGGTTGCAGTTATAACAAAAAGAAATAGAATTGGTATAAAGAATATTCGTTTCATAAAATGTCTCTTGGTTTCTGATGGGAAATTTTGCTACAAAATACATAAAAGCAATTTTCTAAGGAAAAGGAATTTGTTTAAGAAATGTTAAAATGCGCTAATCTAGAAACTTGAAAAATGGAAGCAATAAATAGTATTAAGTTTTCATTTCTTCCTTGCTAAATTCAATCCCTTTAGTGCTTTTAGCAAGAGATTTTTTTAAGTTATAAACAGCATTTAAAATTGGGGTAAATAAAATGAAATGGGCGGGAAAATTATTTTATTGTGCAGTTCTTCTTAGTCTCTCTTTTTTATCAAACATTTTTGCTCAAACCGGTTCTGTTCTTACGTTCAGTGAAATAATGTTTAGTCCTTCGGAAGCTAACGGCGAGTTCGTGGAGATTTATAATACATCCACTACGGAAACAGTTAATCTTACAAATTATAAATTCAAATATTATACATCATCAAATAATAATATAGTTGCTCTTTCCGGAGGAATGCTTTTAGGTCCGGGAAAATTTGCCGTTATCTTACAAGGTAATTACGATTATACAAACGGGGTTTATAAAACATTAATTCCCGCCGATGTAATTGTTCTTAAGATCAGTACAAATAATTTCGGTTCGTCGGGGATGGCAAATACAACAAGCAGAGATGTTTATTTAATAAATGCATCGGGACAAATTATTGATACATATACTTATTCGGCTGATAATTCCGCTGGTATTTCTGATGAAAAATATATTTTATCTAAAGATAACACCGCCACTAACTGGAAAAATTCTTTAGATACAAACGGAACACCGGGAAAGAAGAATTCGGTTTCACCGCTTAACAATGATCTTAATGTTACTTTTTCAATTTACACGCCAACTTCTCCTAAAGCCGAAGACACTCTTAAAGTAAACGTTAAAATTAAAAACAACGGCAAGCTTACGGCTTCAAATTTTTCTGTAAATATTTTTAATGATGTAAATAATGATTCTCTCGGACAAGCTGGAGAATCAATTTTCAATAATAATTATATAAATCTTGCGAGCGGTGATTCAATAATGATCCAGCGGACTGTCTATGCACCATCTGCAGGAGACTATCATTTTATTGCCAGCGTAGAATACAGCGCGGACGAAAACATTTCCAATAACAAATCATTTTTGAAAATATCGGTAACAGAAAAACCTGTAGCAAGTAATGAGATTGTTGTAAATGAATTTATGTATTCACCTTCAAACGATGAACCTGAGTGGATTGAATTATTTAACAGATCTTATAGGGCGATCAATTTGAAAAACTGGAAAATGTCCGATAACTCAACCAATGTTACAATTTCTACAACTGATTACTTTTTAAATCCCGGAGAATTTTTAGTTATTGCTGGTGATTCAGTTATTTCAAATTATTATCAGATCACATCAAAATTTTTGATAAAACAACTTCCTTCACTGAACAACAGTGGTGATAATATTATTCTAAAAAGTAATCTCAGCACAACAATAGATTCTGTAAAATATTTCTCTATATGGGGAGGAATGGGAAATAAATCATTAGAACGAATTAGCATAAATAACCAAGGCAATGATGCGGCTAACTGGGCAACATCACGAAGCAGATTTAGAGCAACACCGGGAAAAATTAATTCAGTAACTGTTAAAGCGAATGATCTTTCAATAAAAAATATTAGTTCAACTGTTAAGTATGCAGAAACAGGCGGCAGTGTAAAATTAAATATTGTTATAGAAAATCTTGGTACGTCGGTTACTCAATCATACAAGCTAAAAATTTATAATGATCTGAATCTAGATAACATTGAAGAACAAAATGAATTTATCGGAGAAATATTAGGAACAGATATTGCATTAAACAGCTTAAAGAATTTTGATTATACTGTTACAAATCTTCACGGAGGTATAAACCAAATTATTGCTAAAATCGATTTTGCCGGTGATGAATTTGTAGAAAATAATATTGCCTCCTTTAGAATAAATGCAGTTACAATAAAAGAGCTTAAAGGTGATCTGGCAATAAATGAAATCATGTTTGGACCAACTTCACCAGAGCAGGAGTGGATAGAGATTTATAATAAAAGCACGAAGCTGATCAATCTAAATGGATATAAACTTTCTAATCTTAAAGACACAACAAAGGTTATCAATACATCAATCATACTTCAGCCGGAAGATTATTTTGTTGTTGCAAAAGACACACTTGGATTCTCAAAGTACCCCAATATTCCAAAATACTTTATAGCGTCGTTTCCAACTTTAAGTAATTCCGGCGACAAAGTAATTCTTCTCGATTCTCTGAATAGGGCAATAGATTCACTTGCATATAAATCTTCTTGGGGAGGAACAAACGGTAAATCTTTAGAACGCATAGAAGCAACTTTATCTTCAACTGATTCGACTAATTGGAAATCAAGCGGCAACATTAATAATGCTACACCCGGATTTGTGAATTCAGTATCCAAGAAAAAATATGATGCAGCGATTAAAAGAATTATTTTCAATCCTTCGGCGCCAATTGTTAATTCTAATGTATCTATTTCTTGTGAAGTTATTAATGTTGGCAAGGAAATGACAATTGTATATTTAACCCTTAATAAAGTATTGACAGATGGATTAGAGCAATTATTAGAAAGCAAACAACTTTTCATTTCAGCAGGTACGACTGTTACAAATGAGTTTAATTATAAGATAACCGGAATTACATCTAAACAGACGATTAGAGTTAATGCTTGGACCTCAGGTGATGAAGACCGCTCTAACGACAGCTTAACCTCAACAATCTATCCTGGTTATTCCACGCAAATGGTTTTGTTAAACGAGATTATGTACAACCCCGCTAACGGTGAACCGGAATGGATTGAGCTGTACAACAATTCACAATTCGATATTGATTTGGAAGAATGGTCTATTACAGATGTGTTAACAACGCCGCTTAAAACAAAAATTCAATCCCAAGATTATATCTTTCCTAGCAAAACATTTCTGGTGATTGCCAAAGATTCTACAATAAAAAATTTTCACAGCACTATTTCTTCCAAGCTGATTATATCACCGTTTGCAAATTTGAATAACGATTCAGACGGACTTGTGCTAAAAGATTCACGCGATGTTACAGTTGATTCCGTCCGTTATGATTCTTACTGGGGCGGTGCGAACGGAAAATCGCTTGAGCGAAAATCAATAAGTGTTTCTTCGGTTGATAGAAATAATTGGTCTTCATCAAAAGATATTGAACTAAGTACTCCGGGTAGACTTAACAGTGTAACTCAGAAAAAATTTGATCTTGCTGTTAACTCTATTACCACAGCTCCTCAATATCCTGCGTTCAATGAAGAAGTATTTTTGAATGCCAAAGTTATTAACTATGGTACTGAGTCAGCATCATCGTTCACTTTAAAATTTTATTTGAGAGCAAATAATGTTAATTCGTATCTGTGTGAAGTTCAGGGAACCAATCTTAATGGGAAAGATTCTGTGTGGGTTACATCTTTATCTAAATTAACATTGAATGACAGTAAAACAATTTTGTGTAAAGTTATTTTTATCAGCGATGAAGATACGATGAACAATTCATTTGTTGCGGAAGTAAGTCCGGGCGATAAAAGAAATTCTGTTCAGATCAGCGAAGTGATGTATGATCCATTAACGAATGAATCAGAGTGGGTGGAAATTTATAATTCATCAAGCGGTATAGTCAATTTGAAAAATTGGTCTATAAGTGATCTGCTACCATTACCTACAAAAAGTGTTATAACTTCAAAAGATAATTTCTTAGACCCCGGTGAATATGCAATTATTGCTTATGATACGCTTAAGTATCCGTATTATCCGCCAAGAAACTTTTTCCAGGCAAAATTCGGCTCGTTAAGTTTCTCAGATGGTGTTATGATTTATGATTTTCGTAACGCAGTGATTGATAGCTTAAAATATAATTCCAGTTGGGGCGGTGCAAAAGGTTTTTCGATGGAAAGATTATCTTTTACATCAACAGCAAACGATAGTTTAAACTGGGCAACAACACTTAACCCCAACGGCGCTACTGCAGGAATTAAAAATTCGATTGTCAACATGACAAAATATTCTTCCGGCTCTCTTGTAATAAATGAGATTATGTTTGATCCGCCAACCGGCAGTGCAGAGTACCTTGAATTCTACAATACAACAAACGATTCAATTCAGCTTGGCGGAATGGAAATTAAAATCGGATCGTCAACTAAATTCAAATTAGCAAATACGTTTTATAAACTGCCGCCGCGGGATTATTTTGTTCTCGCTTCGGATTCATCAATTTATAGAAGTTATCCTTGGCTTAAACTTGAAAATAAGACTAAGATTGCAGGAAGTTCTTCGCTCAGTTTATCAAACGAAAGCTCGACCTTGATCTTAAAAGATTTTTTTAGCGATACATTAGATTCGCTTGTTTATTCTTCATCATGGCATAATAAAAATATTATTACAACAAAAGGCAGATCTCTTGAAAGACTTAATCCGCTTCTGGGTTCTAATGTTAGATCTAATTGGAATACTTCGGTTGTAAACGAAGGCGGGTCTCCCGGCAGACAAAACTCGATCTATTCTGAAAATACTTCTCGCGAATCAAAAGTTGTGATCAGTCCAAATCCATTCTCTCCGGATAACGACGGTTTTGAAGATTACGCAATAATAAATTTTGATTTGAGTCAACCGCTTTCGCAAGTGAGGATAAAAATTTTTGACAGCCAGGGAAGATTAGTAAGGAACATTACAGAGAATAGATTGGCATCAACAAAAAATTCCGTGATCTTTGACGGACTTGATGATAATAGAAAACCGCTCCGTATCGGGATTTATATTTTGCTTATCGAAGCAGTTGCAGAAGGATCAGGAAATGTAGATGTAATGAAAACTCCAATAGTTGTTGCTAGAAAACTCTAGTTGAACTGCTGAAAGTAAAAATTTTCAAACCCGATTTCTTAATTGGATTTGGGTTTGCTATTTTTAAGCACAAAAAAATATCTAAACAAACGAGAACGGAAATGAACTACGAGCAAAAAATAACAGAATTTTTTAATCAAAAAACTATAGCCATTGCCGGTGTATCACGCAATCCTCAAGGATCAGTTGGTAATGCAATCTACAAAAAATTTAAGGAGAGCGGTTACAACATATTTCCAATTAATCCCCATGCAGAAATGATTGAAGGTGACACATGTTATCCTAATTTAAAATCCATTCCGGAAAAAGTTGATGCGGTTTTTATTGCAACAAGTCCGGCAGTCTCAACCGAAATTGTAAAGCAGAGTATTGAAGCTGAAGTTAAAACAATTTGGTTTCACCGCTCAATGGGTAACGGAAGTTTTTCTGAGGAAGCGGCAAAACTTGGAGAAGAAAACGGACTGTCTGTAATAAGAAGCGGATGCCCGATGATGTATATTAGCAAGGTTGATCCGTTTCATAAGATGATGCGTTTTTTTATGAAACTGTTCGGCAAACTAAAATAAAATATTTTAGCTTTGCTTTTATCGGCAGCACAACTATTTTACGGCGTTCATTTCACAAAGACAAAAAGTAATTGAGAAAACTTAAAGAGATAAAACCGATTTGGCTGCCGTATCTGCTTGATAAAAGGTTTAGAACGAAATTTCTAATAACTCTTTTTCTTCTGGCTATAATTCTTTTCTCGCTTGCAAAGTTCCTAGCTTATAATGAAGCACGTCCCGGTTTTTCATTTAACGATCCGCTACTGGCTACATTTCAGCCTGTTAATGTAACATGGTTAACCTTTGGCTTGATTTATCTTGGATTAATAATTGCTCTCTCTTTTTTACTCTTTCATCCCGATAGAATGCTGCTAGCACTGCAATCATATACTTTAATTGCAGCATTACGATTGATTACAATTTATTTTTTACCGTTAAACGCACCGCTTCATATCATACCTCTTAAAGATCCGTTCGTAGAATTTTTCGGTGGAGGTTCAACTCTTTTACGTGATTTGTTTTTTTCGGGACATACTTCAACAATGTTTCTTTTCTTTTTAACTGCAAAAAGCAAAAAATTAAAAACCGTTTTTTTAATTTGTACAATTCTAATTGCCGCTTTAGTTTTAATTCAACATGTTCATTACACAATTGATGTTGTGGCGGCTCCATTCTTTGCTTATACCAGTTATAGAATCTCACGTCTAATTAACAAAAGGAATAAAAAAACTTCTTAGTTTGGAATTATTTCCCTTCAATTATCGTTTTGTTGATATTGAGGGCAATTAAATGAATAAAATAATTCCGGAAGCGGTTTATCTGCATTATCTAAACTCGCTCCTTGATGGTGATAAAAAACTGTGCACACAAATTGTACTTAATCTTATTGAGCAAAAAGTCAGCATCAAAGCGATATACATGGAGCTTTTTCAGCGTTCGATGTACAGAATCGGTCAAATGTGGGAACGGGAAAAATGTTCTGTTGCGGGTGAACATATTGCAACAAAAATTACTGAAGCGTTGATAGAATTAGTAAGTACAAGCTCATTAGGCGATGATGACAACGGCAAACTTGCTCTGATCACTTGTGTTGATAAAGAATATCATGAACTTGGTGCGCGTATGGTTGCCGGATTTTTAGAAGCATATGGCTGGCGTACAATTTTTATCGGTTCCAACACACCGCAATCGGATATCATAGCCATCATTAGAGAAAAGAAACCGGATTTGGTTGGCATATCGAACAGCTTTTATATTAATGTAATTAGATTGACTAAGTTAATTCAATCAATCAAAGAAGAATTTCCCGATCAAGAAATAATTATTGGCGGACAAGCTCTTGCCGAAGGACGCGCCGACGAACTATCACAATTTCAAAATGTACACTATATTACATGTCTAAACGGACTTGAAAAATTTTTAACTGAATACCACCCGGCTTAAACCTCTTTTTAATTCTCTTATAACTTTTAGTTTTTTTATTTTACGTATGGAATAAATCCATGTGGAGATCAACATGAAGTTTTTAAAGCCGGTCATTTTATTTTCTTTTTTCTTTATCGTTTCCAACTATGCTCAGAGTGGAGTACGTGACATTATTAAACCGGTTAATCTTACCGCAGGTAAAACAGATTCTCTCTTGATTAGTGATATGTTCTATTCGAATAATTATGATCTGAAGTTTCAAGAAAATAAAAAAGTAAAAGTAAATTATAATAAACGAACCGAAAAAGTTTATTTCAAAGCTGATATGAATTTTGCCGGGATGACTTTAGTTGATTTCAAACTGGCGGGAAACACTTACTCCTTTCCAGTACGGTCAAGAGTTCAGCAAAAATTTAAATTTTCTTACAAGCCGGGGAAAAAATATAATAAACTTACTCTCTTCGGAAGTTTTAACGGATGGGATAGAGGCAATCTTCCGATGAAAGACGAAAACAAAGATGGAGTTTTCGAAACTGAAGTCCCACTTGAACCAGGCAGATATGAATATAAATTTTGGGGAGACGGAGAAGAAATTGTAGATCCTAAAAATCCTGATAAAAAGCCAAACGGCTTTGGTGACTTCAATTCACTTTTCAACGTTGCTAATCCGGATGAAGGTAAATTATTCCTTCATGTTGCCGGAAAAGAAATAAATACGAATGAATCAAAATTTTCATTCATTTATGAAAATGAAAAAGATGGAAACAATGTTGATCCGAAAGACATTATTGCTTTGCTTAACAACACCAGATTAAATAAAAAGTATATTAAAATTGAAGAAAACAAAATAGAATCCTCTATTCCGAAATCTCAATTAAAAGGAAAAAATCTTTTCCGAATTGCAGTAAATAAAAACGGCAGATCAACAAATATTCAATCCATTAATCTTTTTGATGGTGTACCGGCCAGTAACAATAATTTTACATGGAACGATGGAATAATTTATTCTTTAATGATAGATAGATTTAACGACGGGGATAAATCACTTAACGAACCGATCGTTCAAGATTCGCTATTTGGAAAAGCAAATTACATGGGTGGTGATTTTCAAGGAATTCTAAATAAACTTAGTGAAGGATATTTTGATTCACTCGGCGTCAACACAATTTGGATTTCTCCCGTTTATGATAATCCTAATCAGGCATATAAAGAATCACCCGCACCTCACAGATGGTTTTCCGGTTATCACGGATATTGGCCAATTAATTCTTTTGGTGTTGAAGAAAAGTTCGGTACGATAAATAAACTTAAAGAAATAGTTTCAACTGCACATAAACACAAAATAAAAACCTTGTTGGATTTTGTTGCCAACCATGTTCACGAAAATCATCCGCTAGTTAAGCAACATCCTGAATGGTTCGGAAAACTTAAACTTCCCGACGGAAGATTGAATCTTAGATTATGGGATGAACAAAGATTAACAACATGGTTTGAACCGTATTTACCAAAATTTAATTTTGTTGGATCGAAGGAAGTGGTTGATTTTCAAGCATCCAATGCAGTATGGTGGTTGAAGGTAACAGGGGCTGACGGATTTAGACAAGACGCAGTGAAACATATGCCGAATGAATTTTGGCGCGCACTCAATTTAAAAATTAAAAAAGAAATTGAATTGCCCATGAACGTTTCTGTATATCAGATTGGAGAAACTTTCGGCAGTTATGAATTAATCAGTTCTTATGTGAATAATGGACAGCTTTCAGCGCAATTTAATTTCAATCTTTATGATATAGCTCTTCCGACTTTTCTTGATAAAAAAATTTCTTTCAAGGCACTTGATGCAGAAATGAAAAAGTCATTTTTAGTTTATGGAGAAAATAATGTAATGGGAAATATTATGGACAGTCATGATAAAAACCGGTTCATGGCTTTTGCAGATGGAGATTTAGAATTGAGTCAGTGGAGTGCAACGGAAGAAGGATGGAATAATCCGCCCAAGGTTGATAATCCCGCTAACTACGAAAAAGCAAAATTGTATTATGCTTATATGAATACAATTCCAGGTCTTCCGGTTATTTATTACGGAAGTGAATTCGGTATGACAGGCGCCTCCGATCCCGATAACAGAAGAATGATGCGCTTCGGAAATGATTTGAGTAAGGATGAAAGGAAGATGCTGGAAGATGTTAGAAGAATTATAAATGTTAGAAAAAATCATCCCGCACTTCGTTACGGAGATTTTCTAACGCTAGAAGCTGACGAAAACATTTTCGCATATATACGTTCGGACATGAACGAAAGAATTCTCGTTGTACTTAATAAAAATGAAAACGAACAAAAAGTAAAACTGCAACTACCAAATATTTATAAAATTAATTCCGTTTCAGATTTAGTTGGTGGAGAGAATATAAAAGTTAATAATGGAAAATTAGAGATTACAGTTAAAGGTGTGGGATTTAGATTTTTATTGTTGGAATAATATAAAGTCCCTCATCTATTCAAGAGGAGGGACTTAAATGAAATTGCAAAAACTATTTAACCAGCATTAACTTTTTGGTGTTTGTATATTTTGGCGTTATTAACTGATAGAAATAAATTCCGCTGGTTAGATTACTTCCGTCAAATGTTATTTTATAAATTCCTGCATTTTGATTTTCACTTACAAGAGTTGTAATAACATTTCCTAGTAAGTCGTAAATTTTTAATTGAACAAAACTATTTTCCGGAATTGAGTAACTAATAACTGTAGTTGGATTAAACGGGTTCGGATAGTTCTGATCAAGCTTAAACTCAGTAGGTATTTGCTCGTTCCTTTCAACAGCAGTTGTAGTTGATACAGTTGCGGTATTACTGTAGTTAGACTCGGAATTTGAGTTTACTGCACGAACTCGATAAGTATATGTTGATCCCGCAGTTACATTCTGGTCACTGTAGGTTTTTATGTCAGCCGCAACAGTTGCAACAGAGCTGAATGCATTGGAGCTATTTGAGTCACCGCTTTTTCTTTCAATTTCAAATCCGGTTTCATTCGTAGAATTATCTATCCATGTAAGATTATTTTTTGATGCACTTGAAGAAGCGGCTAAAGTAGTTGGTGTTTGGAGAATTGTTGAGAAAGAATATTTTGAAGAAAATCCGCTGCTTCCAGTTACATTGTTAGCACGAACTCTCCAATAGAATTTTTTACCCGCTCCTAAACCAGTTATATCTCTAGAAGTAGTTGTCAATCCGTTTTGAACACTTAAAGTAGTTATAAAAGTTACATCATCAGAAACTTGCAGATCATATGAAACAGCTGTTGCTACAATATTCCATGATAAAGTTGTTGATGTAGGAAGATTTTTTGTTCCATCAGCCGGAGATGTTGATATGGGAATTGCGGGAACAAGATTTGAATAAACTTCTCCCGGGTTTAGCACTCCCTTGGTAAATGATGATGAATATTCCCATGAATAGCCGGCGTAGTTTGTTCCACCGCCCTCAAGACTAAATCCCTGCCCGGTAACAACATCGCCCATATTTGTACTTGTCATTGAAGTTCCGTCACCCTCGGTAGGTGTAAAAGTTCCGCCGTAGCTCCAAAACTGTCCGATAATTGGTGAACCTGAATAGCTAATTAGAACACCTGCTGGCGGAGCTAATAATTCTCCATTTGGAAATGAGTAAGAATAAAATTTTAATCCATTGGATATGCTGCCAACTGTAAATTGATCTAATGTATATGTTGCATATACCGTTCCGGTAACTCCGTTGTAAAGAGTTACTTTGTAGTTTTGTAAATCTGTTGCACTTTGGTTTAAGGCAACTTCTATAAATTCCGAAACTCCAGTTGTTTCGTTTACTTTACCAACAACATTATTGTTATTGGTTGGATTAACAACTAACTCATTTAACCAAGCAGCCGTTTCCCTTCCGAAGGGAATGATTGGACTTTCGGCAACAATAGTTTTTACAAAATTTTTATTACCTGGACCAAAACGTATCCAGCCATTGGCATCAATTGTAACCTCTGGGCACTCTTCCAGTGTACCTCCGGCTGTTTCTTGTGTGCGATCGTGTTTATATGAAATTTCTCTATGTCCATTTTGATGTTCAGTTATACCAGTAACGCATATACTATGGGCATACCATTTATTATCGGCAGCGTTTTTCCAAGTGTAATTTATTTCTACATCCTCACCGGTTTTCATCTGTTCTAATAAAAAATCCCATGAAGGTGGCTTTAACTTTCCTGTGTTGTCTTTCTTATTAAAACTGCGTGCAATTGATTTTCCTGAAGTACTGCCAATCCCAATAGAATTTGTAATATCTATTGATTGAAACTTAACCTCCATTGGTAAATTATATTTTTCCGCAAAATCAAGTTTACCTTGAATCATATCGTTATCAGTTGTCCCATCGCCATTTGGTCTTTTCATCATCTTACTAAGTTCTTCTAATGTTTTACGATGTGTCATATCCGCAGGAAGTTTGATGTCATTATACTTAGCTTCCATCCACTTCATACTGTTTGATGTTGCTGTCGGAACACAGGCGTTTAGATCTCCGGCATAAGTAGCAGATATTCCATTGACACTGTTGTCAAGATCAATATTTGGAATATCTTTTCTATACTCGTATTTAATTTTGGGATCTCCAACGGTTAATCCTTGGGGAGATGCGGTTGTGATTACAATTGGGGGATCGGGTTGTATTATTTTATTAATAGCATCATCTATAATTGTAGTAAGTGTAACTGTTTTTTGATCTACAAAAGTTGATGGTGGAAACGGATAAAAGCCTGGTAATGTTAGTATGTGAACATAACAAGTAAATTGACTTGGGAACATTCCGGGTGATATTGCCAGGTCGTCTAGATTAAATTCTCTGGAAAATGTTGACGGTGAGTTCGTTTCCGTTGTACTTGGCAAATAAAGATTTGAAATTATAATAGCAAATGGTCCGGTTGAAACTCCTTGTGCACCAATACTTAAATACATTCCTTGTGCACCCGGCGTATATGTTACAGTAAATAATCCTAATGTATATAGTGGTTGATAATACATAGGATTTACTTTTGCAATCTCAATCGAGAAATTAGATTGGGAAAAAATGCTTGTTGAGAAAAACAACAGAACAAAAATGATCTTTACAGATCTAAAAAAATGTGTATATATATTTTTCATTTGTTTCCCCATAATAAATTTGTGATTCAGAACAGGAAAGTTTTTCTGTAACCGGGAGAAGAAGATGCCGTATCTGATATCAAAGTAATTTATTTTTTTTTAGAGTGCAACAGAAATTTTATTGATGTGATACAGAATAGGACAATAAAATCCTTCACTCCGATTGAGTGAAGGATAAAAAAAAGCGGTAGTGTTTATTTTATTAGATAAATTTCATTCTGTCTTTCGGACAGGAATTCGCAACCATCTTTAGTTATTAAAACTTCTTCTTCAATTGTAGCTATACCGTAATTTGGAATTGTTAATCTTGGTTCAATAGTAAAAATATTTCCTTCTTCAACTTCGAGCATTGGTAGATTTCCATATCGTTCCCATTTAGGTCCAAGCAGTGCGCCGCCATCGTGTGCAAATCTACCAACCTGATGACCAAGACCGTGTGGGAATTCATCATAACCTTTTATTTGAATAAAATTGCGTGCAACTTCATCAATCTCCCAACCTTTTTTACCGGGCTTCAATTCATTAGCTGCTCTTGTAATTGATTCCTTTATAACATCAAAACCACGTTGAACATCTGCAGGGGCTTTATCTTCGTGCGGGAAACAAATGTACCACGTTCTCTGAAGGTCGGAACAATAACTATTATACTTAACACCAAAATCCATATTAACAACATGACCAGGTTCAATTACTCGGTCAGTTGGTCCAGAATGTGCACCTGCAGTATTTGGTCCAGAAAAAACTGCAGGGCAATGTTCTGCGTCCCAAGAAAGTTCTAATCCTTTTTTATTGCAGAGATCTAGAACAAATTGTGCAACTTGTTTTTCAGTTACTCCGGGTTTTAAAAACTTTGTTACTTCATCAAAAATCTTCAAAGTTTCTTTAATTGCTTCCTTCATGTTTGCAAGTTCACCGGCAGATTTTCTTCCTTTTAATGAGGCAATAATTTCTTCCGATGAAATAAACGCGTTAATATATTTTGTGTCTTTTAAGTGGTCCATCAATTCAAGATACAATCCATGCGTTAATCCGTCTGCTAGTGCGGAGTTGTGTGAATAATTAATAGCGATTTTTGCAGGTTTGATGGAATCTAATACTTCAATAAGTTTTTCTTTTACCGATTTTAAATAACTGTGAATATTTTTATAAGTCCCGATTGTTTTCATGTTTTCCAATTCGAGCGATCCGATTACAGCGTGAGTGTCTCCGTTTTTTGTTATAATAAAAGCAGATTGCCACGTCGCTCCAGTTCCAACCATCATATCCATCATAGGATCTTTCATGTTTCCGGTTTCACGAACATATGTCATCCACATATCAACATTTTTTTCGGTTAAAATTTTTGCTGCTTGATCAATCTTTTCGAGAATCATTTCTTTTGACATAAATTATTTCTCCGATAAAAACAATTAGTATTAGTTTATAAAAATATTTTTAAAGCTAAATAACCATTGCCTAATTAAGCTTTTGGAAGTGTAAATGTAAATGTTGTTCCCACTCCAACTTTGCTTTCGATGTGTATCTTACCTCGGTTTCGTTCTATCATTTCTTTACAGATAATTAATCCTAGTCCGCTTCCTTTTTCATCCTTAGTCCCGTATGTAGAATGATGAACATCTATTCGAAGTAGTTTAGGCAAATCTTCTTCTTTGATTCCTACACCTGTATCTGTAATGGAAATATCTATTGAGCTTGCTTTGATAAGCGATTTGAAAACAACGGAGCCTGTTTCATTTGTAAATTTTATAGCGTTTGAAAGCAGATTCTGAATAACTGAAAATACCATGTCTTCATCTGCAAATACAACCGCATTCGGTGAAGTCTCATTAACAAGACGAATTTTTTTGTTTGTTGCGTTATCAGTAAGAAGAGAAATAACCTGATTTATTTTAAAGGAAATATTAAAGTTTGATGGTTCATATGGAATCTTACCGGATTGAATTTTCGACCATTGAAGAAGATTTTCAAGGAGAGTAAAAACATTTTTTGCTGATTCGTGGATTTTTTCCGCAAATGATTTTATCTCTTCTTTCGAAAGTTCATTAATATCATCAATAAGAAATTCCGAGAAACTTAATAGAGAACTAAACGGACTTCTCAGGTCATGGGCGATAATGGAAAAGAATTTATCTTTAGAAGCATTGGTAATTTTTAATTCTTCTTCGGAAATTTTTAATTGATTATTTACATATTCCAACCGTTCAATTAACTGTTTGAGCTTTCCTTCATTCTTTTTTTGTTCCGTAATATCCCGGAGCAGTCCTCGATATGCTATTATTTTACTGCTACTATCTTTTATTGCAAGGGAAGTCTCAAGAACAGTTGCAACAGTTCCATTCATCTTCCGAATATTTATTTCATAATCTTTTACAAAACCATTTTTTTCTAATTCCTGTTTGAACTTATTTCTTTCATTCTCATCAAGATAAAATGCTTTACCTATATCCAGCTTGCTCAGTTCACTTTTTTCAAGGGTAGAAAGACCAAATAATTCAATACCTGCTGGGTTCAATGAAATAAATTTTCCATCAGGAGTACTTTCATAAGCAGCATCTTTCAGTTCAGTGACAAGCTCCTTAAATCTAAGCTGTGTATCTTTAAGAATATTTTCCGATTTAATTTCCTCGGTTAAATCCCGTGCAACACCAACATGCGCAACCGGATTTCCGCTTTCGTCGTGGGCTGTAGTAGTATATAGCTCAATAAGAAATTCTGAATTATCTTTTCGTTTATTCCATAATTTACCGCGCCAACCTTCCTTAATTGTTGATGGATGAATGCTGTTAATAGTTTGAGGATCATTTTTATCTGAACGTATAATCGTAATTGTTTGTCCAACCAACTCGGAAAGATGATATCCATAAGTTTTTAAAAATGCATCGTTAACGTAAAGTATTTTTTCATTCAAATCTGTGATTGTGATGCATTCGCTAATAGAGTTTAAAGCATAGAGGGCTAATTTTAATTCTTCCATTGACCCGGCTTTTTCAATCAGCCTGTCAAATGTTTTATGCATATCAGTTTTGATGTTATCGCTCATCTAAAAAATAATTTATAAATCTAATTGAAATATAGAAATCGTTTCTGACAGAATGTAGATAAAATTAACTAATCTTAGATTTTCTATTATTTGAAATATTTTCTTTATTAACTATTTCTATCATATTATTAATATTTTCAAAACAGAGAAGCGGACTTATCATCCCAAAATTATTCTACACTATTTTGTTATAAAGAACCAAGCTTGGGCTGAGTGTAGATTAACATTAGTTCTCTTGCTCAAGTTTATTTGATGCTTTTTTTAACCGGTCCATAATTGCTCTGCCTAAACCCTTTTCTTCAATCGGTTCAACTAGGATCAAATCAAGATTGCTTTTTTCTAGTTCGTGAAGATGAGAAAAAAGATTAGCGGCAGCTTCTCTTAAGTCCCCGGTCGCAGAAAGAAATTTTACCTCAGCAAATTTGAAATCAATTTTATTCTCTTGGAAGAAAAGTGCACCGATTTTTTTATTTTTATCAAGAAATTTTTTGTTGAAAAACTTAAGCGGTGTATTAGGCGAATAATGAAACGAAAGCTGTCCGGGTGAGCTTGGTCTGTGCGGATCAATTTTGCCGGTTTTTATTTTACCAATTTCATTTTCAATCTCTTCTTTAGATAAACCACCCGGTCTTAAAAGATAAAAACCATTTTCATAAAATTGAATTATAGTTGATTCAACTCCGACAGAACTTTTTCCTCCGTCTAGAATTATATCAACTCTATCACCGAGATATTTTTCAACATGTTTTGCTTCGGTTGGACTTAAATGGCCGAATCTATTTGCACTTGGTGCAGCAATCGGTGTTCCGCTTGCTTTAATTAATTGTAATGCAACGGGATGATCTGGCATTCTTACCGCGACAGTCGGATTGCCTGATGTAACAATATCAGGAATAATTTTTGATTTTGGTAAAACTAAGGTTAGAGGTCCAGGCCAAAACTTTCTAATCAACAGATCAATTTTTTCACTTTTTGTTGGAGAAAATTTTTCAAGTGAATCTTTATCGGCAATATGAAGTATCAATGGATTGAATGATGGGCGTCTCTTCGCCTCAAAAATTTTTGCTACGGCAATCGGATTTAGTCCATCGGCACCTAATCCGTAAACAGTTTCAGTTGGAAACGCAACAAGACCACCGCATTTAATAATTTCGGCTGCTTGCCGAATACTTTCGCTATTTGCTTTAACTAAGCTCATTGATAGTACGAAAATATAACTTTTGTGAACGAATTGTTAAACGAATATATTTGAAATATCTGCTCAATTAAACAATGGTAACAATATGCAAGAGTTAAATGAATTACGGCATTTCTGTAAATGGCTTGCTGATGAAAGCGGAAAAATCATTAAACATTACTGGCGAACCGATATTAATGTTGAAAACAAACCCGATCATTCACCCGTAACAATTGCAGATAAAAAAACAGAAGAGTTTATACGTGAAGCAATTATGAAAAAATTTCCTAATCATGGAATACTCGGCGAAGAATTTGGTGAACATAATCCTAATGCAGGATACAAATGGGTTCTTGATCCGATTGACGGAACAAAAAGTTTTATCTGTGGAACTGTTACGTTTGGAACCCTGATTGCGCTACTTAAAAATGGCGAACCAATTCTTGGCGTAATAAATCAACCGATACTAAATGAATTTCTGATTGGTGATAATTACGCAACGGAATTAAATGGAAAGCAAGTTCACATTAGAGAATGCAATGATATTTCTGATGCGGTTTTGCTTACAACAGATCAAATTAACATTGAAAAATATCGTAACATAAAAAATTTTGATAATCTTGTTCACAAAGTAAAACTTTACCGCCAATGGGGCGATTGTTATGGTTACTATCTTCTTGCAACCGGTTATGCAGATATTATGATTGACCCGATTATGAATCCTTGGGATTTGATGGCGCTCATTCCAATAGTCCGAGGCGCGGGCGGAACGATTACAGATTATTATGGCAGCGATCCGTTGAAGGGAAATAGTATTGTTGCTACTGGAGGTAAGATTCATAACGAAGTTATTGAGTTGCTTAATAAAAAAGAAGGGAAAGAGTAATAGTAAAAACAAGATAGAGGCATTATCTTTTTACTCTTTCTCTTAATCTTACTCTTATATATTTGCATCGAAAGATTATTTTACAACTAAAGTTCCCCGCACAGTATTATTCTCACGGTTTGAATCATTAAGTCTGTTTTCAGGATCAATATAGATTGTATAATTATAGCTCCCCGGTTTATCTGTATGCCAACGAAACCAGAAAAATTGCTGCGTCTCTGCTTTTGATATTCCAGTACAATAATTTTGGAATATTAAATAGCCATTCATATAAACATAAATGAAATAATTCTGCTCTAAATTTTTATCTAATTTATTTTTATTTACGATTCCCAGTTTAATATTATTGTAAACGTTCGGGTCTTCATTAAAATCAAACACTTGTACAGCTAAATCTATAGAAGATGTTTTAGCTGGACCAAATTCAAATGGAACTATGATTGAACTTCTTTGTCCTGTTGGATAGCCGCGGAATTTTACATTTTTAATTGCTTCAACAACGGCGTCATCACATTCATAACCAAGACCTTTTATTAATTGGTAACCCGCATATTTCCCTTCTTCATCAGCAAAAATTTCTACAATAACTCTTCCGGTTATACCATTCTTCAGTGCAACCTCGGGGTAAACGATTGCTTTACGGATTGATTCAAAGCCGTCAATACTAACTGCAGGTAACCCGGTTGAAAAATAATATCTATTCAACTTCGGATTAAGAAAATGTTCGCGATATTTTGATATGTCAATTTCTTTTATTGTCCAAGGTCTGATGATTTTTTTATTCTTGTCAATTGTAATATTCATCGCGAATAACTTGATACTTCGAACTGTCTTTTTGTTGAGAATGCCTGGCTTAGTTTTAAAAATGTTTTTTATATCTAAAAACGGCGTATTGAAAATTGCATGATTGCGAAATTCTTTTCTGTTAGCATAATCGGTTGACAGAAATTTATTTTTTGTTGTAGATAATTCAGTTCCTTCATTGAAAATCATATTTTCTGTTTGTAAGCCTGGAGATAACCAAAGAGAAATGTCGGTAGCTATTGTGAAATTATTTTGACCTTCTTTAGGAATTGTTAGTGCGAGATAAAAATTATGATAACCAGAGCCAAACAATTCAAAAATTTTCCCTGGTGTTAAAATTTGATCCATCTCTTGACGAAACAAAACAGTATCAATAGTAGCTTCTGATTTTATATCAAGCAGATCATCATAATTAGCCCAACTTTCCGTTTTTTGTATTCTCACAGTAGATTTATCATCAACATTATTTTTGCAGCCACCGTTTAAAATTATTGAAAGACTTAGAAGTAATAATAATTTATTCATTGATTCCTCCACGGAATTACATCTTTACGGGATTCCCAATTATTTGAACTGCCGGCATACTATTCATCATTAAATTTATTTGTTGTGTCTGGAATTGAATTTTCTCGAATGCCGCTTCATACTTTTCTTGAAAACCTTTTAAATCACCCCTTAGAGAACTGAATTGAAGAAACGAAAAAAGAGTAATCATAATTATTGCAAATCCTAAAACATAATTGATATAAGCGGGGGTAGGCTTTGTAATCCATCTCTTTATCAAGGGCAGTTCTTTCTTCTGAATCGAGTCAAATACTCTCTGTTCAAATCGCTCACCTACATCCTTAAGATTTATCTTTACTTCATGCTGTATAGAATTTTGTATTTTGTATTCTTCGCGGCAATCCGTGCAAGAGGAAAGATGAGTAAACAAAAATGCTTCTTTCTCTTTTGTTAATTCATTATCAATATATTCGCTTATCATAAGCTTTATGTCATCGCAATTCATATTAACCTCTTTCAAGTTTTGTTATAGCTGTTCTAAGTTTTTGCCGTACTTTAAAAATTCTGCTTCGCACAAGATCTTCGGTTATATTCATTATCTGTGCGATTTCTTTGTAACTCAATCCCGAATATTCTTTTAAATAGTAAACCTCGCTTTGTGATTCATCCATGGCCTTTAGTTCTTCTTCAATAAAATCAATTAATTCTTTCTGTTCAAAATCCGAATACAAATTGTTTGTAGAAAATTTTTCTTCATGGAATTCTATAGGCTCATTAATTCTATTTTTGTTCTTTCTGAAGTGACTGAATATTTCATTGCGCGCAGTTGTAAAAATCCATACCTCAACACGCTCGGTATGATGAATACGGTCTAGATTATCGTACAGTTTCAAAAAAACATTATGTGCTATATCTTCAGCAAGCACATCTGACTTCATAACCTTACATACATAATTGAAGAGTGGTTTCTTAAACTTGTTGTAAGTCAGAGTAAAATCAATAATCGAGTCTTTCTGCATTTTCTCTCAATTGCCCTTACTAAACAGATGCTAATTATTACTTTAAGTTGCATAAAAGTTAACTGAATTTGTTAAAAAATGTTAACAACATAAATCTCTATCTTTTCAATTGTTAAAAAAGCTAAATTGTTAAATAGAAATAAACAACGCTCTCTTAATGACGTCAGCAATATCTTTCCAAATAAAAATACAGACAACAAATAATTCCTTGGAGGAATAATGAAACACAAACGATCATTTATTTTTATTGCTCTTATGCTCTGCTTTAGCATTACAATATTCGGCGGAGAAAAGAAAAAGGAATTCAAAATCCCTTATGAAAAATACAAACTGTCTAACGGGATGAATGTAATTCTTCATGTTGACAAATCCGACCCGATCGCTGCGGTCTATGTAGTTTATCATGTTGGTTCAGCAAGAGAAGTTCAAGGCAAAACAGGATTTGCTCATTTGTTCGAACATCTTAGGTTCAATGAATCTCAAGATATTCCTCAAGGACAATGGTTTAAAAAACTTCAAACAGCAGGTGCTTCGAATGTTAATGGCTCTACAAACGAAGATAGAACAAATTATTTTGAAGTAATTCCAAAGAATGCAGTTGAAATGGCTTTGTGGATGGAAGCAGATAGAATGGGTTTCCTTTTAAGTAAAGTTAACATGGAAACATTTGTAACACAGCAGAATGTAGTTCAAAATGAAAAACGACAGGGTGATAATCGAGCTTATTCGCAAAGTCAGTATATGTCCACTAAGTTAATGTATCCTGCAACTCATCCTTACGGTCATACTGTTATTGGCGAGTTGGAAGATCTTGCAGCTGCATCACTTCAGGATGCGATAGATTTCCATGCTAAATATTATTCACCAAGCAATGCAACTTTAATTGTTGCTGGTGATATTAATGTTGCTCAGATAAAAAAATGGATTGATAAATATTTTGCCGAAATAAAATCCGGACCGGCACCAGCATCACTTCCCAAAATGCCGGTTACACTGAAAGAAATAATAAGATCATATTGTGAAGATAATCTTGCAAACGCTCCTAGATTGGGAATGGAATATCCTACTGTGGAGGAATTTAATAAAGATGCTTATGCACTGGAATTCTTCGGACGCATATTTGCAGGAAGTAAAAAATCACCATTATACAAAGTTATAGTTGAAGAGAAAAAACTTGCACCATCAGTAATGGCGCGTCAAGGCAGCAGCGAAATTGCAGGATCGTTTGATATTGCCGTTACTGCTTTCCCAACAGTAAAATTAGGCGATGTTGAAGCTGCAGTTAAAGAAGCATTCCAAAGATTCGAGAAAGACGGATTCACAGATAAAGATGTTGAAAGACAAAAAGCCGGAATTGAATATAGTTTTTACAGCCAGAGCGCAAGTGTTTTAGGTAAAGCGATGCGTCTTGGTGATTATAATATTTTTAACGGTTCACCTGATTACATTGCGACAGATCTTAAAGATAGAATGAGCATTACTAAGGAAGATGTATGGAGAGTATATAACAAATATATCAAAGGTCAGAATTATCTTCTCACAAGCATTGTTCCTAAAGGTAAAGTTGATTTAGCAGCACCGGATTCTAAATTGTGGGTTGTTCAGGAAGAATCAATAGAAAAACAAGGAACAAAGAAGAAAGAAGTTGTAAACGCTCCTTATGTACCAATTCCATCAAAGATTGATAGAACTAAAGAACCGGTTAAGGGTCCAGATCCTGTTGTAAATATTCCTAAAATATGGAAGGACAAAACCGTTAACGGAATTTCAGTTTATGGAATTAAACAGAGTGAATTACCGCTTGTTCAATTCTCAATTATTCTTAAAGGCGGAATGCTACTTGATAATCCCGATATGATTGGAGTTGGTTCATTAACAGCACGATTGATGAATGAAGGAACTAAAACAAAAACACCTGTTGAACTCAGAGAAGCAATACAAGATTTAGGTGCAAATATAAATGTTAATGGCGGCAGTGAATCAATTACAATTTCAGGAAGTTGCCTTGCCAGTAAATTGAATGAAACATTTGCTCTTGCTAAAGAAATGTTGTTTGAACCGCGCTGGGATACAAAAGAATTTGATCTTGCAAAAAGTCAAACTATTGAAGGTTTGAAAAGAACAGAAACGTCACCGGCATCAATTGCACAAAGTGTATTTAGTAAATTAGTTTATGGTCAGGATAATATTCTGGCAAATGAATCAGCTGGAACACTTAAATCAGTTGATAAAATTGCTATAGATGATCTGAAAAAATATTATGAACAATATTTTTCACCATCAGTTTGTAAAATCAGTATTGTAGGAGATATTACACAAGAAAAAGCAGTTACATTGTTTAACGGTTTGAAAGATTGGAAATCTAAAGAAGTAAAAATTCCTAATGTCACAAGTCTAACTCCTGCTAAACCGGGTATTTATTTTGTGGATGTTCCAAAAGCAAAACAATCACAAGTCTTAGCCGGACATTTAGGACCCAGTTACACCAATCCGAATTATTACAAAGCTGTTGTAATTAATCACAGACTCGGCGGTGATTTTAACGGAATATTAAATATGATATTACGTGAGAAAAAATCTTTTACATACGGAGCTCGCTCCGGATTTAGCAGCGGAACTTATGCAGGAGTATTTCTTGCATCTTCTTCTGTCCAATCTAACTCAACATTCGAGTCCACGCAAATAGTTAGAGATGAAATCAAAAAATATACAGAAGGAATTTCGAAAGAAGACCTGGATGGAGTAAAGAGCACATTATTAAAGAGCAATTCAGGAAGATTTGAAACATTGATGCAACTTTCAGGTATGCTTTCGCCTGTAGTTATGTATAATTTGCCGTTCGATTATATAAAACAACGAGAAGCAATTGTACAACAAATGACGCCTGAAGAGCACACAAAACTTTCACAAAGCTTTATTCATCCCGATAAACTGATTTATTTAATTGTCGGTGATAAAGCAACTCAATTTGATAAACTAAAAGAACTTGGTCTAGGTGATCCTATATTATTAGATAAAGATGCAAAAGTTGTAAAATAACAAAGTGTATATTATGAGTAAGAGGAAGAGTTTTGTAATCTTTCTCTTACTCTTTCTTTTATTCTACTTTTCCTGAATCCTTTCTAAATTCTCTGCATCAAATCAACATAAAAATTTTTTTAAGGAGTACAATATGCAGAACGTAATAGAAGGAACGGATTCAAATTTCGCACAAGAAGTTTTACAATCAAGCACACCTGTATTGGTTGATTTCTGGGCACCATGGTGCGGGCCATGCAGAATGGTGGCTCCGGTAGTAGAAGAAATTGCAAATGATCTTGCCGGAAAATTAAAAGTAGTAAAAGTAAATACAGATGAAAATTATGGTGTATCTGCTCAATATGGAATTAGAAGTATTCCAACTTTAGGAATTTTCAAAGATGGAAAATTAGTTGATACTGTTATTGGAGCTGTGCCAAAATCACATTTGGTTAGTAAAATTAATCCACATCTTTCAGCACTTAATTAAAATAAAAAGCCCTCACAATGTTGAGGGCTTTTTACTGATAAACTGTTTACTAAAGAATATCAACTATTTTATTACCGCACCCAATCCTTTTATTTGATAAACTGCTTCTGTTGCACAATCGTCTTTTTCACCTTCTTTTTTATCTTTATGCTCAGTTGCAGTTTTTGTATCAACTTTTGAAATTACTCCTTCAACCAAAACAGTTTTACCCTTTCCGTCTTTAGGGAAAACAATTTCTCCATCTTTAACCTTAACACGGATTTTTTCTCCCTCTTTAGTGCCAGCTACATCTAACCAGCATCCCATATCTTGACAGACATCTACAATTTTTCCTTCAACTAAAACCTTTTTGCCATCGTACTTTGCCGGATTTGCAAGAATTGTTGAAACGGAAGTTTTTTCTTTTAAGGTGATTGACTTACCCAATTTTTTTTCTTCAGCTTTAACACTTAATATTGAAAGAAGAAGCATAAAAACAACTAACTTTTTCATTAATACTCCGTTATGTTTTGTTATTGTTGGCTGCAAAGTTAAAAGAACTGCGCCGTTTATGCAATCTACTTTTGCTTTGATTATATTTGAGTAAATAGCATTCAGCAATCAGCCATCAGCGTTTAGCTTTTGAGCTGAAAGCTGAAAGCTGAAAGCTGAGAGCTAAAAAATGTTTTGCCAGGTAGTATTTCCATTGCCATTTAGAAAAGCGTTCACTTATTCAATTCCGGACGATTTAACTGATCCAGTTAAAGTTGGTGTACGTGTTGTTGCTCCGTTTGGTAAACGTGTGCTAACGGGATTCGTAATAGCCATTTCCAAAACGGCAGACATAAAAGAAAAGATAAAGCCAATACGTGATGTACTTGATGAAAAACCAATCTTCGATAAAACTACGCTTAAGTTTTATGAATGGGTCTCCGAATATTATCTGAGTTCATTAGGAGAAGCACTTAAAAATTCTGTACCGTATGGAACAGAGATAGAATCTAAACGAAGAGTAGTAAGCGATAAAGATTTTTGTGAAAAACTTTTAAATCAAGAAAGAAAAAAAACATCACTCCGAGCAAAACTTCTATCGATATTTTCTCAAAAAGAAGTTCATAGTATTTCTACGCTGCAAAAAGAAGTAAAGAATAAAAATATTTATTCATTACTCCGTTCATTCGAAAAAATAGGTGCAGTAACTCTCCTGGACGAAACTAGTGCGGCAAAAGTTAAGGCAAAAAAAGTAAAATTTGTAGGTCTTGAAAAATCTATTGATGAGATTTATGAATTAATGCCGGAGATAGAGAAAAAATCCCCCAAACAAGTTGTACTCTTGCTTGAATTACTTTCAGTTAAAGAGCCGGTTGCATTAAGCGAACTGCTACGAAAAACAAAATCCGCAGCATCAACAGTTAATAGTTTAGAAAAGAAAGGGTTAGTAAAAATTTTTGATAAAGAGATTGATCGTGTTTATACGGAAACCTATAAAGAGGAATCAAAACAGTTAGTCTTGACCGAGCCGCAGGAAAAAATTGTAAACCGAATAAATGATACTATAGAAAAAAATATTTTTGAAACATTTCTTCTTCATGGGGTTACAGGAAGCGGCAAGACACAAGTTTATATTGAGCTTGCAAAAAAAGTTATTGAAAATGGAAAAAGCGTAATAATACTTGTTCCTGAAATTTCTCTTACTCCCCAAATCACTTCACGTTTTTATAATTACTTCGGCGACCTAACCGCAGTTCTACATAGCAGAATGTCACTAGGTGAGCGTTACGATTCATGGCGAAGGATTATTGCGGGAAAATCTAAAGTCGTAATTGGTCCGCGCTCAGCATTGTTTGCGCCTCTTCAAAACATCGGATTGATTGTTGTTGATGAAGAACACGACCAGAGTTATAAGCAATATGATCAGGTACCGAAATACCATGCTCGGGACGCTGCGATTATAAGAGCTAAGTTTAGTGAATGTCCTGTTGTGCTTGGCTCGGCTACGCCTTCTGTTGAAAGTATGTACAATGCACTTAGCGGAAAATATAATTTATTAAAATTACCTGAACGGATTGATAATGCGAAACTTCCCAAAATAAAACTTGTAGATGTTACGATTGAGAAGAAGAAGAAACAGATGGAGAGCATCTTTTCGCGCGAGTTCCTTGATGAAATCGGAAACCGTTTGAAGAAAAAAGAAAGTGTAATAATATTACAGAATCGGAGAGGATTTGCAACTCAAGTTTTTTGTAACGATTGCGGAGAAGTAGTTACCTGTCCTGATTGTTCTGTCTCGATGGTTCATCATCTGAATAAAAATATTTTGCAGTGTCATTACTGCGGCATAGTTAAACATGTTCCTAAAGCTTGTCCAAATTGCGGCTCCATTGCCTTAAAATTTTTTGGAACAGGAACTCAGCGCGTTGAAGATGAACTTGATTATTATTTCACAGGTGCGAAGATTGAGCGTGTTGATTCGGATTCGATAAATAAAAAGGGGAAACTAGGAGAAATTTTAAACAGTTTTAGAAAAGGCGAGATTGATATTCTTGTCGGAACACAAATGGTTTCTAAAGGTCTGGACTTTTCAAATGTTACGTTAGTTGGAGTTGTTGCTGCTGAAACTTCTTTATGGATTCCGGACTTCCGCTCTGACGAAAGAACATTTCAACTTCTTACACAAGTTGCAGGCAGAAGCGGAAGGAGCGAAAAAGAAGGTGAAGTAATTATACAAACCCAGAACCAAAAGCATTTTGTTCTGCAAAAAGTTTTGTTGAATGATTACAAAGGATTTTACGAAAGAGAAATTCTATTGCGGGAACAAGGTGAATACCCGCCGTTCACGCGCATTGCTTTAATTGAAATGAAAGATGAAAAAGAGGACCGGGTTAAATCTGCAATCAGCGAATTTTTTGATTATCTAAGAAAGTATGGCAAAGGTTTGAAAATGATTCCTCCTACCGAAGCAATCATTTATAAAATAAAAGGAATGTACCGCTTCCAAATTTTAATCAAGAGCCACAAAAAATTTGATCCGTCCGGCAAACAATTGCGGAATGCAATTTTAAATTCGTTTGTAGAGTTCAATCAAAAATCACGTTTCAAAGATGTTAGATTAATAATTGATATTGATCCGCAAAGTATAATATAGTAGCTGTCATTCCGAGTGAAGCGAGGAATCTTAAAATAGCTCTTGGGATTCTTCATACCGACTTCGTCGGAATTTAGAATGACGAAAAAAATGACAACCAATAAGAAATATTTTATTCTAAACAAACCATACGGAGTATTGCCACAATTCACAGATAAAGAGAATCGCAAAACTTTATCTTCTTTGTATGAATTCCCTAAAGATGTTTATCCGGTGGGAAGATTAGATCTGGATAGTGAAGGACTTTTGCTTTTAACGAACGATAAGACATTAACAGATTATCTACTTAATCCGAAGAACAAACATGAACGCGAATACTTTATCCAAGTAGAACGAATTCCTACAGAACAAGAATTACAAAAACTACGAGATGGAATTATTTTGAAAGACGGAAAAACTCTTCCGGCAAAAGTTAAAGTAATTGATGATCCAAATTTCCCGCCGCGCGTTTCGCCAATCCGTGAAAGAAAAAATATTCCAACAAGCTGGTTGAGCATAACATTGATTGAGGGAAGAAACAGACAGGTACGAAGAATGACGGCGGCAATTGGTTATCCAACTCTTCGGCTTGTTCGTGTTAGGATGAAAAATATTTTATTAGGGAATTTAGAAATCGGCAGAGTAAAAGAGGTGTTTGAAAAAGAAATAAACGGTTTAAGAAAATAAAACCCAACTTTTAAAAAAGTTGGGTTTTAAATGACTTAAAAAATTATGCTGCTAAGAAACTTAAGAATGAAACAGACTTAGCTAATGCAAAGAATATCAGGCTAAATCCTAACCAGACGGCAATTACGCCCATTATATATTTTTGCGAGTTATTACTCTTAAACATTTTAGCAAGACCAACACCGAAAACAACATAGAACCAAATTGAAAAGACATCAAGTTTACCCAGCAAAAATCCTGTAATAGTATTTTTTTCTGTTCCGATAAAATCTGCAACGCTTGTTCCGGTAAAAAGTTTATTCATTGCTAATGCAGCAATAACCATAATTATCATTTGAATGGCGAGTATATAATGAGGTAAACCATAAGCAACCATAGCTTCTTTGTAGGTTCCCTCACCTTTCAAAATTATTTTTGCAAGAAACAAAAAAACACCGGAGACAACAAAGAAGAAAATAAATGTAGCAATTGGAATTCCTACAAAAACACCAATCATCTGCATAGCACCACCTTGTTCGATTCTTTCTCTCATTGATTCAAGTTGTTGATCTGCTTGAGCTTGAGTCATTTGTCCTTTAGCAACTGCATCATTAAATGATTTTTCGATAGCGGCCATCTGCTTCTCGACTAATGCTGCTTTTATGGTAGGATTATTTGCCATTAAAAATTGAGAAAGTATAGCTATAACTATTACAATTAAAATTGGAATTACCCAATCAGCCGTCTTAGGAGGAAATTTTGACATCTTAGAAAATGTAGTGCCTGGTTCGGAAAATACACCGACCAGCTTATCAGTATGACTAATTTCAAATTCTTCTTGTTCAACAGAGGACATTTTTGGAGCTTCTTGGTTTTGCATTTCTTCCATATTACTTCTCCTCTTTTATTTCATTGTTAGGTGAGGTTACACAAATGAAATTTAATAAAAATAATTGATGGAAAGGAAGATTAAAGTGTTAAATCTGTATGTTTATTTTTCAAGAAAGAATATTTCCTCAACTTTTTTACTAAAGACTTTTCCAATTTTTAACGCCAGCGGCAAGCTCGGATCGTACTTTTCCCGTTCAATTGCGTTTATAGTCTGACGCGAGACATCCACAAGTTTTGCAAGATCGTCTTGAGATAACCTTCGTTCAGCACGTAGAACATGTAAAACATTTTTCATTTATAACTTCTTCTCACAAAATATTCAGTAACCGGCATTATGACCAAAAAGAGAATAACAAAACCGTAACTAAATTTTTCATTACCAAATTTTATTATAAAAGTATTTTCAATTACTATTAGAATGGTTATGAATAGCAAAAGAAGACTCGTCGATATAGAAAGAGTTTCCAATTTGATTGTCTTTTCAAGTTCGTCTCCATTCATCATTTTGAAGTGGTTTGCTAATAAGGTGTAACCAAATCCGCAAAGTGAAAGAATAAAAATAATTATTTTCATCCAGATCTGAGATACTACATGGCCTACAAAAAATCCTAAAAGCAAAGAAAGAAGAAATATAAGATTATGAACTGGATAACTAAATTTTCTTAATCTATCTATCATCTTTAACTCCTAAAAATTTTAATTTTTATTGATATTTCTCTTTTACAAATTCTGCACCCAGTACATAAGCTATAATTGCAATCACTGAAAGAATTACCAATATGTAATTGAGCATTGTAGGTACGAAATTCACAAAAACAAAAATCAGTACAAATAAAAACACAAGTGCTGTTGTAAAAGCAATGTTCAAAGATTCTAAATGAATCTTTAGTTTAAGTTCGTCACCTCTCAGAATTTGAAAATGATAGCCGAGAGTACAGTAGATAAATCCTAATGTAGCAAGCAAAGAAGTAGATAGAAAAATTTGCTTAAACAAATGAGGATTGGTAGCTTCAATCTTTATAGGATTAATTGCATTAATTAAAATAAGAGGGGTAAAAATAAACACTGCAGAAAAAATCAAAACAGGAGTCTTATAAGGAAACGAAAATTTTTTTAGAATGTTTTTCATAATAACCTCAAATAATTTCTAAAACCAAAATATAGTATTCTTTACAAAAAGTCAAGTATACTTTACACAACATTTCAGCAATTTTTCGTATTTGCCTTCAGAGTTAAAACTGAAACCTCGAAGGTTGTTTGAATTGGAATTTGTAATTTTGTTCAAAGAAAAATTTCCATCCCACACTGAGGATTTTATGAAGACCATTATTGAACCATTCAAAATCAAGTCAGTTGAACCAATTAGATTTACAACAAAAGAAGAGCGAATTAAAATATTAGAAGTAGCCGGCTATAATCCTTTTATGATTCATGCTGATGACGTATTGATTGATCTTCTAACAGACAGCGGAACATCTGCGATGAGTTCTGATCAATGGGCAGGGATAATGCGAGGTGATGAATCGTATGCGGGTGCAAAAAGTTTTTACAATTTTGAAGCAGCAGTAAAAAAAATTACAGGCGATGAATTCATCATTCCCACTCACCAAGGAAGAGCAGCTGAAAAAATTATATTTTCAATTCTAGGCGGACCCGGAAAATATTTTGCAAGCAATACATTTTTTGATACAACACGTGCTAACATAGAATTCACCGGTGCAGAAGCAGTTGATCTATTGGTGGAAATTGGAAAACATCCCGAACAGCGCGCACCATTCAAAGGTAATATGGATGTTGAAGCTCTCGAAGTTTTTATCAAAAAAGTCGGAAAAGAAAATATTCCTCTCATAGTTTTAACAGTAACAAACAATTCCGGTGGCGGTCAACCCGTTTCGATGCAAAATATTAGAGAAGTAAAAAATGTGTGTAAGAAATACGACTTACCATTATTCCTTGATGCATGTCGTTTTGCAGAGAACGCTTATTTTATCAAACTTCGGGAAAAGGGTTATGAGAATAAATCTGTTCTGGAAATTTGCCAAGAGATGTTTTCATACGCAGATGGTTCAACAATGAGTGCAAAGAAAGATGCGCTTGTAAATATCGGTGGGTGGCTCTCACTCAACGATGAAGTACTCGCAATGAAATGCCGTAATCTTTTAATTGTAACTGAAGGATTTCCAACATACGGCGGATTAGCAGGGCGAGATCTTGAAGCAATTGCTCAAGGTTTGGAAGAAATTGTTGACGAACATTATTTACAATACAGAATTCGCAGTACGGAATATCTCGGTGAAAAAATGCTTAGCGCCGGAATTCCAATTATTGAACCACCTGGAGGACATGCAATTTACATAGATGCCAAAAGATTTCTACCTAACATTCCACCGGAACAATATCCAGGGCAGTCAATAGTGTGCGAAATTTATATTGAAGGCGGAATTCGTGCGTGCGAAATCGGTAGTATTATGTTTGGAAAATATGATGAACATGGAAAATTAATTCCGGCGATGATGGAACTTGTTCGGCTTGCAATTCCAAGAAGAGTTTATACACAAAGTCATATTGATTATGTTGCTGAAGTTTTAATCGAGGTTTATAAGAATAGAAGTAAAATAAAAGGTTACAAAATAGTTTACGAAGCTCCTATGCTTAGACACTTCACAGCTAAATTCAAACCTCTTTAATTCTTCGTAAACTTACATGCATTTGCACGCTCGACGCTTAGGATTATTAACTGGCGAGTGTGCAAAGGAGAGAGATGAAAAAACATTTCATATATAAATCCGATAAACAAATTTGGAGAATTCTAATCTCCGATTCCGATAAACTGATTCTAGAAACACGCGATCTTAACACAAAAGAAGTTTTCTTTAATTGCTATTACTTAAAAAACGGAGAAAATATTTTTTGCGATTTACAACTCGATGAAAAATGCTGGATCGGAATAGAGGAAATTTACAAAGACATTATTTTCTTTCATTATTTTCCCAAGCCGGATATGCCTCACCATAAGGGAATAATTGCATTTGATATTGTATCGCAAAATATTTTATGGACAAACAATGAATTTTCTTTTCTATTTGCAAACGCAGAAAAAGTTTACGGATTCAAACAAGGGTTTGAAGAAAGATATTTTTCCTCTTTAGATTATTTAAGTGGCGGACTAATTGAGGATTTCGGCCCGGACCATAAAAAGATAAATGCATTACAAAAGATATCCGAAACCGAAAAAGATTGGACCAATTATATTTATCCGCAAGTTCTTAAAGAAGAAGTCAGTAACAAGAACATATTTGAATTAATTAAAACACAAACACAAGGACTGGATGTTGTCGGTGAAATCGAGTATAATTTATATAACGAATTTCTTCTATTTAACTTTCATTCTAGAATTTTAGAAGAGCAACTCGCGAATATATTTTGTGCTATTAATTTTAAGGACAAATCCCTAGTGCTTACAAAAATTCTTAATGCAAGCACTAAATCGTTGTTTACCGATTCCTTTTTCGTTTATAAAAACTTTCTATTTCTTCTATGCGAAAAAGACGAAGTGATAGTTTATAAGATAGAATAAAATGAAAATTTCATCAGAAGAGAAAAAAATTCTTCTAGATACTGCTCGTACTTCAATTAAATCTGTTTTTACCGGAGAGAAGTTCTCTAAGCCGGATTATAAAAAATATCCCGTTTTCAATTCGCATGCAGGCGCTTTTGTTACGCTTACAAAATCCGGTTCACTGCGCGGATGTATCGGGTATATTATTTCGGACAGACCGTTATTCGAAACAGTTTGTGATGCAGCAATGCAGGCATCACAAAATGATCCGCGGTTTCCTTCTGTCCGTCAGTCGGAAATTAAAGATCTCTCAATAGAAATTTCAGTTTTATCTGAACCATTCCCGCTCATCAGTTATGATGAAATAGAAATTGGTAAGCACGGATTAATTCTTGAAGAAAAAGGAAGACGCGGACTTTTGCTTCCTCAAGTTCCAATAGAACATCATATGAACCGTGAACAATATCTTGATGCAATTTGTCAGAAGTCAGGATTTCCATCCGGTTATTGGAAGACAAAACAACTCCAATTGAGTGCTTTCACAGCAACTATTTTTTGTGATTCTTCGGCAGGCTCAGAATCTAATGTGGAGGTGAAATGAAAAACATTCGTGAACCGGCAGTTGCAGGAATGTTTTATCCGGAATCGGCTTCCAACCTACAAAATGAAGTTCAACAATTATTGAATGATAACAAACCACGAGAGAAATTTGAAAATGTTGTCGGTATTGTATCTCCTCATGCAGGATATGCTTATTCAGGAAGAACGGCGGCGTTTGCTTACAATGCAGTTAAGGGAAAAAATTATAAAACTATAATTATTATTTCACCAAGCCATCGTGAATATTTTGCTGGAATTTCTATTTACAACGGAGATGCATATAAAACCCCGCTTGGCGAAGTTCCGATAAATAAAGAAATGAGATATGAATTAATTCTTGATAATAAAATAATTTTTAATGGAATAAACGGACACCGAGCCGAACATGCTGTTGAAGTTCAAATTCCTTTTCTTCAGATGTTATTACAAGATTTTTCTATCGTGCCAATTGTAATGGGCGATCAGAATAAAATGTTTATTGACGAGCTGGCAAATAAACTTGCCGAAGTTATTGATGACGAAACTTTAATTGTTGCAAGTTCGGATCTTTCTCATTTTCACTCAAAAGAACAAGCAGACAAACTCGATTCCATTGTAGAAAAACGAATAGCAGAATTTGATTATGATAACTTGCAGAAAGATTTAGAAACCGGAAAATGTGAAGCATGCGGCGGCGGAGCTATTGTTGCAATGATGAAAACAGCGGATCTTATAAAAAAGAATAAATCTAAAATTCTCTCGCGTACCGATTCCGGAGATGTTACCGGCGATAATTCCGAAGTTGTTGGTTATTTAAGTGCGGTGATATTTAATTAACTAGGTATTAGTGTTTATTGTCAGTCCTATGGAGGTTTAAATGAAAAAGCATCTAATCATTATATTGTTTTTAATTATTCATATGGTCGATTTTAAGGCACAGTCGGTATCCAGAAAGAAAAATGAGGTAGATAAAATAATTGCCGAAATCATTCAGACTGTAATTGAAGAGGGAAGAAAAATATTACCTGTGTATAAATATGCTGGTGATAAAAAAGTAATTAAGGCAGATATTAATGGAGATAATAAAGATGATTTAGTTGTGAATGTTAATTTGCAATCAGAGAAAATAATACGTGATCCCTTATTGCAATTCTTTGTTGTAATGATTAATGGGGACGCAGGATATGTAAATTGTAAAGTTAAGCCATTTGTTGGCTACAGAAATTTTGCAGGATACTTATCTAGAATCCAGTTAGAAAATGTAAAAGATGGAAAAGTTTATTTAAAAGCAAGACGTTGGGGTTTGAATGATCCTGATTGTTGCCCCAGCATAGTTGAAAATTATTATTTTCAAATAGATAATGTAAGTCTAGTCTTTAATGAAGAAATTCAAAAATACATTGAACTTTCCGATAAAATTGGAACGGTTGTTAATTTGGGTCATTTTCAATATCGAGTAGATGATGTTGAATTTAAAAAACAAGTTGGTGGTCAATATTTAAATGCTCAAGCTGACGGCGTATATTTGATTGTATATTTAACTATAATTAATCAATCCCGGGAAACAAGAACAATAGCTAATGGTATGTTTAAAATCTATTCTAGTGACGGAATTGAATACGGTTCTGCAAGTAATGTTGCCGCTGTATTAGTAACTGAAAACAAGAATCCAATAGTGTTTGAGAATTTACCACCACGTATACCTAAGAAATTTGTTGTAGCTTTTGAAGTACCAAATTCATATGATAATTATAAATTGAAGGTTTGGGGAGGATGGGGTAGCGATGAGTATAAAGAAATATCTTTAAGGAGGTGAGAATGGAAAGACAACAGATTCTAAAAAAATTTAAGGATGCAATTTTCAATACAGTCAAATCTTTTTATAATAATCCATTTATTTTTTTCTATGAAGAAGATTTGAGAGTATTTATAACTCATAAGCTCATTGAAGAATCTTTCGAAAAAGTTAAATTTGAAATTAAAAAAGATTTTCAAAACCATTTAGGTAAAAATCCAATTTATTCTCTACCCATTAAAGCCGAATATCCCCCGACTAGTAAAAAGAAAAAACGATTTGATATTGTCTATTTAGAAAATAATGGATTTGATTTTTATAATTTACCAGTCACAGTAGCTTTGGAGCTGAAACTAGGAAGTAAAATTTATGATAGATGTAATAAATTCAAAGACGATATAAAAAAACTTGTAGAGAGTCTAAGCACTAAAGGAGATTTAAATTTTTGTGGTATTGCTCTTTATTTTTATCAAAATGATGATTCTCTGGCTAATATCAATAAAGACTTTGGCGAGACTACGTTATTTGAAGAATTTGTTATCGCTAAAGAATTTAATCTAACAGATAATTTAGTACATGTGTTCATAATTACACCAACAAGAATTTATTATTCAGAAAAACATACAAATGCCGCTCCGTAATTTATTCTTAGATTTCAATTCATACTTTGCTTCTGTTGAACAGCAGGTTAATCCTAAACTTCGCAATAAACCAACCGCAGTTGTTCCTATGATGGCAGACAGTACTTGCTGTATTGCTGCAAGTTATGAAGCAAAAAAATTTGGTGTTAGAACAGGAACACTTGTTTCCGATGCAAAAAAAATCTGCCCAGGACTAAAATTAGTAGAAGCACATCACCGACTTTATATTGAATATCATCACAAATTAGTGGAAGCAATAGAGTCGTGCGTTCATGTTGATCAAGAAATGTCTATTGATGAAGTATGCTGCACGCTTATGGGAAAACAAAAGATCCGGGAGAATGCCGTTGAGCTTGCCCTTCAAATAAAAAAAACAATTTCGGAAAAAGTTGGCGAGTATTTAAAATGTTCTATTGGTTTGGCCCCTAATAGGTTTCTGGCAAAAACTGCAACAGATATGCAGAAGCCGGATGGATTAGTAGTGATCGAAGATAAAGATTTACCGCATTGTCTTTTCAATCTAAAACTTAGAGATTTAACCGGTATCGGAAGAAGAATGGAAGTTCGTTTAAAGCGGTATGGAATTTACACTGTTGAGGCACTTTGCACCTTGCCCAAATCGCGTTTAAAAGAAGCTTGGGGAGGAATAGAAGGTGAAAGAATATATGCACAACTTCGTGGCGAAGATGTTAAAAGACCTCCGACACACCGACAAACTATAGGTCACTCCCATGTTCTTCCGCCAAAAGAAAGAAATAAAGATGATGCCTTTGCAGTGATGAATCGGTTGTTACAGAAAGCGGCAATGAGAATGCGCTATCTTGAATATGCTACCGGGGCAATGTCTATGGGAGTAAGATTTTTGGGTGGAACTAAATGGAGAGAAGAAATAAGTTTTTCACATACACAAAATACTATAACACTTATGAAAGCATTGGAGAAAGTTTGGGAAAGATACCCGGCAGGAAAAGAAAAACCACTTGCCGTTGGAGTTACTCTATTTAAGTTACTGGATGAAGATCAGAGCACACCAATCTTTTTTGAAGATTATGATAAAATAAAATCTCTTAACAAAGCTGTAGATGGACTAAATAAAAAATTTGGATTTACATCCGCATATTACGCCACATCTCACTATGCAAGACATTCAGCTCCGATGAGAATTGCATTTACCCAAATACCCAACTTAGAACTCGAAGATGATGAAAAGGATTTTTGATTAATAATAAGGAGAAAAATATTTCTCTGTACTTCACAGTAAACCGGAATTAACTTGATGTTGTCTAAGAATTGGTTAATAATATTATAAAGGATTCAAAAATGTATAAATATGTAAGAAAACATCTAAGCTATTTATTCCTTACATTTTTTGTAACTACCTTTTTTAGTGGGTGCACTTCTTCCAAACTGATTGATGTTTGGAAAGAACAATCTTTCAAGAGAGGTTCTATAGATAATTTTCTTGTGATTGCAATTAACAACAATAAGACAAAACGGAGAATATGGGAAAAATCTTTTGTTGATGAATTAACCTCTAGGGGAATTAAAGCCGTGGGTTCTTATTACTATTATCCTAACGAAGCTCTCGCAGAGAAAGATATTCCGGAATTGTTCAAAAATAAATTTGATGGAATTATTTTGATTCAAAAAGTAAGTGAGGAAATAAAAAAATATCGTGTGCCTGGGTCATTATATTATGAACCTTGGGGATTTAGAAGATGGTATGGTTGGCGGTATTCACATGTGTATGTACCTGGTTATGTTGATAAAGAACGAATTACTCAATTAGAAATTAGCGTATGGGAACCGAGCAAAGACGGAAAAATGATCTGGTCTGCATTAACTGAAACGATTAATTCTGATTTACCGCAAAACTTTAGCAAAGAGATTTCCTCTTTGATAATACCCAAAATGATTAGCGATAGAATTATTTTACCTAAAAGTAAAAAGGGAAAAGATGTTGATTCTTCTTTCTAAAAAAAGTTAATCTATAATTATTAAACATTAAATTTTTTATTAATAAAAGCCCTTGTAAAACAAGGGCTTTTTCTTATCCAAATTAAAAATTGTTAAATCAAAAAAAATCATAATAAAAATTGTTGAATTCACATTTCAATTAAGATAAATTCTAATCCGGTTTAATAATTCCAATAGGAATCCATATGAAATTATATTTTAAAACAGCATTTCTTTTTTTCATATCATTTTTAGCCTTCAATGAAATTTTAGCGCAAGTAGATACATCTTATATCAATGGATTAGATTATCGCGGCATCGGTCCTTACCGCGGAGGAAGATCTTGTGCGGTGGTTGGAGTTCCATCCAATCCAAATTTATTTTACTTTGGTGCAACTGGCGGTGGTGTATGGAAAAGTGAAAATGCCGGAACAACATGGAAAAATATTTCAGATAAATTTTTTGGCGGCACTATTGGGGCAATCGCTGTTAGTACTTGGGATCCAAATGTAATTTATGTTGGAACAGGCGAAGAAACTGTCCGCGGAAATGTTTCGAGCGGAAACGGTATGTGGAGAAGTGAAGATGCTGGTAAAACATGGAAACATATTGGACTTGAGGACTCTCGTCATATTACTCGAATCGCTATAGATCCTAAAAACCCGGATTTAGTTTATGCATCATGTCTCGGCCATCTTTACGGACCAAACGCGATGCGCGGAATCTTTCGTTCGAAGGACGGAGGAAAAAATTGGGAAAAAGTTTTATTCGTAAATGATGAAGTAGGCGCAATTGATCTTAACATGGATCCTACGAACTCACGGATTCTTTTCGCTTCAATGTGGAAAGTTAAACGGACACCTTACAGTTTAGAAAGCGGCGGTGAAGGCTCGGGTTTGTGGAAATCTATTGACGGTGGAACTACATGGAAAAATATTTCTTCAAATAAAGGATTACCAAAAGGAACACTTGGAATTATTGGTGTATCTGTTTCCAAAGCTGATCCGCGCAGAGTTTATGCAATCATAGAAGCAGAAGCAGGCGGAGTATTTCGTTCTGATGACAGCGGTGAGAATTGGATAAAAATAAATGAAGATAGAAATCTTCGTCAGCGTGCTTGGTATTACAGTAGAATCTACGCTGATCCTATAGACAAAGATAAAGTTTATGTTCTCAATGTCGGCTTCTGGAGATCGAAAGACGGCGGAAAAAGTTTTGAAGGAATCGGAACTCCGCATGGCGATCACCATGATTTATGGATTAATCCGGAAAACTCTGATGCAATGATAATTGGAGATGATGGTGGCGCGCAAGTTTCTGTTGACGGTGCAAAAAGTTGGAGCTCAATGGACAATCAACCGACAGCTCAATTTTATAGAGTTACAACAGATAATTATTTTCCTTACAGAATATATGGTGCACAGCAAGATAACAGTACAGTCAGAATTTTTCATCGCACAGAAAGCGGAAGTATTGGCGAGCGCGATTGGGAAACAACCGCTGGATTTGAAAGCGGATGGATAGCTGTTGATCCGAAAGATAACGATATAGTTTACGGTGGAAATTATGCCGGTTTAATTGCGATGATAAATCACCGTACAAAAGAAAATCGTACAGTTGATGTTTGGCCAGATTCACCGATCGGGCATGGCGCAAAAGATTGGAAATACCGTTTCCAATGGAATTTTCCTTTGCTTTTTTCAAAACATGATCCGAATACTTTATATGCGGGCGGAAATGTTTTGTTTAAAACAACTAATGCGGGACAAACTTGGCAAGCGATCAGCGGAGACTTAACACGAAACGATACAACTAAACTTGGATCTTCAGGTGGACAAATAACAAAAGATAATACCGGAGTTGAATACTATTGTACAATTTTTACTCTTGCTGAAAGTTCACTCAAACCCGGAATAATCTGGACTGGTTCTGATGACGGTTTAATTTATGTTACAACAAACGGAGGAAAAGACTGGAAAAATGTAACTCCACCAACTAGCATGTTACCTGAATGGTCTCAAATCAACAGCATTGAAGCTAATCCTTTTGTTGAAGGTGGTCTTTATGTTGCAGCAACAAAATATAAATCCGATGATTACAAACCTTATTTACTTAAGACAACCGACTTCGGAAAAACTTGGAAGAAAATAATAAACGGAATTGCAGAGAAACAGTTTACACGTGTAGTACGTGCAGATAATCGACGCCCAGGGTTACTCTTTGCTGGAACTGAAGAAGGAATGTATATCTCTTTCAATGATGGTGAGAACTGGCAGACATATCAACAAAATCTTCCAATCGTTCCAATTACCGATCTAACAATTAAGAATGAAGATTTAATTGTAGCTACGCAGGGAAGATCTTTCTGGATGATTGATGATATTTCTCCGTTAAGACAAATTAACTCCGACATGACTAAGAATAATTTTTGGTTCTACCAACCCCGCGAAACTTTTAGAATCGGCGGCGGCGGACGCGGTGATGGTACAACAAGCGGAATTAATTTACAGAGCGGAGTAATTCTAAATTATTTTTTCAAAGAAATGCCGGATAGCAGTACAACAGAACTAAGGATTTTAGATTCTAACGGGAGTATAATCAAGACATATAAACCCAAAGCAAAAGAGCGGGGCGAACGTCTTCCAATTAAAAAAGGGTTAAATAGATTTATATGGAACATGCGCTATCCCGATGCAGAAAGATTTGATGGAATGATATTGTGGGGCGGCGGAGGGTTAACCGGTCCGCTTGCGGTTCCGGGTGAATACAAAGCGTTATTAAAATATGGTAAAGATAGTTTAACAGTTCCGTTTACAATTGTTAAAGACCCGCGTTCCTCTTCTTCTAGTAATGATTTAAAAGCTCAATTTGATTTTTTAATTTCTGTTAGGGATAAACTTAGCGAAACACACAAAGCGATTAAACAAATACGAAATATCCGCAAACAGATCAAAGATGTGGGAGATCGGAGTAAAGATCAAAAAAATGTTGAGGTCGTTAAAAAGACTTCCGATGATATAAATAAAAAGTTAACTGCAATTGAGGAAATTTTGTATCAAACAAAAAATAAAAGTGGGCAAGACCCGCTTAATTATCCAATCCGTTTGAACGACAAACTTTCTTCTCTTGGTGAATCTGCTGCAAGCGGGGATTATAAACCGACGGATCAGGCTGTAGAACTTAAGAAAGAGCTTTTCTCAAGTATTGATGCGGAGCTGCAAAAATTAAAGGATGTTATTGAAAACGAAATTCCGAAATTCAACAAACTTGTTGCAGAAGCTAATGTTCCAGCAGTAATTCTTCAAACAGACGATGGAAAGAGGTAATTAATTAATAAAATTGAATCTTGGAGAAAACCATGATCAAAAAAAATCAACTTTATATTTTTATACTTTTCTTTCTCTTGATTGGATTTGTTAATAGTTCTATACCACAGCTCCAGAATGTTTTATCAAAAGACGGCACAAAAATAAATTTTATTTCTACTGGAAAAGGCGAACCCGCACTTATTTTTGTGCATGGTTGGAGCTGTGATAAATCATATTGGAATGATCAGGTTAAAACATTTTCTTCTAAGTATAAAGTTGCTACAATAGATCTAGCCGGACACGGTGAATCAGCTACAACAAGAAAAAATTATACTATAGAATCATTCGGTGAAGATGTAGCGGCAGTTGTAAATAAACTTCATTTGAATAAGGTAATTTTGATCGGCCACTCAATGGGTGGTGTTGTAGTAATTGAAGCGGCAAAATTGTTGAAAGATAAAGTGATCGGATTGGTTGGAGCCGATACTTACCAAAGCTTCAAAGATGATTGGACTGCAGAACAAAAGGAAAATTTTCTAAAATCTTTTTCTTCCGATTTTGTAAATACAACAAAAAATTTTGTTAAAACGATGTTTCCTAAAACAGCTAATTTAACTTTAGTAAATAAAATTGCAAACGATGTATCTTCTGCACCGCCGGATGTTGGTATAAGTGCAATGAGAAATTTATTATTCTATGATCCTATTCCAACCTTAAAAGAAATCCACCTGCCGATAATTTCTATTAATTGTGACATGTATCCTGTATCTGTTAAAGAAAATAAAAAACATGTGGATTCATTTACCGTAAAGATGATGGATGGTGTAGGACATTTTGTAATGCTGGAAAATCCTCCAAAATTTAATCAACTACTTCAAGAATCAATTGATGAATTAACAAAGAAATAATCACTGGGATTTTTTTTCGCTTCCGGTTCCGATATCACGCTCTAAAATATTGGGAACTAAAATAGGCCGTTGTTCTTTTGCAATAATATGATCGATATTCCTTTGTACCGAAACAATTTTTATTGCTTTTAAGTACGCATCATCACACCCCATTCCCTTATCAAGAAATTCACGTTCTTTAAGTTCACACAAGATTGAAAACTCGGTTTCTTCACAAGAAATATTTCCATCAATCCAAATTTCTTTTGCATGAATAAAATGGTAAGTAAGATCATTCCCGCTGAGGCCAAAGTCGGGGTAAATATCTCTTCTAACGACTGCACCATCAACAATCCAAATTGAGATACCGTTACGAACTCCAATTTTCTGACGATAAATATTTTTGATTGATATGGAATCCGGTAATTCAACAATTTGTTTAACTCCATCACAATCTGTTGGTGAAACTTTGTGAATAAGTTTTTCATGTTCTTTAGCTATTTTGAAATCGTTTATGCGAATTCGTCTTTCAAAAGCGAGAGAACTATCATGGGCGTCCGAATAACTTATTCCTTGAGTCGCCATTAAATCCCGTTCGTGTAATTCATGTGCTAATGTGTAACTGTATTCTTCTGCTGAAATTGCATGGTCAATCCAAATTTCGTTTTTGGGAACGAACGGATATCTCTCATTATTTCCACCATATAAAAACTCAGGGTAAATTTCTCTTCTTATAATTAAACCGTCAACAATCCAAATTTTTTTATTTTCCCTATCACCACAAGGCACACGGTAAATCCCGGTAACATATTTCGATTTACTCTGTTGTTTTGTTGAATCAATTTTATTAGATGCAGTTATCGCACTGGGTTGCAAGAAAAAACTTATGATTGAAAGAAATATTATGAAGGTCTTCGTATTCAACTTTATACTTTAATTTATTAATCTTAGTCGAAAATAATAAAAAAGTTATTACCGTTTTTATTCTATATAGAATTATTTAGTTTCAATATAGAGAAATAAAAACAATATAAAATTATAAGATAATTAACGGCATTTATCTCAGGAGATAAATCATGAGATCAAGAATATTTTTCTTTTTAGTGATTATTGCTTCAATTATACCAGCACAAACGAAAAAAGATTATCCTATTCAACCCGTTCCATTTACACAAGTCAAGGTTGAAAAAGGATTTTGGTTTGACAGAATGGAAACCAACCGGACAGTGACAATTCCTTATGCACTTAAATTGTGTGAAGAAACTGGAAGAATTAAAAATTTTGCAATTGCCGGGGGATCAGAAAAAGGTGATTTCTGCAGCAAATATTATTTTGATGATTCCGATGTTTACAAAGTAATAGAGGGCGCATCTTATGCTCTAATGTTAAAGCCAGATAAAGTATTAGAAAATCAACTTGATAAAATTATTTCACTTATTGCCTCAGCTCAGGAAAAGGATGGTTACCTTTATACCGTACGAACAATGGGCTCTCATAAATTTGAAAGGGTAACAGGCCCATCGCGCTGGTTGAATGAAGAAGGAAGCCATGAACTTTATAATTTAGGTCATCTCTACGAAGCCGCCGTTGCTCATTCTATGGCAACAAAGAAAAAAACACTCTTAAATGTTGCACTCAAAAGCGCTGATCTTGTATGTAATGTTTTTGGTCCGGGTAAAATTAGTTTGCCTTCAGGCCACCAGGAAATAGAAATCGGCTTAGTAAAACTTTATAGAGTAACAGGAAAAGATAAATATTTAAAGCTCGCAAAGTTCTTACTTGATATGCGCGGAAATTATGTTAATGGTAGAAAATCCTGGGGAGAATACAATCAAGATCACAAACCGGTAATTGAGCAAGATGAAGCTGTTGGTCATGCAGTACGAGCAGGGTATATGTATTCAGGAATGGCAGATGTAGCAGCGTTAACCGGAGACAAAGATTATTTGAAAGCATTAGATAAAATCTGGAATAATGTAGCAGGGAAAAAATTATATCTAACGGGAGGAGTTGGTGCAACAGGTTCGTGGGAAGGTTTTGGAAAAAATTATGATCTTCCAAATGCAAGCGCTTACAACGAAACTTGTGCTTCGATTGCAAATGTGTTTTGGAATCATAGAATGTTTCTCTTAAGCGGAAATGCAAAATATCTTGATGTAATGGAACGGACTTTGTACAACGCTCTTCTTTCAGGTATCTCAATGAAAGGGAATTCGTTTTTCTATCCTAATCCGCTTGAGTCTTTCGGCACACACGAACGTGCAGCTTGGTTTGATTGTGCATGCTGTCCAACAAACGTTACGCGTTTCATTTCTTCCGTAGCTAATTATATGTACGCTGTAAAAGAAAATGAGTTGTTCGTTAATCTCTTTACGAATAATGAAACTGAAATTAAACTCAACAACGGCAAAGTTAATTTGAAGCAAAGAACAAATTATCCTTGGGATGGAAAAATTATGATCGTTGTTTCTCCCAATCTAAAGCAAGAAAAATTTTCACTTAACATACGAATCCCTGGCTGGGCTCAAAACGAAGCGATAGCCAGTGATCTTTATAAATTTATTGATCAACCAAAAGAAAAAATTAATCTTACAGTAAATGGAAAACCTATAGAACTAAAAATTGAAAATGGATTTGCTGTAATTAATAGAAATTGGAAAGTCGGTGATGTTGTTGAATTAAATCTTCCGATGGAAATTAAAAGAATTGTGGCAAATGAAAATGTTGAAGCCGATAAAGGCAGAGTTGCAATTCAACGGGGACCGATAGTTTATGCTGCGGAATGGATTGATAACAAAGATGGTTACGTACGTAATATTCTTATATCTGACGATGCAAAATTAACTGCGGCATATATGCCGGAATTATTAAACGGCGTGGAAATTATAAATGGAAATGTCTTAGGATATAAATTAGATGGTGATAAAAGCACATTAAAACATTCTGAGCAGGAATTTACTGCAATTCCTTATTACTCTTGGGCTCACAGAGGTAAAGGTGAAATGAGCGTTTGGCTTGCAAGAGAAGAATCTGCAGTTCGTCCCTTATCAGGACCAACGATGTTAACTAATGCAAAATTAACAGTATCACATGGAAAAAATCCGCAAGCAATGATAGATCGAATGGAACCTAAAAGTTCGATTGATGAATCACTTCCGTATTTTCATTGGTGGCCGAGTAAAGGAGAAAAGGAATTTGTTCAAATAGATTTTACCAAACCCGAAGAAGTTTCAGAAGTTTCCATTTACTGGTTTGATGATACCGGAGTCGGTGAATGTAAAGTTCCAACAACGTGGAAAGTATTTTATAAAGAAGGTGAAAAATGGCCGGCTGTTTATACGACTGATAAGTATGGAACAGAGAAAGACAAATACAATAGTGTTATTTTTGAAACAGTTAGAACGCAGTCAATTAAAATTGAAATTCAATCTCAAAAAGATTTTGCTGGGGGAATTCACGAGATTAAATTAAAATGAAATAGGAGAGAAAAAATGTTTAGAACGATCAATGATTTTTTAGATGGATGGAAGTATGAAAGCGAAGCAACATTAAAAGTTTTTGAAAACTTAACCGACACTTCGCTGAATCAAAAGGTAACATCAACCGGACGATCATTAGGATTCATTGCATGGCATATTACAAACTCAATTCCGGAAATGCTTTCCAAATTGGGATTACCATTTAGCTATGAAGAAAATACTCCCGTGCCGTCATCAGTAGAAACTATTAAAGATATTTATCAAATATCATCTAAAGCTGTAATCGACTTGATCTCAAAAAATTGGAAAGACGAGATGCTGAACGATAATATAAATATGTACGGACAAGTTTGGAAACGTGCCAGCGTGTTATCTAGTTTGATTACACACCAAGCTCATCACCGAGGGCAGATGACAGTTCTAATGAGACAAGCAGGATTAAAAGTGCCCGGTGTTTACGGACCAGCAAAAGAAGAGTGGGCGCAATACGGAATGCCAACTCAAGAATAATTTTTGATCATTAAATAGTAAATATTTAATCATTTTGCATTTGAATTAGATTAATTCCTAAGTTTACTATTAATGGAATAAGCGATTGAAGTAAATTTCAATTTTTTATTGTTTATTAATGAAGACTAAAAAAATAGTAGTACTTGCATTTTTAATCTTATTCATCCCCCCATGCTTTCTATTATCTCAGAATAAATTTGACTCCCTCATAGAAAAATATAAAGATAAACCTGATACAGTAAAAGCGCGTATCTTAAATGAGTTCTGTTGGAATAATCGTAATAAAACTCCTCAGTTAGCACTTAAAGCCGGTGAAGAAGCACTTAAGATCGCCCAATCAATTAATAATAAGAAACTTCAGGCTAAATCATTAAACTTGATGGGAGTAGTATATAGGAATCTTGGTAACTATGATAAATCACTCAACTATTATAAAAATGCACTTCGTATAGCTGAAGCAGTTAATGATTCAAATCAAATTGCATATTCATATAATAATATTGGTGGTTTATTTAGGCTTGAAGGTAATAATAAGTTAGCCTTAGAAAATATATTAAAAGCGTTAAATGTTTTTGAAAGGCTAAACGATAAAGCGGGAATGGCTTTTTGTACTATTAACATCGGATTAATTTACAGCAGACAGCAAAATTATATTAAAGCGTTAGAGTATTTAAATCGAACAATTACATTACGCGATGAAATAAATGATAAAGCCGGAAGAGCATTAGCCCTAAACTTAATAGCCGAAGTTTATTTCGAACAAGAACAGATTGATCTTGCTTTGGATTATTTTAAGGAAGTGGAGAAAGAATATACTGCAGTTGATGATAAAAAAGGACTAGCTGCTACATGGGCAGGATTTGGACGGGTATATTATTTTAAAAAAGAATATTTAAAAGCTGAAACGAATATTCAACGGGCACTGGAATTAGCACGCAAAATAAGTTATCTGGAAGGACAAATAACATGTCTTAATTATCTTGGTTTAATAAATGCACAACTCGGAAATTTTTCTAAAGCTGATGATAGTTTTCAGAAGGCACTTAAAATAGCAGTTAGTACTAAGGAAATATATAATAAAATATCATGTTATAAGTATCTAACTCAATACTATGAAATAAAAAAAGATTTTAAGAATGCACTTCTTTATACAAAAAAATATACTGTTCTCAGAGATTCTGTTTTAAATCAAGAAAATATTGCGTTTGTAAACGAGATGGAATCGGTTAATAAAACAGAAAGAGCTGAAAAACTGAATTCAATCTTAATAAAAGATATTGAGCTTGAAAGAAAACAACGAAATTATTTTATAATCATAGCTCTGCTTGTAATTATTTTGGCAATTATTACTTATAACCGGTACCATTCTAAAAAGATTGCTAATGTTAAATTGCAAGAACTTAATGCTATGAAAGATAAATTCTTCGGGATAATCGCACATGATTTAAAAAACCCATTCAATGCAATTTTTGGTTTTACAGAAATTTTATTGAACGAATTTGATGGTTTAAGCGATGAAGAAAAGTTAAAAATGATTCACGAGATCGATAGATCAAGTAAAAATACATATAAGCTTCTCGAAAATTTGCTCTATTGGTCTATTTCACAAACGGGCAGAATGGAATTTAGTCCTGCAATTATTAATCTAACAGAAATTATTAAACAAACTTTTGCTGTTTTTGAATCTTCGGCAAAAAATAAAAATATTTCTTTAGTAACAAATGCACCTGAAATACTAGAAGTGTTCTGCGATATTGAAATGATAAAAACTGTGTTTCGAAATCTTGTATCAAATGGTCTGAAATTTACAGGAAAAGGTGGGATTGTTTCTATAAAGACGAGAAGAATAAACGGCACGGAAGAAATTACGATTGAAGATACAGGTGTTGGTATTTCAGATGAAGACAAAGAAAAACTTTTTAAAATAGAAAATGTTTCAACATCTAAGGGAACTGATGGAGAACGTGGAACAGGATTAGGACTGATTTTATGCAAAGAATTTATTGAAAGAAACGGCGGTACAATTTGGGTGGAAAGTGAAACCGGTAAAGGAAGTAGATTTATTTTTACGATTCCCTCAAAGAAATAACATTTATATTTTTCTCCTTCATAAATTCTAAACAGTAACTATTTAATCACTATTGATAAAAAATTAAAATATTTTTTCGCATTTTTGAACCTGAGTCACCATTATTCCGACAGTTATTCTTCGGTTCAGTTTATTGAATTTAGTTGGGGAGGGATGATTAAATAAATGCCAAGACTCTTTAACCAAATAGAATGTTGACGTCATTAGTAATTGCTAAATAAATTCTTTAAAATTCAGTACAAGATTCTAATAAATTAGATAAGACAAGATCATTATTCTTTATGAAAAGAAGATGATTCCTAAGAATGTTAATGACTTAGTATTGAATTGCACAAACGCCGCGATGCTTTCTAAAGAAAATGTAAATCCCCTTTGAAATTTTTTCAAATTTATAAAATTTATAAATTTTACTTTAAGGAGAATATCATGCTAAAGAGAATTTTACTGTTGTCTTTTGTTTTTATAATTAGTTTAATAATTTGGAACTGCGGCAAGGGAAAAACATCCATAACTTTAGCTGGTTCAACAGCTTTCCAACCGTTTGCTGAAAAACTTGCTGACCAATATATGGCAATTCATCCTGAAGTTGCAATTACAGTTCAGGGTGGAGGTTCAGCTGTTGGAGTTCAATCCGCAAATTCAGGAGCTGCTCAAATTGGTATGGCTGATCTTGTAAAATTACCTGAAGAAGCTAAGGCTTTAACTGCTACTGTTGTTGCCAAAGATGGTATTGCAATAGTTGTCAATCCACAAAACAAAATTACTAACCTTACAACTGATCAGGTTCGGGATATTTTTAATGGAAAGATTAACAACTGGAAAGAAGTTGGTGGTGTTGATGCACCTATAACAGTTGTGTCCCGCGAAGCAGGATCCGGCACAAGATCTTCATTTGAACAGATCGTAGGAAATATCAATCTTAAAAAAGATGCACTCATTCAAGATTCCAATGGAACTATTCGTGAGACTGTAGCGAACGATGCTAATTCAGTTGGTTATCTTTCACATGGGTTGATAAATGAAAAAATAAAACCTCTAAAAGTTGATGATCAAGAATGCACAACAGAATCTATTATAGCCGGAAAATATAAACTTGTGAGACCAATATTTCTTCTTGTAAAAGGAAATCTTGAAGGAGAAATTAAAAATTTCATTGATTTTATACTTTCATCTGAAGGACAGCAGACGATTAAATCAAATGGTCTCTTGCCAGCCAAATAATCAGAGAGTTTAATGAAGTTAATCAGTGAAAAGGGAGTTAAACGACTTCTAATGATAACTGCGTTCTCGGCAATTTCTGCATTGCTGTTAATTGCACTGTTTATTATTAATGAAGGGCTTCCTTTTATTTTTAAATATGGTTTAAAAGAATTTCTTTTCTCTTCCGATTGGCAACCTCATTTAGGTAAGTTCGGAATTTATCCAATGATAGTTGCTTCCTTGTGGGTAACCTTAGGCGCAATGTTAGTTGGCGCTCCTCTGGGTGTTGCCGGAGCTCTGTTTCTAAGTGAGTATGTGCCAAAATCAGTAATGAATATTATAAAGCCAACTATTGAACTCTTAGCTGCAATACCATCAGTTGTGTACGGATTTATTGGTGTGATGGTGCTTGCGCCAATAATCCGGGATAACTTTGGCGGACCAGGTCTTTCACTTCTTGCAGGGTCGATTATTCTTGGAATTATGATTCTTCCAACTGTAATCAGCATCTCCATTGATTCAATTTTAGCTGTTCCAAGATCGTATCGAGAAGGTTCGTTAGCTCTTGGTGCTACGACTTGGCAGACAATTCACATGGTAACGATTAAGGCATCAAAATCTGGAATCATTGCAAGTATTATTCTCGGCATGGGTCGTGCAATTGGTGAAACAATGGCTGTTATTATGGTAGCCGGCAATTCAGTGAACATACCTCATTCTCCATTAGATTCAGTCAGAACATTAACTGCTAATATTGCTTTGGAGATGAGCTATGCTACCGGTCTTCATAGACAAGCTCTCTTTGCAACAGGTGTAATTTTGTTTATAGTGATTATTATTCTCAACTCAATAGCTAGTGTTGCAATTAGAAAAAGAATGGTGAAGAAATGAGAATCCATCCAAGGTATACTCAAGGAGGTGCTGTTGCGGTCTTGGGCGGTGCAACTATTTTGACGCTGATGATTTTAGTCTTCATTATTTTTTTCATTTTGGAGAAAGGTCTTCCGGTAATAAATCTAAATTTTCTTACGAGTAATCCGGAAGATATGGGGCGCGCAGGCGGAATTTTTCCAACATTGATCGGAACAATTTTATTGCCGTTACTTGCAATTATTATCGCCACACCGTTGGGAATATTTACTTCAGTTTATCTTTCTGAATATACTAAAGAAACTAAAGTGACTAAAGTAATTCGCTTTGGTACAGATTGTTTGGCGGGAATACCATCAATTATCTTCGGTCTGTTCGGATACATTTTCTTTGTGATCACATTAGGATTTGGCTGGTCAATAATTTCCGGCGGGTTAACATTGGCAGTAATGATTTTACCGACAATAATTAGGACATCAGAAGAAGCAATTAAATCTGTACCGAAATCTTACCGTGAAGTGAGTTTTTCGTTGGGTGCAACAAGTTGGCAGACTGTAAAGAAAGTGATTCTGCCCAATGCACTTCCGGGAATTGTAACTGGAATTATGTTGAGCGTCGGAAGATCAATAGGCGAAACTGCTGCAGTAATATTCACAGCGGGTTCATCATTAAGAATTCCAAGTTCAGTCTTTGATTCAACACGTACAATGGCTGTTCACTTTTATATATTAGCCCGCGAGGGAATATCTGCTGAGAATGCATATGGAACAGCTGCAACACTTATCATCGCCGTGCTTATTGTTAATCTTTCTGCCTACTGGTTAATGAATCGGTTTATAGCTAAGAGAAGTTAAATTTATTGGTTTTTAATGAATATAAAATTCCACATACAAGACCTCAACTTTTATTTTAATAACAATAAAGTTTTGAAACTAATTAACTTTGAAATTCCTGCCAATATAATTTTAGGAATCATCGGTCCATCAGGTTCAGGAAAGACAACATTCTTAAGAGCATTAAATCGTATGAATGATCTAGAATCCGGTTCACGAATCGAAGGACAAATTCTATTTGACGGAGAAGATATTTATAGCTCTGATTATGATGTTGTCGCTCTGAGAAAAAGAGTCGGGATGGTCTTTGCTATGCCTGTTCCGTTACCCATGAGTATCTATGATAATATTGTTTATGGTCCAAGACTATCTGGAGTTAATGACAAAAAGAGACTAGATGTTTTAGTCGAAAAAAGTTTAACAGCCGCTTACCTTTGGGATGAAGTAAAGGATAGATTGAAAACTTCCGCAATGAGACTTTCTGGTGGACAACAGCAACGCCTCTGTCTTGCGCGGGTATTGGCTATGGAACCTGAAGTTATACTTCTCGATGAGCCTTGTTCCGGGCTGGATCCGATATCTACTGCTAAGATTGAAGATGCATTGACTGAGTTGAAAAAAGAATACACAATTATTCTCGTTACAAACAACACTAAGCAAGCAGCAAGAGTATCCGATTACACGGCATTTTTTTTAATGGGCGATTTGATAGAAGTTGGAAATACAGGACAAATTTTTACTTCTCCAAATAAAACAGAAACTAACGATTACATAACCGGAAGATTTGGATAAGAATGGAAAGTAAGATTACAGTCAGAAATAAAATTGAAGTTAGTAATTTGGATTTGTATTACGGTAAATTCCAAGCATTAATTTCTGTAAACATGTCTATCCAGCAAAACATGATCACAGCTTTGATTGGTCCCTCCGGGTGTGGTAAGTCAACACTACTTAGATGTTTGAATCGAATGAACGACTTAATTCATGGAGTTAAAATTACGGGCGAGGTTCTTCTTGACGGTACCGATATTTATCACTCAACTATGGAAGTTACTGGGCTAAGGACAAGAGTAGGAATGGTTTTTCAGCGTCCGAATCCTTTTCCACTTACAATTTATGATAATGTAGTATATGGACTAAGAGTAGCAGGTATTCGGAATAAAAAAGAGTCTGATGAAATTGCGGAGAAAAGTTTGAAAGGCGCGTGGCTTTGGGATCAAGTAAAAGATAAACTAGATCATTCGGCCTTGGAATTACCATTAGATCAGCAACAGCGTTTATGCATAGCCCGTTTATTAGCTGTAAAGCCTGAGGTAATTCTGATGGATGAACCATGTTCTGCGCTGGATCCAATTGCTACAATGAAAATTGAAGAACTGATGTTGGATTTGAAAAAAGATTACACTATAACAATTGTTACGCATAATATGCAGCAGGCATCGCGTGTATCGGATTATACGGGATATATGTTACTTGGAGAGATGATAGAATTTAGTGATACAAAAATTATTTTTACCAGGCCATCTAAGAAATTAACCGAAGATTATATTTCAGGAAAGTACGGGTAATATCTTATTAAATCTCCTTATTAAACCGCTCAAGTTTTCTTTTATGTGCAATTATCTCTGCATTAACGTAAAAAATTAGATTCTCTGCAATGTTGGTAGCATGATCTGCAAGACGTTCGATATTTCTTGTTAATACAATTAAATGGGCGCCCGGTTCGACAAATTTCGGTTCGGCTTCCATTTTAGCAATAAGAAATTTAAATGTGCTTTTATTCAGGTCATCTACACTTTGTTCTATTTGTAAAACCTTTTCTGCTTGTTCAATTTTTGTATTCACAAATGAATCGATAGCATATTTAACCATGTCTTGAGCGTGCTTTCCCATTTCCAAAATCTGTGATTCCAATATTAACGCATGATGTTCACCCGTCTTTTTAACACGTTGTGAAATATTAACTGCTATGTCCCCGCAGCGCTCTAGTTGATTGTTAATTAATAATGCGGACATTATAAATCGTAGGTCAACTGCAACAGGCTGAAATAAAGCCAGAATATTTTCGCACTGGGTTAGAATAAGATTATCATACGCATCAATTTCCAGGTCTTTGGATTTTATTCCTTTGCAAAGTTCAATATTCCCCGTCTCCAATGCCTTAAAAGCCTTTTCAACTTGTTCATCTACAAGCGATGCCATTTTAATAAGATTAGTTTTTAAATTTTCAACTTCTTTTGTAAAATGTTCTTGCATAATTACTTCCTTTTATAGTCGGGACAAATACTACATTAAATTAAACTATTGTTTTCAATAATTCCAAATACTTAATAACTAATTAACTTACTTGACATCAAATTTTGTTTTCGTTGGGTGCATAATATTTTGTTAATTTAGTAAAAAGAATATCTGATTCTTTCTACAACACCAATCTAAAAGGAAAATATAAAATGGGTTTTAGTCTCTTACCAAAAGAGTATGAATTCTTCGATATGTTTGACAGTTTGGCGGCACATTGTGTAACTGCCTCGAAGCAATTTCAAGAGAACATGAGTAAATCGGTTTTTAGTGATGAAGATGTAAAAAAGATTAAAGAGATTGAACGCATGGCAGACGGTATTGTATTTAATATTGTAGAGAAATTAAACAAAACCTTTATTACCCCGATCGACCGGGAAGATATTCACGAACTTGCTCACGAACTTGATAGCGTGATTGATTATATACTGAAAGTTTCCAATCACATGAAAGTTTATAAGATCACAGATATTAATCCAAGATTTAGAGAAGAAGTAAAACTAATAGATAGATCAATAGAAGCATTATCGAAAGCAGTGAATGGTTTACGTAATATAAAAGATGCAAAAAAGATAATGCGTTATTGTAACGAAGTAAATTTAATTGAAGATGAAGGCGATCAACTTAAGAATGATGTTATGGAGGAATTGTTTGGCGGAGAGACCGATGCCATTTACATTATGAAATGGAAAGACATCTTTCAAACTTCGGAAAAAGTCTTAGATCAGTGCGACGATGTTTCCAAAATAGTTGAATCCATTCTAGTGAAACAGGCTTAAGTATGGCCATTGCTGTAATCCTACTAATACTTCTTGCATTATTCTTCGATTTTCTAAATGGTTTTCATGATGCTGCTAACTCTGTTGCAACTATAGTTTCAACGAGAGTGTTATCACCACGTTATGCAGTTATGTGGGCTGCATTTTTTAATTTCATAGCGTTTTTAGTTTTTGGTCTTCATGTAGCGGGGACAATCGGCAAAGGAATTGTTGATATCAAAGTAATTGACTCATCAATAATTTTTGCAACGTTGATGGGCGCTTGTATTTGGAATATAATCACGTGGTACTTTGGATTACCTACAAGTTCATCTCACGCTCTTATAGGAGGTTTAATGGGGGCGGCTCTTGTTAAAGCGGGTCCGGCTTCACTTGTTGGAAGCGGAATTTTTAAAACGGTAATTTTTATTTTCATTTCACCAACCTTGGGTTTATTTCTTGGTGTTGGAATTGGCGTACTAGTTTATAATTTATTTCGTAAAAGTCATCCGATGAAAGTAGATCATATTTTTAGAAAAGGACAATTAATTTCTGCCGCGGCTTACAGTTTAGGACACGGTGGAAATGATGCGCAAAAAACAATGGGTATTATTGCCGGACTTCTTTTCAGCGCCGGAATTCTTCAAAAGTTTAATAGTCCCGAAGATATTCCGCTTTGGGTTGTTCTTTCATGTCACACAGCAATAGCCCTGGGTACTATGTTCGGCGGATGGAGAATAGTTAAAACAATGGGACAAAAAGTTGTTAAGTTAAGACCTGTTGATGGTTTTTGCGCTGAACTTGGTGCAGCAACAACATTATTCATTTCAACCGGACTTGGGGTTCCGGTTAGTACAACCCACACAATCACAGGTTCGATAATGGGTGTTGGTTCTATTAAGGGATTAAAAAATGTAAAATGGGGAGTTGCAGGGAGAATAGTTTGGGCTTGGATATTAACAATTCCACTTTCTGCCGGAGTTTCAGCTTTATCTTATTCTATTATAAAACTGTTTTAAAAATAAAAAGAGACTAAACTTTGCCAATTAAAATAGAATCTCCAACAATTATTTCCGCTGCCGGAAATAAACCGAAGATAATAGAAGAGTTTATCGGCAATGTAAATTCAAAAACAAACTCGGTTAGTATTGCAAGGATGAAAAGTCCTGCCGGATGGATTGAACCCGGGCAGCAGCCTGAGTTTGATGAATACACCGTAGTATTAACTGGAATGTTAAGAGTAACCACAAAAAATTCTGTTATTGATATCGAAGCCGGGCAAGCTATTATTGTGAATAAAGGTGAATGGGTTCAGTATAGTTCTCCCGGTACAGATGGTGCAGAATACGTTGCGGTTTGTCTTCCCGCATTTTCACCTGAGACTGTTCATAGAGATGAATAAATTCCTTGGTTAGGAAACGACTTTCCTCCAAATATTAAAAAAATTTTTATATTCGCATTTATAAAATAGTGAGGTATGCAATCGCAAAGAATCAGAATGAAACTATAGAGAAAATTGTATCGCTTGCAAAGCGGAGAGGATTTGTATTTCAATCGTCGGAAATTTACGGTGGATTAAACGGCTGTTGGGATTACGGTCCCCTTGGTGTTGAACTTCTTAAAAATGTAAAAGAAGAATGGTGGAAAGCAATGACCTATCGTGAAGATGTTGAAGGATTAGATGCTTCGATTCTTATGCATCCACGCGTATGGGAAGCTAGCGGACATGTTGAGAATTTTACCGATCCCATGATTGATTGTAAACAATGTAAAGCAAGGTTCAGATTAGATACACTTACGGAATTAATCAGCGATAAGAATAAAGAAAAAGCTTTAAAAGAATTTGATGCTTCAATTCTATCCAAAGAAGGAGCACTTGAAGAAAAATTTAATTCTATTCTTGAAGATCAACTATTAGCAACAAAACTTTTGGATTTGGTCGGATGTCCGCAATGCGGCAACAAAGGAACATTTACACAACCGCGTAAATTTAATTTGATGTTCAAAACTTTTCTTGGTCCGGTTGATGATTCATCCAACATTATTTATCTCCGTCCGGAAACAGCTCAGGGAATTTTTGTAAACTTTTTAAATGTTGCCAACTCAAGCCGTCAAAAACTTCCTTTTGGAATTGCACAGATTGGAAAAGCATTCCGTAATGAAATCAACACAAAAAATTTCTTGTTCCGCACACGTGAGTTTGAACAAATGGAAATGCAATATTTCTGCAAACCCGGTTCAGACAAACAGCATTACGATGAATGGAAAGAAAGAAGAATCAACTGGTTTAAGTCTCTTGGAATGACAGCAAGCAAATTGCGATTTCATGATCATCCAAAAGATAAACTTGCACACTATGCAAAAGAAGCTACAGACATAGAATACGAATTTCCATTTGGTTGGGGAGAGATCGAAGGGATTCACAATAGAACAGATTTTGATTTGGGAAGACATCAGGAATTCTCAGGTAAATCCCAGCAATATTTTGATGACGAGACAAAAGAGAAATTTATTCCGTACATAATAGAAACATCAGCCGGGGCAAGCCGTTCATTCATGGCCTTTTTGGTAGATGCTTATTACGAAGAACAAGTTAAAGATGAAGTACGCAGTGTTCTACGTTTTCATCCGAAACTTGCACCTATCAAAGCTGCAATTCTTCCGTTAGTAAACAAAGATGGAATGCCTGAGATAGCTCGTAAGATTGAAGCGGATCTTCGTCCGTTTTTAAGAATTTTCTATGACGATAAAGGTGCAGTCGGTCGCCGCTACAGAAGAATGGATGAAGTGGGAACGCCGTTCTGTATTACTGTTGATACGCAAACTCTGCAGGACGAAACAGTCACGGTTAGAGAACGCGATTCTATGGAACAGATCAGAATTTCTATTAGCGGATTGCTAAATTATTTATCAGAGAAGTTGAGATAACTTATCTTTTGAGACGCAACCTGCCTTCCTTAGGCAGGTTTATCTCGTCTCAACAATTTAACCTTCCAAATATTTTTACCATCTATTTAACTTTTCCTATTTTCAGTCGTATCATCTAATGAAAAAAGAAAATTCTGCATGCAGAACCAAATTAATGTTGAGCAACTAAACGAGTTGATTCTTAAAGCGAGTAATGGCGATGCCAAAGCTTTTGAAACGATTGTTAGAAGTTATTATAAGTTCGGTTATGCAGTTGCATTCAAAATATTATACAATGAAGAAGATGCAAAAGATGTTGTTCAAGAATGTTTTATTAGAATTTGGAAACACTTAAAGGAATATGATAAAAAAATAAAATTTACTACATGGATGTATAAGATTGTTGTAAACCTATGTTTTGATAGATTGAAATCACAAAAGAGGAAAAGAAATATTTTTAAGAATTATGATGAAGATTATGATGTTAATATTCCGAGCGGAATTAATCTAGAAAAAGATTTAACCAATAAGGAACTGGCTGCGATGATAAAACACTTTGCAAATGGATTGTCGGAAAAACAAAAAACAGTTTTTATTCTTAGAGATATGGAAGATTTATCAATTGAAGAAGTTTCGGAAATAATGAACATCTCGTCGGGATCAGTTAAAACGAATCTCTTTTATGCAAGACAAAGTATTAGAATGAAAATAATCGAATGGGAAAGCAAATGAAGAATTGTGGACAAATAAAAGAATTAATCTCTTCAAAACTATTTGATGAATTAACTGCAGCCGAGAGAAGTTTAATTGAAGAACATATTTCATCCTGCAACAAATGTAAAAGTATTTATAAAGAGACTCAGAAAGCAGATAATGTAATTGTAAAAATGAAAACAGTGCAGCCAATTTTGGATAATGAGGAATTTTTCGTTGATGCAATTATGGAAAAAATAAGCAAACAGCATCCAACTCAAAAACACGAGACGGAATATTATTTTTATGAAAAACTATTACTGTTTGTTTCTCATAAATCGGTGCGATACGCATTAACGACAATCTTATTTATAATGATGTCACTTTATATGTTCGAAGAATATTCCGCTGTAAAAGATATTACACAACTTGAAAATCAATTGAATAAAACTGCACAACTTAGCAATACAAAAGCCGAAATTATTTCTTTTGATAATGTTGTACTCAAATTCTTTTATGATGCATATAAATTTGCCCGCGGAAATTCATCTTATGTTAAGTTATCTAAAGATTGGCTGTTGGTAAACAAAGAGGATTTAAGAAATCTATTATTAGACTATGAAAAATTAGATGAACCTACAAAGGCAAAGATTCAGTCATTACAAAGTGAGTTGTTAAATCAAAAAAATCCAATCTTTTCAGAAACCGAAAACAGCAGGATGAAAACATTACAACTTGAGGTTGATAGATTAAATAATGAACTGCAAAAAATTAAATCACACAGAGGCAAGTAAAATGAAGATGAAATATTATTTGACATTTTTAATGTTTGTGTTGAGTATGATCTTAAACTTTTCAGGATGCAGAGAATATAAAACATCGACTAAAATTAATAGCGATGGATCATGCCTAAGAGCAGTGATGGTGAAGAACACATCAATTGAACCGGATAGTATTGTATTTCCAATTCCAATAGATAAAAGTTGGAAGATAGAAAGAACAAAGGCCAAGGACGATTCAACACAAACAATTTATACGGCGACAAAACATTTTGATAATGTTAATGACATCAATAATGAATATATGAACAAAGAAAAAATTGGACTTCATGTTAACCTTGATAAAAAGTTCAGGTGGTTTTACACTTACTTTGATTATGAAGAAGTCTATCATTCATACTTTCCATTCAGAAATATTCCTTTAAAAAACTTTCTTACACCAAATGAGTATGAACTTTATTTAAAAAATGATACAACCAAAGCATTAAAGAAAAGACTGGATAAATATGCTGAAGAAAGTTATTTCGAATATTTCTTTGATAAACTTATAATGCTGCTCGGGAAAAATAAAATTACGGATCTAACCCCGGAATATGTCACTTCTAAGAAAAGTATTATTAAAGAGCACATTGATGAATATGGAGATAAAACAGAAGAACTAATGAAGTATATGGAAAAAGTTCTGGGAACGAAATCCATTTGGAAATTAAGAGATGGGATTGACAACATTGTTAAATCAATATTAGAAGAAATGAATCATTTCAGCTCAGCAAACGGGTCTTATAAAAATGAAGTAACCATGCCTGGTATAATTTTAAATACAAATGCTAAAACGATTGAGGGGAATAAAGTTGTCTGGGAATTTAATGAAAATAGATTTTGCTACGAAGATTTTACAATGACTGTTCAATCAAGAGCTGTGAATGTTTGGGCTTTTATTGTAAGCGGAGTTATTGTAATTGCTGTTGTTGTTTTGTTAATACTCCCAAAGCTTAAGAAGAAACAAATATAATTTGCTAAGAGACGTCATAAATGACGTCTCTATTTAATTTACACCAAACCAATCGAGACATGATTTATCAACTTGTTGATTCTCATTTTTCAGTTGATATGATGGGATGTCATATTGCTCGCCGAAGATGATTAATTTTTTCTTTGAATCAATATCCATCTTAAAACAGGGACCGAGTGCTTCGGGAATAGTTTTTAGAACTGCCCCGGAATTAAGAGTGCGCATTATATCGGAAAGAATTTGATCTCCTGCATAATATCTTATCAATGCACTTAAACTCCCATTAGAGATAACTAAAGATTCATTTAGGCAGCGGGAAATTAAATCGCGCATAAAATCATCGAGAGATTTTTTCCAATTAGAATTTTTCAGAATTGTACAATTAAGATTTTGTGCAAAAATTCTTCCGCGCTGATATGGTAATCGTGTTAAATTTTTATCATTCCAAAACTCGTTGATGAGGCGTTCATTCTTTTCATATCTCATAGGAGAGGTGAAATAAGTTTCGAGAATTACATTGTATTGATCAACATATTCTTCTAATGAAATTAATTTTGAACGGAGGAGCAATAGTTCAGAATAATAATCCGTAAATCCTTCTTTGAACCAATAGACAAGCTGTTCCGGATCAGCAAATTGAATTTTGTCACCAATCCAAATATGAAAAATCTCGTGAGCAAGTAACCGTTTCATCCTTATATCAATTGTTCGGTTCTTAGATAAGAAAAGTGCGTAAGAATTTGTCCTGCCTGTTCCTGTTTGATCATTACTTCCTGATAACGGTAGTATAGTAATTAAGAAAAACGGAAAATTGTTATCGTTCCAAAAGTCTCTTTCTGTTTTTGTTATGGTAGAATATAGGTCAGCGAATTGGTCGTCGGAAAATTTCCAGGAATCTCGTATAGCTGTATAAATAGGATTACTTCCAATCATCTTTTTTATGATGCGAAAATCACCAGCCGCAAAAAGAGAGCGTTTAAATTTCCACAACGGCAGTTTAACCTCTTGAAATTTTTCATTAATACCAAAGCTGTTTGCCATATTCCAGTTTGAAGGCATATGATTCCATACTATGCGAATATTTAATTCTATACTGGAATCCCATGCAGGAACTATAAAAAATGTTTCACCAAAGAAATGAATATATTGTTTATTGATGATTGCCATGTTTTGATTGCCAAGTTCAAGATCACCATCACGAACTTCTTCAACTTGATAATAAATCCTTACTGATGTATTTGGCGAGTACTTTACAATTTTTATTTCGGGTTTGTCGCTATCCTGTATATATGTATTTGATGAAAGAGGTTTTAAAAATTTTATTCCGTTAATATCAGAACTACTTCCAAAATTATTCGGTAAAATAATTTTTGTTTCTCCCGATCGATCACCTAAGAATTCAAGAACAACTATGAGTCTGAATGCATCAATATCGTAAAATGGTTCTATGGAATAATTAATATCAGGTTGTTGAGATATTTTTTTAGAGTCACTTTCATATAAATTAACTGATCCGGATGAAATCTCTGGCGGCAAAGACCTTGATGAGGTGAGTCCGTATAACTGAATATTTACTAATATAAGCTGTAATACAAAGATTATAAAACGGTAGCTCTTCAAATCTATTATTTATCCTTCAAAATCAAACCTATTATAATAAAATCTGATAGTGATTTGAAATACTATTTTTTATACAGTTACTTTGGTAAAATTTTTAATCCATTAAATGAGATTAATTAGAAAACGGATAACTTTTAGAAATTAAGACCGTCTTAATATTCGCATAAAAAGAGAGAATTTCATAATATTGACTCATCAAATTACCCCAGGAAAATCATTTCTAATAATTTATAAGGAGCGGATTTAATGAAACGCAAACTCGTAATAATCATGATGTTTATTGGATTTGTCGGTCTATCTGCACAAGCCAAAAAGATTGAGTTCCAACAGTATAAGTTAGATAATGGGTTAAGCGTAATCTTACACCAGGATAACACAAATCCCATAGTAAATGTATCAGTGCTCTATCATGTTGGTAGTAAAAATGAAGACCCTGCAAGAACGGGTTTTGCACATTTCTTTGAACATTTAATGTTTGAGGGATCTCCGAATATTAAACGTGGCGAGTATATGAAAATAATTGAGTCTGCCGGAGGGAATTTAAATGCCAATACTTCTTTTGACCGTACATATTATTTTGAAACTCTTCCATCAAATCAACTTGAACTTGGCTTATATATGGAATCGGAAAGGATGCTTCAATTAAAAATTGACAGCACGGGAGTAGAAACACAACGTAAGGTGGTTAAAGAAGAAAGAAAACAATCGTTAGATAACAGACCTTACGGAACATTGGTAGAGAAAATTTTCAGCAACGCTTACAAAGTCCATCCGTATAGATGGATGCCAATTGGTTCTGCTCAATATATTGATCAAGCAAAAATTGATGAGTTTATTTCTTTTTATAAAAAATTCTATGTACCGAATAACGCTACTTTAACTATTGCCGGCGATATTGACATTTCCAAAACAAAAGAATTGATAAAAAAATATTTTAGTGAAATTTCTAAAGGGAAAGAAGAAATTACCCGGCCAACAGAAGTTGAGCCAATGAAAACTGCAGAAGTTAGGGAAATAGTTTATGATAAAGTTCAACTTCAGTTAGTAGCGCAAGCTTATCACATGCCGGCACAAGGCACCCCGGATTATTACGCATTAAGTATGCTTACTACTCTTTTATCCGGTGGAGAAAGTTCAAGACTAACAAAGGAAATTAAAGACAAACAACAAAAAGCATTACAAGTAGCATCAGTTCCTTTTGCTCTTGAAAACCCTGGCCTATTCATAACTTTTGGCTTATGTAATGTTGGCGGTAAAGCAGAGGATTTGGAAACTGCAATTGATAATGAAATTGAAAAAGTAAAAAAAGATTTAGTTAGTGAGACAGAATTTCAAAAAGTAAAAAATCAAATTGAAAGTAGTTTTATAACTAGATATTCAACTGTCGCAGGGATCGGAGAAAGTCTTGCTAATTATTCAGTTTACTTTGGCGATCCAAATCTTATTAATACGGAAATTCAACGCTTTATGAAAGTTACACGCGAAGATTTGAAACGAGTTGCCAATAAATATTTAACGAAAGAAAATAGAGTCGTTCTTTACTATTTACCTAAATCAATGGAAAAGAAATAAGACTGTTTTTCTAAATAGTACTGAGTCAATTAAAAATTTGAAAATATAATGGAGTTAAAATGAAACGTATTCTGATATTATTTTTATTCTTGAGCATTACAGCACTATCTTTTGCTCAAGTTGATAGAACAAAATTTCCGCAAGCCGGACCAGCACCGGAAGTTAAAATAGGCAATGCAGAATCTTTTGTGTTACCAAATGGCCTTAAAGTATTTGTAGTTGAAAATCATAAACTTCCTAAAGTTACATTCAGTCTTGTCCTTGATCGGGACCCAATAGTTGAAGGTAAGAACGCGGGATATACAACTGCTGCGGGTGAGTTGCTACGCAAGGGGACTAAGAACAGGCCCAAAGACAAATTTGAGCAAGAAATTGATTTTCTCGGTGCAGATTTTAATACATCTTCGACAAGCGTTTTTACTTCGGGATTATCAAAATACACTGATAAGATCATGAATATAATGGCTGACGTAATTTTGAATCCAGACTTTAAGCAAGAAGAACTTGATAAGATTACCAAAGAAGCTTTATCGGGATTAGCTTATTCAAAAGATGATCCTGATGCAATTTCTGACCGTGTTGAAAAGACATTAGTATTTGGTAAAGAACATCCTTATGGAGAATTTGAAACAGAAGAAAGTGTTAAATCAGTAACACTTGATATGTGCAAAAAATATTATGAAACATATTTTAGACCTAATATTTCTTACTTGGCAATTGTTGGCGACATCAACAAAGCGAAAGCTAAATCGCTAGTGGAAAAATATCTTAGCAAGTGGGAGAAAAAAGATGTTCCTAAAAACACATTTACTAATCCTAAAGCACCGATCGTTAATAAAGTTGCTTTAGTTGATAGATCAAATTCAGTTCAATCAGTAATATCAATCTGTTATCCAGTTGATTTAGCAATTGGAAGCGAAGATGCAATGAAAGCAAAAGTGGCAAATTTAATTCTTGGCGGAAGCGCAACTTCCAGACTATTTATGAATCTTAGAGAAAGTAAAGCTTATACCTACGGTGCTTATTCAAGCTTGAATCCTGATAAACTGGTTGGAAGCTTCAGTGCATCAGCAAAAGTTAGAAATGTTGTTACAGATAGCGCTGTTACAGAAATATTCAACGAGATGAAAAAAATTAGAAATGAGAAAGTCACGGAAAAAGAACTTCAGAGTGCAAAAAATTTATTATCCGGAAATTTTATACGTAGTTTAGAACAACCGGCAACAATTGCAAGTTTTGCTATTAATACAGCCCTCTATAATTTACCAAAAGATTACTACAAAAATTATTTGAAGAATCTAAATAAAGTTACTGCAGATGATGTTCAGATGATTGCTAAGAAATATATCAAACCGAATAATGCAATTGTTTTTGTTGTTGGAAGTAGCGAAGAGGTCGCCAAGAACCTTTCCAAATTTAGTGTCAGTGGAAAAATTGATTACTATGATGTGTTTGGTGAAAAGGTTGATCCAAATGTAAAGAAAGTACCAGAAGGAGTTACAGTAGATCAAGTATTGAACAAATATGTAGAGGCAATCGGCGGTAAAGAAAATATTATGAAGGTGAAAGACAGAACAACCAAGATGTCAGGTGCAATGCAGGGTATGAACATTACAATGACGCAAATTCAGAAATCGCCGAATAAATTTTATCAACTGGTAGATTTTGGAGTTGGACAACAGTCTATGGTGTTTGACGGCGAGAAAGGAAAAATGAGTGCTATGGGACAGGAACAAGCTATGCCGCCCGAACAAACCGAACAAATGAAGTTGGGTTCTCTTTACTCAATGTTAGATTACAAAGAGAAAGGAATTAAATATGAATTAACCGGAATGGAGACGATCAATAACAAAGACGGTTACAGAGTTTTGTTTACATATCCCTCAGGCAAAAAAAATACAAATTATTATGATGTAAATACCGGACTACTTTTAAGACAAACTTCCGAACAAGGTGGTGGTGTTCAAACGGTTGATTTTGACGATTACCGCGATGTGCAAGGAGTTAAGTATGCATTTAAAATGAGCGTAGGTACACCAAACGGAACACTTGACTTAATAACTAGTTCTGTTGAAGTGAATACAAACCCAAGTGATTCACTTTTTGAAGTAAAATAAAACATTTTAGCCAATCATTAATAGCCCAACTTTTTTACAAGGTTGGGCTTCTTTTTTACTACAAATATTTTTTTATTAAACGGAACTTTTATAAGTTTGGAAACGACTTATACAATAAATGTTTCCATCGGAGTCGTTATTGGACAAATGGTATTTTGAACATAGGCAATAAATAGAGAAAAAATGACTCGAGATATAGAAATAAAAGAAAGAATTCTTCAGACAACTAAAGAGATGTTTTATAAATTCGGTTACTCAAAAGTAACTATGGAAGAAATTGCTGCTGATCTTGGAATCAGCAAAAAAACTTTGTATAAACATTTCTCTAACAAAGAGCATATCTTAAAAGAAATTGTTAACAGCGCTAAATGTGAAATAGAAACATATGTTGATAATTTGATTGAAGACAAAGAAACAGAATTTATTACAAAACTTCAGAATTTTATGGCGTTTGTAGTTTCTCATTTTTCCCGGTTATCAAATCCGATTGTTCAAGACCTTGTAAAAAACCAACCGGAAGTTTGGAAAGAGATTCAGGAGTTCCGCAAGAAAAATGCTCACGATTGTTTTACAAGATTAATAAATCAAGGAGTTAAAAGCGGAATCTTTAGAGATGATATTAATAGCGAAGTAGTGACCTTGCTTTATTTCTCTGCAGTCCACAGCATGCTGAATTTGGAAACACTTTCGCAATTACCAGTCACTGCCGACGAAGCATACAAAATAATTGTTAGAGTTCTTTTTGAAGGGATTTTTACCTCTGAAGGCAGGAAAAAATTCAAAAATAAAATTCAATAAAAGATAATTATGGAGAATCAATAATATGTACAGATCTAAACGTAATGTAATTTTTGGGATTGCCGTTTTGCTATTGTTCAATTTTAAAATTAATGCTCAAGAAAAACTTTCTCTTACAATTGAACAAGCAATAGAAATCGGCTTACAGAATAGTAAATTGCTTCACTCTTCTCTTATGAAAGTAAAGAATGCCGAAGCAAAAGTGAGAGAAGTTAATGCAATGCGGCTTCCTTCTTTGAAGCTAAGCTCCGGTTACAGAAGACTAAGCCCGATTGATCCTTTTTCCGTTACTATACCGGGAATGGGTACATTTAATATTTCACAAGTTATTCTTGATAACTATTCAGCGCAGCTTACTCTATTTCAACCAATCTTTACTGGATTCAGATTGCTGGGTAATTCAGAAATGAACGAACAGCTTTCAAATGCTGTAAGTGAAGATTATAATAAAGATAAGAGCGAATTGATTTTTAATATTAAAAATGCTTACTGGGGATTGTTTAAAGCAACTCAGTTTAAGAAAGTAATGGATGAAACAGTTGACCAAATCAATGCCCACGTTACCGATGCAAAAAATCTTGAGAAAGTTGGAATGATGACAACAAATGATATTCTGAAGATCGAGGTTCAGCTTTCAAATACTTTATTCCAACAAATTGATGCAGAAAATTCAGTAAAGCTGGCAGCAGTTGCTTTGTGTAATACTCTTGGTATCTCGCTTGAAGCTAAGATAGAAATTTTGTCATCTGCTAATATGAGCTCCGCACAGTTTGATGAATTAAACAAACTGATCGGCGACGCAATTACAAAAAGATCAGAGATAAAAGCTGCAGATTTGAGAGTTAAAGCGAGTGAATCTGGAGTTACACTTGCAAAATCCTCATGGTATCCGCAGGTAAGTGTCATCGGAAATTACTATTACTCTCGTCCTAACCAAAGAATACAGCCTTCTAAAGATCAATTCGATGCAACATGGGATGTTGGAGTGAACCTAAGTCTGAATGTGTGGGATTGGCTTACAACACAACATCAAACTGATCAAGCAGAGGCGCAACTCTCTCAGGCCGTTGATGCAATGGGAATGATTAAAGATGGAATTACTCTGGAAGTAACTCAAAATTATTTGAGCTTTAGTCAAGCCAAAAGAAAAATTGAAATTGCCGAGCTTTCGGTTAAACAGGCCACGGAAAATGTTAGAGTAACGAACGATAGATTCAAAAATGGTTTGGCTACAACAACTGAATTGGTTGATGCAGAAACAGCGTTAATCGGTTCCAAGATAAATAATACTACAGCTGTAGTTGATTATGAATTGTCCAAAGCTAGACTTGAAAAATCAATCGGTAAATAAAAAATTAATTATTTGGAGATATAAATCATGAAGAAATGGAAAGTAATAGTTTCGGTGATTGTGATTCTTGTAATTATAGTTGCCATACTATTTGTGAACAAAAGAAAAATGGCCGCAACGACGGCCGGTGGGATAAAAGATGTTTATTACGTCTCAGTTGATAAAGTTGCAAAGAAAGATCTTTCAGAAACTTTATCGCTTGTTGGAAATATTACCGCCAACAATGATGTTAATATTATTTCGGAAGCTGCCGGAAAAATAACAGCAGTGTTTACCAAAGTGGGCGATTATAAACAAGCCGGCTCGGTTCTTTTTCAAGTTGATGATGAATTAAAGAAGGCCGCTTTTATGAGTGCTGAGGCAAATTATGAAAAAGCAAAAAAAGATTATGAAAGATTTAAAACTCTATATCAGCAAAAATCAGTTTCCGATTCTCAATTAGATCAGGCTAAACTTGGTGCTGCAATGGCCGAAGCTCAATATATTGTAGCAAAAAGACAACTTGAAGACACACACATTAAAACTCCAATTTCCGGTTATGTATCAGCGCGTTACGTTGATATAGGTTCTATGGTTCAAGGCGCACCTCAAGCTACTCTTGTTGCTAACGTTGTTGATATCGGTAGATTAAAAGTAAAACTTAATCTTGCCGAACGGGATGCCTTTCTTATAAAAGCAGGAGATCTAGTTTCAGTTACAGTTGATATCTATCCTGGTGTAATTTATAAGGGAAGAATCGAATCCATAAGTTCTAAAGGCGATGAATCGCACACTTATCCTATAGAGATTACAATAAATAATGAAAGTACTCATCCGTTAAAAGCCGGTATGTTTGCACGTGTTGAATTTACTTCATTAAAAAATAGAGACATAATTGTAATTCCGCGCGAGTCGTTAGTTGGAAGCGTGAAAGAGCCTCAAGTATTTGTTGTTGAAAACGGAATTGCAAAACTCCGCAGCTTAACTGTAGGAAATCAATCAGGAATTTATATTCAAGTATTGCAGGGATTAATGGAAGGCGAAACGATTGTTGTGAATGGACAAAATAATTTAGTGGACAATTTAAAAGTTGAGATTCTCAATAAGTAAAAAGGATTTTAAAAATGACAATTACAGAATTATCAATAAAACGGCCGTCACTTGTAATCATTGTATTCTCTGCTTTGATTGTATTGGGACTGTTTGCCTTCCGTCAGCTTAAGTATGAATTGCTGCCGAAAATTTCCGCGCCGGTTATTACGATTACAACTATTTATCCCGGTGCATCTCCCAATGAAGTTGAAACCGGTGTTACCAAACCTATTGAAGATGCTGTTTCAGGAATGGATAAAGTATCGGATGTACGTTCCTCATCTTCTGAAGGAGTATCGTTTGTTATTATAGAACTTTTACAATCAGCTAATACGGATCTTTCACTTCAGGATGCTCAAAGAAAAGTTGGACAAATTACATCACAACTTCCGTCAGGCACGAAAGCTCCAACAATTTCTAAGTTTGCATTAGATGAAATCCCCATTTTAAGAATGGGTATTTCGGCAGATATGGATTCAAAGAAATTTTATCAATTTGCCAAAGATAAAATTCAGCCTTTACTTTCACGCGTACCGGGAGTAGGGCAGATTGTACTTGTTGGCGGAGAAGAACGCGAGATAAAAGTCAATTTAGATTTGCAGAAATTACGTGCGTATGGGTTATCAATTCCGCAAGTAACACAGGTAATTAAAACTGCCAATCTGGATTTTCCAACCGGAAAGATTAAAGATAAAGACGGTCAGTTTATTGTTCGCATTGCAGGTAAATTAACTTCTGTAGAGGATTTAAAAAATCTTACAATAGGAGAATCAAGATCAGGCGGAGAGATAAAACTTGCAGCGGTTGCAGAAATTGAAGATGGAATAAAAGATTATACAAATATTGCCCGGATAAATTTCCGCAACACGATAGGTGTTGTTCTTCAGAAACAAACCGATGCCAATTCTGTTGAAGTTTCAAAGCTTGTAAGAAATGAAATTAAGAGAATAGAAAGCGTTTACAAAAACAATAATCTAAAATTTGAAATTGCACAGGACGGATCTCTGTTTACTATAGATGCTGCTGATGCTGTAAAGAGTGATTTGGCTCTTGCAGTTTTGTTAGTTTCAATTGTAATGCTAATGTTCTTGCATAGTATAAGAAATTCATTGATTGTTCTTGTTGCAATTCCATGCTCGCTAATTTCAACCTTTATTGCTATTTGGGCGTTTGGTTTTACTTTAAACTTGATGACCTTACTTGGACTCTCTCTTGTTGTGGGGATTCTTGTGGATGACTCGATAGTAGTTCTGGAAAATATTTATCACCATTTGGAAAAAGGAGAAGAGAGTAGAGTTGCAGCTTTACGCGGTAGAAATGAAATCGGTTTTGCCGCTCTTGCAATAACATTTGTTGATGTAGCGGTTTTTCTTCCGCTAACTCTAGTAGGCGGAATGGTTGGAAATATCTTACGCGAGTTCTCCGCTGTAATAGTGATTTCCACTTTGATGAGTTTGTTCGTTTCGTTTACTGTTACACCAATGCTTGCTTCAAGATTTGCAAAATTGGAAAGACTTACTTCAAGAACATTGCTTGGAAGTTTTGCAGTCTGGTTCGAAAAGAAATTTAAACAGCTTACAGAAAATTATGTTGTTCTATTAAAGTGGTCATTAAAAAATAGAATAAAAGTTGCTCTGTTAACCATTGCAGCCTTTATAGCAACATTTGCGTTGATTCCTCTCGGGTTTATTGGAGCTGAGTTTATGACTCAAACCGACCGCGGAGAATTTGCAGTAACATTAGAATTAGCTCCGGGTACAACTATTGAACAGACAAATATAGCCTCGCAGAAAGTTGAAAAGATGATCGGTAAAATGCCCGAAGTTGAAAGAATGTATTCTAATGTTGGTGTTTCTTCCGAAGGTTTGGTTGGCTTCTCATCGAGCAATACAACGGAAATAACTATAACTCTTGTTCCGAAAAATCAAAGGATTAAATCTACCGATGAAGTCGGAAATGAGATTAAACAAATGGTGCAAACTATTCCAGGTGTTAAGGTGCGCATTAATCCGATTGGTATTTTTGGTGTGGCTAATCAGACGCCGATAATATTAATAATTAATGGTCCTGTCTATGCGGATGTGGTAAAAACTGCTAATGATATCCAAAAAATTGTAAAAACAATTCCTGGAACGGCAGATGTTCGTCTTTCTGCTGAGGACGGAAATCCGGAAACAAGAATCGAAATTGACAGAAGAAAATTAACAAGCTTCGGACTAACCGTTGCTGAAGTTGGGCAAGCTCTACAGATTGCGCTTACCGGCGATGATGCTTCCAAACTTCGCGATGGCGACACTGAATACGATATTCGAATTGCTCTCGATCAATTTGACCGTTCTAAAACGGATAACATAGGTAATATCAGTTTTATGAATCGAAAAGGACAACAAATTTATTTAAAACAATTTACAAATATCTACCGATCAACAGGCCCGACAAAATTAGCGCGTCAGGCAAGAAGTGCGGCCGTGACAGTTTATTCTCAGGTTCAAGGCGGAAGAACAACAGGTGCAATTTCGCAAGACATGGAAAAACAATTCAAGAATTATAAATTTCCTTCGGGCGTAACTTATTCATTTTCAGGAGATGTAAAGAATCAACGCGAATCTTTTGGAGACTTAGGTCTAGCTATGCTTGCAGCAATCCTTTTTACTTACATGGTTATGGTTGCATTGTATGATTCTTTTGTTTACCCATTTGTAATTTTATTTTCTATTCCGCTTGCAATGATAGGTGCTTTATTGGCGCTTGGTTTAACATTAAAAGCGTTAAACATATTTACAATTCTTGGAATCATAATGCTAACGGGGCTTGTTGCCAAGAATGCCATTCTTTTGGTTGACCGGACTAATTTTATGCGCGCTCAAGGTGAAAGTGTTTTTGATGCCTTGATTGATGGTGTAAGAATGAGAATTAGACCGATTTTTATGACAACATTAACAATGATCTTTGCTATGACTCCGGTCGCACTTTCAACAGCATCAGGTGCGGAATGGAAATCCGGTCTTGCGTGGGCATTAATTGGCGGATTAATCAGTTCGCTGCTCTTAACATTGATAATTGTTCCGCTTGTTTATACTAAAGTTGAAGAATACCGATTAAGAATTCCTGTCTTATTCAAACGGGTTAGTGAGCTTTTAAGAATTAAGAAAAAAAGTGTTGTACCAAACTCTGTAGCGGAAGATTTAGGATTGAGTAAATAAACATTTCTAACGATTAATTATAAACCGCAATCAATCCGGTTGCGGTTTTTTATTACATAAATACATATGAAAAAATATTCCGTAATTGTTTTCGATCTTGGAAACGTTTTGCTTCCGTTTGATTACTCAAAGCCGATTGGTTATTTCAATGGAATTAAAAAAGGATTGGGAGATAACTTTACGAAGTTATATATGGAAAACTATCACGTTCATAGAGAATTTGAAGGCGGCAAATTAAGCGAGGTGCAATACTTAAGAACAATGTTAGATTGGCTTGAACACACGGTTACCGAAGAACAATTCTGTAAAATATTCTCCGACATTTTTACTGTGAACCAAAAAGTTGTTGAGTTAATACCTAAACTAAAAGAAAATTACAAAGTAGTTCTGCTTTCAAATACCAACAGTATTCATAAACGTTACGGATATGGTCATCTTGATTTTATTAATTGGTTTGATCAAATTTTTCTTTCGCACGAAATTGGTGCTGTAAAACCAGAAGAAAAAATTTACCGCGCGGTGGAATCTTCTATGCAAAAGAAATCCGCAGAACATTTTTTTATTGATGATATCCAAGAATATGTTGAAGGCGCCAAAAAATGTGGTTGGGATGGTGTACAATTTAAGAATTACGAACAGCTTGTAGTTGATCTTCAAGCAAAAAATATCTTACTGCCATGAAGTCCATATTGATGGTTGATATCCGATAGTAACTTCTTTTCCATTTCTTACAATAGGAGTTTTAAACAGAAGCGGGTCGTTTAATAATTCTTCTTCAATATTATAAACCATGTATTGAAGATTTCGTTTTTTGAATTGCTTTCCTTCAAGATCAATCAACTCTTCTAACGGAATAGCTCTGATAATATTTTCAAGTTCACCTTTAGCAAGACCTTTTTCATTTAAATCGCGAAAATGAAACTGAATTCTTCTCTCCTTAAAATACCGTTCCGCCTTTCGGGTATCGCTACAGCTTTTTACACCTATTATTTGAACGTTCATAATATTTCCTTAGTGTGCATATATACTTCGTTGTTTAGAGACTTCAAAAGTTATATTTTTCTTCCGAACAATTATAAATAAATGGCAGGAAACTTATGCGGCAACTATCTAAAATTTTATTCATTATAATCGGAATTACAATTATGAGTTGTTCCCAAGATCAAAAAAATAAAGAAGACAATTTTAAGTATGCAATCGAGCAATTTGCCGATCTTAGAATTCAGAGGTACCAAGTTCCGGGTTTTGAAGAACTCAGTTTAAGACAAAAACTGTTGGCATATTATCTGTATCAAGCTTCGCTTTCAGGGCGTGATATGATCTACGATCAAAACTATAAACACAATCTATATATTCGGCGCACACTTGAAGCAATTGTAAAAACTTACAATGGCGATAAATCAATAGCGGATTATCGAAAATATATGACGTATGTAAAAAGAGTTTGGTTTTCCAACGGGATACATCACCACTACGCCAACAAAAAAATTATTCCTGAATTCTCAAAAGAATATTTTGCAGAACTTGTAGCCGGATCCGATGAATTTGAACTACCGCTCCAAAATATGGAAACGCCAAATGATTTGATAAAAAAACTCACACCAATTCTTTTCGATCCTAAAGTTAACGGAATGAAGGTTAATCAAGATCCTAACACAGACATGATTAAATCTTCTGCAGTAAATTTTTATGAAGGAGTAACACAAAAAGAAGTTGAAGCTTTTTATAAAAAAATTATTAACTCTAACGATCCCGAACCGGTCTCTTACGGATTAAATTCAAAGCTGTTGAGAGAAAAAGGGCAAGTATTCGAACGGCATTGGAAAGAAAACAGCATGTACGCGGCTCCTATAAAGAAAATTATTTATTGGTTGCAAAAAGCAGTTGAAGTAGCAGAAAATGAACCACAGAAGAAATGTTTCCAACTTCTAATAGAATATTATGAAACCGGGGATCTAAAAAAATGGGACGAATACAATATCGCTTGGGTTAAAGACACAACTTCTGTGGTTGATTTGGTAAATGGATTTATAGAAACATATAACGATCCGCTCGGTTACCGCGCAAATTATGAATCAATTGTTTCCATTAAAGATAATGAAGCAACTAAACGCATAAAAGCAATTAGCAATAATGCTCAGTGGTTTGAAGATAATTCACCAATTATGCCTGAACATAAAAAGAAAAATGTTAAAGGCATCAGCGCAAAAGTAATTACTGTTGTTGTTGAAACTGGGGATGCCTCACCGTCAACACCAATCGGCATCAACTTACCAAATGCAAATTGGATCCGTAAAGAACATGGTTCTAAATCCGTTAATCTTGGAAACATAGTTCACTCATACAATATGTTTGCTACTACAAGCGGAGTATTGCAAGAATTTGCTTTTTCTAACGAGGAAATTGAACGCACAAAAAAATACGGCGCCCTTTCTGATGATCTTCACACAGATATGCATGAAGTAATAGGCCATGCCTCAGGCCAGATTAATCCTGGAGTAGGAGAGACAAATGAAACACTTAAGAATTATGCATCAACATTGGAAGAAGCACGCGCAGATCTTGTTGCACTCTATTATGTGTTTGATCAAAAACTTGTTGATATTGGAGTTATGCCAAGCCTGGAAGCAGGGAAATCAGAATATGATGCATTTATAAAAAATGGGTTATTGATTCAGCTTGCGCGAATTCAACCCGGTGAAAATGTTGAAGAAGCACACATGAGAAACAGACAGCTTATTGCAAAGTGGGTTTATGAAAAAGGTTTACCAGAAAAAGTTATTGAGAAAAAAGTTAAAGACGGTAAAACTTACTTTGTAATTAATGATTATAATAAATTGAAAATATTGTTTGGACAATTACTGCGTGAAATACAGAGGATTAAATCAGAAGGAGATTATACAGCAGGAAAAAACTTAGTTGAAAATTACGGAGTGAAAGTAGATCAGGAAATTCATAAAGAAGTTCTTGAACGATATAAGAAACTAAATATTTCACCTTATGCCGGATTTATAAATCCTAAGTTAGTTCCAGTGATGAATGGCAGCCAGATTATTGATATTAAAATTGAATACCCTGAAGATTTTACAAAACAAATGTTGGAATACGCAAAAGAATTTTCTTTTCTACCTACGTATAATTAATAAATTTTAAGATGTAATTTATAAAGCGAGGGCGACCAAAGAGTCGCCCTTTTGATTTTAAATTGTAGCAGCAATTCTTCTGAAATGATATCCATATACTACCAAAGTCATAGCAAGCGAAAATTTTTTAGGATATTTAAAAAAACTAAAGACAAGTGTTTGCCAAAAATATTTTCTTCCTTCTTCAAGAACACCAATCAACCAAAGCAATTTTACAAAAGCTTTAATCTCTGTAAAAGTTAACATCTGTGATTTCCATGAAGGGACCGTGTATTCCTTGAGAAATAACTTTACACGTTTATAATATTCCTGAGGCGAATAAATAGTGCGAATAATTTTTGAATAACCGGCAATGAGATCACTGTAGTTCATCTTAGGAATAAAATTAGTTGCACCATCCATGTTATTTCCGCTCCATCCATCCAATAGTCTGTTTTCTTTTTTCAAACGATTAAATAAATGTGTTCCGCTTGGTGCATTTAATAATCCAACCATTGCTGCTGCAATTCCGCTTTTACGAATAAAATTAATTTGCTGATTAAATATATCTGGCGGATCATTGTCGAAACCAATTATAAATCCAGCTGAAACAACCATGCCGTGTTGCTGCAATTTTTTAACAGACAGTACTAAATCCCGCCGTTGGTTCTGAGCTTTACCGCATTCTGTTAAGCTATCATTGTTTGGCGTTTCAATACCTACAAAGATGCTGTGAAATGCTGCTTTAACCATTAGGTTCATTAACTCTTCGTCATCAGCAAGATTAATGGATACTTCGGTAAGGAAATGAAACGGATATTTTCTTTCTTTCAACCATTCAATTAATGCGGGAAGAATTTCCTCCTTCAATTTTCTTTTATTGCCGATGAAATTGTCATCAACGACAGAAACTGCGCCTCTGTAACCCGACCCATACAATTTGTTTAACTCACCTAAAAATTGTTCTTTAGTTTTTGTGCGGGGTATTCTGCCATTTAACATAGTGATGCTGCAAAATTCACAATCATACGGGCAACCACGTGAGTACTGAAGACTTAAAGAAGCGTATTTTTTTCTATCTAACAATTCCCACATTGGCATTGGCGCCAGGGATATATCAGGGAATTCATCTGTGGTATATAAATGTTTTGGTGTTCCTTTTTCCAGATCCCGTAAGAATTGAGGAAGAGTAATTTCAGCTTCATTTAAAACAAAATAATCTATTCCTAAAAAATCTTGATATTGAGTTGTAAATAACGGTCCACCGGCAACAATTTTAACACTTAGTCTATTGCATCGTTTAATTATTTCTTTTACTGAATGAGTGTGAACATTCATTGCGCCTAAAAAAACAAAATCTGCCCAAAGAAGATCGTTGTCGTCAAGCGTTGTTACATTCAAATCAATCAATTTTTTTTGCCATTCTTGAGGAAGCATTGCCGCTACCGTTATTAAACCTAATGGTGGTTCGGCAGATCTTTTAGAAACAAATTTCAGCGCATCCTTAAAACTCCAGAAAGTTGACGGCGTTTCCGGGTATACTAATAATATTTTCATCGCAAATCCCTCTAAGATTAAAGAAAGAATAAAGTAATACGGATTTCTATCATTGAACGAGTTAAATTTATTTGTACTTGTATTATGGTAAATATTTTATTGTATTTTTGTAAAAGAAGTGTAAAAAATATTGAAGTGAAAAAATTTGACAATTGGTTTTATTAGAGGTTATTTGTGTAAGAATGAAATTCATCTTAGAGTATCTAACAATCAGAATTACTAAATGAAAAAAAGCCGTTCTCTTTTATTTTTAATATTTGCATTTGTATTTGCACAAATTGCCTGGATGGGATTATTGGGATTGTGGATTTATTGGTATGTCTCCAATTATCTAATTTTTAAGCAGGTTGGCGATAAACTTTCTCCGAAAATAATTTTGGACAGCCCAAATGTTGCAGTTTTTGTATTTGGCATTATCTTAATTGTTTGTGTTGCCGTTGCAATTTTTTTGTTTTTTAGAAATCTAACAGTGCAGATGAAACTTACTCGTCTTTATGATAATTTTATAGCAAATGTAACACATGAATTAAAATCCCCGCTTGCGTCTATTCAACTTTATCTGGAAACTTTAGATACCAAAGACGTTCCGAAAGAAAAACAAAAAGAATTTTACGCCTTGATGACCCGTGATGCAAACCGACTTAAGAAACTTATTAATTCAATTTTGGAGCTATCACATCTTGAACAAAAAAGAATTGTGCACAATTACCAAGTATATGATGCAGATAGCATATTGCGGCAATTAGTTGAAAATTCAATTGAACAATTCAGGATTCCCAAGACAAATATAAAAATTGAAGGAAGTGTTCAGTGTAATTGCGTGATTGATAAAGACTCGATGCAGATAGTATTTGATAATTTAACCGACAATGCAAAAAAATATTCTTCTAGTGTGGTTGAAATCTTTGTTAGGTTATCCAAACATCAAAAACACATATTGATAGAGTTCATTGATAAAGGTGTTGGTATAACAGCAAAGGATCAGAAAAAAATATTTTATAAATTTTTACGAATAAGTAATAAAAATATTCCTAATGTTAAAGGCACCGGTCTTGGTTTATATTGGGTGAAAGGAATAATAAAACAACATGGCGGAAAAGTTTCGGCTTTTAGCGAAGGGAAAGATAAAGGTACTTGCATAAGAATTGAATTGCCAATATATCAAACGTCTAAAAAGTTTTATATTAATTCATTACTAAGACAAACAGCTAAAAAACATAAGTATTTGGAAAAAACAAATGGAGAATAATTCGTTTAAGAATTCAAAAATCTTATTGGTTGAAGACGAAGAAACACTTGCTGTTGGTCTTGAATATAATTTAACCGATGAAGGTTATATTGTTGACTGTGCAAAGGATGGAAAGCAAGCATTGAATTTTTTTGAATCAAAGGTTTATGATCTGATCATTCTTGATATTATGCTTCCGTATTTTGATGGTTATGAAATAGCGGAAAAGGTACGTGCTAAATCTCCTCAAATGCCGATTCTTATGTTAACGGCAAGAACTACTGCTGAAGATAAAGTAAGAGGACTTGAAGCCGGTGCTGATGACTATTTAACAAAACCTTTTAATCTACAGGAACTATTACTTCGTGTAAAAGGAATGTTAAAGCGAAAGATGTGGTATCAATCATTTACCGAATTACCCGCATTATATCAATTTGGAAATAAGAAAATTGATTTTGCAAATTTGAATTGCACAAGCGGATCAAAAAAATTTGCGTTAACTCAGCGCGAAGCAATGGTATTAAAATATTTAATCGAAAGAAAAGGGCAAATCGTTTCCAGAAAAGAGCTCTTGGAAAATGTTTGGCATCTCAATCCGGAAATTGAAACGAGAACAGTTGATAATTTTATTGCACGTCTGCGAAAATATTTTGAACCCGATCCTAATAACCCGGTTTATATAAAAAGTATTCGCAGTGCCGGATATTCTTTTGTTGATGAAAAATAATTACCTCTCCATTTAAAGAATTACTCAAAACTTTGAAATGTACGCCCTTAAAACCTTGAAGGTCTCCGCTTGACGTTCAAGGATATCAATTAAAAAGACTTTGTGTGATATTTGATTTTGATTGTTTGAATGATCTTACTTCATTAGTTTTTATTGAGTTAAAAAGTTGAGGGTAAAATGAAGGAGTGTTTTCTAATACTTACTTTGCTGTTATTACAAACTCTCATTCTATCTGCACAAGACATTGGAACTATAACCGGTAAATTAGTTGATCAAAACGGAAATGGTTTAGGAAATTTGCAGCTTAAGCTTTACATCTCTTCAAGAGATTATCCACCGGTTACATCAATGCCGAACGGCTCTTTTACTTTTAATAACATTTCTAATGTTAAAGATGAACAACTTCCAACCGGTTATATTGTTTCAGATAATTTTCCAAATCCTTTTAATCCCAAGACAAGAATAGGTATTACTTTACCGAACAGCGGTAGTGTTAGAGTTAATGTATACAACTTGCTTGGTCAAAGCGTTCGAGATGAGATTGAAAAATATTTTAGTGCTGGTGAAAGTTACATTGATTTAGAACTTAACGGATTACCAAATGGTTTTTATCTTGCTAGAATAACATTAAATGAAAAATATTCAGTTTTTAAAAAACTGATGTTAATTTACGGAAGCCAGCATTTATCACCTTCAAATGGCGCATCAAATTTCCGATTAAACAAGTCAACACTTCATGCAAAAATTGATAGTCTTGTAGTTACCGGCACTTCGATATCAAGAAAAGTATTTACTAATCTGTCAGATTTTACAGGCAGCCCTTTGAATCTCGGCAATTTAATTATTGGAATACCTCCACGAGTTCCAGAATTAAATACTCCAGTAAATGGCGCAACTAATATTTCTATTCCCCCAACACTGAGTTGGTTAGCCGGTAGTGGTGTAACAAGTTATACATTACAAGTATCTACAAACAGTTCGTTTTCTGATCCTCTTATTTTTAATCAAAATGTTAGCTATGTTTTTAATCAACAGATAACCGGGCTCAATTATTCTACAACATATTACTGGCGAGTAAGTGCGACCAATAATAACGTTACTTCCAATTGGTCATTACCTTGGTCATTTACTACGCAAGAAGTACCACCACCGCCACCATTTCCACCAAATGCACCTTTATTATCGTCTCCAGCAAATAACTCTACAAATATTTCGCTTTCTCCCACGCTCAGTTGGAATGCTAGCAATTACGCAACAAGCTATACATTACAAGTATCAATTTCAGACAACGCAAATAATTTTAATGAAAACAGAATTGTTTATAATCAGAATGTAGGAAATAATACTAGCCAGCAAATAACGGATCTCTATTATTCTACAAAATATTCTTGGCGTGTAAGCGCAACAAATACTTACGGTACTTCTCCTTATTCTCTTCAATGGTTGTTTACTACGACAAGAGGACCGTCATGCCCGGGAACACCTACAGTTTATTATGAAGGTACAACATACAACACAGTACAAATAGGAAATCAATGTTGGTTAGCAGAAAACCTTAATGTGGGAACTATGGTACAAGGAAGCCAAAACCAAAGTGATAATGGAACAATAGAAAAATACTGTGTCAATAACGACCAGAATAATTGTGCTGCTTATGGCGGATTGTACCTGTGGGATGAAGCAATGCAATATTCAACAGCGAACAATAAAGGTATCTGTCCAACTGGATGGCATATACCCACACAAACTGATTTCCAAACATTAAGTGCCACTGTAAATGGTAACAGTAACTTATTAAAGGCAGCTATACAGCCAACTTCAAACGGAACCGGTACAAATGCCAGCGGTTTTTCTGCATTACTTGTTGGTATGCGTTGGACTACAAGTGAATTCCAGGATCTAGGGAGTACAACTACTTTTTGGAGTTCGCGTGCTGATCAGCCTTTATTTGCATTTACTATGGTTCTAACTGCTAACAATAACACTATCACTTTAGAGGAAGGAGGAAAAAATACCGGTTTTAGTGTTAGGTGCATTAAAGATTAGATAAATATTCTATGAATAAATTTATTTTTTCATTTTTCTTTTTTTTCTCTCTCGGCTTTGTATTTGCTCAGACGGTTGAAATTAAAATAAAATACTTAGATAACGAGAAAGCATACATATCATCGTTAAGCGGTGAGAAGGTTACACTTATTGATTCTGTAAACGCAATCGGAAAAGAAAAATTTCAGTTCAATCTTAACAATCCAAAATATCACGCCGGCTTTTACCGTCTATCTCTCAATAAAAACAAATGGATCGATTTTGTAAATGATGACGAAAACATTTCTATTTCTACGAATGCAAATAATGTTTTAGATAGTCTTCGAGTAGCAAGTTCGGAAAACAACAAACTGTATTATACTTTCAGTAAACTCAATAAAGAATACAAAACCAAAACAGAATTGCTTGAGCTTATTTTAACACGATACCCCAAAGAAGATGGTTACTACAAAACTACTCTGAACAGATTAACTCAACTACAAAACGAATACATTGAATTTGTAAATGTAACCGCTCAGAAAAAACCGCAATCATTTATTGCAAGGTATATTCGTTCTGCTCAGCTTCCGGTTGTTGATTCTTTAATCCCGATTGATAAGCAACTCGCATATCTAAAGTCTCACGCATTGGACAATGTTGATTTTAATAATTCCTTGTTAATTAATTCTGATCTTTTTTCAAACAAAACTATTGAATACCTAACTTATTACCGCAATCCGCAATTACCGCTTGAACTTTTAGAAAAAGAATTTATGGTTGCAGTTGATTCAATTCTTAGCAAAGTAAAAGTAAACCAGCTTGTTTATCAGCATATTGTTGAATATCTGATTGATGGATTTAAGAAATTCGGTTTTGATAAAGTTTTGGATTACATAGTTGAGAACTATGTAATAAAAGATGATCTCTGCCTTGATGTAAAGACTGAAGGATTAATAAAAAGAAGAATAGAACAAGCCAAGTTTTTAAAAATTGGAAATGTTGTCCCAAACATTATTATCTCTGATTTATCAGGCAAGCAAATCGAACTTAAAAATATTTCAGCTGAGAAAACATTAATTGTGTTTTATGCAAGCTGGTGTCCGCATTGTAAAGAGCTTTTACCAAAACTGAATGAGTATTACAAAGCTCTGAAAGAAAATAAAATTGAAGTACTTGCCGTTTCTCTGGACTCAAAAAACGATGACTTGCAAAATTTTATTTATACAAATTGCCCATCTTTAATAAATGTATCGGATCTAAAAGGATGGGAAGGAAAAGCCGCAACAGATTATTTCATCTACGCAACTCCTACAATGTTTCTAGTTGATAAGGATAAAAAAATTATAAGCAAGCCGATGACATTTGATGAGTTGAAAAATAGTTTGTAATAATATTTTTTGTAATTTTGAATTGTGAATCCTTAGTACACACCTTTAGACAATAAATAAATTAGAAATCATATGAATAGTAAATTTATTACTGTAATATTTTTAGCCTTTACCACAATTAACCACTCACAAAATTCATGTTCTGGAACTACGACAGTTACATATGCGAATAAGACATATCACACTGTACAGATTGGTACACAATGCTGGTTAAAAGAGAATATAGATGTTGGCACAATGATAAGTGGTGTACAAGATCAGACAAATAATAATATAATTGAAAAGTATTGTTATGATGATGATCCTTTAAACTGTGAAAAGTATGGTGGTTTGTATAATTGGAATGAAGCGATGAAGTATTCACCCAGTGGAGCCAAAGTGCAGGGGATTTGTCCCAGCGGCTGGCGGCTGCCAACGATTGATGAGTTTAGAGATTTACAAGCAGCAGTTGGTTATGATGGGAATGCACTAAAAGATACAACTCCGGTGTTAGGTCATGTACAGGGAACAAATACAAGTGGTTTTTCTGCGTTGCTTTCCGGCACTCGCGGTTACGGCGGTCATTTCAGTCATATTGAAGTCCATGCTTACTTTTGGAGCTCAACCGAATATGATGCTACATACACTTACATTATCAATTTAGATTACATCAATAATTATATTGATTTGTTCGCTAACGGTAAGGGGGCTGCTTTTAGTTTACGTTGCCTCAAAGGCGAAGGAGTCACATCAGTTTCGGAAAAACCAAATCGAAATGAGCTTAATGCTGAATATTCGATTTCTCAGAATTATCCTAATCCGTTTAATCCAACAACAAAAATAAGTTTCAGGTTACCCGAAAAGACAATTACTCGACTTGTTGTTTATGATATTCAAGGGAAAGAAGTATCTACCTTGGTCAATCAAGAACTTGAAGCAGGTTATCACGAAATCAACGTTGATGGAAGTAAATTAACCAGTGGGATTTATTTTTATAAAATCCAAGCCGGGGAGTATTCAGATACAAAAAAAATGATATTAGTAAAATAAGTTCCGTCTAAAAATATTTACTAGACCGAATTTAGTTTAGTCCGCACATTCCGTTAGCACAACCTCCGCCGTAAGAAGGCACGCCACAGGTTCCATCTGAGCAAGATGGGCTGCTATCAAAATTTGATAAACCGGTTGAAGCGCTGAACGATGAAAGAAGTTTTTTATAATTCTTCGATTGGCAATCAGGACAAATCACTTCTTCAAGATTAGTAGATGATTTGTGAAGCACTTCAAACTTTTTATTGCAATCATTGCACTTGTATTCAAAAATTGGCATTGTTACCTCAATTTACAATTTACGATTTATAAATTTATTTTATTACGTGTGTTGAAATCTTTCCAATATTTTCTATTTCAGCTTCAATCTTGTCTCCCGCTATTACACGACTAACACCTTCAGGAGTTCCAGTAAAAATTAGATCTCCCTTTTCTAATGTCATTCGTGCTGAAATATATTTTACTATCTCCCCCGGAGAAAAGATCATATTCTTAATTGATGAATTTTGTTTTTTTATTCCGTTTACAGAAAGGGAAATGTTTTCATTGCCGCGTAACTGATAATCTTTCTTAAGCACAACCTCTGAAAGAACTGCTGCTGTGTCAAAACATTTTGCAAGTGTCCACGGCTCGCCTTTTTTCTTAAACTCGAATTGAAGATCACGCAAAGTCATATCCAGTCCAACTGTATAACCCTGAATTGCGTTCTCGGCCTGTTCGTTATTAGCATTCTTAACTAGTTCACCGATATATAAAACAAGTTCAACCTCATGCTGTAAATCTTGAGAGTAAGTCGGGTGAACAACCGATTCACCCGAGTAAATTATATTAGATGCGGTTTTCAAAAAGATAATTGGAAATTCTGGAACATCATTACCTAGCTCTTTAGCATGTGCCGCATAATTTCTACCTACACAGACTAGCTTACCAACTGGAACTTGTTCACTAGGATTTTTGAATTTTAGATATTTCATGATATTTATTAGATGATAGTTATTGAATTAGGTTTCTAGGTCTTCTGTTCTTTTTTCTTAGCGGCGGGAAAAAGAATATTATTTAGGATTAATCTGTAGCCGGGAGAATTTTTAAATAAACTCAAATCTGTTGGCGAATCACCAACCGCATGCTGATAATCTTCAGGATCGTGACCGCCATAAAATGTGAATGTACCCCTCCCATAATTGCCGTGAATATATTTTACTTGATCTGTTCCAGCACGCTCACCTAAAATGTAAACAGAATTCTTAATAAACTTTTTTCGGAACATTGTTGTCTGACCCATAAAACCATGTATTACATTCACATGATCTTGCGTCAACATTGTAGGTACTGGATCATATTTTGCCGAGAAATCGAATAATGTGAAATAATCATTTCTTTGATCGCCAACTTCCAATGGTTGAATATCAATATCGCTGTATTCATAAATAAGTGGATTCATCTCCAATTTAAAATTCTCAAATGCAAAAGTGTTGGAGAAATCTAATTTGTTTTGTGCGTCTTGATCGGGGGGATCGCCGTCGTACATCCGGTCAACTATATCAACACTTATAGCCGAAAGTGCAATGTCATATGAATCAGTCGCAGAACACATAGCAAACATAAATCCGCCTTGTGCCACATAATTTTTGATTGTCTGAACAACTGCTTTTTCCATATCCGATACTTTCTTGAATCCTAATTTCTTAGCTTCATTTTCGTAGAGGATTTGTTGTTCAATATACCATTGCGCACCGTTGAATGACGCATAAAATTTTCCATACTGACCAGTAAAATCTTCGTGATGAGAATGAAGCCAATCATATTTTTCAAGATCACCGCGGAGTATTTCTTCTACCCAAATTTTATCGTAGGAAACTTCTGCATAATTGAGAGCCAATGTAACTGCGTCATCCCATGGTTGAAAACCGGGAGGAATGTAAACTGCTATCTTTGGTGCTTTTTCTAAACGCATCACTTCCATATTTTGATCTTCGCTTTGAACGAGTGAATAAATCTGTACAGCGTCTTGATTTGAAAGAGGCATGAAGGAAACACCTTTTAATCGGCATCGCATAGCAAGTTGTTCAGAATAATCGAACAGAAAAGAACCGCCGCGGTAGTTAAGAAGCCAATCAGAAGTTATTCCGTCTTTAAGAGCATTGAAAGTGATACCATATGCTTTAAGATGATCTGTTTGCTGGAGATCCATATAAATAAGGAGCTTCGCTTGAGCAAAAGCTGAGGATGAAACAAATAGAATTATGAAAAGAATTTTTTTCATTTAATAAATTTAATTGGCGGGCTTAAAATAAAACCGGCTTAATCCATATTCAATTGATAAATAAATCAAGCCGGGTAAATTATATCAAGTTCTTATGCGGTCTTTCGGTCGCTTTCTATATAAACCGGTTTTTCTCCTTTAGTAACGGTATCGCGGGTAACCATACACTTATCAACATTTTCTTTTGTTGGAAGTTCATACATAATATCTAGCAAAATTCCTTCAACAATAGAACGAAGTGCACGTGCGCCTGTTTTTCTTTCAATTGCTTTTTTTACAATTTCTTCCAAAGCATTTTGATCAAAAGTTAATTCAACACCTTCCATCATAAACAATTTTTGATACTGCTTAATTATAGCATTCTTTGGTTCAGTTAGAATATTTTTCATTGCTTTTGAATTCAACGAAGCTAGCGGGGCAATTATTGGTAATCTTCCAACCAATTCAGGAATCAATCCGTACTTAACCAAATCTTCCGGCTGAACTTTCTGAATTAAATTATCTCTATCCGTTTCTGCCGGATTAGAAATGCTGGTATCGAAACCAATCGTATTCTTATTTATGCGTGAAGCAACTATAGATTCGATGCCGTCAAAAGCGCCACCGCAGACAAACAAAATATTTTTCGTATTTACATTTATTAAACTTTGTTCCGGATGTTTTCTTCCACCGCGCGGTGGTACACCGGCAACGGTTCCTTCTAAAATTTTTAAAAGTGCTTGTTGTACGCCTTCACCTGAAACATCTCTCGTAATTGAGGTGCTCTCACTCTTTCGAGCAATTTTATCAATCTCATCTATGTAAACAATTCCTTTTTGAGCTTTCTCTAAATTATAATCGGCGGCTTGAAGCAGACGAACTAAAACTGTCTCAACGTCATCTCCTACATAACCGGCTTCAGTAAGAGTTGTTGCATCAGCGATTGCAAACGGAACATCAAGAATTCTTGCGAGTGTTTGGGCTAATAATGTTTTGCCAACGCCTGTTTGTCCTATCAGAAGGATATTGCTTTTTTCGATTTCAACTTCATCCATTTCAAAAAGGGAATTTGTTGCATTACTTCTTTTGTAATGATTGTAAACTGCCACTGCGAGAATTTTCTTTGCCAAATCTTGATCTATAACATATTCATCCAAACTTTTCTTGATTAGATCTGGAGTTAGTGATGAATGATACGTCTCTTTTTTGGGTGCTGCAGTAATATTATTTTTTAAAATATCTACACTGGTCTTAATACAGATGTCACAAATATAGACGTCAGGACCAGCAACCATTGATGTGACTTCGCTGCCATCCCTTCCGCAAAAGGAACATTTTACTGTACGAGGTTCTCGAGGATCGCTCATTTTTAACCGTTTTTTGTTGGAATACTATTTAGCGCTTCACGCGCACGGTCAAAATAGAGTGAGTTTGGGAAAGTTTCAAGTAATTTCTGGTAGATTTGTGCGGCTTTTTGAAGATTTTTTGTCCCATATTGGTAACACTGAGCGAGCAAAAAAGTGGCTTTTTCGGCAAAAATCGAATTATTTTCTGTTTTTGTTATGTCTTCTAGATTATTGATAGCAGCTCGTAGATCATTTTCTGTCAGCAACATTTCAGAAAAATAAATTTTAGCGAAATCATTTAGAACAAATAAGTTGGGACGATCACTTAGAGTTTTAAATTCAATCGCGGCTTGTTTGTACTTATTTTGTATCGCAAGGAAGTCAGCTCTGGCGTACAGACTAAGATTCAATGAATCTTTTTTAGTTGTACTTATAATTGATGAAAGTTCTATTGCATCATTTGCAAAATCAGTAGAAAGATTTTTTGATACTTCTCTAAATAGGTTAACTGATTTAGAAAAATTGCCCTTCCAAAATTCTATTCTTGCTAGATAAAAATTTGTTTTTGATAAATCATTCGGCTCAATACGTTGGGACAATAATGTTTTTTGAAAATAATTCTTCGCTACATCTAAACTGTCTCTTTGTATTGCAATTTCTCCCAGTGCAATATTCGATTGAACATCATAGTTAGTGTTTGGAGATATTTGTGAAAGTTTTTTGTAGAGTGAATCGGCTTTATGATAATCAAAAATCCTTGTTTTATAAATTTCAGCAATTCTAAATAATGCTTCAACATTAACAGCATTTCCCCGTGTTGTTGTTATAAATTCTTCGTATGCATTAATTATTTTTTTATACTCCTCAGTAAAAAGTGGTTCGTACTTAATGAATGGTTTCCAAGAATCATTACTTTCTAAAAATTTTTGATCCAACGCAGCTTCCAAAGTTTTTGCATAACCGATTTTTGACATCTGGTAATATGGAGAGGTTAAATAATTTTTTGCAATAAAATTATATGCTTCAGAAGCCCAGTTAAATTGTTTATTACGGTAAGCTTCCTGAGCAAATAGAAAAGCATAAGTGCCGTTAACTTTAAATTTTTTCTCTATTTCAATTACGTTTTCAAAAGCATCTTTGTAATCACCGCTTGATTGGTAAACAAACGTTAATAAATCGGAAAGTTCGATTTGTGATTTAGATTCAGAAAATTCTCTTATTGCATTAATAGTTTGTTCTGAAGCACCGGGTCTGTTTAAATAGCTAATTATTCTCGCTTTTGCAGATTGGACCTGTTCAGGATGAACTTCAATCAGACTACAAAACTCATTTGCAGCGTCCGAAAATTTCATGTTTGCTGCATAAATATTAGCAAGATCCATTGAAAACATGATCGGATCGCCCGAAATCTTTTTGCCGCGTTTCAGAATATCAATTGCTTTCTCATAAGCTCTATTTTCAATTGCATAATTTGCAATTACTCTATAACCTATATAAGAAGAGGGATTTATGGCTATCCCTTTTTCCCACGACTCAAACGCTTTTTCCGACTGATCCATAATAAAATATGTTGAACCCATCAGGCCGTAGAGATTATAATCATTTGGAGCTTGATTAATTCTTTGATTAAGCAGTTCGAGAGATTCATTATATTTTTTTTGTGAAATAAGGTTTTTGTTTAGTAATTCTATGATGATATTATTAAGCGGTTGGGTTTTTATTAATTCACGATAAATTGCTTCTGCTTTATCAAATTGCCCGGCCTGTTCATAAGCCTGTGCAAGACGCAGACGTGTATCAGCATTTGTGTCCTGTGCGTTTAATGCAGTAGTAAGTAAAATAACTAACATGAAAACTGATCTAACTGTCATAGGCGGAGCTTAAATATTTTTCGTCAAAAATATTTCCAACATTAAGAATTTTATTCGGATCAAAAAACAATTTTAGTTTTGCCATCTGTAGAATATTATCTTCTCCATACATCGTTATTAAATAATCCCTTTTCATTTTGCCTATACCGTGTTCGGCAGAAATTGTTCCATTCAGTCTGACTGCTTCTTTGCAAATATTTACGTAAATCTGTTTTGATTTAAGATATTCCTGTTCATTCTTTGGCAGCATATTAAGATGGGGATTGCAATCACCAAAGTGTCCATATACAACGTAATCAATATTTTCTTTATCTACAGTTTCCTTCATCCAATAATAAAATGATCTGAAATGAGTTACCGGAACGGATACATCTGTTCCTACCTTTTTAAAATTGTGTTGGAAGATAAACTCATTTACCATCAAAGAAATTGCGTGACGAAATTCATGAAATTTTTCCCGTTCAATTTTATCGAATGCAAACCAGACAGAATCTTCATTACAGTTAAATTTATTTAATAGTGAGATCCAATTTTCAATGATATCAGCATTATCAGTATCACTGTCTTCTTCAAACCAAACAGCAGCTTGTGAGAGAATTGGAATATTGGGGTAATCATTTCGTAAGAGTTTAAGCGCATTTGCGTCGAAAAAATCCAATGCGCGTGCTTTTGAAAATGAAGAATTGTTTTGTTTAAGCTCTCTCGCTTCATCAATAAAAGACAAAGCATTTTCTTCCTGCGGGAAAAAAGCCACACACGATAAAACCTTTTTAGGCAGATCAATCAACTTTAATTTTATTTCTGAAATTATTCCAAGTGTTCCCTCTGATCCAATAAAAAGATCGACCAGATCCATATTTTCCTTACAATAGTATCCGGCTGCGTTTTTTGTTTTGGGCATTTTATAATTTGGAATTTCCAACGGAATAACTTTACCTGACTCAGTCCTAATATTCGCTTCATTCTCATTCGCAAAATATTGTCCGCGCTCGATTTCTATTTTTTCTCCATCCGACAAAATAATTCTTAACCCGAACACATAGTTTCTGGTAGCACCGTATTTAAATGTTTTAGCTCCTGATGCATTTGTTGCGACAGTAGCACCGATAAAACAATTTCGTTCCGTTGGATCTGGCGGATAAAATAAATTTTGTTCTTCAACAAAATCTTGAAGATCTTTTAACACAACAGCAGGTTGAGCGATTACAAATTTTTTTTCTATGTCCAATTCAAGAATACGATTAAGCTTTTCAAGAGAAATAATTATTCCACCTTCTGGCACACGACCGCCGGTTAATCCAGTACCATTGCCTGAAACTGTAACTCTAATATTTTCTTTGTTAAATTTTTTAAGAAGGTCAACTATCTCATCCTCACTTTCAGGGAAATAAATTGAATCTGCATTACCTTTATAATTTGAAGCGTCGGATAAATAGTTTTGAAATTGTTCGGGATCGTTCTTAATTATCATTCAGTTGGTTTACCGTGTTTCTTCATTATTTTTTTCCAAACTTCAATATCAAGTTGTTCGGATTCGTCAATAAGCATAATAGGTATATCATTTTCAATCCGGTACCTTCTTCGTGTAACTTTATCCGTTGATACCAAATAATTATCATCTAATACTAAATCTGCTTTTGTCTCCGGACAGCAGAGAATACCTAAAAGTTCATTTGAAATCATAATTGCCTCTCAAAATTAATCGGTTTAATTGGTAAATTTATGTTAAGATTTTCTCCAATAAATCTAACTAATTTTCTTACAAATATTCGAGCCATTTTATGTTACAAACCAAAGAATTACTGGAAATTCCTAAAATTGAAACGGAACGGTTAATACTACGAAAAATTACCGCTATTGATGTGAATGATATTTTCGAATACGCTTCAGTTCCTGAAGTGACAACATTTGTTTTGTGGGATACACATAAGACTAAACAGGATTCATTCGACTTTATAAAATTTGCCGAGGGGCAATTCGATAATAACATATCGATCATTTTAGGAATTGAAATCAAGAGTGAAAAAAAATTAATCGGGGCTATTGATCTACGTAATTGGAAAGCAATTCATAAATGTGGTGAAGTTGGCTATGTAATCTCAAAAACATATTGGAATAAAGGATATGTTTCGGAAGCTATGAAGGCAGTAATTAAATTCGGATTTAAGGAGTTACACCTGCATAGAATTGAAGCACATTGTGAAGAAGAAAATATTGGTTCGTGGAAAGTGATGGAAAAGTGTGGAATGAAATATGAAGGCACACTCCGGGAAAAAGTATTTATTAAAGAAAGATTCCGCTCGATGAAAATGTACTCCATACTTAATAAAGAATGGGAAAAATTATGACTCATGTGAAAATTTGCTGCATTGCTAGTATTGAAGAAGCTAACTTGGCGATCAAGTATGGAGCGTCTGCCATCGGGTTAGTTTCGAAAATGCCAAGCGGACCGGGCGTAATTTCTGAGAAGACAATAAAAGAAATTGCTAAACAAATTCCCGCATCGATTTCAACATTTCTACTTACAAGCAAACAAATAGTAGGTGAAATTATTGAACAACACCATCGCTGCGGAACAAATACAATTCAACTTTGTGATAAAATAATTAATGGTTCATATCTTCAATTAAAAAAAGCTTTACCAGGAATCAAAATTGTCCAAGTGGTTCATGTCGCTGAAAAGGAATCTATTAATGAAGCTGTTAAAGTTTCTGAATTTGTTGATGCCATTTTACTTGATTCAGGGAATCAAAGATTAGCTAAGAAAGAACTTGGCGGTACAGGAAGAGTACACGATTGGAATATCAGCAGGAAAATAGTTGAGTCGGTAAAAATTCCGGTTCATTTAGCAGGCGGATTAAATCCGCAAAATGTTGATGAAGCTATTTTACAGGTAAAACCTTATGGAGTTGATGTTTGTTCGGGGGTTAGAACAAACTCAAAACTTGATGATGAAAAATTGAAATCATTTTTTGATAGAGTAAGATCAGTTAACAAATAATGGAATCTCTTTCTTATAAAAAAATATTCAAGTTCTGGACACCTCTTTCGGCCACGTGGTTAATGATGTCCATCGAAGGTCCTTTTTTGACAGCGTTGATCGCCCGGTTGCCCAATCCTGAATACAATCTTGCAGCATACGGAGTTGCATTCGCATTAGCACTAATTGTTGAATCACCGGTGATAATGATGATGAGTGCTTCGGTAGCTTTGGTAAAAAATAATTATACATTTTATAAGCTGCGTAATTTTGTCTACTCGGTAAATTTTTTGATAACACTTTGCATTTTAATATTAATTGTCCCACAGATTTTTTATGCGTTAACAATTGATTTTATGAACCTCCCACAGCAAGTAGCCGAACTTACACACAAAGCTGTGATCTTACTAATTCCTTGGCCGGCATCAATTGGATATAGAAGATTTTATCAAGGTATTATGATAAGCAATAATGCAACCCGAAGAGTTGCTTACGGAACAGTTATACGTATGTCTTCAATGTTTTCTGTTGCTATAATTCAAAATTATTTCTTCCATCTTGATGGAGTGGTAATAGGTGCGTCCGCATTATCATCAGGAGTAATAATGGAAGCGGTAACAAGCAGATTTATGGCACATAAATTCATCAAAAATGTTAATCAGAAAAAAAGTTTTAGCGATCAAAATAATTTATCATACAATGCAATAATAAAATTTTATTATCCTCTGGTATTAACTTCTCTAATCTCACTTGGTATTCACCCAGTTATAACTTTTTTTATAGGACAAAGTAACAGAGCGTTAGAATCACTTGCTGTTTTGCCGGTTCTTAACTCTCTGGTTTTTTTCTTTAAAAGTTTTGGACTTTCATTCCAGGAAGTTGGAATAGCGCTTATGGGTCAACAAAACGGTTATCATAAACTTAGAAATTTTGCAATTGGACTTTCAATTGCGGTTACACTAGGATTAGGAATAATTTCATTTACTCCGTTATCTATGATATGGTTTCAAAAAGTTGCCGGTTTATCATTAACATTATCCAAGTTCTCACTGGTTCCATTGATAATATATACATTATTTCCTGCGAACGAAGTTTGGATAAACTTTCAAAGATCTCTGCTTGTTTATTCACATAGAACAAAACCAATTACTTATGCAACCATTATTGAAGTTGTGGGAATTACTTTAACTCTAATCATTACTATTAGATTTTTATCTTTTATTGGAGTAATTGCAGCGGTTGTCGCTTATACCTTAGGAAGAATTTGTGCAAATGTATATCTAACTAAACCATTCACGAATGAAAAGAAAAAATTATTGGTGGGAAAGAAATAATTTATTTGGTCATCAATTTGTAGCCGGTGCCATGAACGTTTACCAGCTCAATTGATTTATCCTGTTTAAGATAATTGCGAAGTTTTGTTATATACACATCCATACTTCTTGCATTGAAATAATTATCATCGTGCCATATTCTAGTTAATGCTTCAGTTCTTTCAAGAACCTTATTTTCATATAGACATAACAACCGAAGCAGCTCACATTCTTTTGGTGTTAGTTTTTGTTCAATTTGTTGACTAACTAATGTACGTCTATCATAATTAAATATATAAGAACCGATCTTAAATTCTGTTTTTTCAATTTCGTCTTGCGGTATTTTACTTCGTTTTAAGATTGCATTGATACGTAAAATTAATTCTTCCATGCTGAATGGTTTCGTAACATAATCATCCGCGCCGATTTTGAAACCCTCGATCTTATCATCAATCATTGCTTTTGCAGTTAGAAAAAGAAACGGTGTTTGTTTATCTACCATTCGAATTTTTTTTGCAAGTGTAAAACCATCCATTTTGGGCATCATAACATCTATTAAACAAATATCGAATTTCTTTTTCCTGAATTGCTCAAATCCTTCCTCACCATTAATTGCTTGCACGATTTCAAATCCCTTAACGGATAAAAATTCTTTTAAAATAGTTCCTAGGTTTATATCGTCTTCAACTAAAAGGATTTTAGTAAGTGGTTTCACTCAACACCATTATTTGGAAGGATAATTCTAAATTCACTGCCAATGCCGACCTCACTTGTCACGGAAATATCACCACCTAATGTTTCAACAATTTTTTTAGCATAGCTCAAACCAATTCCGTTTCCACGTACGTTTTGGATATTCCCGCTGGAAACCCGGTAGAAAGTTTCGAATATTTTTGTTTGATGTTCTTTTGAAATACCAATACCGTTATCTTTTACAGTAATTATTATTGTTTTGTATTCATCTCTGGTGGATAATATTATCTCAGGCGGTCTTTCGTTGTACTTTATCGCATTATCAATAAGATTATTCATAATATTTGTCAAATGAAATTTATCGCCTGTTACAACAGCCTTAGATGCTTTTAATTCGAAAATAATCTTTCCACCGTGTTGGCTAATAATATTTTCAAATTTTGATGCGGCAGAAAGAATAAGTTCATGGAGATCAATTTTCTCTTTAGATAGATTAAACTGGCTTTTTTCAAGAGCTGCAGTATTAAGAAGAGCATCAACCATCATCTTCAATCTGTCGTTTTCTTCTTTAATAATTTTAGAATACCTGGTAACGGAATTCTTTTCAATTAACAAACCGGGTTCGTTTAGTGCTTCGCAAGCGATGGAAATTGTTGAAATCGGAGTTTTAAATTCGTGAGTAATATTATTTATAAGATCATTTTTTACTGCGGTTATTTTTTTCTGGCCTAAAAACATTTCAACAGTTTTGTAAAAAACACCAACTATAACTAAGATTAAACCAACCGAAAGAACAAGCATTCCGCCGACACTTGCAAGTATATATCTCTTTTGGTGGGGGAAATAAACAATAAGTTGATTAGGATTAAAAAAGATTTCGTCAGGAAATAGGTTCACTTTAAAAATGGATTTCTTTAATTCTGTAGTATCGGTACCGGTTTTTAATAATGTTAAACTATCTTTATTTGCTCTGTTTACGCCAAAATAAAATTCAGACGAGATTCCATTGCTGTTAAACTCTAGTGACAAATCCTTTTCAAGCTGATCAGAACTGACCCTTTCCTCGATCTTTTTACGTGCATTAATTGCCATAAGTTCTGTTACAACATTTTGAACGAGCAAGTGACGTTTTTGTATTGATGTATCTTTTACTGAGTTGCTAATTGAAGATGGCGGAATAAAGTATTTTGCAAATCTACTACTTCCAGAAAAAGCTTTTAACCTATCAACCATAGTATCATTATCGGCAAAATATTTTACCTCATAATTAAATCCATGGTTGTTTGTGTCTATTCTTAGATAACTCATTTTTCTAAGTGAATCTAAATGTATGGGTTTATTTTTGAATTGATCTTGGAGAAAGAATAAAACATTTCCTTTTCCATTGGAGACTTTTTTAACAACTGTAGTAGCAGCTTCTTTCTTTTCAAGTTCTTCGGAAACTTTTCTTAGAGAACGAAAAACAGTTCTTCGAAAACGATCTTCTTCCACTTTGATAATGTTTGCCATCCAATAAAACTGTACAGCAATTAGTCCAATTACGGAAACAGTCATCAAAGCAATAATAATTTTTAATTTTTGCTCTTTCATAGTTGTAAATTTAACTTAATCTATATAAGAAATCTTTTCTTTAACAATTTTTAACTAATAGTTAAGGATCGTTTTCATATTTGAGTTGTAACAAAAGTATATTTACACAAATAATTAGGAGAATAATATGAAAATGCTTCAAACAGACAAATCAAAGTTCTTCGCAATAATGATCATTCTTACACTTGGACTTTTCTCAATGGCAATCTTTGCTCAGGAAAAAGACGAGGCAAAATCCAAGTTAGATAATGTGAAGGGTAAGATTGAAAAGCTTACGATTAAAGCCGATGGTAAAGATGTTGTATTCGAAGGAAAAGATGCAGAAAAATTAGTTAGTATGTTAAAAAACGGCCCACGTAAAGAGTTCACGTTTCAAAGTAAAGACGGAAAGAAGATGAAAATGGGCGGAGGCAATGTTGTAATGTTTAGATCTGATGATAATGATGCTGATGAAAAGGATAGCGAAAATAATAAGAAAGTGAAAGTTGAAGTAAACGATGGTAATAAAAAAATTACAGTTACTACAATGAAAGACGGCAAAGAAGAAACAAAAGTTTATGAGGGTGAGGCAGCTGAAAAGTTTTTGAAAGAAGAAAATGGGATGAAACATTTTAATATTAAAGTTGATGGCAATGAAGATATGCCGAAAGGCAATGTAATGTTTTACAAACAAATGGATGGTAATAATTGCGGTTGCTGCTGCTGTGGCGGTAATAAGATGATGATGCGGAGCCATTCTTCCGACAAAGGTATGAAGCATATTATTATTGAAGAAAAAGAAGACGATGAAAAGTCCGAAAAAGTTGACAAGAAAGTAGACAAGAAATAAAATATTTTATTTTTTTACTGCAAGGAAAAGGGAATCTATAAGATTCCCTTTTTTATTAATGAGAACTTCTTCTTTATGTTTTTCAGACCAAACATCTTTTTGTAGTAAATGTTTTTTAGTTTTCTGTTGATTTCAGAAGCAGATAAAATTATTTTTTCAAATAGGAATTCGTGTGTCTATATCTGATTTAACTGAGAATGCTTCTTTAGAATGATTCCAATATCACCACCAACAAATTTTAGAAAGGATTAAGAATATACAGGAGGCAACATAATGGATTCTTCCTCCGAGTCAGAAGCAAACAATCAATTAATTACATACTTGAAAAATTTGGAAGCAAGAATTTCCCGGATTGAGGAAAAACTTAATCTAGAAAATCTTTCTTCAGAAGATAATTTTGAATTACCTTCATTGATGCCTCAAAATATTTCAGAACGAGCAGATTCATTAGAAACACAGATAGGACAATTCTGGTTTGCTAAAGTTGGAATTGTAATTCTTGCTCTCGGAATAATTTTTCTGATGACATTTCCGTATCAAAATCTTCCTTCTTTTTTTCCTAGTCTGGCAGGATATATTCTAGTTGGAATTCTTTTTTGGTTATCAAATTATTGGAAAGGTTCACTTCAGTTTATATCCCAATATGTTTTTGGTGGCGCGTTACTTCTTCTTTTCTTTTCAACTTTACGGCTACACTTTTTTTCAAACAATCCCACAATTGAAAATCCAACGATTGAATTAATTATGCTGTTGGCGGTATCAGTTCTTCACATTTCTTTTTCTTTTAAAAGGAAATCTATATATCTAATGGCCTTTGGCATTATACTAATCTCCATTACAGCTTTGATTAGTGATTCTTATTGGCTAATATTTTTTATACTAGTTTTGATTAGCGGCTGGTCAGTTTACTTAAAAAGAAGTTTGGACTGGAGTTCATTCTACACTTATGCAATTCTTTTGGTTTACATTACTCACTTTGTTTGGTTCATTGGTAACCCTGTCGCAGGTAATAAAATTGCTCTCCAAAGTTCACCACTAATTAATATTTATTTTCTTCTTTTATACTGTTTGATTTATGCCTTCGGCAATTTATCCGGTCATCGAGGTGAAAAAGAGCAGATTAATTCAGTACTAAACACATTATTGAATTCATTTCTCTGTTTTTTTCTGTTACTAATTATCGCACTTTCTAAATTCAACAGCACGGTAGCTTTATCCGAATTAATTGCTTCGAGTGTTTTCTTAATTCTTTCAATTATGTTTTATGAAAAACAAAAAAGTAAGTATTCAACTTTCTTTTATGCTATTCTTGGTTACACCGCATTGAGTGTTGCAATTGTAAATAATTTTTCGAAGCCGGAATACTTTGTTTGGTTAAGCTGGCAAAGTTTAGTTGTTGTGGCCACCGCACTTTGGTTCCGTTCGAAAATAATAATAGTTGCAAACTTTATAATGTATCTGATGATATTCTTTTCCTATTTAGTTTTAGAAGAAAAAATTGGCGCAATTGCACTTGGCTTTGGTGTTGTTGCATTAATAAGCGCCCGTATTTTAAACTGGCAAAAACATAGACTCGATTTAACAACTGATGCAATGAGATTGTCATATCTCGGCTCAGCATTTTTCATCTTTCCTTATGCACTCTATCATATAGTTCCTAAAGATTATGTTGGTCTCTCTTGGACGATAGTTGCAATCGGTTACTATGTAATGAGCATTATTCTTAAGAATAAAAAATATCGGTGGCTGGCGCTTTTAACATTTTTATTAACTGTGGTGTACATTCTATTTGTTGGAACAACAAATTTAGATCCAAGCTACCGGATTATTTCTTTCATGTTTTTAGGAATTGTGCTGTTGGCAATTTCAATTTTATATGCAAAGCGTAAGAAAGGAAGCGAACTAATAAATAATTAAACTGATAGAAATAAATCAAAATACTTAAAGTAAAGGCGAGCGTATTCATGAAAAATTTTTTACAAAAGATTCCGGAACAAGTTAAACGGTTGTCAGTACTTTTAATTGTAGTAATAGTTGTATTTATTGTAGCCACTTCGCTTCTCACTCCCAAAGATTTTGGTCTGGTTGGTCATTACCGTGCCAGTGCTATTAAAATTAATGCTGATCAAAAAATGCAATATGCAGGACAGGAAGCTTGTGCCGATTGCCATGATGATATGTGGAAAACGAAAAATGCAGGTTTTCATAAAAATCTTTCTTGCGAAGTTTGCCACGGACCTTCGCTTAATCACGTTAATGAACCAGATCAATTCAAACCGGATAAACCGCGAGATAGAATTTTTTGCCCTGTTTGTCATGAATATAATCCTTCTCGACCCACAGGCTTTCCACAGATTCTATCTGCATCGCACAATCCCAGAAGAATTTGTGTAACATGCCATAACCCACATAATCCAACTCCACCACAAACACCAAAAGAATGTTCGGCATGCCATGCTGAAATTTCAAGTGCAAAATCGGTTTCGAGTCATATGGATATTCCTTGTACTAAATGTCATGAAGCATCGGATAAACATAAATTACACCCGAGAGAATATTTACCGACCAAACCGGCGAACAGAGAATTTTGCGGACAGTGCCATTCCCAAGATGCTAAGGGTGATAAATTTATTCCAAGAATTAACATGGCGACACACGAACCAAGATACGTTTGCTGGCAATGTCACTATCCACATTTACCGGAGGCACAATAATGAAAAACAATATAATTGAAACAGATAAAAAAGTTGAGAGAAGAAGTTTTCTAAAAAAAATTGCCATACTTGCTCTTGCACCAATCGCATTTGGATTTCTTGGTTCAACGGATAAATTAAAAACCGTGAAAAAATGGATGCTCGAAAACGGTTACATACCAAGCAATCATAAATGGGGAATGGGAATAGATATTAGCAAATGTATCGGATGCGGAAGATGTGCTGTTGCATGTAAAAACGAAAATAATGTTCCAAAAGAGCCATTCTTTTTCAGAACATGGGTTGAACGTTACAGAATTTATGAAGATGGTGATGTTCAAGTTGATAGTCCAAACGGTTCTATAGATGGTTTCGATAATATCCGTACAACAAATAAAAAAATGTTAAGAAGTTTTTTCGTGCCAAAAATTTGTAATCATTGTGATAATCCCCCATGCGTTCAAGTTTGTCCTGTGGGTGCAACATTTAAAGGTGAGGATGGAGTTGTACTTGTGGATTCAGATTACTGTGTCGGCTGCAGATATTGCATACAAGCATGTCCGTACGGTGCAAGATTCTTACATCCAGAGACACATACTGCCGAGAAATGTACTTTTTGTTATCATAGAATTGTTCAAGACAAATTGCCGGCGTGCGTTGAAGTATGCCCCACTCAAGCAAGGGTTTTTGGCGAGCTGAACAAAAAATCAAGTCCGTTAGTACGTTTCTTACGAATGAACAAAATTGGAATTCTTAAACCATCACTTAACACAGAACCAAAAGTTTATTATGCTAATTTAGATATGGAGGTAAAATAGAATTGGAAGAGCTCATTCAACATTTGACGCCAATACTAAAAGAAGTATGGGGCTACATTTTTCCAAACGAAATTGAACTCCATTGGGGAATTCTTATAGTATTATATCCTTATTTAACAGGATTAGTTGCCGGCGCTTTTATCCTGGCATCTCTGGTGAAAGTATTCAACGTAAAAGAACTTCAACCGACATACCGTTTAGCAATGCTTACTGCTATGGCATTTTTAATTGTTGCACCTCTTCCTTTACTTGCTCATTTAGGTCATCCTGAAAGAGCTTACGAAATTTTGATTACTCCGAACAGCACATCAGCAATGGCAATGTTTGGATTTGTTTATGCTTGGTATTTAATGGCGGTATTGTGTTTGGAAATTTGGTTTGAGTATAGAAGAGATATAATTCTTTGGGCGCAGAAAGAAACAGGAATTAAAAAATGGATTCACAAAATTATTTCTCTCTTTTCAAAAGATATTTCAGAAAAGGCAATTCACTTTGATAAAAAATGGGTAAAGATTATTACAATTATAGGTATTCCTTCAGCATTTTTATTACACGGTTATGTAGGATTTATCTTTGGTTCGATCAAAGCAAATCCATGGTGGTCAAGCGTGCTCATGCCGATCGTTTTCTTATTCTCGGCAATTGTATCTGGTATTGCAATGGTTTTAATTCTATATATGATTATAACTCCCGTTCGCGGAAAGCAATTGGATATTTTATGCTTGGATAAATTAGCAAGCTACTTATTCTATGTAATGATAATAGATTTTTCGTTGGAAGCATTAGATTTTGTGCATCGTGTTTATGAATCAGAAGAATCCATTAAAATCTTAGCATATCTTGTCTCGAATAAATTATTCATCAGTTTAGTTGTAATTCAACTCTTCATGGGCATGCTTATTCCGCTTGCCATGATTGCACTCATTAAAATTATGAAATCGCCGCCGGATTTAAAGAAAATGGTTTATTTTATCTCTGCAATTCTTGTGCAAGTTGGAATTTTTTCAACTCGCTGGAATATTGTTATTGGAGGACAATTGTTTTCAAAAAGTTTTAGAGGATTGACTGTTTACAAAATAACTTTTTTTGGGTTGGAAGGATTTTTTGCTTCTGTAATCGTATTTTGTCTTCCGTTTATATTACTTTATATTCTTACAAAGGTTCTCCCGCCATGGGAAGAGGCAAGAAATCCTTAATAAAAAATTTGAACGGCTAAATAATCGAATTGATCATTAAAAAATAGAATTAGATATGAAATTGGATAGAAGAAAATTTTTAAACATGCTTTTGGGATTTGGCGGTATAGGAGGCATTCTTTCCGTTTTTTATCCTGTCTTCTCATTTTTAATTCCACCCAAAACTACAGAGCCCAAAGTAAATTCTGTTAAAGCAGGAATGAGTGCTGAATTTCCTCCCAATAGTTCCAAGATAATTAAGTTTGGAAGAAAACCTGTAATACTTATTAAGACCGAGGATAATCAATATAAAGCATTATCTGCCAGTTGTACTCATTTAGATTGCATCGTTCAATATAAGAATGATACAAAGCAGATCTGGTGCGCTTGTCATAACGGTATTTATGATCTAAGCGGCCGTAATATTTCCGGTCCGCCGCCCAGACCTCTGGAAGAATACGAAGTAAAAATAATTAAAGATGAAATTGTTATTACTAAAGTGGGTTAAAAAATGATGAAGAAAATCGGATCAAAATTAATTGATTGGATAGATGAACGGTATGATCTGACTCCGGTGCGTAATTTACTTTTACATAAAAAAGTTCCGGAACATAGACACTCTGTTTGGTATTATATGGGAGGTGTAACACTCTTCCTATTTTTAGTTCAGCTATTTACCGGGATACTTCTTCTTTTATACTATAGACCTGGTGAAGACAGCGCGTATGAAAGTGTCCGCTTCATAGTAACAGAAGTTAAATTTGGTTGGTTAATAAGAAATGTTCATAGTTGGTCTGCTAATCTATTAGTTCTTTTTGCGTTCATTCATATGTTCAGCGTATTCTTTTCTAAGGCATATGAAAAACCAAGAGAGTTAACATGGATTACCGGATTTATTATTTTGGTTTTTACACTCGCATTCGGATTTAGCGGATATTTGTTGCCATGGAATGAATTAGCATTTTTTGCAACAAAGGTTGGAACTGATATAGTTGGAGTAGTTCCTGTAATTGGGGAACCACTCAAAACATTTTTAAGAGGTGGAGAAGAGGTAACCGGGGCAACGCTTTCGAGATTCTTTGGTATACATGTCGCAATTCTTCCGGCCATATTTACAATTTTTCTAACCATGCATTTATTATTTATCCAACGACAGGGAATGCATGAACCGGAACATTTCAAGAACTTACCCGAAGAGAAAAAAAAATATATTTCATTCTTCCCGGATTTTGCGTTAAAGGATCTTCTTCTATGGGTTGTCGTTTTTAATATCTTAATTTTTCTTGCACTCTATTCTCCATGGGAATTGGGAAACAAAGCAGATGCGTTTGCTTCAGCTCCATCCGGTATTAGACCCGAATGGTATTTTATGTTCATGTTCCAATCGTTAAAACTTCTTCCCGCTCATATTTTATTTCTAGAAGGTGAATTGCTCGGTGTATTATTCTTTGGTGTCGCCGGTTTTATTTGGATGTTAATTCCTTACATAAAAATGAAGCATAGACCTAATTGGAAAATTCAACCATTAACCTTAATCGGAATTATTATTGTTGCGTTTATCGTGATAATGACAGTCTTAGGTTACATTTTATAGGGACAATATTATGGGAAAGAGATTTATTATTTTTTGTTATGCTCTTTAACGGTTTCTTTTCTTTTTGGTTTTGCTTACTCTGAAAAAGAAAATAAAAAGGCAGATCAAAATCAGAAAGTAGATCAATGTTTTACATGCCATAAAGAAATTGATAATCTACCAAAAGATTTTTCCGAAAATGACATTCACCGCCACGCAAATCTTTCATGTTCTTCCTGTCACGGCGGGGATCCCAATAGTGATGATCAAGATGTTGCAATGAGTCCTTCTAAAGGTTTTGTTGGCGTACCAAAAAGAAAAGACATTCCTAAATTTTGCGGAAAGTGTCATTCGAATATTAATATCATGAGAGTATTTCAGCCGAGAATCGCGACAGATCAAGTTGAACAATATTACACAAGTGTTCACGGCAAAAAACTTTTAGCCGGAGATGAAAACGTTGCTGAATGTTCCAGCTGTCATACGGCACATTCAATACTTCCCGCAAAAGATCCGCGTTCATCTGTATATGCATTAAATGTTCCGAATACATGTAATAAATGCCATGGTAATTCTGTGCTGATGAAAAATTATAATATTCCTGTAAATCAGTTGGAAGAATATTCAAAAAGTGTACATGGTATTGCATTGCTTAAAAATAAAGATATAAGTGCACCGGCTTGTAATGATTGTCATGGTAATCATGGTGCCACTCCTCCCGGACTCAAATCTATCTCACACGTATGCGGAACATGTCACGTAAGCAATATGGAATATTTCAACGCTACAAGAATGGCCAAGGCATTTGAGGAACAAGATTTTCACGGATGTGAGCAATGTCATGGAAATCATGGTGTTCAAAAACCAAACGATGAAATGATCGGTGTGGGAAAAGATTCAAAGTGTATTGATTGCCATACTGAAGGTGATAAAGGGTTTGCGGTTTCTAAAAAAATATATTCATCACTTACTCAATTGAAAAATGGATACAATGCTGCTAATGCAAAGTATTTGGAAGTAAGACAAAAAGGAATGAACGATGTAGAAATTGGGTTCCAGCTTCAAGATGCTAAGCAAGCTTTGATACAATCAAGAACGTTGATCCACACATTCGATACAACTAAAGTGGTTGCTAAGACAAAAGAAGGAATTGAATTTTCGAATAAAGCGTCTCTGTTGGCCCAGAAAGAAATTGACGACTATTCTACTAGAAGAAATGGATTTGCTATAGCTACTTTAGCTTTTTTGGTTTTTGTTATAGCTCTCTATTTTAAGATTAAGGATAAAGAGAAAAAAACTTCATAAACAAAAGAAAATATTTTCCTACCGTGTGAAGTGAAATTATTCCAATAATTATCAGTTGGAATTTCTTCTCGCTCTAATTAATTTTCGGAAGTGATATCGCTTTAATAACATCAATGAACCATTAATATATAAGGCAAGTAATGAAACTTAAATTACCTCATTCAACCCAGAACTGGATTTCACTTGTTGGCGCCACGATTGCATTGATAAGTCTCTTTATGATAATCTTTTTATTTGTAATAACCTTCACGTCCGGTGGCGGAACTTACTTAGGATTGGTTGTATATATAATCCTTCCGGGATTTCTGGTATTTGGACTGGTACTTATTCCGGTTGGAATGTTTTTGAAAGTACGGCGTGATAGAAAAAAACATCTTCTTCCACCAACTGAATGGCCACAAGTTAATCTAAATGATATTCACCACAGACATGCATTCTTTATCTTTGCAATTGGAACAACAATTTTTCTTTTCCTTACTGCATTCGGAAGTTATGAAGCATTTCATTATACGGAGTCGGTAGAGTTTTGCGGCAAACTTTGTCATAGTGTTATGCAACCCGAATATACCGCATATCAAAACTCTCCGCACGCTAGGGTAGCATGTGTTGATTGCCATGTCGGTTCCGGTGCTAACTGGTATGTACGTTCAAAACTTTCGGGTATGTATCAGGTTTATGCTGTTACGCTTGGAACAGTACCGAGACCGATAGAAACACCGATATCAAATTTGCGTCCTGCACGCGAGACTTGCGAACAATGTCATTGGCCTCAAAAATTTTACTCACGAAAACTTGTTACACAAAAACATTATCTGGCTGATGAAAATAACAGCGAGTGGGATGTTACATTAACAATGAAGATTGGTGCGCCATTAAGTGCATTAGGTTTACAAGAAGGGATTCACTGGCATATAAATCCCAATGTTAAAATCGAATACAAATCTTCAGATAATAAACGTGATAAAATTCCTTGGGTTAGATACACTAACCTAAAGTCGGGTGAGGTATTTATCTATCAAGACAAGAATGAAAGTGTAGATGCTAAATCACTTGATACTATGACAACACGTGTGATGGATTGTATGGATTGCCATAATCGTCCGTCACATAATTATCAACCACCGGCGTTCTTTATTAATAACGCAATCACTTCGGGATCCATTCCAAAAGAACTTCCTTTTATCAAATCTAAAGCAATGGATATTTTAGGTACTGATTATTCAACAACTGATACAGCAATGATTATTATTAAAAATAAGCTCTATTCATTTTATAAAGAAAAATATCCGGAGATATACACCAATAAAAAATATTTGGTTGATAGAGCTGTAAGCGGAATTCAAGAAGCCTATAAGAAAAATATTTTTCCCGAAATGAAAGTTAAATGGAGTGTTTACCCGAACAACATAGGACATATGGAATTTATGGGATGCTTCCGGTGCCACAATGATAATCACGCAACTCCACAAAATAGATTGATAAAAAAAGATTGTAATCTGTGCCATAGTATAAATGCACAAGGACCACCCGATAAGCTTGAACTTTCTCCGGTTATTTCATTTCTGCAATTCAAACATCCGGGTACTGAAGCTGGAGATTCTTGGAAAGAAATGTCGTGTGCAGAGTGCCATACAGGATTAAATCCTTAGTTGTAAATTATTATAGATGAATAAAGCCCGGTTACAAATACTAATCGGGCTTTATTATTTCAGCGCACATTTTTCGAGTAAAAACACAAGTCGAATTGAATTCTTTTCTTTTATATATTCACTTAAGATATTAACAAGTTTCTGTACACGATGATAGAAATTAATAATCTTCACAAAAGTTTTGGAAACAATCACGTTTTACGCGGGATAAATCTAAATATTAAAGAAGGTGAATCTCTTGCTGTAATTGGTAGAAGCGGCTGCGGAAAAAGTGTTCTCCTAAAACATATTGTCGGTTTATTATTCCCAGATGAAGGATTTATAAAGTTTGAAGGTAAAATTGTTAATGAACTTGAACGAAAAGAACTTTATGAAGTCCGCCGACGGTTTGGATATTTGTTTCAAGGAGGAGCCCTTTTTGATTCTATGTCTGTTGAGGAAAATGTTGCTCTTGCTTTAGTAGAAAATAATTTCAGCTATCCAAAAGAAAAGATTCATTCAATAGTTGCAGAAAAACTTGAGCTTGTTGGTTTACCTGGAACACAAAAATTAAAACCTTCAGAACTTTCCGGGGGAATGAAAAAACGAGTTGGTCTTGCCCGCGCTCTTGTAACAAACCCTGATTATATTTTGTATGATGAACCTACAACAGGACTTGATCCGATAATGTCGGATTCCATTGATGAGCTGATTAAATCATTAAATGAAAAACTTCATGTAACTTCAATTATTGTAACACACGATATGTTTAGCGTAAAGAACACGGCCGATGTAATTGCTATGATGCACGAAGGGAAAATTTATTTTACCGGAACGTACGAGGAAGTGCTCAGCAGTAAGGACCATGTAATACAAAAATTCATTCAACGCACGGGATTTTAATGGCTAAGAGCAGAATAAAATATATTTGTTCAAATTGCGGGCATGAATCGTTACGGTGGCTGGGTAAGTGTCCCACTTGTGATAGTTGGAATACATTTACTGAAGAATTGATCGAAGAAAAAAAAGGTAACAAAAAAAAATACAGCGGTGAATTAAATATTTCTAAATTGAACTCAATCACAGAGCAAAGTGAAGAAAGAATAAAAACCAATATTGTTGAGTTTGACCGTGTACTTGGCGGCGGATTAATGCCGGGTTCAGTTGTGTTGCTTGGCGGCGATCCTGGAATTGGTAAATCAACCTTAGTTATGCAGGCAGCGGCCAAAATTAACGGTGATGTTTTGTATGTGACAGGTGAAGAATCTGCAAATCAAATCAATCTCCGCGCAAAAAGATTGAAATCATATTCTGAAAAAATTTCTGTTCTCACCGAAACAGATCTTGATATTATATTGAATGCAATTGAAAAATATGCACCGGAAGTAGTGATTGTTGATTCAATACAAACAACATATAAACCGGATTTTGATAACCCACCCGGAACAATTACACAAATCCGTGAATGCACTTCCGAGTTGATGCAACTTGCCAAGAAAAAACATTGTGCTATGATACTTGTAGGACATGTTACAAAAGATGGTTCAATCGCAGGACCAAAAGTTCTTGAACATATTGTTGATACCGTTTTACAGTTTGAAGGAGAGCGCAGTTATTCATACCGAATACTAAGGGCCCAGAAAAATCGTTTTGGAAGTACAAATGAAATCGGCATTTTTGAAATGCATGATGATGGATTGCAGGAAGTTAAAAATCCGAGCGAAATATTTTTAAGCGAGCGTGAAAAAGAAATTACAGGCTCCGTTGTAACTTCCAGTATAGAAGGTACTCGTCCTATCCTTCTTGAAGTACAAGCTCTTGTAACACCTTCTTCGTATGGAAATCCGCAGAGAGTTGCAACAGGATTTGATTACCGTAGACTTTCAATATTACTCGCTGTGTTGGAAAAAAGAGCCAACCTTCGGTTATCTGCACAAAACGTTTTTCTAAACATTGCTGGCGGAATAAGAATAGATGAACCTGCAGTTGATCTTGCAGTTTGCTGTGCAATTGCTTCTAACTTTACTAATAAGTTTGCAAAGAATGATACGGTTGTAATTGGTGAGGTTGGTCTTGGGGGCGAGGTAAGAAGTGTAAGTAATATTGATAAAAGAATTCAGGAAGCGGCAAAACTTGGTTTTAAGAAAGTTGTTATTCCCTCAAATAATTTCAAGGCAATAAAGGGCAAAACATCTATAGAAATAATCCCCATTGAAAATCTTCCCTCAGCTATAAAAGAAATTCTTTCATAAATTTTTAAAGTGTTTTTGATTAACGAAAGAAATTATTATCGCACATATTCTTATTGCTAAACAAACTTCTTTCTGTTAATTTATTTGTAACATTATCCGACTGTATCCGAAGAGTTGCTAGGTTTAATTTTGAATTAAGTGCTGTAAAATATAAATCCAAGCAAAAAGTTACCTAACCGATTAATTATTATGCTTTCTTTTAAGCAGATATATCAAGAAATAAAAACGCGTAAACTTCGTAAAACGCTAATAATTTATATTACTTCAGGAATTACTACACTTGGTGTAGTCAACCTATTTTCAGGAGTTTATCACCTTCCTCTGTTCATGTTTGATTGTGTTCTAGCCGTAATTATCTGTGGTATTCCTTCCGCAATAGTATATGCATGGCATCATAATATAGATGGTAAACAGAAAATTCAGAAGAAAGAAGTTATCATTTATTCTATTTCACTGTTAGTTACTGTTGTAATAATTGTATTGATAGCGGGTATTAGCAGTGTACGACTTCTTCCCAGCGATGCAAAAACTATTGCAGTTCTTCCATTCAAAAATCTTAGCGATAATAAAGAAGATGAATATTTCAGCGATGGTATAATGGAGGATATTCTTACACAGCTTTCAAAAATTAGTGATCTTAGGGTAATTTCGCGTACGTCCATGATGCAATACAAAAATACAAAGAAAAACTTACGTCAGATAGGCGAAGAACTTAATGTTGCAACAATTTTGGAAGGAAGTGTCCGTCGCGCGGGCGGCAGGGTAAGAATTGTAGGTCAGCTAATCAATGCAAAAAAAGATGAACATATATGGGCTGAAACATACGACCGTGAATTGAAAGATGTTTTTGCAATCCAAACTGAAGTTGCAAAAAATATTGCATCATCTTTACAAGCTATTCTCTCGCCAAAAGAACTCGAGCAAATTGAAAATAAAAGCACAGCTAATTTAGATGCATATACATTCTATCTCAGAGGCCGTGATTATTTTTACCATTATACAAATCAGGATAATGAAAAAGCAATCGAACTTTTTAAAAGCGCCCTTAAGCTTGATCCAAACTATGCTTTAGCATATGCCGGTTTAGCAGGCGCCTATGGCAGAAAACAATATTATGACTACTCCAAAGAATGGATTGACTCTGCATTAACACTCAGCAACAAAGTAATTTCAATCAACCCTAATCTCGCCGAAGGATACAAAGCATTGGGCGATGCATATACAAGTAAAGGAAATAATCCGTCAGCTTTAGCTCAATATATAAAAGCTGTTGAACTGAATCCTAATTATGGTGCTGCTCTTGCAAACGTCGGGTATATATATTATCAGTATGGTTCATTTGATGAAGCGCTGAAATGGACGAAGAAAGCTGTGGTTAGAGATCCCGGATTTGCTCGATGGTCTTCAAATGTAGGATTGCAATATTTCAGCTTAGGTTATGATAGTCTTGCCTCGGTTTGGCTGCATAAAGCGCTAGTACTTCAACCGGAATTCTTTTTCCCAAATATAATTTTAGCTTATATTGATTTATACGCAAACCGATTTGATGCAGCACTTGCACGTATTGATAAATTACAATCTAATTATCCTGATGTCCCAGCCATATCTGAAACAGCAGGTGATATAGAGCTTGTTGCCGGCAATTATAAATTAGCAAAACAATATTATGAGAAAACTGCAAAGCTTACTTCATTTATGAGTGCTGCAGGAATTAAGCTCTCATACGTACTCATAAAGTTAAACGAACATGCTGAAGCTCAAAAGATACTCCGTAACTATCTTACTCCCGATATGGAAGATCCGAATCAGTTTTCTGATGGAAGTATGACATATTACACAGCAACTGCATATTGTTTAACACAAAAGAACCAAATGGCGCTTAAATTTCTTCAGAGATCGCTTGAACTTGGATTCCGGGAATACCGATGGGCGTTGATTGATCCATTAATGACATCGCTTCGTAATGATGGGAAATATAAATCGCTCATAAACACACTTAAATCCACATTCGCAGCTATGCGCAATCGTGTGAAAGTGGAGAACTTATAAATGATACTAATACCATTCGTCAAATAATTATTAATTATACTTTTTAAGTATTTGGTTCCTCATCAGGTTATCACCATCAAGCGAAAAATTTATTTATTATATTTCAATTATAATATTAAGTATAGAATGCAAATAGAATATCAAATAGAAAATGAATTAAGCATAGATGAATTTATTGATTGTCTTGTGGATTCAACACTTGGCGAGCGACGACCAGTAAATAACCGAGAACGAATTTCTAAAATGTTAAATCACGCAAACTTGATTATTACTGCGCGTGATATCGATTTACTTGTTGGTGTCTCTCGGTCACTTACGGATTTTTCTTACTGTACTTATCTTTCCGATTTAGCTGTTAGAAAGAATTATCAAAAACTTGGAATTGGCAAAGAATTAATAAAACGGACAAAAATTGAGAGCGGTGAAGCAAAAATAATTCTTCTTTCAGCGCCAGCTGCAATTGAATATTACCCGAAGATTGGAATGACAAAGCATAATCACTGCTATTTACTGAATGATATTAACGAGTTGAAATGAAACCTAAGCTTGGACTTCTGCTCAGATTTATATTGGGTGGAGTATTTCTTTTCTCGGCATACACAAAATTTATTTCTCCCGGTTTAACAGAAATAATTTTAATTGATCACGGAATTGTTTCCACACGTGAAACCGCCGCTTTAGTAGTTCGGTTATTAATAAGTTTTGAATTTGCGTTAGGTATTCTTCTCATATTGCCCTACTCATTAAAAACGATAGTTATACCAACTTCAATTCTGTTCCTAATCATTTTTACCGGGTATTTAGGTTACACCGGGTTCATATTAAAAGATACCCAAAACTGCGGGTGTTTTGGCGAAATGATTAAAATGTCTCCACTTGAATCTATTATTAAAAATATTGTTTTGATCTTATTATTGATTTTACTTTTCAAATTTTCAAATGAGAAAAGAAATTATTTTATAACGCCTGTGGCCGCAATACTCTGTGTAGCTGTAGTTTTTGTCTTTCTTCCGATTAATTCTCAGAAAGAATTTAAATTTGCCATCTACACGAACTTTGAAGGAGAAGGAAGGGTAGATTTATCTAACGGTGAAAAGCTGTTGGTGATATTAAATTTGGAATGCGATCACTGCCAAAATCTTGCAAAAGAGTTATCCGTATTAGAAAATCAAACTAATAAACTTCCTAAGTTATATGCACTTCTTTTTAAGGAAGGAAATGTTACAGTTGACTCATTTAAGACTATGACCAAATTTAATTTTCCTTATCATATGATTGGAATGAACGAGTTTCTAAATCTTATCGGGCAATCACCGCCGAGAATTTATTGGTTAAAAGACGGAAAGGTAAAAGAAATTTGGGATGGAGATTTTCAAAAAAAGTTATTACAAAACTTTTCCAGCAAATAAAAATCGGTTTAATGTTCAAGCCAATTGTTAATAATCTGCTTACCGTGTTTGGTCATAATTGATTCAGGATGAAACTGAACTCCTTTAGTATCATATTCAGTATGTGAGAGAGACATTATAACCCCATCTGCACTTACGGAGGTGATTTTTAAGCAATCCGGAAAATTATTCATAGAAACAGCCCATGAGTGATACAAACCCGCATCAAAATTTCGGGGAATACTATTGAACAAGTAATCATTTGAATCTGTTACTTTTACGTTGGTTGAAGTACCATGGCAGACTTCAGAAAAGTTATAAAGGTTTCCGCCGAAGACCTCAGCTATTGCTTGATGACCGAGGCAAATCCCCAATATGCTTTTCGTTGGTGCAAATTGTTTGATAATTTCTTTCACTAGTCCGGCTTGTTCTGGGATTCCGGGTCCTGGTGAAATTAATATTTTTGAAAATTTACGGATCCCATCAAAAGTAATTTCATCATTTTTTATAATTGTATAATCGTAATGAAATTCCTCAACGATTTGGCGTAAATTATAAGTGAAGGAATCGTAATTATCTATTATTAATATTTTGCTATTCATTATCTTTAATATATGAAGATTAATAAATCACATGCAGAAAAAATAATGAACGAACTTGGGAAAAATAAAATCCCTTTTCTATTCATTATTGATTTTGATATGCTCGAACCGCAAATCATTAAACTGAACGAAGTCAATCCGTCGGAAATTTTATTCAATATTAACGGGAGAAAAAATTACGAAGTACAAGTACTTCCACACAAAGAAATTCAATTTGAAAAATATCCGGTGCCGGTTGAGGTTTACAAAAAATCATTTGACAAAGTATTAACACAAATTCAAGATGGCAACACATATCTTCTCAATTTAACTTTTCCTACTGAGATAAAAATAAATCTAACGCTCAAAGAAACATTTTTGTTAAGTAATGCAAAATATAAATTGTTCTATAAAAACAAATTTGTTGTATTTTCGCCGGAATCTTTTATAAGAATAGAAGGGAATACTATTTCATCATATCCCATGAAAGGAACGATAGATAATTCAATTCCTAATGCTGAAGAAATCATTCTTAACGATAAAAAAGAAACTGCTGAGCATAATACAATTGTAGATTTAATCAGGAATGATTTAAGTATGATCGCAAGTAATGTTGAAGTTGAGAAATACCGTTATGTAGAAAAAATAATTACAAATGATAAATCGTTATTGCAGGTAAGCTCTAAAATAACCGGGACACTGAAAGATAATTACAATGCAAAAATTGGGGAAATAATATTTTCTTTACTTCCGGCCGGTTCAATAAGCGGCGCGCCGAAGAAAAAAACTATTGAAATAATAAAAGATGCGGAAACATACTCAAGAGGTTTTTACACCGGCATTTCCGGTTACTATGATGGCTCAGTTCTAGATAGCGCTGTAATGATACGATTCATCGAAAGGGAGGATGAAAAATACTTCTATAAGAGTGGTGGCGGAATTACTTTTTTGAGTGATGCAAAATCAGAATACAAAGAATTAATAGATAAAGTTTATGTCCCGATTAATTGAAAGCATAAAAGTATATAACAAGAGATTGTATAATATCGAATACCATAATGCTCGAATGAATAACTCTCGTGCTGAGCTTTTCAATTCAAAAGATCAAATTGATCTTAGCAAAATCATTTTATTACCGGATGATTTATTAAACGAACTTTATAAATGCCGCGTAATTTATTCCGAAAAAATTATTAGTGTAGATTTTCAGAGATATAAAAAAAGAAAAGTGGATTGCTTGCAAATCGTTCATGATAACGAGATCACATATTCACATAAATTTGAAGACAGAACAAAGTTTGAAAAATATCTTACAAAAGCTAAGGCAGACGAAATATTAATTATCAAAAACGAACTTGTTACTGATATAAGTTTTTCAAATGTTGTTTTTTCTGACGGGATAAAATATTTCACGTCTTCAACACCTCTGCTCAAAGGGACTAAAAGAGCAAAACTTATTGCAGAAGATATTATTCAAGAAGAAGAGATAAAATTGAAAGATATTTCAAAATTCAAGAGCTTTTATTTGATCAATGCATTGTTGGATTTAGATGAGGAAAATAAATTACCAATTGAGAGAATTATTCTGTGATGAATGAAAAACCCCGATTTAATCGGGGTTTTTAGCATTATAAACTAAAACTTAATTTTCTTTTCAACCTCAGCAGCAACATCAGGTGAGACTAAAATTCTACCGCAAGACTCGCAAGAAAACAATCTTTTGCTTGATTTAATTTCTAATTGTCTTTGCGGAGGAACCACATTATGACATCCAGAACACGCGGCCCTAATAATTGTAACTACAGCTTTTCCTCCAAGAGCTTTTCGAATTCTGCTGTAAGTATTGTAATCTGGTTTGCGGACTTTAGCTGCAACTTTATCACGTTTATCTTTTAACCGCGCTTCTTCGCGCTCATTAGCTTTGATGATTTGTTTTAGCTCAGTTTCTTTTTCTTTTAAATCTTTTGAAAGTGTATCTAGCTGGGGTTCAACCTCATTAATTTCTTTTTTCAATTTCTGTACAAGATCTTCAAGCGCAGAACTTTCCGCTTCAAGTTTTGTAATCTGTTCTTCGCTATGATCAATCTCTTTAGTAAGAGCGTCATACTCTTTATTATTACGGACCTGGTAAAGCTGCGATTTGAATTTTTTAAGATTTGCTTTCATACGGTCAACATCTTCATCATTCTGTTTCCGTTTACTGAGAGAGCTTTTCTTTTCAGCTTCTTTAGTCTCAATTTGCTCTTCAATAGCATTGATTTGAAATTTCAAATCATTAACTGCCGCGGGAAGATCACCGCGTAATTCTTCAAGTTCATCGAGTTGGTTATCGATCAACTGAAGTTCATATAGAATTGAGAGTTTTTCTAGCAATTTAGACTCCTTATTGTTTATAAAATTTTACCGGGTTAGTAGTCCCCGAATATTTTAAAACTTTTATTTCCCTGCTTTGATAGGCAAACTTACTAATCACTCGTTGCGCGGCTTGAAGTGAAATGATCTCTGTTTCATAATGGCCAGCATCTATCAATAAAATTTTTTTTTCAGCATCTTGAAACGTATGATATTTTATATCCGCCGTAACAAATGCACCGGCACCGTTTGCTATCGCTTGTTCCAAAAGTTCGGAACCAGATCCTCCGCAAACCGCCACTTTCTTAATTGTTTTTCCTTTTCCTTTGCAGTATTTAAGCGCTTTTGTTTTTAACGATTTTGAAACGAATGACAAAAATTTATTTTCATTCATTTCGATTTCTAGTTCACCTATTGCACCGGCACCAAAATTTACATTTTTATTTTTAAGAGGATAAATATCATACGCCGGTTCCTCATAAGGATGAGTTTTTAGAATTGCAGACAACACATTATTTAATTTCCATGAATCAACTAAAATTTCCAGCCGAATTTCATTTACATTTTCAAAATGATTTTTCTTTCCAACCAAAGGATTAGATTTTGCTGAACCTTTAAAAGTCCCTTCTCCTGAAGATCTGAAACTGCAATTTTCATATTCCCCAATAATTCCTCCTCCTGCTGTAAATACAGCATCAGAGATCTTATCTAAGCTTGACGCCGGGATAAATGTAACTACCTTGAATTGATTGGAATTTTGATTTTCTAAAAACCGTATATTTTTCAATTTTAAAGTTTTAGCAAGTTCGAATGACACACCTTCTTTTATAGAATCGAAATTTGTGTGGGCAGAATAAACACTAACATTATGCTTAAATAATTTTTCAATCAGTTTTGATACGTAGTTATTTTCGGAATCTAATTTTTTTATTGGTTTGAAAATGAGAGGGTGGTGCGTAAATATAAAGTTACATTTTTTTTGAAGGGCTTCTTTTAGGACTTCATCATTAAGCTCAAGACAGAGCAAGATGCTTTTAATTTTTTGCCTCCTTGAGCCAATTTGAAGTCCAACATTGTCCTTCTCCCAAGCGGCTCCAGGTGGTGCCCAATCATCCAGATATTTTGTCAATTCTCCAACAGTCATATATAAAAAAAATGCACTCATGATATTGTGAGTGCATTTGGTAATCAGAAACTTCTATTTGTAAGTTCTGTAGTCTTTCTTCTGCCTGATTTGATTAAAAATTTTCTCATATTTGCTCACAAAATATACCATAAACGATTATCAGATTCAAACTAATATACAATGTCAAATTTTAACCGGTTCAATCCAGCTTCCTTTTTCACGGATAATCTCAATTAATTCATCTACAGCATTGTCTGAATTCACATTTCTACGCACAATATCTTTTCCGTGGTATAACGTTATTTTATTTGGTCCGGAACCAACATATCCAAAATCCGCATCGGCCATTTCTCCTGGACCGTTTACGATGCAACCCATAATTGCAATTTTAACACCCTTTAAATGTTCTGTACGCTTACGGATTTTATTTGTTACTTCAACGAGATCAAATAAAGTCCTTCCACAGGAAGGACATGCGATATATTCTGTTTTAGAAATTCTTGTCCTTGCTGCCTGTAGAATTCCAAAACAAGTTCTGTTAATAAATTCTTTTTCAAAATAATTATTCGATTGATCTTTCCCGGTTAACCAAACACCATCGCCAAAGCCGTCTATTAACAAAAAACCAAAATCTGTTGATGCATATAAACGGAAATTATCATCATTTGTTTTCTTATATGATCGTTTTAGGATAACCGGATTTTTTATATTTCTAAGTATCAACTCAAAAAAGACACGGCGCTGTTCAGCCATACCGTGAAGATTAACTGTTGATAAAACTGGAACGATAGTTTGATCGTTTGTTATTACGGAAAGCTGATTGCTGAAAGCTGATTGCTGATTCATTTCAGCAAAATTTAGTACAAATGATTTATTTCCAGCAGACTTGTATTGTTCGATTGAAGAATAGAATGGGAATCCTTTGGTTTTATCTTTAAGTGATAACCATTTTTCATAATTGTAAATAATTTTTAGTGTGATCGGCGGTTCAAAATGTAAATCATTATTTCCTATGAATAAAAAATCGCTTGCCTGATCCGTCATATTCCACTTATCTGTTATGGAATCGTAAGTGTACCCGATTTGAGTTAAATCTTTGTAATTGATATTTCTTTCTTTGCTAAAATCAGAAATTACTTTTGGAACAGTTGCACCACCGATTCCCACAACTTCAAATGTTTCTCTTCGTTGATAAATGAAAGGATCTTTTGGTGATTCAATAATTGAAATAATTGGCGAATGTTTTTCTCTTCCTTTATATCTCTGTGCTAACGAAATTGCAACCGGCACTTCAAATTCCGGTTCTTCGGTTAATGAAACACGGATTGTATCACCAATTCCGTCTTCAAGTAATGTTCCAATTCCAAGAGCAGATTTAATTCTTCCATCTTCACCATCACCCGCTTCTGTTACTCCAAGGTGTAGCGGGTAATTCATGTTTTCAGATTCCATTCTTTGAATCAGTAAACGGTATGCTTGAACCATAACTTGAGGATTACTTGACTTCATTGATAAAACAATATTGTGATAATCTAAGTCTTCACAAATGCGTAGAAATTCTAAAGCAGATTCAACCATTCCATGCGGTGTATCTCCGTAGCGGCTCATAATACGGTCCGACAATGAACCGTGATTGGTCCCAATCCGCATTGCAGTTCCGTACTCTTTACAAATTTTTACAAGCGGAGAAAATTTTTCTCTTATTCGATCGAGCTTGGAATTATATTCTAAATCTGTGTATTCAATAACTTGAAATTTTTTCCTATCGGCATAATTGCCGGGGTTCACTCTTACCTTTTCAACAATTCGCGCAGCAAGTTCCGCCGCATTCGGTGTGAAATGAATATCAGCAATCAGCGGTGTTTTATACCCGCGCTTATGTAATTCATTTTTGATGTTGCGAAGATTTTCTGCTTCGTTGATGCTTGGTGCGGTAATACGTACGTATTCACAGCCTGCCTTAATCATTCTTATTGATTGTTCAACAGTCGCAATTGTATTCATCGTATCTGTAGTTGTCATTGATTGTATTCTGATCGGATTGTTTGCACCGAGAGGAACATCACCAATAAAAACTTCGCGGGTTTTGTAGCGGGAATATTGAGTTAAACTATTACAATATTTCGTAAATTTTTCAATCATGAGATAGCATATTTAACAAAAATAAATGGCAAGAAGTTCTAATTTGATTTTGCAAGTTCGTATAAAAATGTTTTGATAAACTCTGGAGCAGCTGGGGGATTTTGTGCTGTAATAATATTTTTCTGTATAACAACAGGTGAATCTTTATAATCAACACCTTGTTTTTCAAGTTCCTTTCGATCATCCAAATGGCAAGCGGCACATTCGGAAAGCACTCCGGCTTTAGCTAAAATAATTACCGCACTGCAAATTGCGCCGACCGGCTTTTTACTTTTAGAAAATTTTTGAACGATTGATTGTATAATAGGATCATTCCAATAATTTCTCATTCCGCTTCCGCCAATAAGTATTAATCCGGCAAAATTACTTTCGTGAATGTTATAAAGTTGGACATCATTCTTAACTTTTAAGCCGTTTGAACCGACGCAGAGTGAATATGAATCAGATGCAAGAAATACTTTTATTTCAGCCCTTTCGAGAGCATTGGTAATAATTAGATATTCTTCTTCATTGAATTTTTGTGCCGGAAGGATCAGCAGAACACTTTTCTTAATCAAAAATTTAACTCTTTCTTGTTTCGGTAATCAAAATACAAATATAAATTTTGATGGGCAATCTTCTTGAAGTTTGGTTTGATGGAATAAATTTCTAATTTCGTTTGTATAAAGTTCACTACGAAGGTAAAAACTTACTAACATGCGCATTCCCGAACAAAAGATAGAAGAAATAAGAAACGCTGCAGATATAGTTGATGTAATCTCAGGTCACGTTCATTTGCGGAAGCGCGGAAAAAACTTTGTTGGGTTATGTCCGTTTCACCAGGAAAAAACTCCATCGTTTACAGTAAGTGAAGACAAACAGATTTATCATTGTTTCGGCTGCGGTGCAGGAGGAAATGTTTTTAAGTTCTTAATGGAATTCAAAAATATTTCTTTTGTTGAAACTGTTGAAGAAATTGCCGAACATCTTGGAATAAAGATAGATTACGAAAGCCATCCTTCCGATGCGCGGCAAAATGAACTTGAAGAGTTATATGAGTTAAATGTTCTTGCTGCAAGATTCTTTTCGGATAACCTATTAAAAAGTACGGATGGCGAAGAAGCACGGGAATATTTAAAAAGAAGAAACATCAAACAACCAACACAAAAAACCTTTGGAATAGGTTACGCTCCGTACGGGTGGGATAATTTTCTTGCTCACGCCAAAGAAAATAAAGTTGATCTTGCTAAAGTAAAACTTCTTGGACTGATTGACATCAACGATAAAGGCGAGTATTACGATAAATTCCGCGGGCGTATAATATTCCCGATTTTTTCACCAAATGGAAGAGTAATTGCGTTCGGCGGACGTATTTTAGAAAATCAAGAGAATGCCGCTAAGTATTTAAACTCACCTGAATCACAAATTTATTCTAAGAGACGTTCTCTGTATGGATTGTTCCATTCGAAAGACGATATAAGAAAATTAGACCGTGCAATTCTTGTTGAAGGATATATGGATTTGATTTCATTATATCAAGCCGGAGTAAAAAATGTAGTTGCATCTTCCGGAACATCTTTAACGGAAGAACAGGTTCAGCTTCTTTCCCGGTTTACAAAAAATATTATAATTCTCTTTGACGCCGATCCTGCTGGGCAGAAAGCCTCGCTTAGAAGTATAGAAATTCTACTGAAGCAAGATTTTGAGGTTAAAGTTATTGCATTGCCGAAAGGCGAAGACCCAGATTCATATATCATTAAGTTTGGTAAAGAAAAATTTGAAGAAGAAGTATCGCGCGCAAATAATTTTTTAGAATATCAAACGGCACAGTTTGAAGAACAAGGATTGTTTGAAGATCCGGCAGAAATGACTAAAGCAATTCGTGAGCTTGTAAATACTTTAGCTTTAGTCGGTGATGAACTTAAGCGAAATTTATTAATGAAGTCCATTGCGAAGCGATTTAACTTACGCGAAAAATTGATTGAGTCCGAACTCAATACATTTTTACAGCAGCAAAAAGAAAAAGGAACTGTTTCAAACGCTCGCCCCGAACAAAGAAGTACAGATCAACAAACTCAATCACAGCTTGCACTAGCTTCAAAAGCTACAGACGAAAATCCTTACGAAAAAGAATTGATCCGTCTACTTTACAGCGGTGAAGAAGAAATTATTTCTCACATTCTCGATAAGATTTCCATAGAAAATTATAATAATCATAGCTTAAGAAAACTTGCCGGAATCGTTCAAGACGGATTCAGTGAACAGAAATTTTCTCCTGCCTATTTAATTGATAAGATCGAAGACGAAGATTTACAAGAATTTATTTTTGAATTAACTCTTGCTGATGAATCAATAAGTAAAAAATGGGATGAACTTTCTTATAATGGCAAAATTGAAAAAGATACATTAGATCATGCACTTGAAACAATAAAAAATTTTCTTCTATTTCAAATTGATCAGCAAATCAAGCTTAACAATCAATTCATCACTGATTCCAAAGATGAACGGCTTCATTTGGAAATGATGAAACGGAATCAAGAATTGCAGGACGAAAAAAAATCGCTTCTCAGTTCCAAAAACAAGTAAATATGAATTGAAGATGCTATATCACCAATCGCTTTACGAAATTAATACACGCGTCTGGCTCCGAAGATTCGATCAAGGAATTATCAAATCAACCTTGAACGATGTTCCTAATTCATATTGGGATGATCTCGCTAAGAAAGGAATTGATTACATATGGTTAATGGGAATCTGGAAAACGTGTAATTCGGTAATTGAGAAATGTTGTTTTGAAGAGCGATTAAAAAAAAGTTACGACCGTGCGTTAAAAGGATGGAAACCCGAAGATGTAATTGGTTCACCTTATGCAATAGATGTTTACGAAATCAATCCTGAACTTGGTGATCATAAATCCCTGTTGGAATTAAAATCCCGCTTGAATAAAAAGGGAATGAAACTGATTCTCGATTTTGTTCCGAATCATTTTAGTGCTGACACCAGATTAATCAAAACTAATCATGGCATTTTTCTTTCAGTTGATAAAGAACTTTTCAAACGCGATCCACATACGTATTACCAACCAATTCAAAATGAAGAAAAATATTTTGCTCATGGAAGAGATCCTTTTTTCCCTGCATGGCAGGATACTATCCAGGTAAATATTTTCAGCAAAGAAGCCAGAAAATTTCTTATTAACACATTACTTGCCTTATCAAAAATATGCGATGGTGTCCGTTGCGATATGTCCATGCTTTTACTCAACAATGTTTTTAAGAATACTTGGGGAGGAATCTTAGGTAAAAACGGTTTTGATAAGCATGAGTCGGAATTCTGGACGGAAGCTATTTCGGAAGTAAAGAATGAAAGGGCAGATTTTCTTTTTATCGCAGAAGCATATTGGGATCTTGAATATGATCTTCAACAAATCGGATTTGATTTTACCTATGACAAGAAATTAACCGACCGTTTAAAATTTGCACTGGTGAATGAAATTCACGATCATCTTCTTGCAGAAAGTGATTATCAAAAAAAATCATTACGGTTCATTGAAAATCATGATGAAGAACGGGCAATAGCAATTTTTGGGAAAGAGAAATCAAAAGCTGCGGCTGTAATTATAAGCACAATTCAAGGATTGCGTTTTTATTATGATGGACAATTCGAAGGGAAAAAAATAAAGCTTCCTGTGCAGCTTGGAAGGGAACCGGAAGAACAAGCGAATGCTGAGCTAAAATATTTTTACAATAAACTACTAACGATTATATCACATGAAATATTTAATAGAGGTAAGTGGACTCTATTAGAACCGGTACCTTCTTTGGATAGTAACACAACATTTATAAATATTTTTTCGTGGGGTTGGTCTTTTAAGGATGAGAAACGTCTTGTGATTGTAAATTATTCTGATAGTATTTCAACATGCAGAATAAAACTAGATGTGCGCGGTTATCAGGAAGATTTTTCACTAAAGGATTTATTGAATGATCAATCGTATATACGCTCTGCAGAGGAAGTTTACAACAGCGGTTTGTATATTGAATTAAAACCTTACCATTCACACATTTTTAGTTATTGATAATAATTTTGTGCAGCTCTCTTTGAAGACTTTACTGAACTTTAAGCATATCTTGTATTATTGGTTTCAATCCGGCAAAAACAAGTTCAACCGCAATAACCATTAATATTAATCCCATAATTCTCGTCAATACCTTGTTACCGCTGTCTCCAAGGAATTTCAATAATTTTCTACTAGTTATAAGAATGACATAGGTTAATGATAATACAACTACTATTACGGAAAGCAGAATTAATTTTTCCGTCGCACCAACTGCATCACTATAAAGAACCATCGTCATCGTAATTGAGCCGGGTCCGCAAATTATTGGAATGCCGAGGGGAGTGATAGCGAAATCATTTACAAATTCGGAAAAGTTTTGTCCCTCTTCTTTAATACGAGCAATTTTTCCTTGTAGCATATCATAGCCGGACATGAAAAATAAAATTCCTCCAACGATACGTAAACCGTTAACCGAGATGTGAAAAAAATCAAAAATAAAATTACCGGCTAAAGCAATTACAACCATAATTATAAAAGCTGTTAACACTCCCTTAAATGCAATCTTGTGCACTTCTTTGTTATTCATTTTGGCGGTGATGGAACTAAAAAGCGGAATTATTCCGAACGGGGTAACCATAGTAAACAGAGATGTAAATGCCAGCAAAGAAAATTGGAAAATTCTATCCATAAAGTTTAACCTTCATTCAAAATTTTTTGAAATGTATCTTGAATTACATTCCAAGCCAGTATAACGTGTTTCTCTTCGGTACGTAATCCCGAAATGACTAATCTTATTGTAAATATTCCGTTCAATTTTGTATGAGTAATAAAAACTTTTCCGGTTGCGTTTACGTCGTTCAACAATTTTTCGTTTAGTGCATTGATTTTAGCTTCATCATTCCGACCGGTTGGTTTCGCTCTAAAACAAACAGTACTGAATGGTGTTGGTGCAACTCTTTCAAATTGAGGATGTTCTTCAATCCATTTTGCAAATAGCTGTCCGAGACGAATATGCTCTCTTAATCTTGATTGTAATCCCTCAACACCAAAGTAACGCAGTACAAACCAGAATTTTAATGATCTGAATCTACGTCCTAGCTGTATTCCATAATCCATATGATTATTCACAGCTGAATCTTCTGCAGTCTTCAAATATTCTGCAGTAAGTGAAAATGCTCGCTTAAGAACTTCCGGTTTGCGCGTATATAGGATACTTAGATCAATCGGTACAAAAAGCCACTTGTGCGGATTAACAACAAACGAATCGGCATGTTCAACACCCTTAAAGTGTTTTTTCATTTCGGGCAGCATTGCAGTCACGCCGGCATGTGCGGCATCAATATGAAGCCAAATTTTTTCCCGTGTACATATTTTAGCTATCTCTTCAACAGGATCAACACTTGTTGTTGATGTTGTTCCAATTGTTGCAACAACACAGAATGGAACAATTCCATTTGCACGATCTTCTTTAATCACTTTCTCTAACTCTGATGGAATCATTCTAAATTCCGAATCTACCGGAATTTTTCTAATTCCGTCCAAACCGATGCCGAGTGTTAGCGCCCCTTTATCTATTGAATTATGTGCTTGTTCCGAGCTATACAAACGCAGTTTAGGAACACCGCTCATTCCTTTTTTACGAATATCAAATCCGGCATTCTCGCGTGCTGCGGCAATTGCATGCATAGAACTTACCGAAGCGGTATCGTAAATGATTCCCCAAAATTCTTTTGGAAGATTAATTATTTCTCTGAACCAGTTTAACACTGTTTCTTCAAGTTCGGTTGATGCAGGAGCTGATTTCCAAAGCATTGAGTTAACATTTAATGCTGCGCTGATTAGTTCTCCAAAAATTCCCGGTCCGCTTGCTGTTGAATTGAAATACGCCATAAAGTTCGGATGCTGCCAGTGAGTTGTAGCCGGTAAAATAATTTTATTTAGGTCCTCAATAATTTTATTTATCGATTCGCCGGATTGCGGTGCATGATTTGGTAATTTGTTTTTCACATCACCGGGTTTAACGTTTGGCAGAACGGGGAAGGAAGCTACATTTTCTAAATAGTTTGTAACCCAATCAATTAATTCATAGCCGTATTTTTTAAATTCTTCTGCCGGCATATCACCATAATTCTTGCTCTTGATCATGATCTTACACTTTCCTTAAAATTTAATTTTGCTTATCCAATCGGAAATCAATCTCATCAGTTGAATCCGTTTATCGGAAAACGAATGACCGGTATCGAGTATAAACTCTTTAACATCGGAGTTAGCGAGTTTGAGTGCACCAACCAAGGGTTTATGATGTAATTCTACCGGTGCGGTTGTATCATGTGCTGCACTAATTATAAGAAGATTTTTCTTAGATAGTTTCTCAGTGTGATTAATAAGATTCCAATCAGTTTTATGAAGGATCATTTCATCATAAAGTTTTTCCGGAGAGGGACAGTTTATAAAATCTTTTGCCCGCAGCATTCTTTCTGTGGTGATATTTTTTATTTCTTCATTCATTGTTAATAATTGTCCGAACATTCCCATGTTAAACGGTGCAATCGCACAAATATTTTTTATATCATCAAATTGAATTGAATTAAAGAAAGCCGAGAAACCACCCATGCTATAACCAACAAACACAATTTTATTTTTATCTACATGAAAGTTTTCTCTACATAAATCATCTTTTAAAAATGTTATTGCCGCTGGTATATCTTCAATAAGATTATTCCAGGAAAATTCGCCCTCGCTTCCCCAAGAACCGCGGCTGTAAAACGTGAATACATTAAATCCTTGACGTTGAAGCATATGTGCAATATCGAAATTCACTTCATTTCCGGGGAAACCTGTTAAGAGCAATACAGTTGGATGTAGCCCATCGCCGGAAGTAATAAACATTGTTCCCAAAACTTTTGATCCACCGCTAATAAAAACTGCGGGGGATAATGAAGCCGGAAATTTCGAATCTGCTTTAGGATTATCTTGAGTTACAGGATCAAAATCTGTCATTGGTTATACCTTGCCATTTGTCATTTCTTCCTTTCAAAGATAAGCAGAAAAAGATTTGTCTGAAATTACTGGAGAAAAGATTTGTAGTAAATAGTAAGGGCTGATTTCTATTATTCTAAATAAATGTTCATAAAATATCCCATGCGAAACTAATATCTATTTTTAGTATCCCATTTATTCGTTCATTATTTTTAAAAGTCTTCCAATAGAAGATAAGATCAAAACTAGCAATTGAATCCTTCTGGAATCCAATTCCTACTCCATTATAAAGAATATCATCATAACCACCTCTAATGTGATCATTTACACCTACAATTATATAAAACCTTGTTGGAAGAATATTTAATCGGGCATATCCTCCAAACTCAATCCAGCTATAATCCTCACCCCCAAAAAATATTCCTGGGCGTACCTCAAGATTCAACCAATTTAAAGGCGCAACTAATATTTTTAGATTTGCACTATACGGTATAAATGAAATTGAAGATTCTTTTTTATTATTGTAGAAAAGCAACGATGGTGCAGCGCCGAAACCAAGTTTTAGTGATTGGGCTTGAATGCTTACACTTGTAGTTAATAAAACTAACGACAAAACAATAAATGTAAATTTCTTCATGTAAGTATTCCACGCAATAACCAGTTGGAATTGTATATCTAAAAAATGTCCCATGAAAGATTTAGTCCTAATTTCAGAATCCCATTCATTTGCCTATTTATAAATCTGGAATAAGTTAAACCATCTGTTAGTTTTGCATATCCATATTCTTTATCATTTGTCCAGTAATAACAAATATCAATTCCGAATTTTGAATCAGATTGAAAACCTAAACCTACACTTACAAATAACATTTCTTTTCCATAACCACCAGCACTATTATGCCCAGTCGCTTTATTAGAATGATTATTTATTCCGGTGACGAAGTAAAACTTTGAGGAGAATAATTTTAGTTTTATAAATGCACCGATTTCATAACCGGAATATTGTTCGTCAATAAAAGTTATTCCCGGACGAATTATTAAACCAGACCACGAATTGGGTTCAAAAGTTATATTAGATGCTATGCAGAATAAAACCGGTACAACTTCCTTAATTGAATTTTGTTCGGTAAGCAGTATACCCGGTTCATAACGAAGACCGATTTTAAGTGACTGTGAATAAACCTCTGATGTAAATATTAAACAAGTAAACAGAAAAAGTATTTTTGTTTTCATAATTGTCGTTTCCTACTTACCCGTGGTATTCTCAAAAACCAAAGTATGGACTGACTGCTCAGCCCTTAAGTTTACAATTCTAATTCAAAACCTAAACTGAGCTTAATTAAATAATAAATTTTATAAGAACCAAAACTACCATTAGAATACTGAACATTAGCAATATCTTTATTATTTATTGGCAGGAGAAAAAGATTTTCGATGTGAAGCCATGATAAAGGTTTAAATCCAAATCCCAATCCCCAAAATGTAATTAGGCAATTTTTTGATTTAGTAAACCCAGAACTTGTTCCGTTATTGTTATGAAGATTGAATCCTGTTAAGATGTAAAAGGAGTTATCAAATTGATATTTACCTAGCAGTGAAAAATTGAAACCGGCAAAATATCTTCCATCCAGATCATTAGCTAAAAAACCCGGTCTAAAACAAATAGATTTTGTAGAGTCGAACTTATATTCTAACAATACAGAGATGCTATATGGTGATATCTCACCTCTTCCAATATCTGCAGAAAGATGAAACGGCTCATAGTTAATACCAAGCAACACTTGAGATGATACTCTTGAAGAAATACATAAGCAAAAGAGTATAAAAAATGTTTTTGTTTTCATGGATGTCGTTTCCTACTTACCCGTGGTATTCTCAAAAATCAAAGTAAGGGCTGATTGCTCATCCCTTAAGCATCTTAACTACAATTCCCATTCAAGACCGACTCCTAATTTTATAATATAATTCATATCAATGGGGTTGAAATAATTATTAAAATAATTACCAAAATGTTTTTTGAATGGATAGAGGAACTGCAATTCTACTGAAGCGACGTTTAATAATTTAAATCCACCTCCGACAAGAAATAATTGGAATAATCCTTCTTCAGGATATTTTGTATTGCTATGTGCAATTTTGTACCAATTGTCGTGAAGATTTAAACCGACCAGAGCGTAGAAGTTATCAGATATATTATATTTCGCACAGAGACTTAATTCAAGTCCATTGTATTGTGATAGACCCCACGCTAATAATATTCCGGGTCTTACTGTTATTGTAAATTTATTATCAAATTGATGTGATAATGAGAGATAAAAACTGAAGGGAAACACTTCATTATAATCACTACTCTCGTTATTAACAGAATTTGATGATATATGATAGTTCAGATTGTACAATTCATATCTAAATCCAAACGATGACTGCGCTATTAAATTAATATTGAACAAGACTGTTAATGTTAAAATATATATACCATTTCTCATATTATTTCTCAATTTATTAATAAGTAACAATTCTAGTGTTTTGAGTGGGGGTTTTTGTAGGTAGAGACCAACCATCAGTTAAGTTATTTCTATCGCAATCACATGGATTTGGTTTAAAGCATGTATATGTGTAAATATATTGTCTTTCAAATCTTTTCAACCATCTCTTTTGGAAAGCATAACCACAATAGATGTCAATTCTATCAATATTATGAGTTCCTGCAGCATACAACCATATTTGATTATATCCGTGATCATTTGCTATTCCAAGTAAATTACCATATTCAATATCCCCAATACCATGATAATCTTCTTCGAGACCTATCCATTGAGTGATAACTCGGTTATTCCCAAAGTAGTTATCAAAATAAGTCCAACAACTACTTTGATCATTAATATTGTTGAAAGCCCCACTTTCGTAATCTGTATACATTATAAAAGAATTTATTGTTTGATTAATAAAGCTACGATAATCTGGTAAAGTATTTCCAAATACAGTATATTGATTTTTGGGGGTACCGACAAGGAACTTTGCTGTAGGATTTTGCCCCAAAATGCTATTTGAGACAGTAACAAGATCTTGAACAGACCATCTGTCTGAGCTTTGTTCCCTATCAAGAGGTTCGTCAGTATAATGTAAAGAAAAATCTCTTATTGCAGGGTGAGTTACCCAAATATTATTTTTGCTATCAATTATTTCCATTAAATCTGTACTCTTGTAAAATCCAACAGATTCACACAATGAGATTCTATTTATCATATTTGATGGAGGATTATTATCGGAAGGCCAAGTTACAGCTAGTAAAGAGAATCCGTAAAAGTTCCTTATACGATTAAGAAATTCATTATTCCAATAATCTTCATGGAACCATATACCAAGTCTTTTCCCTTCTACTGGAATATATTTTTCAAGTTCCCAATAATATTTTTCTAGTGGTAGGTTACAATCAGGGAGATTGGGTCCAATACCTCCGCCTCCTTTTTTCTTGTCTTTATCTTTTGTTTTCGTTGAATCAGCGCTAAGGTTTAACTCTGATCTAGCTCCTCCAAGTTTAGATAAAATTGTTTTTGTTTGTAACTCATTTGGTTCTGTTGGTTTTTTCTCTGCACAGAAATTAAAAATTAGAATTACTAAAGAAGCTGTTAAGAAGTAAGTAAAAAAATGGATTGATTTACTGCCGACCTCTTTCATAGTTCCCCCTATAAGGTTTGTTTGCGGTTTATTTTGTTTCCCACTTCAACATAGTGAACCATAACATAAATTACAATTAAATTTATTTTTCTACTTGGACAGAAAATCTTTTTATAAAATTTTTCATATCGCACGTTCATTTCTTATCTTTGTCCATAATTTTCTAACAAAAACAATAATGTAATGAGAGTAAGTAGATCATTTATTCCGACCTTAAAAGAAGTACCGAATGATGCGGTAATTCAAAGCCATATTTTAATGATCCGTGCCGGATTAGTAAGACAATTATCAGCCGGAATCTATTCGTGGCTGCCGCTTGGTTATAAAGTTATAAGAAAAATAATTGATATCATCCGCGAGGAGATGAATGCAATCGGCGGACAGGAATTTCATTTTCCGGGATTAAATCCAAAAGAAATTTGGGAACAGACAGGAAGAGTTGAAGCATTCGGAGATATTCTTTTTCATATTAAGAACCGTGAATATGTTTTAGCTCCAACGCACGAAGAAATAGTCGCGTATCATGCTAAAGGTGCTATTGCATCTTACAAAGACTTGCCGCAGATCTGGTATCAGATACAAACCAAGTTTAGAAATGAACCGCGTCCAAGAAGCGGAGTTATACGCGGAAGACAATTTATTATGAAGGATGCGTACACACTCGACCGTGATGATGCCGGTTTGGATGTCGGCTATGCTCTACACGATAAAGCTTACCGCGCAATTTTTGACCGCTGCGGGTTAAGATATTTTGTTGTAGGTGCATCAAGCGGCGCAATGGGCGGAAGTAAATCTGAAGAGTTTATGGTTAAGAGCGATGCCGGTGAAGATACTGTTGCTTACTGCGAGAAATGCGGATATGCTGCCAACGCAGAAGTTGCTCAATCTGTTGCTGCATTGATTCCACATCAAAAAGAATCAAAAAAACTTTTTGAGATATCAACACCGAATGTTCATTCAATAGATGAACTTTGTACATTCTTAAAAATCGATGAACACGAAACTGCTAAATCAAGAATTTATATTCATGATGCTAAACCGATTCTTGTATTAATGCTTGGCAACGATGAAGTGAATGAAACAAAACTCGGTAATGTACTTGGCGGAAATGTTCGTCCTGCTCATCCAGAAGAATTGAAAGAGATTTCCGGTGCGGATGCCGGTTCAATTGGTCCGATAGATTTTCCACATAGAATTATTGCAGATAATCTTTTGAAGGATGGAAATAATCTTTACAGTGGTGCAAACAAAAATGATTTTCATATTGGCGGAATAGATTTGAGGCGTGATGTTTCTAAATGTGAATACTTTGATCTGCGCACGGCAGAGAACGGAGAGAAATGTATCCGATGCGGTTCAACATTAGATGTGTTCAAGGCAATCGAGCTTGGACATATTTTTAAACTCGGTACAAAGTATTCCGATGCACTCGGTGTTCTTTATCTTGATGAAAACGGGAAAGAACGCCCGATAGTGATGGGAAGTTACGGAATTGGTGTTGAAAGAATTTTTGCGTGCTTCCTTGAGCAGAATTATGATGAGAAAGGAATCATTTGGAAAAAACCGCTCAATCCATTCGATATTCATTTGATTGGATTGAATATGAAAAACGAGATGGTTTCCAAAGCTTGCGAAAAACTTTACATTGATTTAATCGCAGAAGGTTATGAGGTTCTGTTTGATGACCGTCTCGAAGCAAGCGCGGGATTCAAATTTAATGATGCAGATTTATTGGGTATGCCGATTCAATTAATTGTAGGCGAGAAAAATTTGAAAGATGGAAAAGTTGAAGTGAAAAACAGAAAAACCGGCGAGAAGAAAGTTGTAGAACTAACCCAATTAAATTCTATTCTCAAAGAACTAATTTAAAAGCTAAATGCAAAGACCGCAAAGAATACGCTAAGTTCGCGGAGAAAAACTTTGCGATCTTTGCGTTTGACTTTGTGAACTTAGCGGTTAAAAAACATGAATTCAAAATTATACATTGTCTCAACTCCAATCGGCAACTACGAAGATATTTCCTTACGTGCTATCAATGTTCTTAAGTCGGTTGATTTTATTATCTGTGAAGAATTCAAAGAAGCGAGGCGATTACTTTCTCGCTATCAAATCGAAAAAGAGTTACATTCACTAAACGAGCATAATGAAAAAGAAGCATCAGAAGAAATATTTCAAAAAATCAAAGAAGGTAAATCAGCCGCATTAATTTCCGATTGCGGCACTCCGCTTTTTTCCGATCCCGGAAATTTTCTTGTTCAAATGTGCATTGATGCTAAGATTGATGTTGTTGCAATTCCCGGCGCAAGTTCATTACTGCCTGCACTTGTAGGTTCTGGATTTTATCTTGATAAATTTTATTATGCTGGCTGGCTTTCACCGAAAAGCGAAATAAGAAAAAAAGAATTACTTAGGTTAAAAGGAATTAAAGAACTAATTGTTTTGATGGAAACACCTTACAGATTAAAAGCAATATTAACAGATATTTCTAAAATATTCGGTGTTTCGGCAAAGATAGTTGTAGCATTCGATCTAACACTTCCAACAGAAAAATATTTTAGGGGAACAGTTTTTGAAATATTAAAAACGGTATCCGAGAAAAATCTAAAAGGTGAGTTTGTCCTAATCATTAATAACAAATAAACATTTATTTTTCACAATTATAGAAATCAAATGCAAACAATTAAACTCTTTCCTAAATATATTTTGATTGTATTTCTCTTTACTGTTTTTTCATTCAACGGCTGTAAAAATAACGATCTTATTCAACCGATCGAGAATCCTTCGTTCAATTCCATTGTTCCAAATACAGAAGATATTGTGATGTACGAAATAAATCTCCGAGCATTTAGTAACGAAGGTACATTTAATGGAATTACAGCCCGACTTGATTCGATTAAAGCTTTAGGTGTAAATGTTATTTGGCTAATGCCAATACATCCTGTTGGAGCCATTAAATCAGTTGGACAGCTTGGTTCTCCTTACTCGGTTCAAAACTACTTAACTGTAAATCCAGAATTTGGTTCTTTGGATGATCTGAAAAATTTAATAAGTAAAGCGCACAATCTTGGAATATCTATAGTATTAGATTGGGTTGCTAATCATACCGCTTGGGATAATCCTTGGATTGTGAATAAAAGCTGGTACACGCAGGACGGAAACGGAAATATTATTTCTCCAGCGGGAACCGGGTGGAATGATGTTGCAGATCTTAATTACAATAATTCCGAAATGCGTTTAGCAATGATAAGCGCAATGAAATATTGGGCTAAAGATATTGGTGTGGACGGATTCAGATGCGATGCTGCAGACTATGTTCCATTTTCTTTTTGGAAACAAGCTCTTGATACACTCAAAAATATCCCAAATAAAAAATTGATCTTGTTAGCAGAAGGAAGCAGAAGCGATCACTTTACCGCAGGCTTTCAGCTTAATTATGCTTGGGATTATTATTCAATGCTCAAAAATGTTTTCCGAGATGGCTATAATGCTTCTTACCTTTTTACTACTCATCAAAATGAATACAGAAGTATAACTAACGGTTACAAACTTAGGTTTACAACAAACCACGATGAATCTGCCTGGGACAATCCTCCTGTCGTAATATTTAATGGAAAGCAGGGGGCTTTGGCTGCATCAGTTGCCGCAATATTTATGGGCGGAGCCCCTCTTATATACTGCGGACAGGAAATAGGCTACCCGACCAAGCTTCCATTTTTCAGTCGTAGTCCAATAAACTGGAATATTAATCCTGATATGAAAGTTGCTTACAAAAAGCTTTTTTCTCTTTACAATTCTAACTCTGTATTGAAAAAAGGAGCCATCACAGATTTTTCTGATGTGAATATTGTGGCCTTTACAAAATCGTATCAATCCAGAGACTGTTTAGTCTTGATCAATACGCGAAGAACAACGCAAACGTTTCAGCTAAATGCTTCGCTTCAGAATATTACTTGGACAAATCTTATTGATAACTCAAATTATACGACAGGAACAGAATTAACCCTTTCTCCTTATCAGTATATAATTTTATCTAAATAAAAATAAATGAAGGAACCGCTAACTATGAAATCTTTATTTCAAAAAGAAACTGTTAATGAAATTCTTAACAGGGTAAATAAACTTTCTGCAAGTACTCAGCATCAATGGGGCAAGATGAATGTAAATCAAATGCTGGCACATTGCTCAATAGCAATGGAATCCGCAATTGGTTCTAAATATTTTCCTCAACTTTTAATGGGAAAGTTAGTCGGTAGATTCTTCAAGTCTTTTGGAGTTGGAGAAAAACCGATTAAGAAAAATAGTCCAACAAATCCAGCTTTTATTTTTGTTGATACTGAGGGATTTGAAAAAGAAAAGCAGAATCTTCTCAACCAAATTAATATTTTTCATCAAGGCGGAGAGGCAAAATGTACCACCAATCCGCATTCTTTTTTCGGAAAATTAACACCGGCTGAATGGGGCGTGCTGCAGTATAAACATCTTGATCATCATCTTTCACAGTTTGGAGTGTAACTAATTGATCGGTTTCCTTGAATCCCAAATCATTTTTTGATAATGTTACAACGAAACTTATTAGAATTATCATTTGTTTAGGTAGAAAAGGAGTTAAATATGTTAATGGTTCAAGATGTTGATCTGACACCGAACCCTCAAGCGTTGAAGTTTATTCTAAATGAAAAACTCTTGCTAAAAGAAACACGTAATTTCGGTTCAAAGGATGAGGCAAAGAATGATCCGCTGGCAAAAGGTATTTTTGAAATAGCTGGAGTTGTTTCTGTCTTTTATATGGATAAATTTATCACGATCGAAAAAGAAGCTAAAGTTGCCTGGGGACAAATTCAACGCCCATTAGTTGAGTTCATCAAAAATTTTGATAAATCATTAATACCTGCTGAAAACATCTCAACTCAAGTTAATAGTGAAGAAGAAACAGCCCTTCTCAAAAAAGTAAATGAAATTTTAGATCAGCGCGTTCGTCCGGCACTTGCAGGTGATGGCGGCGGACTTGAAGTTACCGGAATGGAAGGTTACACTCTTAAGATTAAATATCAAGGTGCTTGCGGTAGCTGCCCAAGTTCAATTAGAGGAACATTGGTTGCGATTGAGAATCTTCTAAGAAGGGAAGTTAATCCTTCAATTGAAGTTGTTTCTGCTGAGTGACCGAATCATTTTTAAAATGAAAAACCCCGACTTAGATCGGGGTTTTTTGTTTTTAGCAACAATTTTTATTTAAGTGTTGTTACTTTGCTGATATCATCGAGCTTAACAAACTTCTCATGAAATTTATAACTATTGCCGCTTTTTACTGTTTTGATAAATTTCACATTAACAACAGTAGATTTAACCTTTCCTTTAGCTTTATCACCGAAGGATTGTTGTTTTGCCATTATCTTTCTCCATTAATTTTGGAGGCAAATCTATGCAAAATTAGGCAAAAATAAAAATCTGTTATTAGCGAAGTAATTACCTATTGGAGCCCAAATTCTACTGCATTTTTGATCATCGTTAAATTTGTCGGAAGCTGACGATTAACAATTAACTGTACTAATCCGGAATTTTGTAGTCCTCCGTAATTTTTTATCCAGGATGCTGCTAATCCAATTTCATTCAATGAATAAACAGTTGTAACCTGATTAGGAGCCACCGCAGCCATTGCAATTGTGAATCCTTTAAGACCAATTTTTATTCCATCATTTGTTACATATGTTGGAATTAAACCTTTCATAGCGTCGGTCAATTCGCCTCCGTAATCAATACCAAAATACTTTGATGCTTTTCTGAAATCTAATTCAGTTAGTACACCGTCTTTATTTTTAATATAAGCTAAAGGATTTTCTCCGAGCAGAACAACTTTATTATCTCCTTTAAGGTATTCACGGAGTAAATCTGTTTTAGTTGAATCACTATAAATTGTAGCAGGGAAATCATTTCTTGCAAATACAACTGCACTTGGTAAATGATCTTTTATTCTTTCTTCAAAAAAAGATTTTAATTTTTGAACATCAACTAATTCATATCCTTCTTTAACAAAGAAGTCTCTAATTAATTCATCGGATTTATTTTGAAACCAATTAAATCCTTTAGATTCTTCCCAATAAACAGCTTTCTTGGATTTTTGTAAACGATCAGAAATTTTTGATGAACCGCTAATTGCATAAAAGTAACCATCATCGGAGCCCAAATAAATTGCACCATTATGAATAACAGGAGATGAATGAATTCTATCTTCAGTTTTGATCTCCCAAAGTTTTTTTCCGTCATCTGCATTTAAAGCAAAAAAGTTTCCAGAATAATCTCCTCCGTAAGCAACATTATCTGCAATTGCAATTGATGACCATACAGGAGTTGCAGTATTATATCTCCAAATTTCAGCGCCGTTTTTAATGTTAAGTGATTTTACAAAATGCCCGTCCGATGTTCCAACGAGAACATTTCCTTTATAAATTGCCGGAGTAGAAATTACCCAAGACATTTTCTGATCGTCTTTCCAATTAAGTTTTCCCGTTTCTGTATCAACACAGTAAAGACAACCTTCCCTGCTTCCTACAAGAACTGCATTTCCGTAAATAGTAGGGGATGAAATTAAAGCCGCTCTATCAAAACCAAAATTTTCAATTTTAATCTTTACCCCATCTGTTTCGTATATCCATTTAGGTTGTTTTGTTTTTAAATCCAACGCATAAAGTTTACCGGCAAAATCACCGAAATATAAAATTCCATCTGCTATTGCCGGAGTTGATCTAATTCTAGAACTAGTTGAATATTTCCATAAAAGTTTTCCTGTTTCGGAATTGACAACATAAAGATTTCCATCACCACTGCCGATATAAACAACACCGCTGAAAATTGTCGGGCTAGACAAGTAATAATCAAATTCCCATCTGTAGAATAAATCTTTCCCAAGATTGAATTTCCATAGCAGCTTACCATTATCTATTTGAATACAGTAAAGAAAACCATCCTTACTGGCAAAATAAATATTGTTATTTGAAATCGCAGGCGAAGAAGTTATTGTGCCAACCGATTTAAATTTCCATAAAAATTTACCCGAATTTTCATCAAGACAGTATAAATATCCGTCACCGCTTCCAAAATAAATTTTGTTTTGAAAGACAGCAGGAGTTGATCGAACTGCACCACCTGTTTTAAAATAATATTTTATCTCAGGAGCTGAAACGACAGGCGATTCATTAAATACACCGGTATGCTGATTATTGGATAAGAAATTTACAGCTGGAAAATTATTCTCTTTTTTTTGAGAATATGTTAAAGTAGAAATTAAAATAATGGTTAATAGTAATATTTTATTTTTCACACACACTCCGTAGTATAATTATCAATGGATAAATTAGACGTTTCAAAATAAAGATTGAAACTAACTTGAGAAAATTAACAGTGTAATAATTTTGGTAGATTAGATCAGATCTGCAAAACAAGCATCCACTAATAATACTAAGTCGGAAGGGGATAAATTGACTTGAATTCCGCGTGCACCTGCACTGCAATATATTTTACCATAAAGCTGAGCGGATTCATCAATGAAAGTCCGGAATAGTTTTTTCATTCCGATAGGCGAACAGCCGCCGCGAATATATCCCGTTAACGGCTGTAGCTCTTTTACTTTTATCAGTTCAATATTTTTGCTTCCGGAAGATTTTGCAGCTTTCTTAAGATTAAGTTCGAAATTTCCAGGGATAACAAATACAATAATTTCGTTTCGGTCGTTTCTTGCAACAAGAGTTTTGAATACTGTTTCCGGGGGCGCTCCAATTTTGTTGGCTACAGAAACAGCGTCTATCTCATCTTCGTTGGACTGATATTCAATAATTGAATGTGAATTATTTTTTGATTCTAATATTCGGACAGCGTTCGTTTTCAAAAACCCCACCTCATTCCTCCCCTAAGGGGAGAGTTCTTAATTTATTGTTGCACCCTTTAATCCGGGAGTGGTCCTAGATGGATTTAACCAACCTTGGCTAAAATTAAATCGGCTAAAATTCTTCCGCTTTCTTTTAATTCAAAATCAGATTGTTTTGACTGTGGCACTTCTACTTCTTTCTTCTCATCAATTTTCAATCCTAAGTATTTAGCACGCTCTTCATCTTTCTTTTTTTTATTTACTTCCGCTTGATTTCGTTCTAATTTTCTTACAGCTTCATTTAACGAAAGTGTTTTTTTCTCTCTGTTTTGATTGAACTCTTTAATATCATCCAGCATAAAGTTGTATTCAATATCATTTTTTATTCTATCATCATGCTTCTTTTCTAAAAGAGGAAAATATTTTGATAGATCTGAATATGGCTTAAACTGTGCAGATTGAATTTGATCCCAAGGCAATGCACTCGGTTGTGAACTTTCTCCAAATTCTTTTGCTGTGAATTGTGAAGGAAAACTAATATCAGGTTTAACGCCAAGATGCTGAGTAGAGCTGCCTGTAATCCTATAAAATTTTTGTATAGTAATTTTCAATTGGCCTAATTTTTTATTTGTTATTGGCATTGCACGGTTAAGGTCAATCATGTTTTGGACAGTACCCTTACCATAAGTATTTGATCCAAGAATAAGTCCTCTGCCGTAATCTTGAATGGCAGCGGCAAATATTTCTGATGCAGAGGCACTAAACCTGTTTGTCATAACAGCAAGCGGTCCATCGTAAACAATGGAAGGATCAGGGTCATTATCAACCTCTACCATATTAGCGGAATTTTTAACTTGAACAACCGGGCCGTCTTTGATAAACAATCCTGTTAATTGAATTGCTTCTTGAAGCGATCCACCGCCGTTATTCCGCAGATCAAGAATTACTCCGTCAACTTTTTGTTCTTTGAATTTATTAAGAATATTTTTTACATCACGTGTTGTACTCTTATAATTCGGATCACCTTTTTGCTGAGCTTCAAAGTCAGTATAAAACGAAAGTAGTTTAACTATGCCAAGTTTAAAACTTTTTCCGCTTTCTTCGATGTCTAATATTTCATCTTTAGCAGCTTGTTCTTCAAGTCTAATTTTTTCTCTTACAATTTTAATCTCCGTTGAAGGATCACCCGGTCCGTCTTTAGCTCTCATTATTTGCAAACGGACAATCGTACCTTTCTTTCCGCGGATCAACTGAATAGCATCATCAACTCGCCACCCAATTATATCCACCATTTCACCGTCTTCACCTTGAGCCACACCGATTATTTTATCTTCTTCATGTAATAATCCGCTTTTATTAGCTGGTCCGCCCGGAACGATGCTTGCTACAACAGTATAATCATTGTCTTGACGTAAGGTTGCGCCGATTCCTTCTAAAGATAATCTCATAGCAATGTTAAAATTTTCAGAAGCAGCAGGTGAAAAATAATCCGTGTGAGGATCATAAACTTGCGTAAATGAATTCATGAAAAGAGCAAATATATCTTCAGCTTCATATTGTAAAACTATCTTGTGATAGTTATGGTAACGTTTTAGTAGTATATCTGTAGTCCCTTTCCAATCTTTTCCAGATAAAGTTAAATTCAAAGCATCATTTTTTATTCTCAATCTCCAAAGCTCATCAAGTTCCTCAGATGTTTTGGCCCAATCTGATTTTTCTCTGTCTGGTGAAAAAGATTCATTAACATTAAAATCAATTTTATCCTGTAAAAGAGCATTAATGTATTTTATCCTTTCGTTAAGCCGCTTTTTGTAAACATAGAATATTTCAAATGCAGCACTGATGTTCCCTTCTTTTAAGAAATCATCAATCTGATATCTATATTTTTCAAAATTATCTATATCGGATTTAAGAAAATATAATTTGTTATTATCCAGAGCATTTATGTATTGATCAAAGATTACAGAAGAAAGAGAATCATTCAGTTTTTGTTTTTTGTAATGATATAACGAGAGAAATTGTGTAATTACCTGGCTGACACGTTTGTATGTTTCATCAGGTAATATTACTTTATTTGTATCTATTGAATGATCTTTTGAAAGAACTTCATTAGGATTTTGTGCATAGGAGTTAATCGCAAGCACAAATAATATTAGAATTATAAACAGTTTCTTCATTTGATTCCTATTTCAGTATTGTTGAATTGTGTTACACCAAAATAATAGTTTAGTTTCAAAAAAATGAGGTAAATTACACTCACTTTTATATTAGGAGAACAAAGACGGACATAGAAAAAGTTCGCTTACATTGCTTAAAAAAGAAAAAAGTTACGGAAGAATTTCCCTTTAATGAGACGACACTTGTCTTTAAGGTAATGAATAAAATGTTCTGTCTATTGAATTTAGATCATCCAAACAGTATTAACTTAAAATGCGATCCGGAATTAGCAGCTGAATTACGTGAAAAATACAAAGAAGTTACTCCCGGATATCATATGAACAAAAAATATTGGAATACAATCGCTCTTGACGGAACTCTCCCTGATAAAATAATTCTAAGCTGGATTGATCACTCTTATGAATTAGTAGTTGAAGGTTTACCGAAAAAAGAGAGGAATAAAATTATGAATTCTAAATTATGAATGAGAAGATTTATTCATAATTTATAACTAATAACTTAAAATTATTCCACGTACAGGTAACGCTTTATTTTTTGAGTAGGAGTCTTTTCAAACGGCTCTCTCTGTTCAACAATTTTATTAATCCGCGAAAAAGTATTTACCCGTTCATTAATCTTGGGAAGTAGATCATCAATAATTTTATTTACAATTTTTCTTGCCTCCGGTTCCGTAAGTTTTTGAATTTTAAATTCTTCGTCAATCTGATCGTAATTAAGATAAATTTTTGCAATTAGCTGCTCTTCCTTTTCAACAACAAGTGATTCTGCAACAAACTGAAATTCATTTATTATTGATTCTACTTCTTCTGGATAAATATTTTTTCCGTTAGAACCAATGATTACATTTTTTGATCTTCCTTTGATAAAAAGATAACCTTCGCTATCAATTACTCCAAGATCACCGCTCTTGAACCAGCCGTCATCAGTAAAAACTTCTTTTGTCTTCTCAAGATCTTTGTAATATCCCTTCATAACATTCGGACCTTTAATAAGAACCTCACCCTCACCGTTTTTTGTGTCAGGGTTATCAATTTTAATTTCCATCCACTTCATGACTTTACCGGCAGAGCGCAGCAGTACACCCTCCGGACCAGTACCTGTTACAAGCGGAGAGGTTTCTGTTAATCCGTAACCGATAGCGTACGGAAAATGTGCTTCTTTCAAAAATCTTTCAACATCAGCAGCAAGTGAAGCGCCGCCAATGCAGAACATTCTTAATTCTCCGCCGAAAGTGTACATCAATTTTTTCCCGGCAATTTTATTTAATCTTTTTCTAATTGTTGGAATTTTATAAAGCCCGCGGACCATTGCTTTCTTATTAAATTCCGGAAGAACTTTATTACGATATATTTTTTCTATAATTAATGGAACAGCAAGCATAACCGTAGGTTTTACTTTTTGAAGAGCAGGTAAAAGTGCCGCTGCAGTTGGAGGCTTATCAAGATATGTAACGGATGCACCCGCAATTATTGGTATTACAAGTCCCAATGTTGATTCGATCGTGTGAAAGAGCGGAAGAATTGAGAGCATTCTATCGTTCGTATCCATATGAACCATGTCAAGAGTGGAAAGAGCATCGGAGACAATATTTTTATGAGTTAGCATTACCCCCTTTGAATGTCCCGTTGTGCCGCTTGTATACAGAATTAGAGCGGTGTTGTCTTCTTCAACTTCAACAGGAATTAATCCGACTAATTTTAATGCAGCTTCTTTTATTTTAGCAAATTCTTTTTTACCTCCGGCAATAACTTCTTTGATCAAGTCATTTTTTGTATTTGGAGGTATAACGGAAAAGTCATCTAAAAGAACCCGTATTAAAAGAGAATTAACCTCGGCATCTTCGATTTTGTTAAAATATTTTGCCGATACAAAAACTGCTTTGCTCTCCGAGTGTCTAAGTATGTGAAGAACTTCAGTTGAATGGAATTCCGTCATAATCGGAACTGCAATAGCACCAATGGTAGTTACGGCAAAGTAAACTATTCCCCAATTAGGTTGGTTCTCACTTAGTATTGCAACCTTATCTCCGGCTATTACTCCTTGGCTTTTCAAAAAATTAGATATGTTTTCAGCTTTAGATTTGAATTCCCGGTAATTAATTTTTGGAAAATCTAAATAGCTCACAGCTGGTCTATCTGCAAATTTTTCTGCGCTGTTATTTAGAACTTGAAGCAGGGTAAATTTTTTAAGTTCATTCATCTTTTCTTTTATCTTAGTAAATGTTTTAATTGTTTATTAAACCGGATCTATGTGCACAAATACTTTTTGAACTTCCTCAAGTTTTTCGAGCGTAAATTTTACTTGGTTGCCTATATCATGCGAAGCTTTGGTATTTAAATCTTTATTTACTTCAATATGAATTTCGATATGAAATTTATTTCCTACATAATGAGAACGAAGATCATTTATTCCTTTAACGCCTTTAATTTCCTTAGCGATGCTTTTTAACTTTTCATCAAATTCTTTGCTTGCGGATCTTCCCATTAGATAATCAAGATTTTCTTTTGCAACTTCGTAACCGGTTTTGAAAATAAACATTGCAACCATTATTCCGGCAATACTATCAATAAATTTTAGATTATAAGCAGCACCAATTACGCCGACTAATGCAATTGAAGAAGCAAGCACATCGTTAATACTATCTACAGAAGCAGCTTTGATTGCGGGACTGTTGAACATCTTTCCAATTTTAATTTGATAACGATTAAGAGTAATTTTAATAATCATGGTTATAATTAAAACAACATAGACAGCGGGAATTGTATTAATATTTTGTGGTGCTACCAATCGTTTAACTGATTCTTCAATGATATTTATTCCAACAACAAAAGCGAAGACAGCAAGAATGAATGCAGCAATCGGTTGAGCCGGTGTATGTCCAAACTGATGTTTTGGATCCGGTTTCTCACGCGATAGCTGTACGGCATATTTAATTCCTAACGAAGAAAGAATATCGGTAAGAGAATTAAGTGCTTCAGAAATTACTGCGATGGAATTGGATAATATTCCTACAATTGATTTTATGATGAATAGAAAAATGTTAATAACAAGAGCAATATCCGTCGCACGTTTTAATCTGTAGGGCATATTTAAAAACTCTTTCTATTACATATTAGAAATTATTTCACATCATCCGTCATACATAATCCATTAACCATTATGCTTTCACTTCCCAAACATTTGCAAGAGTTACGATCATCTTTACCGCGGCTTCCATATCTTGAATTGCAACATACTCGGTATAAGCATGAAAATTATGTCCACCGGCAAATAAGTTCGGTGTTGGCAATCCCATATAACTTAAGCGTGAGCCGTCTGTTCCGCCACGTATTGCAGAGTTAATCGGTTTTATGCCTAATTGTTTCAATGCTTCGATTGCATTTGCCTCGATCTCGGGGTGTTGATCAAGAATGTATTTCATATTGCGGTATTGTTCTATCACTTCAAAATCAAAAGTTGAACCGGAGAATTGTACAACTGTTTTTTGGCAAAGATCTTTAAGGAACGATTCATATTCTTTCAACTTTTCTGCGTCAAAATCACGGATGATAAACTTTAATACCATTTGTGTTTCATTACCGTTGATTTGTGTAGGATGAACATATCCTTCGCGCATCTCCGTTGTTTCAGGTGAAAGCTTATTCTTGGGAAGCATTTCTAAAAATCTTGAAGCAATCTTAACCGCGTTGATCATCTTTCCTTTTGCATATCCGGGATGAACATTTTTACCGTTGAATTTTATCACTACCGCATCTGCACTAAATGTTTCTGTTTCAACTTCACCGCGAGTAGATCCGTCAATTGTGTAAGCATATTTTGCGCCGTACTTTGTTACATTGAATTTTTCAGTTCCACGCCCAACTTCTTCATCAGGGGTAAAACAAATTCTTATTGTCCCGTGTTTAACTTCTGGATGTTGGATCAAGTAATTCATCGCATCCACAATTTCTGCGATGCCGGCTTTATCATCTGCGCCAAGTAAAGTTGTTCCATCGGAAGTTATGATATCTAGTCCAAACATTTCTTTCAGTTCAGGATTCTCAGAAGCAATAATTACTTTTGTTGGATCTTTTGGAAGAACAATATCTCCGCCTTGGTAATTTTTATGTATAACCGGGCTAACATTTGTTCCGGTAACAGCCGGACTAGTATCTACGTGAGAGATGAATCCGATAGTAGGAACATTCTTCTTCGTATTTGATGGCAGAGTAGCCATAACATAACCATATTCATCCATAGCAACATCTTTCAAACCGATCTGTTTTAACTCTTTAACTAACGCTTTGCTAAGTTCAATCTGCTTAGGATCGCTCGGAAATGTTGTTGAATCCTCATTCGATTGAGTATCATATTTTACGTATTTTAGGAAGCGATCAACGCAAGTAAATTTGTAATTAGGATCAAACATTTTTGCCTCTATTCTGTTTTGAAGATAATTTGTTATAGCAAGTTAATAGAAATTGATAGAGAGTTCAAAGGGAAGTGGTTACCAAGAATTTGTTTTTTCTAATTGTAGACTTAATCTTACCCTAAATTGGAGCGGTAATGAATACTGTAGAACTAATTAAAAAAAAACGTGATGGAAAAGCTTTAACCGATGAAGAAATTAAATATCTAGTTTCAAATTTCACAAGGGGGAAAATACCGAATTACCAATTCTCATCTTTTTTGATGGCAGCCTTTCTAAAAGGTTTGAATAAGAAAGAAACTGCATGGCTAACAAAGGCAATGCTATTCAGCGGAAGTGTAATTAATCTTGATTCGATAAAAGGGAAAAAAGTTGATAAGCATTCTACCGGAGGCGTAGGGGATAAAACTTCTTTGATTCTTGCACCAATAGTTGCCGCAGCAGGAATTAATGTGCCAATGATTAGTGGTCGTGGACTTGGACACACCGGAGGAACTCTTGATAAGTTAGAATCCATTCCAGGCTTTAAAACAAATATTAGTTTATCAAAATATAAATCAGTTCTAAAAAAATGCGGAGCGGTATTAGCAGGACAAACAAAAGAAGTTGCACCTGCAGACAAATTAATTTATTCACTAAGAGATGTAACGGCAACGGTTGAATCTATTCCGTTAATAACGGCTAGCATTATGAGTAAAAAATTAGCCGAGGGGATTGACGGATTAGTTCTTGATGTTAAAACCGGCTCGGGCGCTTTTATGAAAAACTATGATGATTCGTTAGCTCTAGCTGATTCTCTTACCGATACTGCAAGGGCATTCAATAAAAAAGTAATTGCATTTATTACAGATATGAATCAGCCGCTTGGAAATTATATCGGGAACTGGCTTGAGGTTTATGAATCAATTAAAGTTTTGAGCGGTGAAATGTTTGGCGATCTTGTTGATCTGTCACTGAATTTATCAGGTGCGATGATCTATCTTGGCGGGAAAGCATCATCTATCAAAGAAGGTGTGGAAATAAGCAAAGAAATTGTTGCAAGCGGAAAAGCATTCGATAAATTTTTAGAGATTGTTAAACTTCAGGGAGGCGATGTTAATATGATCAAGCAACCTGAAAAATATCCTAAATCAAAAATTCATGAATCGTTAATTGCAGATAAAACCGGTTATATAAAAACAATTGATAATTACGAAGTAGGAATGGCGTCGCTTGAACTTGGTGCAGGCAGATATACAATCGAAGATAAAATTGATCCTAAAGCAGGAATAATTTTTTATCCGAAGATCGGAACTAAAATTAGAAAAGGGGAAGTAATTGCTGAACTATATACTGACAAAAAAGAAAAAGTTGATTCAGTAAAGAAAAAACTTTTAGCCGCGATAACAGTTTCAAATCAAAAAACTACATTAGTAAAACTTATTAAATCAACTTTGGTCGTTCAAAATTGATTTTTTAGTATTTAAATAAATAGCAACCAATGATAAAGGAGGAAATATGTTTTTTATAATTGCACTGATAATTTTTGCGGTATCAATTCTGGTTTACATCAATACTAAAAAAATGGGAAGACTCCAGGAGGCAAAACTTTCTATAATTGGAATTGCTCTTGGCGGAATCCTAGCACTGATTCAAATTTTCACTGTAGTTCCTGCGGGGACTGTTGGCGTTGTCGATTTCCTTGGAAGTGTTAGCAGCACAACTCTCAAATCCGGTGTGAACATTGTTAATCCGTTAGCTAACGTGATAAAGTTCAGCATTAAAACTCAAGAATTAAAAGAAACTATGAATGTTCCGTCAAAAGAGGGATTGAGCGTTCAGCTTGAGATTAGTTTGCTCTACAGTCTTGATCCGGATAATGCATCAAAGATTTACAAGTCTGTTGGAGAAAATTATGAGGAAATTATTATTGTTCCGCAATTTCGTTCAGTTGTTCGCGGTGTTACCTCTGAATACGAAGCAAAAGCTCTTTACACAGAATCTCGTGAACAGTTAGCAACGAAGATGAAAGATCAATTGGAAAAGTTAGTTGGCCCAAGAGGAATAACAATAGAATCCGCTCCTATGCGACAGATAATTTTACCGGCTGGACTTACTGCGTCAATTGAGCAAAAACTTCAAGCAGAACAAGCCAGTCAGCAAATGCAATTTGTTTTGAAGAAAGAAGAGCAGGAAGCTGATCGTAAACGAATTGAAGCAAAAGGTATTGCTGATTTCCAGGAAATTGTTGCAAGAGGTATCAGTCAAAATTATTTGCAATGGAAAGGAATCGAAGCAACTGAAAAGCTATCGAACTCCACAAATGCAAAAATTGTTATTATAGGATCGGGCAAGAATGGTTTGCCAATTATTTTGAATCAATAGTTTAAGACGGTAAAGGTGAAACGGGAAAAGCAGCTTGTAAATAATTTTTTCCTTTTCCGTTTCACTTCTTCCGATTCACGATCAATCACAATGATGGTTGTATTAAAATGTCCATTCCAACTAAAATAAAATTGTATAAGCAAGAACATATTGAAATTACTTGGGATAACGGAAAAATTATAAAGTATCCGCTCAAATTTTTACGGGATGAATCACCCGATGCAGGCAACAAGGGCGAGACAATTCTTTGGAAACATTATGCCCCGCCCAAAAGAGCACCGTTAAAATCGGAAGCATATCTTGTTGATAAAATTGAAATGGTTGGTAATTATGCTATTCAAATTAAATGGAAAGACGGTTACGATTTCGGAATTTATTCTTGGTATCTGTTGGAACAGTACGGAGATTATTTAGATGTTAGAAATAATCTTCATCAGGATTTTGAACACGAACACTAATTATGTCATTCTGAGCAAAGCGAAGAATCTCTAAAATTGGAGATGTTTCGCTTTGCTCAACATGACAAATATTTTTTTATAGCAATTTCTTAATATGATTTTCGTAAGTTGATTTAGGCATCAAGCCTTCATAACTGGCCACAATTTTACCTTGTTTATCAATTACAAATGAAGTCGGTATGGCTCTTACACCGCCGTATGCCTGTGCAACTATAGAATTGCCATAGACTACAGGATAATTCATTCCCTGGTCCTTTATAAAAGGGACAACTTCGTTTTTGGTATCGGTATCAAGAGAAACACCAACTATTTCAAAACCCTTACTACCATATTTCTTTTTTAAATCTATTAAGTCGGGAATTCCTCTGCGGCACGGACCACACCAAGTTGCCCAGAAATCTATGATTACTACTTTACCTTTTAGATCTGATAGTTTTAAATTTTTACCGTCTGATGTAGGTAATGTGAAATCTGGTGCTAGTGTTGATCCTTTTTGAGCTGCAGGAACATAATTAGGCGGATAAGGACCGTTCTCTTCACTTCTACCAAATAGATAATCGGTGTTATTAAAAATAAATAACAGCACAATTACGCCGATAAAAAAGCCTGTGTAAATCCAGCTTCTATGTTTTTTAGTTAAACCGCCAAAAGGTTTATCTTGATTATTTTTTTTCTGATTCATTATATCCTCTGAATTAAGCTGTTAATAAAATAAGAATTTATTCTCATTGGAAAAAATTAGTTAGTCTTTTCATTCATAAGTTGTTCAAATCATTTACAAATGATTCTATTTCTAAATCATTAAACCCTTTTTCTTTCGCTGCGGTTTCAAGTGTACCCCAGATTGGCTCACCGCATCTTAAACATCTAATCTCTTTTTCCATCAAATATGTTACTGCCTTTGGAATTTCTTTTATAAGATCTTCGATTTCAATTTTCTTTGTTATCATTTGCAATTTTCTTTTTAGTAGGAATAGTGAGAACCAAACCAATTAAGGCACCATATAAAGTAGAAATGTAAGGACTTCCGGTTATTGGACAAGATCCTGTTCTACAACCAATAAAATAATAATACGCATAACCTAAAACCGCTCCAACAAGAACCGGCAATATTTTTTTTAGTTTCATTTTATACAATTCTGATTATATAATAATTAGATGAGATTATGTGTTTTAAGATTCAACAAATTTTTGAATGAATCTACTTTCTTCCTTGACCCCATTCAAGAACTTCAACTTTAACTTCTTGAATTCCAACATTAACCATATCTAATTCTTGAGCGCATCCAAGTGAAAGATCAATAATGCGATCCGGTCGGAAAGGCATTTTATCATTTATCCGAATAACTACACTTTTATCATTATAAAGATTTGTAACACGAATAACTGTACCCATCTGATAAGTTGGATGAGCTGCGCTCAAACCATACATATCATATACATCACCGCCATAAGTAATTTTGCCGTCATATTGATCGGCATAAAATGATGCAACTCCTGTAACAGTTTCAAGCGGTTCTGCGTTTTTATACTGATCTAAATTTTCCGGTGAGGGCGGCGTTCTTTTTTCAAACCGTGATTCTCTTGATGTAAATCTTGGGGCCGATCCGCATCCTGTTAACAAAATAAAAGCTAATAAAATAATTGTTGTGATAGTTACTTTTTTATTCATTAATCTAACTTTTTCGTTTGGTTTAAAATTACAAAAGGGAACGTTAATACGCTCCCTTTTTATTAAATGCGTATAGAGAACTGCCAGCCGACCGATTCTCTACACGAATTGATACTCCAAAATAATAAACATTATTCGGGGTATTTTCGTTCCGTATAACTTGGGTTAAGAATAATAATTATTTTTATCGGAAATATTTAAGAAGGAGTAAAAGAAATATCTATCAAATTTTAAAATGAGTTTGAAAGTATAAACTCTCAAACTCATAGAATTGACTTAATTTGGTAAATAACCAAAGGATCTAATAAAATTTTCTTTGATAGGTATATCTATTTGTGTAGATGTAAGCGTTCCAAATATTCCAAGTCCGCCGTTGATATTTGTAAACTCAGGCTGAGTTACTCTAACGGAAAATTCATCCAAAAAAGTTTTTTGAGCGGCATAATAAACAGCCAGATTTTTATCAGCAATTAACAATCTGAATACGGCTTTGTGAATAATATAGTTCTGTTTGTTTGGATCACCCGCCGAGATTTCTTCTAATGATTTACGGATAATAGTAGTATCGAATCTTGCGTTTGTAATATTTGCTTGAATAGACGGATATAAAGGAACATCCCCGTCAGCACCTGAAATATAAAACAAAGGAATTTTTTTCTGCATTTCGACCTGGCTTCCATTCTGTATTTTAGCATATTTAATAAATAATTCAGGTACATAATAAATCTTTTCATCTTTAGTGGAAGTTAGATTTGTCCAATTGAAAACTAGATAATTTCCAAAAACAGCAATGGGTATACTGTATTGGTTATTTTGTATAACATATGGAGAGATAAAGAACGTAGTAGAATTTGCTCTTAAGATTTTTCCATTTGGTAAAGTTGCTTCAATACTTATTGTACTTTCTGATTTTGGTTGAAAATTTTTAATGTAATAAAAACTCAATGGTGTGGTATATCTCGAATCAGCAGGTCTTGCAATAGACGTATCTCTAAAAATATAAGTCTTACCATTGGCATCGTAAGTCAATTTTATAATAGCTCCTTTTATGAAAGGATCGTTTGTATTTGTTAATGGATCATAACCCTCTACATTATATGAATGGGTAATAGTTGCAACTTGAAATGAAGTATCTCCTCTAATAACACAATTAAGAGCATAAACATCCTTAAAGTCTGTCTTAGGATCTACTTGATCATCGCAAGAAATTAGCAGAAATATATTTGTCGCTATGAATAAAAAGAAGATTAGTCTTTTCATAATTCCACCTTAAAATTAACTGAGGGTAAAAACGGAAGCATATTAACTCTTTCACCGGTATCTCTTTTGAAATAAAATAAATTGTTTCTGTTGTAAACATTTAACACGCTCAAATCTATGTACATCTTCAATCTGTTGATCTGAATTTTCTTGGATAGACTTAAGTCAAGACGGTGATAATCCGGCAGTTGACCGGTATTCATATTTCCTAAAAGTACAAATGGAGTATAAGCATCCAACAATAAGTTATTATTGCTTAATTGATCTAACGTTAAGCGGTCATAATAGCCTGCAATCTGTGTAAAAGGCAAACCTGATGAATAAGTCCATACTGCACTTGCAGCCCAGCCATCACCAAGCTCTGCCTCTAAAGAAAGATTTATATTATTTCGAGAATCATATCGCGGTGAATAAACAACATTTCTAACGTCCTTAAATGAACGCATCCAGGAATATGACCCGGTAAAACTAAAAGGATATAATTGATACTTAGTTTGGAATTCTATACCGTATGAATGTCCCGAACCGCTGATAAGATCAGGATCAGAATCAAAATATTTCTGATCGTTTACTATCGCCAGGTTATGCATAATTTTATAGTAACCTTCCAAGTTGAAAGAAAGGTTTGCAGTAGGTATAAATTCAAAACCGGATATATAATGAATAGCATTGGAAGGATTTAAATAAAGCGGGGTAATTATCCAAGGTTCAAAAATTGAGACTACTTCATTTTCATCCGAGATTGTAACAAGGTCTTGCATATAAATTCCCCATGAACCTTTTAATGCTAATTCGGGAATAAATCTTAATGTAAAGCTTGCCCTGGGTTCAATAAAAAAAGAAGCCCCTCCTCCTGCAAATCTTGTTGCGTGAACTCTAGCACCCAGATCTGCACCAAAATTAGAAAATCTTAAAAATTTATATTTTGCAAAAGCACTTACATTTACTCCACGAGTATTGGTGGTTATTGATTGTCCTCTGAAATTTTCCAGTGTTAATGTTGTATGCACTTCGGAAATTTTAAATCCACCGGCTAATTCATCTTTATTATCATAAACATAACTGAAATCAATTCGCATTGTAAAATCAGATAGATCATTTTTCATTCCTTTACCGCCGCTTAAATTAGGAGACTGCTCGCCGGAAAAAGAAGAGTAAGAAAGATCAAGCTGGTAAAAAAGAGGTGAATCCGAAACTTGAAAATAATTAAAAGCGAGTGTTTGATTCTCCCATTGGAAATCTTCTCGCTTAGGATTGTTGTTCATAATTTTATCTCCGCTCATAAAAGTGCTGAGAGAGAATTTAGCATCCTGCATAAAATCATTATTGGAGTAATTTACTTTTGCGAAAAGATCATAAAAATCTGCGGGAATAGAATTATTATTTCTGAATTTTTTTAATACAACGTCTGAATAATTTCTTCTTCCGCTAATGATAAATGAACCTGAGGGAATAGGTCCTTCTAAAAAGAGTTTTGCAGTTAATAAACTTAAACCTGCTTTTGCCCCCAAAGAATTTTTGTTGCCATCTTTTGTAACTACTTTAAGAACAGATGATAATCTATGTGCATATTCGGATGGAAAACCGCCTTTGTAAAATTCCATTGAGCTGATCATATCCGGATCGAGAGCGCTGAAAATGCCAAGCGCATGATATGGATTATAAATTGTAGTGTTATCAAGCAGTACTAAATTCTCGTTGCTTGGACTGCCGCGAACATAGAACCGCGCTGAAACATCTCCGCCGGTCTGAACTCCGGGCATACTTTGAAGCGAACGGAAGACATCTAGCTCAACACCTTTCGGTAGGTTTTCCAAATCTCTAATCGCAATTCTTTGCAAGCTCAGGTCGGTTGCATTCTCTTTTGCAATTTTCTGACCCGTAGTTTCAATTGTTTTCATCTGGATGTTAAGAGCCGCGAGTTGAACCCGAAGATCATTTACAATATCAGGTTCAATATTTATAAAAAACTGTTTTGATTTATAACCTACATAGGAAATCACAACGGTCACTCTTTTGTAAGGAAGCGATGCCATAACAAAAAATCCGCGGAAATCGGTTATGGCTCCGCGGTTCAATTCTTTGATGTAAACATTTGCATATGGCAATGACTCTCCGCTTACTGAATCGGCAATAAATCCGCGGAGTATTCCTTTTTCTTGTGCCCGCAAATCCGTTTTGAAAATAGTAATAACCAAAACGAAAATAGTTAAACTCAAGGCAAATAATTTTTTACTTTGTGGTGATTGACGGTGGTTGATTGTATAAAAAGTCATTAAAGCCCTAAATGTTAGGACAAACTTAGGATAGAGGAGTTTTATATTCAATGTAAATTATCTGGTACAGAATACTGCAAGACTGTGTTTAATTGAAAAATATTTTGTGAGCACAAATAATTTTTTTACCTTCGTGCAATCAATTTTGAATTTTTCCTCCCTTTTCGCAATCAATAATTATTAGGAGTCCGTAAAAAGGTTGAACAAGAAAACTATACCAGATAAAACCGCTAAGCTGATTTTAGAAGATGGAAATATTTTTGAAGGAAAACTTTTCGGCTATCATAAATCTTTAGCCGGCGAAGTCGTTTTTAATACAGGAATGGTCGGATACCCTGAAACATTAACAGACCCATCCTACAAAGGACAAATCCTTGTAATGACCTATCCGCTTGTTGGTAATTACGGCATTCCACCAATGAATGATGGAATACCTGAAAATTTTGAATCTGATAGGATTCAAGTTCAAGCTTTAATTGTTTCGGAAGAATCAAAATCATTTAATCATTGGAACGCAGTTGAAAGTCTTGATCAATGGTTCAAGCATTCAAAAATCCCGGGACTTTATGGAATTGATACACGCCGCCTAACAAAAATTTTACGAGAACATGGAACAATGTTAGGAAAAATTGAGATCGGGAAAGAAAGAATTAAATATTACAATCCAGATGTTGAAGATTTGATTTCGAAAGTAACCGTTAGTCAAAAAGAAGAATATGTAAATGGTAAAAAAAGAATTTTATTGATTGATTGCGGCTGTAAGAAAAGTATTTTTTCAAATCTGTTTAGTAGAAAAGTAACTGTTATCAAAGTTCCGTATAATTATGATATTGACAAAGAAGATTTTGATGGAGCTGTAATTTCCAATGGTCCGGGTAATCCTGTAGTATATAAACAACTTATTACCACCGCAAAAAAACTTATTCAAAAACAGATTCCCACATTAGGTATTTGTCTTGGTCATCAAATGCTTTCACTTGCTGCGGGTGCAAAAACATATAAATTAAAATATGGTCATCGCAGTCAGAACCAGCCCGTTAAGCAAGTGGATTCGAATAAGTGTTATGTTACTTCGCAAAATCACAGCTTTGCAGTTGACACAAAATCATTACCTCGCGGTTGGCAACCATGGTTCGAAAATTTAAATGATTATTCAAATGAAGGTGTTAGACACGAAAAACTGCCCTTCCGGAGTGTTCAATTTCATCCTGAAGCAGCGCCTGGACCTGTAGATACCGCTTTTATTTTTGATGAATTCTTGAAGGATGTGAAGTGAAACATAAAATTAAAAAAGTTTTGATTATTGGAAGTTCGGCATTAAAGATTGGTGAAGCTGGTGAATTTGATTATTCAGGTTCTCAGGCAATCAAAGCATTAAAGGAAGAAGGAATCTATACAGTTCTAATTAATCCAAATATTGCAACAATTCAAACTTCGGATTACCTCGCTGATAAAGTTTATCTTCTTCCGATCAATACTAACTATGTTGAAAAAGTTATTGCTAAAGAAAGACCTGACGGAATTATACTTGGATTTGGCGGACAGACAGCATTGAATTGCGGATTAGCTCTTCATAGAGAAGGAGTTCTAAAAAAATATAAAATCCAAGTACTGGGAACTCAAATAGACGCGATTGAAAATACAGAAGACAGGCAACTATTCTGCAATAAGCTTTCCGAAATAAATATAAAATTTCCGCAGAGCAAAGCAGTAACAAGTATTGATGAAGCTGTTGAGTTTGCAAAACAAATCGGCTTTCCGGTTATTATTAGAATCGCTTATGCTCTCGGTGGATTAGGTTCTGGTGTCTGCAGAAATCAAAATGAAGTTAAGAAGCTTGCGGCAAAAGCACTCTCTTATTCTTCGCAAATTTTAGTTGAAGAATATCTTGAAGGCTGGAAAGAGATTGAATATGAAGTTGTACGAGACCGATATGATAATTGTATTACTGTTTGTAATATGGAAAATATTGATCCGATGGGTATTCACACCGGAGAAAGTATTGTAGTTGCGCCAAGCCAAACACTTACCAATAATGAATTTCATATGTTGAGAGAGGTTGCAATTAAAACTATTCGCCATCTCGGCATTGTCGGCGAGTGCAATATTCAGTATGCACTTGATCCGAACTCTCAAGATTATAGAGTTATAGAAGTTAATGCCCGTCTTTCAAGAAGTTCTGCTCTTGCATCGAAAGCAACAGGTTATCCTCTTGCATTTGTTGCGGCAAAACTTGCACTCGGATTTGGTCTGCACGAATTGCCAAATTCAATCACAAAAACGACCAAAGCATTTTTCGAACCTGCACTTGATTACATAGTAATTAAAGTTCCGCGATGGGATTTGAAAAAATTCCGTCTTGTAAAACGCAATCTCGGTTCTTCTATGAAATCCGTCGGCGAAGTGATGGCGATCGGAAGAAAATTTGAAGAGGCAATCCAGAAAGCAATGCGTATGCTGGATATTGGTGTTGAAGGATTAACAGCAAGTAGAACAAAAGTTGAGTTTGAAGAATTAGAGGAAGCGCTGCGCAATCCAACCGAAGAAAGAATGTTTGCTGTTGTTCAAGCATTAAAACAAGGCTACTCCGTTGATTGGGTTCATTCGCTTACTCACATTAATAAATGGTTCCTTTATAAAATTCAAAACATTGTTGATATAGAAAAAAAGATTTCAGTAACAAAAGGAAAATTATCCAAAGAACTTTTAATTGAAGCAAAGCAGCATGGATTTTCAGACCGTCAAATTGCAAACGTAATCGGGAAAGATGCACATGATATTTATAAACTCAGAGAGAAAAATAATGTTCATCCGTTCATTCAGCATATAGATACACTTGCTGCAGAATATCCTGCAAAGACAAATTATTTATATCTCACATACAATTGTTCCATTCATGATTTCGAATTTAAACTAAAAAAGAGTGTTTTCATTTTAGGATCAGGTCCGTACAGAATCGGCAGCTCGGTTGAATTTGATTGGTGTTGTGTTATTACCGGAAAAACGTTACGTGAGATGGGTTACAAAACTGTAATGATAAATTGTAACCCGGAAACTGTTAGCACTGATTACGATGAGTTTGACGCTTTGTTCTTTGAAGAACTTACAACCGAAACCATCTGGGAAATTTATGATGCATTAAAACCGCTTGGTGTTGTTGTTTCAATGGGCGGACAAACTCCAAATAATCTTGCACTCAAACTTCATAAGATTGGGGTTAAAATACTCGGGACTTCGCCGGAATCAATTGATGCGGCTGAGAATAGAAGCGTATTCTCTTCTATGCTTGATGAACTTGAAATTGAACAACCTGTGTGGAGTAAGCTTAGTACATTAGAAGATGCACTTCAGTTTGCCAACAAAGTCGGTTATCCGGTTTTGGTTCGTCCTTCGTATGTACTAAGCGGTGCTGCAATGGCAATAGCAACCGGTGATTTCGAATTAACCGGGTTCTTGCAAAAAGCAGTTGATGTTTCCCCCGAACATCCGGTAGTGATATCAAAATTTTTAGTTAATGCAAAAGAATTAGAATTTGATGCGGTTGCACAAAACGGAAAGATTGTTTGCTCTGCAATCTCTGAACATGTTGAAAATGCGGGAGTACATTCCGGCGATGCAACTTTGGTCCTACCGGCACAACGGACTTATCTTGAAACAATGAGACAGATAAAACAAATCTCTTCAGACATTGCTAAGAAACTAAATATCAATGGACCGTTTAATATTCAGTTCATCGCAAAGGATAATAGGGTAAAAGTAATAGAATGTAATTTACGTGCATCACGAAGTTTTCCTTTTGTATCGAAGACACTCAAGAAAAATTTTATAGAAGTTGCTTCAAAAGTTATAATTGGGAAAAAAGTCGAAAAGTGGGATGATCAAACTTTGACTTACGATTATGTCGGAGTAAAAGCACCGGAATTTTCATTTACCCGACTTGAAGGAGCTGATCCTACAACTGGCGTTGAAATGGCTTCAACGGGAGAGGTTGCATGTCTGGGTCAAGATTTTGATGAGGCATTTTTAAAAGCGCTTACATCAGTTGGATATAAATTCCCGATCCGATCAATTTTAATATCATCAGGTTCGATCGTTTCAAAATCCGAATTACTTGAACCAACCAGGCAATTAGTAAAACTTGGAATAAAATTTTACGGAACACAGGGAACATCTAAGTTTATGAATGCGAACGGAATTCCCGTAGAAACTTTGGAATGGCCTCTCAACAGTAAAACCCGTAATGCAGCAGATTATATTAAATCCGGGGAAATAGATCTTGTAATAAACATTCCTAAAAATTTCCAGGAAGAAGAACTAACCAACGATTACATCATTCGACGTACCGCAGTAGATTATAAAATTCCGCTAATTACAAATCGCCAGCTTGCAATGCGCTTGGCAGAAGCATTAACAAACAAAGATCCGCTAAATCTTGAAGCAAAAAGTTGGGATGAATATTAAGTTCAAATAGTTTGTATTTCTTATGAGAATTTAAATACTTATTTTACTCATGTAGTTAGAAATAAAAACAGAAAAGGGTAATAATCTTGGATAATAAGAAACCCAGACTACTAGTTGTAGAAGATGATTTAGAAAATCAAAAATTCCTCCGTATTTTTCTTAAAAGAAATTTTGAATTAGGAGTTTGTGACTCAGCAGAGTCATTCTATGAAAGACTTAATGAAAATGAGTATGATATAATTTTGATGGATATATCGCTTCGCGGGGCAAAAGATGGACTTCAACTCACAAAAGAACTACGCTCTCAAGAGAAATATAAAAATATCCCAATCGTAGGCCTTTCTGCACATGCATTTCAAAGAGATAGAGATAATGCCTATCAAGCCGGCATAGATATATTTATAACTAAACCTGCTCAGGGAAGTTTTCTTCTAGAAAATCTCTTGACTGCACTTAAACAAAAATCTGGAATTACTGTAGATTGAAGATTTGCTCTCATAATTATATTATTGAAAATTTTGTGTAACAATTCTTAATAGAATTTCGTCTAAAGTTAAAATATCTATGGGAGTTTATATGGTGCGTAAAATATTCTTATTTACTGCAGCGATTATTCTATTTGCCAATATGAATCTGCTTGCCCAGGACGGAAAAGATTCAACCGATAAAAAATGGGATGAAGAAAAATGGTTAAACTGGAAAGATTATGAATGGTTCCATTGGGAATTCCATGGCAAACCATTTATAGAAATTAATTACGGATTTGGTACAGCATATCACAAAAAATTAAAAAGCAGTTTTGCAGATAACGGATTATTAGAATTAAAACTCGGCTACGCTTCACGTTCAACATACTATTCTGAAAATATTATTCAGTTCAGTGAAAAATATCTTTTTGGCTCTAAGTTCAGTACTGATTTGAAATCTTCATCGACGGTAATTGGTGAAATGAAATCTAATTTATGGAGGTTTGGTTTTGCCAAGAGGGAAGGATATGCTTACAAGTTTAATAATTTTTCTTTAATGCCGTATAACAGCAGTGGTTTTGTATGGTCCCGACTCGACATGATTAGTTACCCCGCACAATATTATTTGTTGACATATCCACCTATGAGTTTGGATGATGCGGTTAACGACACCGAAATTCTCAACCGATTTCATGACGCTTTCAGATTTGGAACTGTGAATGAAGGAGGAATTAAATTTGATGTATCTTCGACTGTTTCATTTAATGTAAGTTATGAAGCGGCTGTTATTTTCCCGCGTCATTTAGTTTGGAAACATCTTGGCAGTATGATAATTGAAGAAAGTGCTAAACATTTGTTGGGTAATTTTATTGATGAGGTAAGTGATTCTTCACCTTATGCTACTCCTATTGTAGATTTTCTTTTGAACAATGGTCTTTCTTATGCATTCTTCACTTTGAAGAAAGATAGAATGAATTGGCCGTTTGAAACTGAAGCACCGTTAACTTATGAGACAATCAAATTTGGTATAACAGTTACTTTTTAATAAATGTTGAACCATATATTTAAAAATGAAAACCCCACATAAGCGGGGTTTTTTGTTGCTAAATAATAATTTTATCATTTCACAACTTTCACTTCTTGAACGATGGAAGAGAAATGTACAAATACATCTCCGCCCTGAGTTCGCTCGATAAAACCGTAGCCCTTTGTAGCATTAAACCATTTTACGGTTCCATTTTCACGTTCTGCCATTAATACTACTCCTAGAAAATAGAAATAACAATTAAATACATTGGGCAATGAATATTTATAGAAAGATATACACGCCCAACGGCGATAAAATTAGAAATATTTTTCTAAAAAAATATTTTATTATAAACTATAAATTCTTTGCCATCACAGCAATTTGATTTGCCTGTTTTTGATTATACTCAAAAGCAATTTTTTTGTGATTAACCAAATCAATTATTGTCCCAATCATGCAGATACCGCCGGTAAGTAAATAGAGAATTCCCATACCGATTTGATCGGTTAAAAATCTTTGTATACCGGAGATACCAAGAAATCCTACAAGGGTTACAAGCAAAATTGTTTGAGGATCTTTTCTCCGTGTACGATAGATGTTAGCAAACTGTTGTGCTTGTTTGTCATCCATGTTTTTAAATAAACTGGATATGTACATTTGTTCTTCACCCATGATTTCTGGTAACATTTCTAAAACATTAGCCATAAATAACCTCTTTAGTTTTGTGATAGTTGTGATACATTTTATGTGAAAGCTTTATTATGCGAACAGAGATAAGTATAAATGCAATTATTCCAAGAGGGTGTGTTTGAAGTGAATAGAAAAAATCACCATGATAAAAAAATGATATTGACCGGCCTAAACCACAACCTGGGCAAAATGTTATTCCAAGATTATGAAAAGGACAAAACGAAAATTGCTGAACTTGATATGGATTGATCGTTAGTAAATAAACTAATCCGGCAAACCAAAGTACAGCTTCCAATTCAACAATTTTCAATATGGATTTAATACGTTCCGTTTTCATCTTATATGAAATTCTGATCAAATTATACTCGAATTTTAATCTTGAATCAAGCTTCAATTATTTAGTCGTTTCTATAAGCGAATAGTTATAATTAAATAGCATCAAAGCAAATATTTGCTAACACTAACAAACTTTTAATGGCGACAACAAATAAGTGTTTGGCTCCCTTTCTGCCGAATAGCGACGAAATTTTAATCAGAGTTTTTGCAAGAATTCTACTTCTAAATAAACCTTGAATTATGAAATTCTTTTCAACCGCCTTAAACCATGAGTAAAATTGATAACATAATCTATCATAAAAATAAATAGTCTTTATAATCCTTAAAGGACTTGAGCTAACGGTTTTAATATAATTATCAAAATTTTTTGCTTTTTGATAGTCGCTTATGATTGCAAATCCGCCAGTGTTCAATATTCTAAATGTTTCTTTTAATACATCATTTTTTTTCTTTTCATCATCAAACCATTCATTTATTCCGTCGCTCAATAAGATTAAATCGAAATAATTATCCGGAAAAGAAGTTGAAGTGATACTATCCTTTGTAAAAAGATATTCGCTTTTGAAATTCGTGTCGTTGAATTGAAGTTTTAATCTTGCTTTAGAAAGTGCTGTTTCCGAAACATCGATTCCAAAAATTTGTTTACTCTTACCATCCAACTGAAATGTTAATTGACCTTTGCCGCATCCGGTATCAAGAATTCTTAAATAATTTTTATTAAAACTTCCCACAAGATTAACTATAAATTCATGACGAAGTAGTTCAACAGCCTTTTTGCTGTATTCCCACGGCTCGTTTTCTAGCTGATATTTGTTCTCGTAGAACTCTTCGGTCTTTAATTTTATTTCATTCATGATATAGTAAGGTTGGTTGTAAACTTATAATAAATGAATAAATTTCTTTTGGCAAGAAATATTTTTAAGGATTTTAAAAAAGCCCCGTCTCTCGACTTTGCTCGAGATCGCGGGGCGTATTTGTTAAATGGATTTGTATTTATGCTCTATTTGCACTTCCAAGCACATTTACAATTTTATGTTTGTACAATTCTTTCAATGAATCGCGTGCAGGGCCAAGATATTTGCGAGGGTCAAATTCTGCAGGGCTATCTGTAAAAACCTTGCGGATTGCGGCAGTCATAGCCAATCTTCCGTCAGAATCAATATTTACTTTGCATACTGCAGAGGCAGCAGCACGGCGTAATTGTTCTTCAGGAATTCCAACAGCATCTTTTAACTTACCGCCATTGCTATTTATAATTTTCACCAAATCAGACGGAACCGATGATGCACCGTGCAATACAATCGGAAATCCGGGAATTCTTTTCTCGCACTCTTCAAGAATATCAAAACGAAGCGGCGGTGGGATGAGAACGCCATCTGCATTTCTTGTGCATTGCGCAGGAGTAAATTTATTCGCACCGTGAGATGTTCCAATGGATATTGCGAGAGAATCAACACCGGTTTTTTTAACAAAGTCTTCTACTTCTTCCGGTTTAGTGTAATGAGTTACTGCACTTGATACTTCATCTTCAATACCGGCTAGAACTCCGAGTTCACCTTCAACACTTACATCATATTTATGAGCATACTCAACCACCTGGCGTGTTACTTCAACATTTTTTTCGTACGGGTGATGAGAGCCATCAATCATTACTGAAGAAAATCCGGATTCAACACATGATTTGCAGAGTTCAAGTGTATCGCCGTGATCGAGATGAAGAACTATTGGAATGTCGAATCCTAATTCATGCGCATAATCTACAGCACCTTTTGCCAAATGTTTTAAAAGAGTTTGATTGGCATATTTACGCGCTCCGCTGGATACTTGAAGTATAACCGGAGATTTTGTTTCAACACACGCTCCAATTATAGCCTGAAGTTGTTCTAGATTATTAAAATTAAAAGCTGGAATTGCGTATCCGCCTTTTACAGCTTTTTGAAAAAGTTCTTTTGAATTAACTAATCCTAATTCTTTGTATGTAGTCATGATTCTTGCCTTTCTAATAAATGAAAATCGTTATGGTTCTCTGAATAAATTTTATCTCATAAACCGAAATAAGCAACAACACCAATATGAAATGTGAAAAAATCAGTCTTCGATTTTTTTGCATTGTAAATAGTTTGACCTAGATTATTTACTGTAATGCTTTGTTCTGTAAGATAACTTGCTTCTGTTCCGAATAAGTATCGTGCTTTTATGTCAAGATATAAAGCACTAACCTTATCAAGATTATCTGCTAATTTGAAAAGAATGCCGCCGCCGCCGCCATAATTCCAAGTAAAGTCATCATAATTTGTTGTTGATGCAATCTGCTGATTTCCGTTTTCGTTTTTAACTTCGGAAGTTGTAAAGATATACGAGCCGCCAAATAATCCCTCAATATATGGACGAACAGTACCGAAGAAAGGACTTACTTGAAGCACCAAATGTAAATTTGCCATACTATTTGTTCTGGTTAAATTTAAATATACACCGGGAAATCCGGTCCATTCTCTTCGCTCGCTTGTATGGCCGTAAATCAAATATCCTCCGTCAAGTCCAATTGAAAATGGTTTTTCATGTGTCGGCTCCCAAAGCATTCCTTGAATTTGAAATCCGAACCCCATCTGATCAACATTTTTTCTGAAATCGCCCTGCGGATAACCAAGCATAAAACTACCGCCAACTGCCTGCGCCATTGTTAATGAAGCGAAAAATAAGATCATAATTACAGTTAAATGTTTTTTCATACTTTACCTTATTTACTTGTATATATTGAAATTATTATTGATTTCGTACGCAAATATACAAAAAAAATTTAGGCCGATTTAATCAAGAAGTTATTTAAATAAAGCTAATTTCTTTTTTGTATGATTTTAATAACAGTTCAGCAAACTCTTGGAATGAAATTTCTTTTGCCCCGAACATTTTCAAATGATCGGTTTGATATTGAACATCAAGTAATGTAAATCCTTTTCCGCGAAGTCTTTCTAATAATTTTACAAGTGCACATTTAGAAGCTTGCGGAGTTTTCGAAAACATTGATTCGCCAAAGAACGCTCCTTGATAAGTAACACCATATAATCCACCGACTAAAGTATTTTTTTGATAAACTTCTACTGAATGCAGATGACCAAGTTTCTGCAATCCTTTATATGCTTTAATCAATTCTTTTGAAATCCATGTTGATTCACGATCAGCACATTTTTTTATTACCCCGATTGTATTCGAGTCATAGCGGAATTCAAAATCGGTTTCTTCTAAAAATTTTTTTAACGACCGAGGTAGGTTGAAATCATTTATTGGAATTATTGTTCGCGTCTCCGGCATGTACCAATTTATATTGCCGGTTTCATCTGCCATAGGAAAGACACCGCGCGCATACATTAAAATCATGTTCTCAGGTTTAAGCAAATCAACCTTCGAAAGATTTTTTTCTCTACTCATGTGATTTTACTTCGTACGAAATAATATCATATCCTTTTATTGTTTCGAATCCGGCAAATACAACTCCCACAAGGACAAATACCATTCCTACTAAGAATGCGGTAATGATAAAATAATTCAATTTATCTAATGAGAGAAAAGATGAAATACCAAGAAGCAATGAAGTTAAAACAAATAATGCAACAGATGTTGTGTAACACAAAACAGCATTTCTAACTAATTTTGCTCGGTATACCAAAGCATTAATTTGAATAGCAGCGCTTTCTACTCTTATGTTATCATCAGTTGAATGTTTACCATCGGCGATCTTACTTAACAATCTTCTTTTTTCCTCATTTAGTAAACGTATTCTGTTAACAACTAAAGAATATTTGTTATTAATGCCAAGTAATAATAATCCGCATGCACTTATCATTATAGCAGGCGCAAGCATAAGCTGAATGATTTGAACAGCATTTAAAGTTAGTTCTTTGAAAAGATCCATCGCTTTTCTCCCGTTGTCATTCTGATACGGCCGTTAGTCGGAATGGCAATAATTTTTATCGTTTAATTTTAATTTCCAGCCAATTTTCTAATGTTGAATAAATTTTTTCTTTTTCTTCTCCTTCAAAATTTTTTATTCTTGTTCCGTGAGAGCCGCCTTTCTTTACCATTTTAATTGCATTTGTTAATCCAAGTAACTGGATCGAAGTAGCACTCCAGGTATCGTTACCACCGTAAATGTATAAAATATTGCTACCATACTTCTGAAGCCAGTTATTCACATCTTGCATTACACTGCAATCATATTTGATCTTAGCATCTTTCGGAACTAGCATAATGTTAGAGCCGTCCTTTATTTCTTTTAGCAGATCCTTAAATGGAGAGAGGTCGTAACTGTAATAGCCGATTTCATTATATGCTTGAACGTAGAATGGGCCAAAATCATCCATAGCTTTTTGGGTAAAGAAATAAAGCGGATTGGATTTCTTCATATGCTGATATAATTGTTCTGCAGTTGCATCCGGACTTGGTATGTCTTCACACTTTGTTTGCCCCCATTGCCAAAAAGCAAATGAGTATTCAAGCGTCATATATTCTAAAACAAAATCATAATCCCATGCGAATTTAATATTTCCACTTTCAGCATCTTTCATTAATAGTTTTATTATTTCATCTCTCTTGGAAAGAAATGCGCGTTGAAATTTTTTAATTTTTTCTCTGCATTCCTCAGTTCCTATCGAATTTAAAAACATATAAATACGCGGATCTTCCTGAGCAATATTTATTGGTGCTACATAAGGGACCGCAACATCTACATCATTAGGAAAAAATCTTTTAAAGTAAAGTGTAGTTTGTCCGCCTTTGCTTATTCCTGTACTTATCCATTTACCTTTATATATTTTTTTGAAAAGTTGAACAATCGAATGATGATCTGCCGCTGCTTGTTTTATGTTAAGATATTTCCAATCTTTTTTTTGTGGCAGTGATTTACCAAAATATCTATGTTCAACGATAATCTGATTTGAGTTTAACATCCTGGTTAATTCTGAAGAATAATTTCCACCGGCGGCATAACCCTCAGTTACAAATACAACAGGGGATATATCATTCTTGTGAAGAAGAAAAATTCTCTGTTTGAATTTTGTTCCATATGGTTTGTTGTGATCTAGCGGTTGGGTTATCATTATCTCGTATGCTTCAGAGAAAGTCGTATCGTGTTTTACCGGAGTAACATCTGAAATCTCTTTGAAGGATTTTAATTTTTTTAATAAGGATGATTCTGATTGGGGAACAACTAAAGAATTAACGAACAGAAGCGCAAATAAGAAAAAGTAAATTTTTTTACGCATTATTCTCTCCACGTTATTAATGCAATATCGGTTGAATTTCCAACTGAAAATTAAACAACTCGACGGTGAAATACGTAAAGGGAATAAGATTATTTTTTAATTACAATTATCTGGCGTAAATGTAATTATGAAGAACTTCGATAGTTTCTTTTTGATCCTTTATATCAACTTCCAGAAGATCTTTAATTGATAAAATTCCAACCAATTTTTCTTTATCAATAATTAAAATGTGACGTGTTCCTTTATCTTTCATTTTCATTAAGCATTGCTCGTGAGATTGATTAATGTCCGCAACCAGAAGATCTTTAGTCATAACTTCATCCACACTTGTTTTTTTCAGATCCAATTCCTTTGCAATTACTCTCCGTACCAAATCTCTTTCTGAAAAAACCCCTAATAATTTCCCGTCTTCTGCTACTATCGGTGCAAGTCCGATATTGTGCTTTGCCATAAAGCAAGTTACATCGTAAATAGTTGTACCGGATTTAACTGTTAATATATTTTTTAAACCAAGAATTTCTTTCAATGATTTCATTTTATCCTCCATTAAAAAACTTTAGAAGTCTTTCAGGAGTATCTTACGGTTTCAGAGGATTTATTGCAAGAGAAAAAATATAATAAATTAAAAACCCCGCATTTAACGGGGTTTTAGAATAGAATTATTTTTCAGACAGGAATGGATAACGGTAATCGTGCGGAGGAATAAAATTTTCTTTTATTGTTCGAGCGGAAACCCAGCGTAGAAGATTTAGATAACTTCCGGCTTTATCATTTGTTCCGCTTGCACGTGCGCCGCCAAATGGTTGCTGACCAACAACTGCACCGGTCGGTTTATCATTGATATAAAAATTACCTGCAGCATTCACCAAAATTTTATTTGCAAGTTCTACTGCATATCTGTCTTGAGCAAAGATAGCTCCAGTTAATGAATAGGGAGAAGTCTCATCACAAATGTGAAGAGTCTCTTCGTATTTGTTGTCATCATAAACATAAAGAGTGAGTACAGGACCAAAAATTTCTTCTTCCATTGATTTGTATTTTGGATTTGCTGCTTCAATAATTGTCGGTTCTATGAAATAACCTTTTGAGCTGTCGTAATTTCCGCCGGAGATAATTTTAGCATCGTTCGATTTCTTGGCATAATCTATATAACTCGTAATTGTATCGAAAGCGCCCTTATCTATTACGGCATTCATAAAGTTTGTGAAGTCGCGCGGATCGCCCATCTTAACAGTTTTTAATTCACTTACAATAAAATCTTTTAACTCAGGCCAGATTGATTTAGGAATATACGCGCGTGAAGCCGCGGAACATTTTTGTCCTTGATATTCGAACGCACCGCGGATCATTGCAGCACCCAGAGCTTTAACGTCTGCACTTTGGTGTGCGAAGATAAAATCTTTTCCGCCCGTTTCGCCAACAAGTCTCGGATAAGATTTATACTTTGGTAAATTATTCGATACTGTTTTCCACATTCCTTGAAATACAGAAGTACTTCCGGTGAAATGAATTCCGGCAAAATGTTCTGAATCTAGAACCGGACTACCAACTTTCGAACCCGAACCTGGAACAAAATTTATTACTCCTTCGGGAAGTCCGGCAGCCTCCAGTAATTTCATTATCCAGTATGCAGAATATACTGCGCTTGATGCCGGCTTTAATAACGCAACATTTCCCATCAAAGCGGGAGCTGTTGGTAAATTTCCGCAGATGGATGTAAAGTTGAACGGTGCGACGGCAAAAATAAATCCTTCAAGCGGTCGGTATTCCAATCTATTCCACATTCCAATTGGTGAATGAAGCGGTTGCTCTTGGTATATCTTCATTGCGTAATAAGCGTTGAAGCGGAAGAAATCAACCAGCTCTGCAGCTGCATCAATTTCAGCTTGAAATGGATTTTTACTCTGCCCCAACATTGTTGCCGCATTGAGAATATATCTCCATTCGGTTTGACTTAAAAGATCTGCAGCTTTTAGAAATACTGAAACTCTATCTTGCCAATCCATTCGTGACCAATTTTTGTGTGCTTTCATAGAAGCATCAATTGCCATCTTAACTTCTTTTTCAGAAACTTTATGATATTTACCAAGAACATGTTTATGGTCATGAGGCATTACACAATTATCCGTATCGCCCGTTCTAATTTCTTTACCGCCTATTATAATTGGGATATCAATTGTTTGTTTAGCCATTTCATCAAGCTTTGCTTTCAATGCAGTTTTTTCCGGTGATCCGGGTGCGTAATTCTTTACAGGTTCGTTAGGAGGAAGTTGAACATTAAATATTGCATTTGCCATTTTTGTACCTTTTTGTTTCAAGAGGAAATAATTGATAAACGAAAATTAGGAAAAATATTTGATGTGATACTAACAGAATTACTTCATTACATCTTTCAACGCATTAATACAGTAATCAATCATTTTTTCGTTAGAATTGTAACCCATTAAACCAATACGCCAAATCTTTCCGGCAAGCTCACCAAGTCCGGCGCCAATCTCTAAATTGTGCTTATTCAACAATTCGCTTCTTACTTTTGCTTCATCAATTCCTTCGGGAATTTTAACCGTTATCAAATTTGGAATTCTTTCACCCTCTGGTACAAACGGTTCCAATCCTATATGTTTTAATTTTGCTATAAACTTTCCGCTATTCTCTTTATGTCTGCGCCATGCATTTTCAATTCCTTCTTCTTTCAGAATTATTAACGCTTCATGCAAACCGTAAAATTGATTGCTCGGAGCTGTGTGATGATAAGCTCGTTTGCCCGAACCTTTCCAATAACTTTCTAAAAGACTCAAATCGTTGAACCAACTTTTTATTGGCGTCGTTCTTTTTTTTATATGATGAACAGCCTGCTCACTAAAACTAATCGGCGACATTCCTGCAACACACGCCAATCCTTTTTGCGAGCATGAATAAACCGCGTCGAGCTTCCAATCATCAACTAAAACATCTGTTGCACCAAGTGAAGTAACAACATCTGCAACAACAAAACAATTATGTTTGTGAGCTATTTCAGAAAGCTCTTTTATGTTTGATAACGCACCGGTTGATGTTTCCGCATGAACAAAGGCAACAACTTTAGTATCAGAATTCTGTTTTAATGTATCTTCTAATTTTTGAGGTTCGATTGCGCGTCCCCAGGTTTCTTTTACAACAACAGCTTGTCCGCCAATCTTTTCAATAATTTGTGTAATTCGATTCGCAAAATATCCGCCGACGCAAACAACAACTTTATCATCGGGTTCTATTAAATTAACAAGACAAGCTTCCATTCCTAGCGAGCCGGGTCCGGAAAGAACAAAAGAAGAATCATTTTCTGTTCTGAATGTGTATCTGAGTAAGGATTTAATTTCATCCATCAATTCAATGAACTGCGGATCGAGATGCCCGAGCGGCGCTTTAGACATTGCATCTAAAACTTTCGGATTTACATTCGAAGGACCTGGTCCCATTAAAATTCTTTTATGCGGTTTGAATGAATTATGCGACATCGTTTTCCTTTTTAGTGTCATTCTGATTCTGATGCAAATCGGGAGAAGAATCTCAAGGATATTAATTAAAGTTCCTTCGCTTCGCTCAGGATGACGATTGAAATTATTTTAGTAAATGTGCAGATAATAGTATTTGTTTTAGTTGCTGCTTATCTGGTTCACTCAATACAGAAAGAGGTGCACGCGGTTCTCCACCGAAATAACCTAGCATATCCATTGCAGCTTTCAATCCAGCAACTCCATACTTAGCGGTTATAGCTTTATTGACTGGTAGCATTTTCTTCTGCAGTTCAAGTGCTTCGGTATGTTTTCTTTCTTCTACAAATTTTTGAAGCTGCACGCATTCATTAGGTGCAATATTTGCAAGAGCAAGTATTCCACCAACAGCTCCGGCATCTAATCCGGGATATAACACGGAAGCTGTCCCAATTATTACAGCAAAATCTTTAGGTGTTTGATCAATCATCTCTGTGGTTTGCCGGATATTTTCAGAACTGTTTTTAATGCCCACAATATTTTTATGTTCGGCAAGTTTTGCTACAGTTTCAGCTTCTATATCAACCCCGGTAAACTTTGGTACATTATAAATTATAACTGGAATTTTTGTTCTATCAGCCACCGCAGAAAAATATTTTATATAAGCAGCAGGCTTCATTTCCGATTTGTAAAAAGATGGAGTTAGAATCAGAGCATAGTCGGCACCGCGATCTGCGGCATCATTCGATAATGAAATTGTTTCTCTAATAGAATCCGAACCGGTTCCGGTGATTAATAATTTATCTTCGGAAATATTTTTTTTCACTTCTTCAACAAGTTTTAATTTTTCATTTCTAGTTAGAAAGACTGATTCACCATTCGAACCCATAACTACAAATCCGCTCAATCCGGTTTTGTTCCACTTAGAAAAATTTTGCGCAAGCTTATCATATGCAACTTCATCGTTTATAAATGGTGTTGCTATTGGAGGCATTATGCCTTTCAACTGCTTCATATTTCCTCTTAACCTCCCCCATGTCCCCCTCCTTAAGTAAGGAGGGGGAATAGAAGGGGGTGGTCTGATTAATTAAAAAATATTTTTCAATACAAACCAAACATTGGAGGGACGTTCAGCTAATCTTCGCATATACCACGGATACCAGAAATCGCCGTAGCTGATAAGAACTTTTAATTTATAACCGAGTTTAACCAATTCATTTTGAAAATTAGTTTTTATACCGTACAACATCTGGAATTCAATTTTGTCTTTAGGAACACCTAAATATTTTGATTCATTAATTATTGTATTTATCAAATCTTCATCGTGAGTCCCAAACGCAACACGAACATTTTTTCCTTTGGCTGTCTGCATCAACATTTTGGAAACCCTTAAATAGGAATTATCCACATCTTTCTTATTTGGAAATGCAATATCGCGTGCTTCTTTGTAAGCGCCTTTAACTAATCTTATATTAGGATTAACGCTAAGCAAATTATCAATATCTTTCTCCGTACTGTATAAGTAAGCTTGAATACATAAGCCGACATTCTCACATTCGTTTTTGATCTTCTTATAAAACTCAATTGTTGTCTGAGTGTAAGCACTGCCTTCCATATCAATCCATATTACATTGCCGAGGTTCTCGTTTACTTTTTTAGTTATGGTTTTAAATCTTTCATACGTTTCATCAACCGAAAGATCAAACCCGAGTTGAGTAAGTTTTAAGGAAATTTCAATATCAAGATTTCGTTCAGCGACTTGGTCTATTAATTTTAAGTAATGATCGCGAACAACTAATCCTTCGGAAAGATCGGTGATATTCTCACCAAGTTTTGTAAAGATTGTTGGAGTGTTTACTGTTTTAAATTTTTGTGCAGCATCTAATGCATCTTCTAATTTTTCTCCGGGCATGAATTTCTTAATAGCACTTTTTACGAATCCGAAAGAAGGAACATTTTTCCTCATCCATTTATTTTCTGAAGCCCATAGTAGAATACTACGCGAAATGCTCATTAAATGATCCTTTCGGTTTTATTATAACGAGTGTTAGATAACTATAAGTTATGAGTTATTAATTATGAATTATTATCAGTGTAAATCTGCTTAATCTGCGTCATCAGCGTGCTATTTGTTAGCTTATATTTTATCCGATGCTACTGACTCAACATCTTCAACAGCCTTTGGAATCGGCTTTCCAAGCACTCGGCTTCCTTTCTTAGTTACAACAACATCATCTTCAATTCTAACACCACCGAAATCTCTGTACTTATTAACCTTACTATAATTGATGAACTCTGTAAATTTTTTCTCGCTTTGCCATTTATCAATTAACTGCGGAATGAAATAAATTCCCGGCTCAACTGTAATAACAATTCCCGGAACAAGCGGTTTTGCATAGCGCAAATATTTCAAACCGAATTGTGTACTTCGTTTTGTCTTTTCATCATAACCAAGATTATTCTCACCATAATTCTCCATATCGTGAACGTCGAGACCCATTAAATGTCCAAGACCGTGCGGGAAAAATAGAGCATGCGCGCCGGCTTCAACGGCGTTCTTCATATTTCCTTGCATCAATCCTATCGCTTTCAGACCTTCAGCAATTACTCTGGCAGTTTTGAGATGAACCGATTTAAAATTTACATCCGGTTTAATTTCAGAAATTGCGACAAGTTGTGAAAGAAGAACTATCTCATAAATATCTTTTTGACGAGGAGAAAATTTTCCGTTTACCGGGAATGTGCGTGTGATATCGCTTGCATAATGTAATGCCGATTCCGCACCGGAATCATTTACAACCAAATCACCATCTTTGAATTTATTTCCATAAAAATGATTATGAAGAGTTTCACCATGACGAGATAAAATTACGGGGAATGATGTTCCACTTCCCAGCGATGTTGCAAGCCCGGCGATAAATCCCATCACGTCGCGCTCGTACATTCCGGGTCTAGCAAAACGCATTGCTGTTGTCTGCATCTGGTAGGAAATTGCAATTGCTTTTTCAATTTCAGCAATTTCCTCTTTTGATTTTATCATCCTTTGTTCAGCTATTGCTTTAATCAATTCGGTTGAAGCAAAATTATTTACACGGCTGGACATTATTCCAAGAATTCTATGCAAAGTAAAAACATTGTCATATCGGTATTGAGGAACAAAATGAATTTTTCTTCCTTGTCGTATCGCATTACCGCACATAGTTTCAAGATCGTTCAGCGATGCAGTTTGTTTTACTCCGCATTTTAATGCGAGTTGTTTAATGGATGGCTGCGGTCCCATCCAAACAATATCATCAAGAGAGAAATCATTTCCGAAAACAATTTCCTTGTTCTCATCAACATCTATTACTGCGACAAGTTCCGATCTATCTAAACCAAAGTAATATAGAAAAGTGCTGTCTTGACGATATGTGTAAGTATTGTCTGTATAATTCATCGGCGCTTCATTATTGCCGAGGAATAAAATTAATCCACCACCAATTTTCTTTCTTAATTCAGTTCTGCGTTTGATATAAGTTTTTGAGTTGAACATAATGTAGTTCCTTCGTTAATTGTTGTCATTCCAATGAAAGCTGGAATAACATAGTTAATTTATTCACGCACCAGTGTGTTCTGTTCTTCTAATTATTTCGTTCTGTAAATCTTCACCTAGATCAACGAAGTAATCGCTGTAACCGGCAACCCGAACAATCAAATCGCGATACTTCTCGGGGTGCTTTTGTGCTTCACGCAAAGTTTCTACATTAACAACATTAAACTGCATGTGATGTCCATCCAGTTTAAAATATGTTCTGATGAGATAAAGAACTTTTTCAATTCCTTCATCAGTCTCAAGAAAGTTAGGAGTAAATTTTTGATTAAGCAATGTTCCGCCAGTTCGTAAATGATCTATCTTTGATGCAGATTTAATTACAGATGTTGGACCGTGAACATCCGCGCCTTGCACAGGAGATATTCCTTCGCTTACCGGTTCTTTTGCAAATCGTCCATCGGGTGTTGCACCGAGAACACTTCCAAAATAAACATGGCAAGTAGTTGGCAACAGATTAATTCTAAAATGTCCGTCTTTTGTGTTTGGTCTCCCATCCACAGCCTTGAAGTAACTTTCGAAAACTTTGCGGGTGATGTCATCAGCGTAGTCATCATCATTACCGTACTTAGGAGTAAAGAACAAAAGTTTTTCGCGTTCTTCTTTTTTATTTTCGAAATTATTTTTCAAAAGTTGCAGCATTTCTTTCATTGTAAAATTCTTTTTATCAAACACGTTGTACTTAATCGCTGAAAGTGAGTCAGTGATTGTTCCTAAGCCAACACCTTGTATATAAGATGAATTGTAGCGTGCACCGCCGGAATTATAATCTTTTCCTTGCTTGATACAATCGTCAATTAATATTGATAAGAATGGTGCCGGCATATATTCTGCATAAATTCTTTCTATAATGACATTACCTTTGATCTTAATATCTATGAAATGATTGAGTTGTTTTTCGAAAGCAGAATAAAGTTCATCAAATGATTTAAACGATTCCGGATCGCCGGTTTGCAACCCGATCTGTTCTTTTGTTAGAGGATCAAATCCGTTGTGAAGAGTGATCTCTAAAATTTTTGGAATGTTGAAGTAGCCTGTAAGAATATATGCTTCTTTTCCGAATGCACCGGCTTCAACGCATCCGCTTGCACCGCCGCATCGTGCATCAATTATTGATTTGCCCTGACGTGTTAATTCTTGAATGATTGCATCAGTGTTGAAAATAGACGGCTGGCCGTAACCGGTTCTAATAATTTTTAAAGCACGTCTTAAAAGTCTATCCGGATTTTTTTTACTTATCTGCAACATCGAACTTGGCTGTAGCAAACGCATCTCTTCAATTGTGTCGAGAAGTATGTAACTCATCTCGTTGGATGCGTCTTCGCCCTTTTCTGTAACGCCGCCAATATTGATCAAACAAAAATCCGTGTAAGTATTACTCTCTTGTGCGGTAACTCCAACTTTTGGTGGAGCGGGTTGATTGTTAAATTTTATCCAAAAAGATTGAAGAAGTTCGCGAGCAAATTCTTCTGTGAGCAAACTGCTTTCAATATCTCTTTTATAAAATGGATAGAGATGCTGATCAAGTCTTCCAGGATTAAAAGAATCCCATGTGTTAAGTTCTGTTGTAACTCCAAGATGAACGAACCAATAATATTGAAGCGCTTCCCAGAAAGTGCGGGGTGCATTTGCAGGAACACGTTCGCAAATACCTGCCATTGTTTCAAGTTCGTTCTTGCGTTGTTTATCTTTTTCTTTTTGCGCAAGCTCTGAAAGTTTTTTACTGTAACGTTTTGAAAATGCTATTAAAGCGTCAGCGGCAATTTCCATAGCACGGAGTTCTTCGCGTTTTGAGAATGCTTCAGTATCGTTATAAAAATCCAATTTACTAATTGATTCTTGAATTTCCTTTTTGAAATCAAGCATTCCTTTCTTAAAAATTTTATCATCGCCAACCGTATGTCCCGGCGCGCGCTGTTCCATAAATTCGGTGAAAATTCCGGCTTTGTAAGAATCGCGCCATTCTTGTTCAACTTCGTCAAGAATTTTTTCGCGGATACTTTTTCCTTTCCAAAACGCGGCTACTTCATTTAGAATTATGTCGCGTGTTTCATCGCTTGATCTAAACCAAACTTTTTCGCGGTTGTGAAGAATTTCTAAATCTTGTTCCGAATGAACACACAGTTCGGGATAAGTCGGTGTGGCTTTTGGTACGGGACCTTTTTCACCAACGAAAAGCTCTCCATCATTTATGCAAAGTTCTTTATTCTCTAAGAGATATCTGAAAGCGAGAGCACGGGCAACAGGGACAGAATGTTTTTGAGGTTCACAACTCTTGTAAAATTCAGTTAAAAGTTTTGCACGTTCGTGAGAAAGTATTGGAACAGCATCTAAAGATTGTTGTCTAAGTTTTTTTATCCTTTCGTTCATTTTACCCTCCGACCTTGATCGGAATGCCAAGTTGTAAAAATCTATTTTTTAATTCATCCATATGCTCTTTTGTAGGCGGCACTAAATTAACAACTTTGTTTTCTTTTTGCATCCGTTCATATTTTGATTTTGCTGTATTGTGGAAGGGCAGCAGATCAATCTCGCGGATGTTTTTTAATGCTGAAATAAAAGAAATTGTTTGTGAAATGTTTTCTTCTGTGTCGGTTATGGTAGGAATAATAGGAAGCCGCAAAATAATTTTATTGCCTCGTGAAGAAAGTTTTTTGAGGTTTTCATGGATAAGTTTATTCGATACGCCGCAATATTCAAAATGAATTTTGTCATCCATCAATTTCAGATCGTAAAGAAAGATATCTGTGTTATCATAAATCTTTTCAAAGTCGCTGAATGGTGCATAACCGGTTGTGTCAATTGCAGTATTGATCTCTTTCTTTTTGCATTCGGTAAGAAGCAAGTGCAGAAAATCAATTTGAAGCATCGGTTCGCCGCCGGAAAATGTAGCGCCGCCGGTTGATTCTTCATAGAAAGGAATATCTTTTTCAATTTCCTTCATTACTTCGTCAACAAGAACTTGAGAACCAATCTTACTTCGTTTTGATTGATCATAAGAGAGATTCCATCTGAAAAGACAGTTATCAATTTCTTCGGGTTCTGTGTGTTGAGATTCGGGATTGTGACACCACCAGCAATTAAGCGGGCAGCCTTTAAAAAAAACAGTTGTTCGGATACCCGGTCCGTCATTAACCGAATATTTTTTTATGTCGAAGATGTAACCGGTATTTTTCATTGAGATTAATTACAAATTAAAGATCAGAACCACATGAAAAATAGATTTTATTAATTCGCTATTCAATTTATTTTTATTCGTCAAATGTTAAGGTAAAATGCTACTTTCGTTTAATTAAAAAATCTTACCAATGAAAGATAATTCTAAATCTCTATTGTATACTCTTTTAGCAGTCGTGTTTTGGTCAACAGTAGCTACCTCTTTTAAGCTAACTTTGCAAGGATTGAACTCAGCTCAACTATTATTCTATTCTTCTTTAACAAGTCTAATAATATTATTCTTTTTTGTTCGCAAAAATTCTCTAAAAGAATTAATGCAGGTATTTTCGAAAGACCAACTTCGAAAAAATATATTACTCGGGTTCATTAATCCATTTGTCTATTATTTAATTTTATTTAAAGCGTACTCAATTCTTCCAGCGCAGGAAGCGCAGCCGATTAACTTAACCTGGCCTTTGATAATTTCAATTCTTTCTGTGATTTATTTGAAGCAGAAATTATCTTTAAAAACAATTATCGGATTGGTGATTTCTTTTTCGGGAGTAGTAGTTATAGCTACAAGAGGAAATATTTTATCTCTTCATTTTGAAAATTTGTATGGAGTACTTCTTGCTATAACTAGTTCATTTATCTGGGCAGCTTTTTGGATTTTGAATCTTCTTGATAAAAGAGAAGAGTCAATTAAATTATTCGGGGCGTTTTTATTCGGAACAATTTATACCGGTATATATATTTTCTTTTTTGATTCTTTTGGTCCGGTTGAGTTGAAATATATTTTTGGTGCGGTTTATATCGGCTTATTTGAAATGGGAATAACATTTTTCTTATGGTTAAAAGCGCTTTCACTCAGCGACAACAAGGCAAAGACTTCTACAATTGTTTATCTCTTTCCGGTGATCTCATTATTTTTTATTCATTTTGTACTTGGAGAAAATTTATTTGCTTCATCAATTATTGGATTGGTATTAATAATTGGTGGGATTCTGTTTCAACAATTGGGCGAATCTAGGAAAGTGATTTAACTTAATACAAACGTTTGCCCTATTTCATCAAGCCCAATTTGAATATTATAATTTGCCGCAACACGTTTCATCCAATCAATAGGTTCGTTGAATGGTTCAACACCCTGCTGAAATGTTTTCGTGTGCATAGGAATGAAATATTTTGCGTTGATCTCAGTTGCCATTTGTAATGCTTGTTCAGGATTACAATGATTTCTAATCCATGGATTGTAAGCACCTATCGGCATTAGAGCCACATCAACGTTCTCGTCTTTAAGCTGATGAAATTTATCGTGTAAAGAAGTATCTCCACCAAATAAAATTTTCTTTCCTTTATATTCGATGAGATAAGCATTATAACTTCTGCCGTCTTTCATGTAACCGCGCGAACGATCCTTTTCCCAAGGAAAACGCCACCCGAAATGTTTAACTTCATTCGCTCTGAATCGAATATCTTGAAGAATTAGTTCGTCGTTCCAATCAATAACATGAAGCGACTTCCACGGCAGTTCATCAATTACATCTTTTGTTAAGTATGCGGTTATAACATCAATTTCATTCGGATAATGTTCTGTAATAGTTTTTAATGTCGGATAATCCATGTGATCCATATGTGCATGGGATAGAAGAATAATATCGGGTTTCGGAATTTCGTGAACTTCAAGCGCTGGCGGGGTTATACGTGCGGGACCAATACTGCCGCCGAAAAAATATAATCCGATTCGCTCGAACAAAACTGGATCTGTTAAGATCCATTTACCGAAAAAATTTATTAATACTGTTGATTGCCCGATCCAAGCGAGAGTTAATTCATTGTCATTCCATTTATCAGGTTCGGGTTTATAGTTTAGTTTTACTCTTGGTTTTGCTTTTGAATCGGAATTAATAAATAAGGGAGCTAGAATTGTAGCGCCTACAGCTAATAAACTTTTCTTTATAAATTTTCTGCGTTTCATATTGTTATAAACAAAACTGATTACTAAATAATTCCCGTGCTGTTAGCGGTGAGCAGATTGCAGTTATCAAAGTTAATCATTCGATAACTATTTTATTGGAAAGTTCGTTTGTATCGCCGGATTTGATTGGAAAATGTTCAGCAAGAATTTTGCCAACCTTTTCGATTCCCCAAATTAGTCCTTGTGAGAATTTCCCATCATGAAAATGCAATTGAATTTCATCGCGTACTTTGTGCCATGTTTCATCGCCGACTTTTTCATGAATACCTTTATCGGCGAGAATATAGAATTGTCTTTCATTCAACAGAAGATAAAGAAGAATTCCGGTTTTATCGCGAGTGTCGTGCATGTTGAGCTTGTAAAATTCTTTTTCTGCAAGTGCGCGTATATTTTTTCTCTGGTCGAGAAAAGATTTTTTTTCTTTCACAGCAATACGGATTTCACCGGAGGTATTTTTCTCCATCTCTTTGATCTTATTTGAGATGCGAAGAAAATCATCATCGCTAAAGAAATTATATATCAAACGATCCATTTGGCTCTTACTTTTGCAACAAAGATAATAGAAGAAGCAATCAAAAGAAACTCTCCTTTTTTCAAAATTTCCTATATTTGCCAAAGCATTTACAACAATTATGGAAATCGAAAAATGTACAAAGTTGTTTTATTAAGACACGGTGAAAGCGAATGGAATAAGCTGAATCTTTTCACCGGATGGACTGATGTTGATCTTTCTGAAAAAGGATTGGAAGAAGCCAAGCAAGCGGGAATTGTTCTCAAACAAGATGGTTATACTTTCGATATCGCGTTTACATCAGTTTTGAAAAGAGCAATCAGAACTTTGAATATCACTTTGGAGGGATTGGATTTGTGGTGGATCCCTGTTGTTAAATCGTGGAGGTTAAATGAAAGACATTACGGAGCGCTTCAAGGATTGAACAAAGCAGAGACAGCAGAAAAATACGGAAACGAAAAAGTAAAAGTGTGGCGAAGAAGTTACGATGTTCCGCCGCCATCATTAGAAATAAACGATGAGAGATATCCTGGTAAAGATCGCCGATATGCCGACATGGATAAAAAGGATATTCCGTTAACAGAAAGTTTAAAACTTACTGTTGATCGTTTCTTGCCTTATTGGCATGATACAATCGCACCGGTTATTAAAAGCGGAAAACGTGTTATCATTGCAGCACACGGGAATAGTTTGCGTGCGCTTGTAAAATATCTTGATAACATTTCCGAAGCTGAAATAACTGAATTAAATATTCCAACCGGCGTCCCTCTTGTTTACGAACTTGATAAGGATTTGAAACCGATAAAACATTATTATCTCGGTGATCAAGAAGCAATTAATGCGGCAATTAATGCAGTTGCAAAACAGACAGAGAAAAAGTAATATTGCATCAACGAAAAGGAGAAAGCGGATAGTTATTTCTACAATAACTAATTCAGAAGGAAGATGTTTATGAAAAAGGTAATCCTTGTTGTATCCTTTCTCCTTTGCACAACCACATCAATTTATTCCCAAACAGTAATTGGCAAATATGCAGGTGAGTTTTTAGCTATTGGCGTTGGCGGACGTGCGCTTGCAATGGGCGGCGCTCAAACTGCAATTGTTAATGATGTTACTTCCGGATACTGGAATCCCGCCGGGCTTGCACGTATCAACTACCCGCAAATTGCTTTGATGCACGAAGAACATTTTGGAAATCTTGTTAACTACAATTACGGTGCAGTTGCAATTCCTTATGGAAACGATATGAGTTTTGGTTTAAGCATTATGCGTTCTAGTATTGATGGGATTCCGGATACACGTAATGCATTGTATGATGCAAACGGTGACGGTATTCTTGATATTCACACGGACAGACTTGACTACTCAAAAATTTCTGAATTCAGCAATACCGATTGGGCAATGTATTTAACATTTGCTAAACGTTACTCGGATAATTTTTACTGGGGGGCAAATGTAAAATTGATTTCGAGAAGCCTTGCAGAATATAGTGCATTCGGAATCGGTTTTGATATTGGAGCTGTTTATGTCCCGATGGAAAATTTATTTCTTGGTGCAAATATTCAAGATGTAACAACTACTCTTGTAGCATGGAGTACAGGGCGTAACGAGTTAATCTCCCCGACGGCAAAAATTGGTGCAGCATACGCATTGCAATTTCTTGGCGGAAGAATAATGCCTGCTGTTGATCTTGATCTTCGTTTTGAAAATAGAAAAACTGCTTCAACATTTAATATTGGACCGGTTAGCTTTGATGCGCATGCTGGGTTTGAGTTTAATTATAAAAATGTTTTTGCTGTTCGTGCCGGGTATAATGATGTAAAACAATTTACAGTTGGGGCCGGAATATTTTTACCAAAGCTTCAAATTGATTATTCTTTTGCACGATTCAGTCAATCAGAAACTGAACGATTGCCGGATACACACCGGATATCATTAATCTTAACGCTTGAACAACCCAAGTTCATGCGTGACGGGATGTAATTTTCTTGTAGAGACGCACTGATGTGTGTCTCATTGTTTTAAACCATTCAAAATCTTTTCGTATTTTCCGCCTACAAATTATTATTTAGTAAAAAATCAGTTACAGGAGATAAACGAGATGTTAAAAATTGGTCAAGAAGTTCCCGATTTTAAATTTGATGTTTACCATAACAATGAGTTTAAACAAATGAAACTATCTGATACGCGCGGTAAATGGACAGTGCTTTTATTTTATCCGGCAGATTTTACGTTTGTTTGTCCAACTGAGTTGGAAGAAGCCGCACATTATTACGAAGAATTCAAAAAAGCAGGCGCAGAAATTATTAGTGTTAGTACAGATACTAAATATGCTCACTTCGCATGGCATGATTCATCAAAAGCAATCGGTAAAATTAAATATCCGATGGCGGCAGATCCTACCGGAACTATGTGCAAAGCTTTTGGAACTTACATTGATGAAGACGGTCTTTCTCTACGCGGAACTTTTATTATTGATCCGGATGGAATATTGAAGACGATTGATATTCATGATAACAGTATTGGCAGAAGTTCAAAAGAAATTTTACGGCGCGTTAAAGCTGCGGCATACGTGCGTCAACATCCTGAACAAGTTTGTCCAGCAAGCTGGGAACCGGGTGATAAAACTCTTGTTCCCGGAGAAGACTTGGTTGGAAAAATATAATCTAAAATTAAATGCGGATTCTTTTATGAGAGTCCACATTTTTTAATGACAATTTGAAATCCAACATTAAAATATTTTTCTTTTTAATACTGCTAGGCATGGTTCAGTCATGTTCCAGCAGTTTATCCTCAATGTATGATTCCGGTTACACTCTCACAAATGAAATTGCAAAAGCAAAATCATCACAGTTATCTGTTAAAATTCCGCCCGGATGGTTTATGGCAGAAGACAATGAAAACAAGTTGATTGATCTTTGGCTCATTAAAGATGATTATTCCGCCACACTTAATTTTATCGTGCTAAATATTGATTCACTCACTTCGAAAGAAATTAGAAACGATGAAATAAAATCTGTAGTTGAATTCAGCAAAGTGTATAAGAAAGCAAAATATGGAAAAACATTTGGTGGTTTTGTAAATAAGGAAACCTTCGAAATCAACAAAAAGAAATTTTTTGCTTACGAATATTTAGATGATGCCAAAAGAAATATCCGTGTTGTAGTATTTAAAATTGGCAATAAATTTTATGAACTAACGGCCATTCCGGTAAAAGCACAAAAACTTCAAGAACTCTATAAAATTCAGAATTCGGTGTTGTCCTCTATAAATTAATAAGTAATTTGTAGCCTATAAAAAGATATTCCACTTGAAAGATTTTTTGAATTGAATTTAACTTCATGGTAACAAGCACCTAATTCATAATTCAATAATGTAAATACTCATTTCTGATCTCCACCGTGTTGTACTTTGTATACATCTAAGGTTATTTCTCGCATAGTTTGGTAATTATCAGGGTTAAACTCGTGGGTCCCTCGAACACTTCGAATGACTATAGCTCTCTTGTCCGTTGCCGTGGGGCAGTTAGTCGAGAGAGAGACCGAGTATCCACTTGCCAATGTCAATTCTCCTGTTCCTTCAGATTGGACAAGAAGCTTGGTAGTTGCATTAAATAGGTCACTATCTAAGTACTTTGTAAGTTTCAACGCGTCGTCTTTCACGACTAGGGGAAATTGAAGTTCGATGAACTTGCCGTCGTCCGCAACAGACGTTGTCAAAAGAGCTTTTATAAGCGACGTGGATTTGTAACACAACCAGAAGTCAGCTATTTCATCTACTTCTTGTGAATATGGCTTTGAAGTTAGAAATGGACCAGCGAATGTCATGTTAACCAACTTGTAGTCAGCTTTCTTCAACCACTGTTCAATCTTGGCCAATCGCTCGGTGTTGGCATCTGTATAATCAACATGTGACTTTTTATCACCGACTTTTGAAGACTGGGAAGGTAATGGTCTGAAACCGGTTTGTCTTTTGCTATCTTCTTTAGAGCATCCTGTCGCAGAAACCACAAACAACACTACCGCGAAATAAATTGCTACTTTCTTTTTAGTCATTTATCATTCTCCGATCTTGGATTTGATAATCTAATTAATCAAATGTTGTCTGAACTGTTTTTGTTGAAAATAAATTGATTTTTAAATTATTTATTCTCATTTATTATTTGAATTGCTTTAACAAGCGTTTCATCTTTACCTGTTTTTATCCCAAACCTCATCCATCATCATATTAATTAATAAGATTATCAAACAATTTTTATTTCAATAAATACAATCAACAAAAATTCATTAACTATTTAACTTCATCAATAATGCAGCAATGTCAATATGAAAAAAACGCCTAACTCATTTTTTAATTAGTTGAACATTTTATTTCATTAATATCATTTTCTTTGTTGATGTAAATTCTTTTACTTGTAAACTATAAAAATAAATTCCACTTGAAAGATTACTTGAATTAAATTCAACTTCATGGTAACCGGCAGATAATTCGTTGTTCAATAAAGTTTTTACTTCTCTTCCAAGCACATCATAAATAATCAGTTTTGTAAAAGTATTTTCAGGCAAACCAAACTTAATTTTTGTTGTCGGGTTAAATGGATTAGGATAATTCTGTGCAAGAGAGTATTCGTGGGGTAAATTTTCTAAAGTATTTTTGACACTTGTAATCATTTCAGACAAAGGCCGTTTCCATATTTCATAGAAAGTGCATACATAAATATCCGTACCCTTAATAGCTAATGATTCATAAGTAGAGTTTAAATTAGCTGTAACACGTTTCCATGAAATACCATTGTCCGAAGTTTGAAAAATGCCGTCACCACCAATTGCCGCAAAAAGATTAGAACCACTCACGACAAAGGAATTTGCGAAATAGTTTTTAACTCCTATAAGCCAAATTAATTGCAAATTTACGTTAGACCAATTTTTACCGTTGTTAGTTGAAACAAATACTCCTCCACCATCAGTACCAACAAATAGATTTGAACCGATTACTGCAAGATCATTAATGTTTAGATTAGTAAGTCCGGTCTCATATTGCAACCAGTTTGTTCCATTGTTTGTTGAATAGAAAACCCCTTCCCCTCTAGTGCCGGCATAAAGATATGTCCCATTAGCCAAAAGAGCATAGTTGCTTAAACCATAAAGGCCATTATTAACCGGTGTCCAATTCGTGCCATTATTAGTTGAAAGGAAAACGCCTCCGCCTTGGGTTCCGGCAAATATATTATTGCCGCTAAACGCGAACGAGTAAACTTTCATATTTGTTAAACCGGTGTTTACGGCAGTCCAATTATTCCCATAATCGGTGGAAAGAAAAATTCCCCCTTCATAAGTTCCTGCAAAAAGATTTGATCCGTTTAATCCTATTGCCGTGACTTGGCGGTTAGTTAATCCGTTATTTACTTCTGACCACGTGGCACCGTTATCAGAGGAACGAATTATTCCAATGTAATCAGCAGCAAAAATGTAATTGTCGTTTGCTATAATGTGGCTTTTACTATGGGAATAAACCTGTACCCATTGACCAAATACACTACTGATCGTTAATAATGTTAACAATGCTAATATCATTTGCTTTTTCATTTAACACCTTTATATGTTTATAATAAAGTTGTGATAATTATTAATCAACACATACATAATGTTAAAATCAAATTACAAATTGAATAATTTGAAAGCACTTTAGTTGTTAGAAATAATTTAATAATAAGCCGTCTAATCCTGTTTAATCAAGCCATACGACAGCACTGCCACTACACCCATCATAACCTCCAGTATAAATTTTAAATTGTCGCTTGACCTTTCTAATGAATTCTAAAAACAACTGAATGATTTTGAGAAAGTTATTTGATAATAAAATTTGTTCAAAGTGAGTTTTCATTGATAGGCATTCTACTAAATGATATTTTTGAAATGAAACAATGGATTTAGAATCAAAATCGGAATCAGACGGTATGGAATTCAGGTTTAAACAAGATTCCAAATACTATTATTTTATTAGTAAAAAAAATCAACAGACGAGGTTTATAGCAACACTACTTATTAATAATTTACAGGGTAGGCAACATTTCTTACTTTCAAGCATCTATAAGTAAAAGAGAAACTGGTTTTGAGTGATTCCTCAAAAAATATCGTTGAGTTTATGCTGATCTACAATCAGCATAAGACAAAGATCTATAACTATGCTTGTAAAATGCTCGGTGATAAAATGATGTGTGAAGATATAGTTCAAAATGTATTTATTAAGTTTTTTGAAAATATGTATCGCATACGCAACAGCGAGCGCGTTGATGTATGGCTTTTCAAAACTACACGGAATGAGATTTATACAATTTATAGAAACAAGAGAACTCATGTAGATCAATATGGAGTGTTGGATGCAGACGAAATTGATATAGATTCTTCAGTAAAAATTGCCGAAGATTTTGAGTTAAAGGAGATAAACCAACTTGTAATGAAAGAACTTGATAAAATATCAATTGAGCAGCGGGATGTGTTTCTTCTTAAAGAATACAGCGGGTTATCTTATAGAGAAATTGCTGAGATGATGAGCATTGATGAAGAGCTTGTTAAGAGCCGTTTATATAAAACCAGGCAAAGATTAATCCATAAACTTTCTAAAGTTGTTAGTATTTAATTGGAATTAAAATATTGGACAGGATTTTTGTTAAAGTTCTCAGATTAAAAAGAAGGTGAGCTGCCATGAACACAAATGAAATTATAACAATGATAGATCTCTATTTTGATGGAGAACTTGAAAAGGGAAATGAGCCGATAATGTTCTCGCTGCTTTCTCAAGATTCGGAAGCACGCGAACATTTTAAGAAGATGAATGCACTTAAAAGCGTATTTGCTACTTCTACAGAACAATTTCCTTCATCTCTTGATGAAAAGATTCTTCGCTCAGTAAGCAATTTAAATGAGAAGCAAACAGCATTCTTTATAAATAAAAAAGTTTTTTCCACAATTACATATTCAGCATCAGTTATACTTCTGATATTGACAATATTTTTCTATTCGAAATCGGAAGAGTACAAAGTTCAGTTTTTTGATTTAACGCGCGAAGTCAAAAGGCAGAACGACAAGCTCGAACTAATTATGAATGCTTTACCGCAGGTTGATGTTTCGGGCAGTTATTTTAGAACTAAACAAATAATAGTTAGACCTAACACATGAGGTTAATATGAAAACGAAATTAATATTTATACTTTTTATAATTACTTCTGTATTATCATTCTCTCAGCAGGATGAAGGAATTAAAATGCAAAAAGCTGATGAATCCGGATTTATCGAAGTAGATAAAGCTCCTGAGCTAAAATCACAATTGAAACCGGAATATCCCAAACTTGCAAAGTTAGCGGGAATTCAAGGTACGGTTTATCTTAAACTACTTATTGATGAAAAGGGAAATGTTGCAAAAGCAAAGGTTGAAAAAGGAGTAAAAGATATGCTTGATGAAGCGGCATTAACTGCTGTAAAGGCAGCAAAATTTTCTCCTGCAATGGTGAAAGATAAACCTATAGAAGTTTGGGTTGTGTTACCAATAGCTTTTAAACTCGATGCTGATAATTCAAAAAAATCTAAGGATTTAGAGTCAAATAAATTTGTTGAAGCCGAAGTTATGCCAAAAATAGTGGAAATGGCAAAACCATATTATCCAGAATTAGCTAAGAAAGCCGGTATTGAAGGGAAAGTTTTTGTTAAGATACTTGTTGATAAGGATGGCACACCAAAAGAAGCAGTTGTAATTAAAAGTGAGAATGAGATTTTCAACCAACCTGCTGTAGAAGCTGCTATGAAATCAAAATTTACTCCGGCAATTAATAAAGGGGAAGCAATAACAGTGTGGATTGTGTTGCCCTATAAATTTGCACTGGAAGAATTAAAAAAGAAGTAAAGAGTAAAATTAAAAAGCCCTCTTTGTCAGAGGGCTTTTTTTTATAAACTTATTATATCATTATAAATTATAAACGCCATTAGTAAAAGCAGAATTACAAATCCCGCATTTTGAATTGCCATTTTAATTTTAATCGGCAATTCTTTCTTAAATAGTCCTTCAAGCAAAATAATTACAAAGTGCCCGCCGTCTAAAACTGGGAAGGGAAGAATATTTATAATTGCCAAACTTAAGCTGAGCATTGCTAGAAAGAACAAGAAATCAATTCCGCCTTTATCTGCAGACTTAACAGCGATTTGAGCAATCTTAATCGGTCCGCCGAATGCTTCTTTAAATGCCACTTTACCGGTAATTACATTCTTCAACATTCCAAAAGTAAGCGCTGTGTATTGAGCGGCATCATTAATTGCATTTGTAAGCGAAGTGAAGATACCAAAAGTTTGTGCTTCAGTCTCGTAAACTGAGTGAGAAATTCCTATTTTACTATCAGCATCAGGATTAACAGTTAAGTTAAGAGTGTCACGACCTCTTAAGACCATCATCCTAAGATTTTTCTCTTTGTATGAAGAGATAATGTCATTAATCTGCTGTCCTTCACTAACATTGATTCCATTAATTGATATAAATATATCACCTGCTTTTAGTCCGGATACTTCTGCCGGAGAATTTTTCATCACTTCAACAACAAATGGTTTTGAAGGACATGGTTGTATAAAAAATCCTTTTTTAGAATTTTGAGAGACTAAATGACGTGCAATAGTTAATGTCTTTTCTTTTCCATCACGAAGTACTTTTACAACAACATCGCTTGTTGAATTTTGAACAAATAATTGCTCAATAGTTTTTTGCCAATTGTTGGCTTGTTCACCATTAACAGATAAGATTTTATCGTAGGATTGAAATCCAGCTTTTTGAGCATCACTTCCTGTCTCAACCTTATTAATTGTTGTTGTTCTAAAAACTAGTTTCCCTTGGAAAAAATTAATTCCCCAGAAGATCATAAGTGTAAGAGTAAGATTCATCATTACACCGGCGGTAATAACAAAGAGCTTGGATAATGTTCCCTTAGATCTAAACTCATACGGTTTCGGTTCGGATTCTGCAAACTTAGCATCGAAACTTTCATCCACCATTCCGGCAATTTTAACATAGCCGCCCAGAGGAAGAATACATAACCTGTAATCGGTATTTCCCTGTCCGTCAAAATCTTTTGGTAAATCACCGAATGAGAATCCAGTTAGTTTATTCCAGCCGAATAATCTTTTACCAAAACCGATAGCAAAAATATCAACCCTCATCTTGGAAACTTTTGCTGCAGCAAAATGACCGAACTCGTGAACGAAAACCAGAATTCCGATTGTAATCATGAAATAAATTATATAATCCATTCAACCACCTAATTCAATTTTTTAATTAAATATTCTCTTGTAATTGAATCACACTCAATTATTGTTTGAAGATCTGCATTATACTTAATAGCGATAGTATTCAATGCATCATTAATTATTTCCGGTATTTGTGTAAACTTAATTTTACCCGAAAGAAATTTTTCAACAGCAATTTCATTTGCTGCATTAAGAATACACGGTGCAGTGCCGCCCTCTTCAATTACTTTATATGCAATTTTAAGACATTCAAATTTATCAAAATCCGGTTCAAAAAATGTTAACTGGTTAATTTTTTTGAAATCGGTATTAATAGTATCAAAATAATACCTTTCTGGGAAAGATATGGCATATAAAATGGGTAATTTCATATCTGGTAAACTTAATTGTGCTTTTATAGATCCATCACAGAATTCAACCATTGAGTGAATTACAGACTGGGGATGGACTAAAACTTCAATTTTTTCTTTAGGAAGATTAAAAAGCCAAAATGCTTCTATGACTTCGAGGCCTTTATTCATCATTGTTGCTGAGTCAATTGTAATCTTATTTCCCATTTTCCAATTTGGATGATTAAGTGCATCTTTAATCGTTACGTTTTCAAGTTCGGATTTGTTTTTATTTAAAAATGGTCCGCCGGAAGCAGTAAGAATTATTTTTTTTATATTACTCTTGTCTTCTCCAATCAGACTTTGGAAAATTGCACTATGCTCTGAATCAACAGGAATTAATTCCGCCGCGTATTTTTTACAAAGATCAATAATAATTTCACCGGCGGTTACTAGAGTCTCTTTATTTGCCAGAGCAATTCTTTTTTTTAACTTGATTGCTTCAATGGTTGGGGCTAATCCAGCAAACCCAACAAGTGCCGAAAGCAGAATATCGTAATTATTACGGCGCGTTAATTCCAATAATCCTTCATCACCAAAAAGAATCTCACAACTATTTCCAATTCTGTTTTTTAATTCAGATGCGCTTCTTTTATCTCTAACAGCAACAGCACTTGGGTGAAATTCTGAAATTTGTTTCTGGAGTAAGTCGATATTATTGTTAACGGAGAGACCAATAATTTCCAGTTGTTCTGGAAATGTTCGTGCAATTTCTAAAGTGTTAATACCAATTGAACCTGTTGATCCAAGAACCAAAATTTTTTTCATAATTAATATTATTTACCGATATAATTATGAGTAATTGCCAGAAGAAAATTTATCAGCACTATGTAATTAATTACCGCGTTCCACTTAAAAAGTTTATTCAAATTATTGTAAACGTCATCACATAGCGGTTCGTTTTTTTCAAAGTCAATACCGATTGCAGTTCTAACCTTTTTAGAAGTTGGAATTATTATCACAGCTAGAATTACTAATAATATAACCATTAGAATTTGTTTAGCTGCTAGCCAATGATTGAGAGTAAACTGGAATAAACCATATAATGAGTTATTAGTAACCATAAATATTCCGGTCGCAAGTATTCCTAATCCGCCTATCATACCGAATAAATTTGCAAATGTAAGATAGAGGTGAATGAACTTTTTCTCGCCAGATTTGTTCTTATTGTGAAGAACTGAACTGCGTAGTATAGGATATGCAGCTAGATTTATCAGCCACATGCCAGCGAATATGATATGTAATTTGTTAATAAGTAAGTAAGTCATAGTAATCTTTCTTAAATAATTTTGAAATTAAATATAACAAAAAGAAGACGAGAAATAATTCATAACATTTAATTGCTCAGTAGTTGATAAAATTTAATTTATTATAGGAGAAAACCATGAAAAAATCTAAACTATTTATAGCTACTCTTATTTTGTTTGCAATGGTTACAATATTAATTGCAAGGGATTGGAGAGTGGGACAAATTCCAAATGGTGAAAAATTTTCGTGTAGTAATTGTCATATTGATCCTCAAGGCGGAGGGCTACGTAATAATTTTGGTAAACTTGTAGAAACTAAAGTTTCCCCTGGTGGGCATGAAGAATTTTGGAATTCAACAATAGCCTTTCAAGATTCAGACGGTGACGGATTTACAAATGGACAAGAATTAGGTGATCCAAACGGAACATGGAGACCTGGACAACCGAATCCCGGAAACAGCGGCTCTGTATCAAATCCGGGTGATCCAAACAGTATACCGGTTACAGCAGATGTTGCTGATAAACAAATTCCTACTGCTTACAAGTTACTTAATAATTATCCTAACCCATTTAATCCATCAACTGTTATAACTTTTGAAATTCCTCAAAATGAAAATGTTGCTTTGAAAATTTTTAACATTAACGGCCAATTGATTAGAACGTTAACGAATGAAAATTTACCTGCAGGTAAATATGAAAAAACTTGGGACGGGAAAAACGAAATTGGGAAGGAAGTTTCATCTGGAATTTATATATATAGATTAACAGCCGGAAGATTTGATCGTTCTGTAAGAATGGTGTTGATGAAGTAATTAATTCAAATATTTGAACAAGAATGTTATTTTATAGCAGATTCAAATTGTTTTTAATACCTTATGAATACTAAACGATGAGGAGTGTATGAGAATAATAAAATTTTTGTTAACCCTTACAGTTTTAGTCTTTTCATTCGCACAAATTTTTGCAATTCCAAGATTTTCTCTTCAGCAAAAAGATAGATGCAGCAGTTGCCATATTAATCCTACCGGTGGATTAATGCGAAACGAAAACGGATTCTTCTTCGGTAAGAATGTGGTAAGTATGATCTCCCCACGTGACGAAGATTTTAAGCTTTCTCCTAAACTTTCCGAAAGTGTCTGTTTCGGATTCGATTACCGTTCGCAATTTCTTTACTCACAAGAAAAGAAGAGAACAGATTTTCAGGATATGTCTGGATCAATTTATTTAAACGCTTCTTTATCACAAAAAATTGATGTACTCGCTCGTTATGATTTTGTTCAATCAATCTGGGAAGGTTTTGCCGTTGCAAGAATATTACCAAACGATAGCTACATAAAGGTCGGTACATTCTTACCTAATTACGGAATCCATTTGGATGATCACACGTCATATACAAGAGGCGGTGATTTCGGGTTGCTTTTTGCCAACGGTTCAATTCAAGGATTAATTTACAATCCATTCTTTTTAACAACTGGTATAGAACTCGGCGCAAATTTTTCTGATATAGCTTCACTTACAGCTAGCATTGGAAAAAACAGATTGAATGGAATTCTTACTACTGATCCAACATTAACTGCACGGTTTGAAATTACCCCAACTATTAATAAAGTTGGATTGATATTCGGTGCCTCATACTCTTCTACTAAGACAAAAATATTTGGCCCCACTGGATCACAAACTTTGCCTACTCAATTATATGGCGGATTTGCCGGTTTTGGTTATAAAGGATTTTCATTGATGGGCGAGTATGATATGACAAATGATTATGTAGGCAGTGGAATTAAATCCAGTGCGATGATGATAGAAGCCGCATATCAATTAATAGTAGGACTTGAAGCAATTGTCCGATACGATCGCTTTGATCCTAACCTTGATATAAGCAAAGACGAGCATGCGCATTTGGTTTTAGGTTTCGAATTTTTCCCGTATAGTTTTATTGAAGTTCGTCCTCAGTACAGGTTTAATATTGAAGATCCTAATCTTGATAACAATGCTTTTGTTCTGCAATTTCATTTTTGGTATTGATAAACAAGAAGCAAGAGGTTAAAAGTTAAGAGCGAGTTTTCTCACCCTTTTTATTTACTAATTTTTAGTAATGCATCATCACATTCGGAAACTAATCTTTCCATCAAATCCTTAACGGGAAGAATTTCTTTTATTAATCCTGTACCTTGCCCGGCTTCCATCATTCCGTTTTGTTCGTCTCCTTCAAAGATTCCGAGTCGTTCGCGTTTTTCTCCAAGCAAAAATTTTAATTTTTCTTCATCAGCTCCATTCAATTCTTCTTTATGAACAATTGAAGTAAATTCATTCTTTATCATTCTTGCCATCCCGATCTTTTTTAGAACGAGAATAGTATCATTATCTTTTGCTGCAATAACTTTCATTTTATAGTTTGGATGAGCGGATGATTCTTCTGTTACAGCAAAACGGGTTCCGATCTGAACACCTTCTGCACCAAGTGAAAGCGCTGCTAATATTCCTCTTCCGTTTGCAATTCCCCCAGCGGCGATAACAGGAATTTTTAAAGCATCAACAAGCTGGGGAATTAAACAAAAGGTTGTGATTTCATCTACGCCGTTATGACCCCCAGCTTCAACTCCTTCACCCACGACTGCATCACATCCAACACTTTCTGCTTTGAGAGCATATTTTAGTGACGGTACAACATGAACGACCGCGATATTATTTTTTTTCAATTCATCAATAAATTTTCCCGGATGCCCGGCAGAAGAAAAAACAATTTTTACATTTTCTTCGATTACTACCCTTATCAAATCAGCAGCATCTCTGCGGAGAAGCGGGACATTTACGCCAAATGGTTTGGCGGTTACAGCACGGCATTTTTGTATATGTTCACGTAAAAGATCCAGTTTCATTGAGCCGGAGCCGATTAGACCTAATCCGCCATTATTTGAAACTGCGGATGCAAGTTTCCATCCGCTTACCCAAACCATTCCGGCTTGAATTATGGGATATTTAATTCCAAAGAGTTTAGTAATGCGGTTATTAATTTCCATTATTAATCACAATTAATGAGTGTTTATTTTGTTACACTCAAAATCATAAATTCGAAACTCAAAATCCAAACAACAGACTTAATAATTCATAACTCACGGCGGTTATTTAGCATGGTTTGATATACGCTAACCTATTAATTAAATTGCCATGTGATTTTAAACAATGAAGGAAATTTTTGAGAGCAGTAATACCGGCAGCTGGAATTGGTACACGCCTTAAACCGCACACTTATTCTCTTCCCAAAGTTTTACTTAATGTTGGCGGTAAACCGATACTCGGGCATATAATTGAAAAATTACTTGTCGAGAAAATTAACAAAGCTACTTTTGTCACCGGCTATCTTGGTGAAAAAATTGTTGAATATGTTCATAAAGAGTTTCCATCTCTAAAAGCTGATTTTGTTGAACAGGAAGAAGCGCTTGGATTAGGACACGCAATTCAAGTTGCGATACCGACTTTTGATGATGATGAAATATTCATCATACTCGGTGATACAATTTTTGATGTTGATCTAAAAAAAGTTTTTTTGAATAAGAACAGTTCACTTGGTGTTAAGATGGTTGACGATCCTTCAAGATTTGGAGTTGCTGTCTGTGAAAATGAAAAGATCATTAAACTAATTGAAAAACCGAAAGAGACTATTTCCAAACTTGCATTGGTCGGGTTATATTATATCACTAACGCTAATTTATTGAAAGAATCATTGAACGACCTTTTTAATAAAAAAATAAAAACTCGCGGAGAATATCAATTAACCGATGCACTTCAGATAATGATTGATAAAGGAGAAAGGTTAACAACATTCCAAGTAGAAGGATGGTACGATTGTGGTAAACCGGAAACTCTTCTATCTACCAATCAGTTTTTATTAACAAAATGCGGAACTAACAGACGGGTAGAAAATGTTGTTATAAATGATCCGGTTTTCATTTCTGAAAATGCTATAATAAAAAATTCTGTCATTGGTCCTTTTACAACAATATCAGAGAATTGTGAAATCACTGATTCAATAATTCGTAATTCAATAGTTAGTTCCGGTGCAAAGATTGAAAAAGCAATGCTTGAAAATTCAATCATTGGCAGTAATGCAATTGTAAAAAGTAATTTTAGAAAATTAAACACCGGCGATTCATCCGAAATAGAATTTAATTAAAATAAATAGAGGAACAGATGTCATACTTATTCACTTCAGAATCCGTTTCCGAAGGTCATCCGGATAAAGTCTGTGATGCAATATCAGATGGAGTACTTGATGCGATCTTTTCAAAAGATCCAAAAGCACGTGTTGCCTGCGAAACTTTTGTTACTACCGGACTTGTTGTGGTTGGTGGTGAAGTTACCACAAACGCTTATATTGACGTAGAATCCGTCGTAAGAAAAACGATTCGTAACATTGGCTATACAAAAGCTGAATATAAATTTGATTCCGAATCTTGCGGTGTGTTAAATGCAATTCATGCACAATCACCAGACATTGCCATGGGTGTAGATACAGGCGGAGCCGGTGATCAGGGTCTCATGTTCGGTTATGCATGCGATCAAACCCCTGAATTAATGCCGATGCCGATTGTTTATGCACATAAATTAGTTAAACGACTTGCGGATGTGCGCAAAAAAAATCCACAACTAATGCCTTACTTGAGACCAGATGCCAAATCACAAGTAACAATTGAATATGATGATAATAATAAACCTCTGCGAGTAGATGCTGTTGTAATCTCAACCCAGCATGATGGCGATGTTTCTCAAAAAAGAATTAAAGATGATGTAATAAAACACATCATTAAAAAAGTAATTCCGGCAAGGTATCTTGATGCCAAGACAAAATATTTTGTTAATCCAACCGGAAGATTTGAAATCGGTGGTCCGCATGGAGACAGCGGATTAACCGGAAGAAAAATTATTGTTGATACTTACGGCGGTTGGGCCCCGCACGGTGGCGGTGCATTCTCCGGTAAAGATCCGTCTAAGGTTGATCGAAGCGCCACATACGCTGCACGGCACATTGCTAAAAATGTTGTTGCAGCGAAACTCGCAAAAGAATGTTTGGTACAGGTTGCTTATGCAATTGGCGTTGCAGAGCCGGTATCGGTATATGTAAATACAAAAGGAACAGGTAAAATTTCCGATCTAAAAATTGCAAACATGATTAAGAAAGAAGTGGATTTAACACCCCGCGGAATTATTGAACGGCTCAAATTACGAAGACCTATATATCAGAAAACTTCTTCATACGGTCACTTTGGAAGAAACGAAAAAGATTTTACATGGGAACAATTGGATCTTGTTCCAAAGTTTAAAAAATATTTATAATTAAAAAAGGAAGTGAAATGAATCAAGCAGTTGAAACGAAAGTTCTGGATTATAAAGTAAAAGATATATCTCTAGCTGAATGGGGAAGAAAAGAAATTAAATTAGCCGAAGCTGAAATGCCCGGTTTAATGTCGTTGAGAAAACAATATAGCAAACTAAAACCATTTAAAGGTGCTCGAATTGCGGGCTGTCTTCACATGACAATTCAAACTGCAGTTCTTATTGAAACATTGATTGAATTAGGAGCTGAAGTAAAATGGTCTTCGTGCAATATTTTTTCTACACAAGATCATGCCGCAGCCGCAATTGCTGCTGCAGGTGTTTCTGTTTATGCGTGGAAAGGAATGACGCTTGAAGAATTCAATTGGTGTATTGAACAAACTTTATTCTTCGGTGATGACAGAAAACCGTTGAACATGATCTTAGATGATGGCGGCGACTTAACCAACATGGTTCTAGATAAATTTCCCGAACTAGTAAAGGGTATAAAAGGAATCTCTGAAGAAACTACTACAGGCGTTCACCGTTTATATGATAGAGTGAAAGAAGGAACACTTCCAATCCCAGCTTTCAATGTAAATGATTCTGTTACAAAATCTAAATTTGATAACAAATACGGATGCCGTGAATCTTTAGTTGATGCGATCCGTAGAGCAACAGATTTAATGATGGCAGGTAAAGTTGCTGTTATTGCCGGTTATGGCGATGTTGGAAAAGGTTCAGCGCAATCTTTAAGAAGTGCAGGAGTTAGAGTAATCATTTCTGAAATTGATCCTATTTGTGCTTTGCAAGCTGCAATGGACGGCTATGAAGTTAAGAAAATGAAAAATGCAATTCCTCGTGCAGATATAATTGTTACAGCTACGGGAAATATTGATATCATAACAGAGGAACACTTCCGTATTATGAAAGACAAAGCCGTTGTTTGTAACATCGGACATTTTGATAATGAAATTGATATGGCTTGGTTAAATGGAAACTATGGAAAGACAAAAGACACTATCAAACCCCAGGTTGATAAGTACACAATTGACGGTAAGGATATTATTGTATTAGCCGAAGGAAGATTAGTTAATCTTGGTTGCGCAACAGGTCATCCGTCTTTTGTTATGTCTAATTCATTTACAAACCAAGTTCTTGCACAGCTCGAGCTTTGGAATCATTCCGATAAATATGAGAATAAAGTTTACACGCTTCCAAAACATCTCGATGAACAAGTAGCAAGATTGCATTTAGAAAAAATCGGGGTTGAATTGGAGCTGCTGAATGAGAAGCAGGCAAAATATATTGGTGTGAAAGCTGAAGGTCCTTACAAGCCGGATTATTACAGATATTAATTTTTGTAAATTAATTCATTCAAAAAGAACCCCGTTTCTCTACGACACTCGAGATCGGGGTTTTGTTTTATGATGTAGCCAAACCCTGTATATGATTAGATCCTACAATTAATTTCCCTTTCTCTCGTAGAAGATCGAATAATGAGTTAAGAAGAGTATGGATATCCGATGGTTTACTTAAATAAGCATCACATCCGGCGTCAAGAGCATTTAATCTGTCTTTATTAAATGCATGGGCAGTGTAACAGATAACCGGGATGTTAGAATAATTCGGATCATTCTTTAACTCTCTTGTTAATTCAAGACCGTCTTTCTTCCCTTTAATAGAAATATCCATAAGAACGATATCATATTTCTCTTTATTCATTAAAGCATAAAAAGATTCGGACGAATCACATATATCGATTGTGAAATATTTCTTGAGAAACAATTCAAGAAATTTTTGATTTTCATAATCGTCTTCAGTTATAAGAAGTCTGGGTTTTTGTTCGGCTGTAAGCCCCATTTCTTATCTCCATTTAATATTACTGTGAATGTTGTTCCACTATTTAGTTCACTTTTTACTTTTATCTGAGCTTTATTAATGTCTATAAAACTTTTTACAAGTGCTAATCCCAACCCTGTTCCCTCGTATCTTCTTGTGTATCCCATTTCTTCTTGTGAAAACGGAGCGAAGAGTTTATCAATATATTCTTTAGACATTCCTTTGCCGGTATCGGTTAAATCAACGCAAATATTTGTATTGTTTCTATAAATATTTAAGTTGATCTCACCTTTATTTGTGTACTTGATAGAATTATCTATAAGATTAGCAAATATTTGCGTAATCGAATAATGGTCTGCGATAACACTAGCATCTTCTTTAATTGAATTAGTCAGATTAATAACTAACCCTTTTTCTTCGGCTAAAGATTTGTAATCGCTTTGCAGAGTTTTTAAAAGTGCATGAAGATCAATTTTTTCCAAACGAACTTCATATTTACCGGTTTGAAGCTGCGACATATTTAACAACAGGTCAAATGTTCGATATAATCGTTTACTGTTATTTTTCATTGAACGCAAAATAGAGCCAAACTCACGTTCCATCGCGTCATTAGATTCATCGAGCAAAAGATCAGTACAACCAACTATAACATTCAACGGTGAACGAATCTCATGTGAAATTTGCGCTAAGAAGAATTCCTTTAAGCGTTTAGATTCTTCCGCATTAATTAATGCTACTTTTAGATTGCTCTCGGTGTTTTTTAATTCGGTTATATCTCGGCCATAAACCTGGCAAATATTAAGTTTACTAATACCTTCTAGAATGAATTGAAAATAATTATTGCCTATTAATGCAGATTGATTAATAGTTTTCTCTTGATCTATGATCTCTTTTATCTCTTTATTTTGTATAAAAGAGAAAAGGTTTTGTACTGTCTCGCCTAGCAATACTTGATGCGGAAAAATTTTGTGTGCGGAATTATTTGCTAGAGTAATTTTTCCGGATTCATCCAGTCTAAAAATAGGATCGGGAGAAAGTTCTGCAAAAAGAGCAATTGATTCTGCTTGCTGAAGACGCAAGGTTTCTTCTGATCTAAGATGCTTTTTTCTCATCGGTATTATTACAAAACGGTAATAAATAAAGGTTATCACTAAGATTAGGACAAGTAATAACAAAGAAAATAAAAGCGGGTTTTCTACACTAAATAGTTTTTCCGGGCTTATTTTCTCTGTAGATCGAAAAGTAGAGTCCAAAGAGTATTTGTGCGATTGTTGTAATAATAAAGAAAGCAGTTGCATCTGCAAAACCTATGAGTACGATTAAAAATTTAGAAATACTTGTAAGTATATAAAAGATTAAAACTAAATAGAAAACATTAATTTTAGAATTTATAGCATACTCCACAATAAAAATTTTTAAAAAAGTAATTAGTAAAACAATTAACAATAGGATTGCTATTAGATAAAGATCTTTTGATGTAAAGTTAAATGAATATAAAAAGATGATAAAAAATGTACATCCTACGATAAGAGAATATTTAATTTCGACTTTACTTTTAGGAAAATATACAGCAACCAAAAGCAAATAGATTCCAATCAAGTAATAATTAAAAGAAACAGCAGTCTTAAAAATTTCGGCATATAAAAACGCAATCGGATCCATTAAAGCAAGTATCAAAAAGAAGAAAAACTTGCTTGATCGAAATTGTCTGATTGGTGGGAACAACCAGACAAAAACACTGAAATAGATTAAGTACTTTATCAAAACTTTTGTCTTAATTAATTAGTATTAATCAGTCACACATTGGTGGACAGGGTAAAGCAAATTCAAGCGTAGTATCACCAGCTGTTAATGTTAAAACTGATGCCCTAATTTCAACAGTTACAATAGAATCGGTTGAAGCTGATACGCTCAGACTACTTGTTGTTTTTAGTAAAGTATTACCAAGTAAATTTTCAATTTGGCTCTTACTGAATATGTATAAAACATCCTTATCATCAAGATATTCATTTTCTTCAGATATAGATTTTCTTCTTTCATCGCGTAGAATAACTGTATTATTTTTAACTGAGATTAATACATAATCTTTTGTATTTGAAAGAGCATTTTTAAGTTCACTAACGCTGAGATTCATTGATCCAATGACTTTTCCAAATAAAACATTTGCTTCTTGCTTGGTAAATAATTTACCAACGACACCAAGCTTACCCTGGGCACTAACAATTGATGAACCAATCATCAATATTAAAGCGAAAAAAAAGACAAGTACTTTCAGTTTTTTCATACTAACTCCATACAAATTAAATTGAAATTATATTTCTTTTATTAAGGATTTTTCTCTTGAGAGACAGATCTTCAGTGACAATATATTCATAATAAATTAATTTATACAACTACTTTTTAGAAAAAACGCCCGCGATTATTGCACCACAAGTGTGACATTTATTATTTACTAAGTTATAACTTTTAACCGAATGCCAGTCTCTAACAATAAGCTTATTACTGCAATTTGGGCAATATGTGTTCTGCCCAATTGAATCATGAACATTACCCACATAACAAAATTTAATTCCGGATTGAAGTGCAATTTCTCGTGCTTTCAATAATGTTGAAGCTGGGGTTGGTCCTTTATTTATCATCTTAAAATCGGGATGAAATGCAGTAAAGTGTAAAGGCACATCATCTCCAATTTTTTCTAAAATCCAATCACACATTTTTTTTGTTTCTTCTTCAGAATCATTTTCGCCGGGTATTAATAGCGTAGTAATTTCAAACCAAACATTGGTTTCTTTTTTCAGCCAAATAAGAGTATCAAGGACATAATTAAGATGCGAGAAAGTTAATTTGTGGTAGAAAGTTTCCGAGAAAGCTTTTAGATCAACATTTGCAGCATCAATATATTTGAAAACATCTTTGCGAGCATTCTTATCAATATAACCGGCAGTCACCATAACTGATTTAATATTTTCTTCCTGAGCAATCTTCGAAATGTCAATAACATATTCACCGAAAATCACCGGATCATTGTATGTAAAAGCTATGGAAGGAACATTATGTTTCTTAGCAAGTGCAATAACATCCTCCGGTGAATAAGAAAGAGAATGAACACTGTCTAATTTTGCTTTGCTGATAGACCAGTTCTGGCAGAACTTGCATCCAAGATTACATCCCGCAGTTCCAAAACTTAAAATTTCTGTTCCTGGAAGAAAATGATTGAGCGGTTTTTTTTCTATCGGATCAATTGCGAAGCCGGTTGGTTTTCCATATCCGGTTGAATAAAGTTTTCCTTCGATATTTTGGCGGATGTAACAAAATCCGGCTTGTCCTTCACCAATTGTACAGTAGCGTGGGCAAAGTGTACAAAGCAATTTTCCATTTTCTGCTTCTTCCCACCATTTTGCAAGTTTGAGTGAATCATTTTTCATTTTCAAACAATTACAAATCTCATCCAACTGCTTTTGTCTTTATCAATATGTGGTCTGCCGGCGGCAAAGATTAGAAGGTCTCCTTTACTAATGAATCCCTTTTCGAGAAGTATATTCATTGAGTTCTGGACAGCGGCGTTTTCATCATCAATATTTTCAAGATAGAGCGGGCGAATTCCCCATTGAAGATTGAGTATGTTGCAAGCCTCAAACGAATCTGAAAAAGCAAAAATTGTCGCGTTCGGACGAAACTTTGCAGTGCTTATTGCTTTGCGCCCAAGATGTGTAAAAATTACAATTGCAGCAGCACCAATTTGTTCGGAAATATTTTTATGTGCGTGAGCCATTGAATCGAATAAATTATCTGTTAAATCTTTCGGGATATCAAACTTAATTTCTTGTTTGAATGTTGATTGAGCTTCCGTAGTAAGTAAAATAGTGTTCATGATTTTTACAGCTTCAATAGGATATTTCCCAACAGATGTTTCACCGCTGAGCATAACAACATCAGTTCCATCCCAAACTGCATTTGCTACATCGGATGCCTCAGCACGTGTCGGCACTGGATTGTTAATCATTGATTCAAGCATCTGTGTTGCTGTTATAACAAGCTTACCAACCGAATTACATTTATTGATAATTCTTTTTTGGAAAACGGGAACAAGCTGCGGAGCAATCTCCACACCCAGATCGCCGCGGGCAACCATAATGCCATCTGCTTCACCAAGTATTGAATCAAAATTTTCTATGGCTTCCTGTTTTTCAATTTTAGCAATTATCGGTTTTTCATACCCTTTTTGTTTAAGCCATTTTCTTAAATGAAGAATATCTTTAGCTTCTCGAACAAAAGATAATGCGATAAAATCAACACGTTGTTTAAGAGCAAACTCAAGATTTTCAAAATCTTTTTCCGTCACAGAAGGCGTGCTCAATTTCATTCCGGGAAGGTTCATTCCTTTTTTAGGTTTGAGCATTCCCCCTTCAATAATTTTACAAATTACCGATTCCTTTTTTTTCTCTTTCACTTCTAATCGAATTAATCCGTCATCAATTAAAATAGTTTCTCCAACTTGGGCGTCTTTGGAAAGTTCTTTATAACTAGTATAAATTTTTTCTGCAGTTCCAAGAATTTTTTCGTTTGTCAATTCAATTATGTTGCCGCTTTCAATTTGAATTTCAGACTGGCTTAATTCGCCTATTCTTATTTTCGGTCCTTGTAGATCAATCAAGATTGGAACAGGTAAGGATTTTTCAACACAAATATCATTTATGTTATGAAATATTTTTTCAAAGTCTTTGTAAGATCCATGTGAAAAATTAAGACGGAAAGCATCACAACCGGCATTAATCAATGCTTCAATTTGATCCCGTGTATTGGTTGCCGGGCCCAATGTTGCTAATATTTTTGTTTTTGCAAAAACGCTGCTCACTTTTTATTCTTCCTCTTCTTTTGTTTTGTTGCAATATTCTCTTTCAATTTTGAATTATTCTTCTTTGTTGATGGAGGACGTAATCTCTTTCTCATTGAGGTAAGTTCTTTTTCTACTTCACCGAAGATAGTATCGGATTGATATCTACCATTTTTTAATTTTTTCCCTGCACGTAAACCGGTAAGAATCTCAATAGCTTCTTCAACTTTAGAAACTGCATAAACATGAAATTGATTTTTCCTCACTGCATTTAATACTTCATCTTTAAGCATCAAGTCTTTTACATTTTGTTGTGGAATAATTACTCCATGTTTCCCGGTCAAACCTTTCATTTTACAGACATCAAAAAATCCTTCGATCTTTTCATTCACTCCGCCTATTGGTTGTATTTCACCCTTTTGATTTACAGATCCGGTAATTGCAAAAGATTGTTTTATAGGAATATTTGAAAGCGCTGAGAGTAAAGCACAAATTTCTGTAATCGAAGCGCTATCGCCGTCAATCATTCCGTATCCTTGTTCGAAAACCAGACTAGCCGTAAAAGAGAGAGGAATTCTATTCCCAAAATTTTCTCTAAAATATCCCGTGATGATAAGTACACCTTTGTTGTGCGTATTTCCGCTTAACCCAGCTTCGCGTTCAACATTAATTATATTTCCATTACCTAAAGAAACCGAAGCGGTAATACGTGTTGGTTTTCCAAATGAATGCTGACCGCTTTCATAAACAGCAAGACCGTTTATGGTCCCAATCCGCGCCCCTTCGGTATCAATTAAAATGGTTCCATCATTTATCATTTCAGAAAGTTTTGATTCATAAAGTCCGTGACGATCTTTAGATGCATCGAATGCCTCATCCACATTTTTTTTAGTAACCATTTTATGCCCGGCACTGCGCGCCCAGAAATTTGATTCTCGTACAAGATCGGCTATGTAAGCGAAGCGGGTTGTTAATTTATTTTTTTCTCCTGCATAACGCGCCCCGTATTCAATAATTTTTGCTATTGCTGTTTTATGAAACTCTAAAAGTTTTTCCGATTCAATTAATTTTTTAATGATCTTTGCATACTCAGTCATTGCCGTGTCTGTCCGCTTCATCTCATAATCAAAATCAGCTTTCACTTTAAAAATTTTATTGAAGTCATCCTCATACGAAGAAAGAATCGAATAGATGTTTGCATTGCCGATCATAATTACTTTTGTATCAATATTGATTGGTTCCGGTTTTAAAATACTCGGAGAAAACTGATAAATATTTGCAATGTCTTGAATCTCCAGCTGCCCAAACAATAAAACACGCTTCAAAGTTTTCCATACACCTGGTTCACCAAAAGCATCCATTGCATTAATGATAAGATAACCTCCGTTTGCGCGCAGCAATGATCCAGCTTTTATTTTTGTAAAATCTGCATACCAGCCGCCTTTTCCGTCGCTGTATTTTTCAATTGTTCCAAAAAGGTTATTGTATGTTGGAGATGATTCAACAATTACGGGACATTTTTTTGTGGAAGAGTTATCAAGAATAATATTTACTTCATATTCTTTTAAATAATCAATTACAATTCCGCCGCCGGTTTCTTCGCGAACAGGTTTTTGTCCCTTAAACACATCAAGGTTCTGCAGAATACTTTCATGCACCTGATCTAAATATTCTTTTACTGAATGCGGTTTATACTTCTTTTTAAGATCATCAATTGTAACCATGATGAATCCATTTACAAAGTCCGATTCGAGCAGTGAAATTTTTTCTTGAAAATCTTGCGTTAGTTTTAAGCTTTGTTTAAAAAGTATCTGAAGTTCGTCCTGATATGAAGCATACTTAGTAATTATTTCCTGAGCTTTTTCCTTAGTTAATTTTTCTGATTGAACAAACTCGTCAAGCTGCTGAACAAAAACTGGTTTATCATCTACTACCACTAGAATTTCCGGGCGCACCATTTCACCAACCTTTACCTGTCCCAAAGTAAAATTATCTTTACGTAATTTATCTTCGAAGTCAGTCATCATTTTTTGCTGGGTTTGGCCGAACCCATTTAGCATTTGTTTCTTTTTAGCTGTGAATGGGTCGGTGGAAAGTAATTGCGGAATCTTTTCCTGTAAAAACTTTATTACCCATGAAAGATCTTTCCTGAATTTAGTTGCTTGACCGGAAGGAAACTGCAGAAGTGTTGGTCTATCTTCATCTTGAAAATTATTTACATATGCATAATCGTTTAAATGAGAATAATCGGGTGTAATTGATTCCAGCATTTGTTTTATTGCTGTAAACTTTCCCGTACCGGATAACCCCGTGATAAAAATATTGTAACCCAAACTTTTTAAATCAACACCGAGACGCAGTGCTTTCAAAGCACGCTCTTGTCCAACGATTCCTTCAATCGGTTTTACTTTTTCCGTATCCTCAAAATCAAAAAATTTAGTGTCGCAAGACCATTTTAGATCTTCTGGTTTTAATTCTTTCTGCGGATGTGCTTTTAGAAGCGCCATTGTAAATTTCCTGTGATTAGTGAGTGGAAATCTGAATCAAAAATAACACAAAATTGATGTTATTGAAAATCATTATTACATCTATATAAATTGAATTAATTCCCTTACCTTTACCAAAGTAATTTTGAAACATCCCTCTCCGCTTCCGCGGAGAAGGGTGTAGTATATTTTAAAGAAAGAAAAATGAAATCAACCACAGATATTTTTATAAATTCTATTCAATCCTTAAACGAATTAAAAGAAAAAGTATTTACTTCAACTCAACAAGGGAAAATATTTGTCTCACCGTTCGCGGGTTCGTCAAAATCTCTTTTTATAAAAAATATTGTTGAGAGAGAAAAACAAATTCTTCTTCTTTGCCCATCAGTTCAATCCGTAAATGAAACTAAAGTTGAATTAAGCATACTTGAATTGGAGGGTATAATTGTATCAGTCGACGAATTGAATGCCGAAACTCTCCAGGAAAGATTGACCGATCTTAACAAGAGGAATAAATTCATTCTTATTTCGACTTATGAAATACTTAAACGGAAGTTACCTTCAAAGAATGCGATAGATAAAAACACAACTAAAGTCGAAATCGGCGGTAACTTAACGTACAATGATCTGATCGAATATTTTAACACTATAAATTATAACCGCGATAAATATGTTGATGGTCCCGGCGATTTTGCAGTGCGCGGTTCAATAATTGACTTTTGGTCTTACAGCGAGAAACAGCCGGTACGATTGGAATTTGACGGAGATTTTATAGAATCAATCCGCCACTTTGATCCTGATAGCCAGCGCTCGCTTGATAAACTATCTTCTGCAACTGTTGCTGCATCAATAAACACAGAAGAATTAAGCGTAGATATTTTTGATTACTTAAATAACCCGCTTGTTTTTGCCGATGAATTTGAATTGCATAATCTCTTCAACAAAAAAACAAATACAACTTCGCAACAGTACGAAGAAGATATTGATGATGATTTAAAAGAAGAACTTTATGAAACGAAAGAAGTGGTTGAAAGGAAAGAAGAAAAGGCTGAAAGAAGGAATGAAAATTTTGATTCGGTAGAAAAACTATTTGAGAAAAATGCACGATGGATAATTGAAGATGCAATTGGTCATCACGATGAGCGAATTAATCTCCAACTAAATCCCGCAGCGGCAATAAACTCCAACTTTGAACTGTTGTTCGCTTTTTTAAAAGATTATGCAAACAGAAATTTTCAAATAATTATTGCCGTAGAAAATGAACTGCAGAATCAGCGTCTCTTTGAATTACTATCTGATTATAAAAAAGAATTGACAGAATTGTTTGAAGCAGGAAAGATCAAGATAATCGTATTTGGAATAAAGAGCGGATTTATAGCAAAGCAGGATAATCTTGTTCTTCTAACTGACTACGAAATTTTTAACAAGCCTTACCGCACAAAAATTTCTACAAAACTTAAGTACAAAAAATCCCGCGTCAAAGATTTTGCTTCGATCAAAAAAGGAGATTTTGTTGTTCATGAGAATTTTGGAATAGGGCAATTCGTTGGATTAGAAACGATTAAGATCGGAACAACAGAGCAAGAATCAATAAAAATTTTGTATGCTGAAGGCGGAGTTGTTTATGTTAATCTGAATTATCTCTCTCTGGTAAAAAAGTTTTCTTCTAAAGATAATATTGCGCCTAAACTTTCAGTCCTTGGCGGAGGTGAGTGGAAATCAACAAAGAAAAAAGCTAAAGCAAAGATAAAAGAAGCCGCGCGCGAACTTATTACACTTTATGCAAGAAGAAAATCCGCACAAGGATTCTCTTTTAGTACCGATTCTATTTGGCAAAAGGAACTTGAAGCATCATTCTTTTATGAAGACACACCCGATCAAACAAAGGTTACCGAAGAAGTTAAACGTGATATGGAAAGTGAAAACCCGATGGACCGCCTTGTGTGTGGCGATGTGGGATTTGGTAAAACTGAAATTGCTGTACGTGCCGCATTCAAAGCAATAAATGATGGCAAACAAGTTGCTTTGCTTGTACCGACAACAATCTTGGCCGAACAGCATTTCAATACTTTTAAGGATCGGTTAACTCAATTTCCGGTTAGAGTAGAAGCGCTTTCCAGATTTAAAAACAAATCCGAACAAACAACAATTACAAAAAAACTTGAAAATGGTGAGGTTGATTTAGTAATTGGAACTCACCGCCTGCTTTCGAAAGATATTTCTTTTAAGGAACTCGGACTTCTTATTATAGATGAAGAACACCGCTTTGGAGTTATGGCAAAAGAAAAATTGCGTTCATTAAAAGCAAATGTTGATACACTAACTTTAACTGCAACGCCAATTCCAAGAACACTGAATCTTTCTCTGCTTGGTGCACGTGATCTTTCTATTATAGCAACTCCGCCACCGAATCGGCAATCTATTTATACAAAAGTTGAAATGTTCAATATTCATAAAGTGCGAGAGTGGATTTTAACAGAAGTAAAACGTAACGGACAAATATATTTTGTACATGACCGTGTTCAATCAATTGATAAAATTGCAGCGTACATTCAAAAATATATACCTGAAATAAAAATCGGTGTTGCACACGGACAAATGAAACCATCGGAACTTGAAAATGTGATTCATAAATTCTTGAGCAAACAATATCACATGCTGATCTCCACAAAAATAATTGAGAGCGGACTTGATATTCCAAATGTTAATACAATTATAATTAACCGCGCCGACCGTTTTGGCTTAGCTGAACTTCATCAACTTAGAGGTAGAGTTGGCAGAAGCGATAGACAAGCATACGCATATTTTCTTGTTCCGTCATTAGACACAATTACAAAAAAAGCAGTTAAGAGATTGCAGGCGATTGAAGAATATACTGATCTTGGTGAAGGATTTAATTTATCAATGCGAGATTTGGAAATCCGTGGTGCAGGAAATTTACTTGGAACTGAACAAAGCGGATTTATTGATACAATTGGATTCGATATGTATATAAAACTTCTTGATGAGGCTGTGGACGAATTAAAGCAAGACGAGTTCAAAGAAGTATTTAAGGATTTGCCAAGACAGCAAGAGCGTTCTTCGCCAACAATAGATACATTTTTCGAGATAGGAATTCCACACTCGTATATGCCAGATCAAGCAGACAGGCTTAGTTTTTACACGGCTCTTTTTTCTATGATCAAAATTGAAGAACTCGATGAAATAAAAGAAGAAATGACAGACCGGTTTGGAAAAATTCCGCCGAATGTAGAAAGATTGATTCTTGCTGCAGTTCTAAGATTTTATTCTTCGTTCGCGCTGTTTGAAAGAGTAATAATACAGTTTAATAAGATTACAATTGTTTTGCCTAAAGAAGATAAGGGGAACTTCTATCAGAACAAATTTATTCCTCTTTTAACTTTCATCAACAAGAATTATTCAAAAGATATTAAATTTGTACAGGCAAATGAAACAATGAAATTCGAAATGAATAATAATTTCGGCTCTGCCGAAGCGGCAATGAATTTTCTAATCAAATTCTGTAAAGAAATTCTTGGAGTAATTTCAGTGATCAGTTAAATATTTTTTATCTTTTAAAAAGATAATTGTAAGATCACGATATAAAATGGAGTTAAAATGAAAAGAGTGAAAAGAATTATTTTTCTTTTATTGATTATCGCGTTCATTGGAATTCAGTTCATTGAGGTAGAACGTGCAAATCCACCGGTAACGGCAGATATAAATGCGCCAACGGAAGTAAAGAATATTTTTAAAAGCTCATGTTATGATTGTCATTCGAACGAAACTGTTTGGCCCTGGTATAGTAAAATAGCACCGATCTCATGGTTGATTGTAAAAGATGTAATGGACGGAAGAAAGGATTTAAATTTTTCAGAATGGGAAAAATTATATTCTGATAACCGAAACAAACTTAAGAAAGAGATTTTGGAACAAATCAATAAAGATGAAATGCCCCCATCTTTTTATACAATTATGCATCCGAGTGCAAAATTAGAACTTATACAGATAAATATTATTAAAAAGTGGGCTATAAGTGATTAAACATGATAACTTTGTAAGGAAGAGTGATTAGAATTTAATTCTAGCAATGCCGAAATCCGTGTATTAATTTTAAATAAATATTTCTCGCTTCGTAACCACTTTCTAAAATCGGGAGGTGCCCATGCTCAAAACTTATAAGATAGTAGAAAACAAAATTGTTCATGATGAAAATGGTGTTGGCAGCATAAAAATTTATAATAATCCTGATGAAGCCGAAAAAAAAATTCTTGTTGAAGAATACAAACTTGATGAACACACACTCAACTCATCTTTAGATGCCGATGAATTATCGCGTATAGAATTTGAACCCGATCATCTGGCTATGATTTTCAAAATTCCCAAGAACTATTCAGCCAAAGAGCCGCTCCTTTTCCGCGTTAACTCTCTTGGTGCATTTTTGTTTAAAGATAAATTAGTGGTAATCGCTAATGATGAGATACCTCTTTTTTCGGGTAAACATTTCAACAAAGTTTATTCACTAAATGATATTACCTTAAAACTGATTTTCACTTCTATAATGCATTTTATCGAACACTTAAAAGTTATTAATATGCTTTCGGATGAAATAGAAAGGAAAATTTCTACAGCAATGGAGAATAGATATTTACTTAATCAATTTACACTTGGAAAAAGTTTAGTGTTTTTTCAAAACGCAATCAACTCTAACGGAGCTTTGCTTGAAAAAATAAAACTTAACGGTACAAAATTAAATTTAACCGTGGATGAGATTGAACTCCTTGATGATATCTTGATCGAAAATAACCAATGTTATAAGCAGGCAGAAATATATTCTAATATTCTTGCAAGTTTAATGGATGCGAAGGCTTCTATCATCAGCAATAATCTTAACGTGTTGATGAAAACTCTTAACATAATAACGATAATGATAATGGTGCCCACTTTTGTAGTAAGTGCGTTTTCCATGAATGTTGAAATCCCGTTTCAAAAACATCCTCTTGCATTTATTATAATTATGAGTCTCGCATTTATTTCAGTTGCATGTTTTTTTGTTTTTTGGAAATGGAAAAGATGGTAATTGTAAATGGCTGAATTACGAATCGGAACTTGCGGATGGAAATATGAATCATGGAAAGGATTGTTATATTCGGATAATCCTGAAATAAATTATCTAAAAGAATATTCGGCATTTTTTAATTCTGTAGAAATACCACAATGGTTTTTTTCTCTTTACGGAATAAATAATATTATTTTACCCCAGAGTTATGTAGCAAAAAACTACAAGGAATCTGTCACACCGCAGTTTAAATTTTCTATAAAACTTCCGAACACGATAACTCTTACACATTTGAATAAATCGGATGTAGACCATCAGCCGGTTCTTAATCCTCATTTCCTTTCGATGGATTTACTTAAAGAATTTTTACATTCGATAAAACCACTGCATAAAAATCTTGGTCCGCTCATGTTTCAGTTTGAATACCTCAATAAAGAAAAGATGAAATCTCAGTTTGAATTTCAAGGACTCTTTAGAGAATTTGCCAGCAAATTACCAGAAAGATTAATGTTTGCAATAGAAACCCGTAATCAGAATTATATTAATGAAACTTACTTTCAATTTCTTAGAGATAACAAAATTGGACATGTATTTATGCAAGGATATGATATGCCGCCGGTTTATGAAATCTATAATCGTTACAAGGATTACATTAAAGATTTTACAGTGATAAGATTACACGGACCGGACAAACAGGGAATTGAAACACGAACTGGCGGTGAGTGGAATAAAATTGTTGATCCCAAAGATGATGAATTGGAAAAAATTTGTTCTATGGTTTTGCAATTACTTGAGAGAGATATTAATGTTTACTTAAATGTTAATAACCACTTTGAAGGTTCTGCGCCGTTGACGATTCAAAAAATTAGAAATTTAATTAAACATAATTAAAGGAGTTAATATGGATCATTCACTGATTACAACCACATTTACCATTGACGGTTACAAAGTTGTAAAAAATCTTGGTGTAGTAAAAGGAATTGTAGTTCGCTCACGTTCTGTAATTGGAACAATCGGAGCCGGATTGCAGACAATCTTTGGCGGAAACATTACACTCTTTACAGAACTTTGCGAGAAAACTCGCTCGGATGCATTTGAATTAATGGTTCAACACGGACAAGCGATTGGTGCTAATGCATTACTCGGTGTTAGATATGATGCTACAGAAGTAATGGGCGGAGTTACGGAAGTTTTATGTTACGGTACCGCAGTTGTAATTGAGAAAGTAAATTAGTTTGATTGAGAATTATTAAGTTAACTTCTATCTAAAACAATATTACTTCTTAAATGAGTAATTCTAGTTTAGCAACTAAAGAAAAAAAATCTATAGCTTTAACTTCGGTTGTAGCTGCAATTTTTTTAACCGGGTTTAAGCTTGTGATTGGAATTCTTACAGGAAGCTTGGGAATTCTTTCCGAAGCGCTCCATTCTGCGTTGGATCTGGTTGCTGCCATAATTACTTTTTTTGCCGTTAAGTTTGCCGATGTTCCGCCAGACGAAGGACATAATTACGGTCACGGTAAAATTGAAAACTATTCCGCATTAGTTGAAACATTACTGCTTGTTATAACTTGCGCATGGATTATTTACGAGGCTATAAGAAGATTGATCACACAAGAAGTTCACATCGAAGTAACTGTTTGGAGTTTTGTAGTTATTATAACATCAATCATAATTGATTTTTCCCGATCACGTGCTTTATATAAAGTTGCAAAAAAGCATGATAGCCAGGCTCTTGAAGCAGACGCACTACATTTCTCAACAGATATTTGGAGTTCTGCAGTAGTTTTAATCGGATTGATTGGAGTTACTTTTAATTTTCAGTACGCGGATCCGATTGCTGCATTAATTGTAGCTATGATTGTTCTAACGGTAAGTTATAGATTGGGTAAAAGATCTTTTGATGCTCTAATTGATAGTGCACCAAAAGGATTACATGAAATGGTGGAAGATATTGTGAAAAATATATTGGAAGTAAAACAATTTCATGATATAAAAGTTCGCGAATCCGGTCCGTACAAATTTGTTGATCTTAACATTCATGTAGATAAAAAAATGACGATAGACCAAGCGCATGCAATATCACACAAAGTTGAAGAAGCGATCAATAAGAAAATAAAAAATGTAAAAGTAATGGTTCACACTGAACCGGAAGGGTAAGTCTTAATCTGATGGATCCGTTTTAGAGAAAAGATTCTCTTTGTATCTTCTGCTCATATTTAATTTTTCACCATTCTTTAAAATCACAACATAATCGCCATGAGACCATGGCTGCATTTCCTGAATCTGTTCCACATTAACAATAAAAGAACGGTGAATGCGGGCATATTTTTCCGGATCTAGCGATTCTTCAACATTGTTCATCGTATCTCTTAAAAGATATTTTCCTTTCGCTGTATGCAACTCTACATATTTTTCTGCGGATGAAATAAATATTATCTCACTTGCGGCAACAAAAAAATATTTACATCCTACGCTTATTAAAAATCGTTCTAAAAATTTCTTTTCTTTTTTCACTTCATCCAGAATCAGTTTTATATCATTTGTTTTCTCATTCTTGAATTTAATTTCTTCGGTGACACGGTTAAAAGATTTTGAAAAGCGCTCCTTGTCGAATGGTTTTAACAAATAATCCACAGCGTTCACATCAAATGCGTTGATTGCATATTGATCGTATGCCGTAACAAAAACTACTGGAGGCATATTTTCGGCACCTATTTCTTCAATTACACCAAAACCGTTTATCCCCGGCATTTGTATATCTAGAAAGACTATATCGGGGTTTTCAGTTTTTATTTTTTTAATTGCCTCGATTCCGTTTCCGGCTTCTAGAATTTGTTCTATCTCACTCTCATCTTTTAAAAATGAAATAATCTTTTTTCGTGCCGGCTGTTCATCGTCAACAACTAATACTTTCAATTTTGTTCTTCCTCTTCTTTGAATGGAATCTCTAGTGTCAGCAGAAGTCCTCCCCCACTTAAATTTTCCCAATTAAATTCAAAATTATTACTATATAATTTTTCTAAACGTTCAAATGTGTTTGATAATCCTACTCCACTATTTAAAACAGCAGCAGAATCTTTCTGAATTCCCGGACCGTTATCTTTTATTTTTATGATTAACTTATCGGAAAACTTTTTAGCTGAAATTTCGATTTTAGTACTTGTCAAATTTTCCATCCCATACTTAATGGAATTTTCCACAAGCGGCTGAAATATAAAATTGGGAACAAGTGCTTCAATTGTTTCTTCATCTATTTTTAAGTCAATCACAAGCTTGTCCTTAAAACGCGCTTTCATTATTTCAATGTAGAGATTAAGAATGTCAATCTCTTTTGCAAGTGTGTTTTCACCTTTCGAAGAACTTTTTAAAGTGATTCTGAGAAGATCGCTTAAGTTTGCAATCATTTTATCGGCGGCTTGTGTGTCCTCGTACATTGTGGATGAAATCATATTCAATGTATTGAAAAGAAAATGTGGATTGAGCTGCATCTTTAATGTTTCAAGTCTTGCTTTTGTAAGCTGTTCTTCAAGTTGTGCCGTCTTGATTTTATGTGCCTCTTTTTCTTGGAATGTTTTTATCAAAGCATAAACAGTAAACACTCCCCAGAATATGACGAACTGTTTTAAATATTCCATAACAAGTCTAAAAGGGATGTAGCCGTAGTCATAGTTTCCCCAATTAAGAACATGGTATATTATAGAGCGGGAGATGAACATCATTGAAGTGTGAGTTAAACCAATAATAAGCGAAGCTATTAAATAGAGTGGAAGTTTGTTAATCCAATTATCTTTTGTTAGTGGTACCTTCTTAAAAAATATAAGCAACAATGGTATAAGTAATACAAATGTGTACGCTCCGGTTAACTCATCAACTAAAGGATAAATAATCTTTGCTAAATCCTTAGAAGTTAGATTGGTAAAATTTTCAGCTAATTCCGTTGTAACCACAATTGCAAAGCTCATCAAACCTATAACAGTTGCAACACCAAACATTATGAGAGAGAATTTAATTCTCTTCTTTGTTTTGTCTTTAAGCATTTTATACGGCGTCATTTTATTGCATAAATAATTTATGAAATTCTTTAATCTAATATTGTAAATAGAATAATCATTCTCATTCATTATGGTATAAAAGGGATTTACACGGGCATTAAAGGGAAACAAACTTCAAAGAAGTTACTATGAAATCACAAAATTAGTTTAAGGTTCCATTCATTCGATTCCAACGTGTCCGAAATTACATTGGAGTTTATCCCGCTTATGTACATTAAATCTCCGCTCATGACAAATCACCTCTAAAAATAAAACCGATACAATATTTTTCACGTCACAATTACCAAACAACAGGAGTTACAATGGAAACAAAAGAAAGACGTCACGATATAGATTGGCTGAGAGTAATAGCATTCTATATTCTAATATTTTTTCATGTAGGAATGGTTTTCGTCCCTTGGGAATTTCATTTAAAGAATTCTCAAACTGTTGAATGGTTTGAAACTTGGATGGGATTTTTGCATCAATGGCGCCTGCCTTTATTGTTTATGATTTCCGGAATTGTTCTTTACCATTCTATGGGCACACGTATAGGAAAATCATTTTTTGCAGAGCGAAGCAGACGACTTTTGATTCCTCTCATATTCGGGATGTTAATTATTGTCCCGCCGCAAATTTATTACGATAGATTATTCCATGGATTTCATTTCGCGAATTATTGGGAATTCTGGAAAACAGTTTTCAATTTTGTTCCCTATCCAATGGGCGGAAGTTTAAGCTGGCATCACCTCTGGTACGTACTTTATATATTTATCTATTCATTAGTGGCTTATCCGCTCTTCAAATATTTGCACAATGAAAAATCACTTAATTTTAGAAATAAAATAGGATCGTTTCTTAAAAAACATCCTAATTCAATTTATTCACTCATAGTTCCATTACTGATTTATTATTACACACTTAGTCAGAAATTTCCCGAAACACATGGACTAATTGATGATTGGTATTTACATAGTGTTTCATTTACATTATTTATTGTAGGTTTTGGTATTTCTTCAATCAATGGATTTTGGGATGTATTAGTTGCAAAAAGAAAACAATCGCTTCTGCAAGCTCTGATTCCTACTTTTATCTTAGCTGCTTTCGTTTGGGGTCCAACATTCGAAGTTGTTAATGAAGATGCTGGTTGGTTTATTTATGTTTATGGTATTTTCAAAATGTTGATGATTCCTTCATTACTCTTTGCAATACTTGGTTATGGAAGAATACTTTTGAATAAACCGAGTAAAGTTCTTTCTTACGCGAATGAATCGGTTTATCCATTGTACATTTTACACCAAAGTGTTGAATTAATTTTCGCTTACTATATAATTCAATTGGATTGGGGGGTTCTGCCGAAATTTGTTTTATTGGTTTTCGTTACGTTCGGTATAAGTTTATTTATTTACGAATTTTTAATTAAACGGTTGAATGTAACGAGATTATTATTTGGTATGAAACCCATTATAAAACTCGCAGACTCAAAAACGATTAAAAATAAATTATTACAAACAGAAAATTCGTAATGAATTAACAAAAGGTGATAAAATGAAAAAAAATATTTTAACAACCCTAGTTTTATTTTTTCTTTTTGAACATTTAATATGTCTTGGTCAAACAAAAGACAGTTCTAAGGCCGAATCATTATTCTCTGAGAGCTCATCAATGCATTATGTAACTAGATATGGAATTCAATTTACTCCAATCCAAAATCAAGTAGCCGGAATGATTGGACTATCAAGCGGAGTATATTTTAATCAATCATTTTTTGTAGGTCTTTCGGGTTACGTTAATCTGACACATTCAAAAGTAAACACAGGAGCTTTTGGGGTGGAGGCTGAATATAGCTTCAATTCAGAAAAACTAGTTCATCTTGGATTTAATATTTTTGCCGGAGTTGGAACCGTTAAGGACTATCGAACAAAAAATAATCTATTGGATAACTTCTTCAACATTTTTGGAACAAACTATTTCTTTGTACAACCGAGTTTAATTTTAGAAATAAATTTTACTCCTACAACTCGTCTTGCGTTTGGTCTCGGATATAAAATGGTAAGTGGATTAGATGAAAACAGTTCAGAAATTTCCATTACAAAACTTAAAAACCAGGATCTAAATAATGTTGCTATGTTCGTCAATTTAAAGATGCTTTCTTTTTAATATTTTAAATATTTATTACGTGAAGGAACAAGTAAATCTTGTTCCTTCCTTAAATTGAACTAACCCATCACAGACCTCGTTATCTATTGTAAGAACATTCTTAACTAAGTAGAATAGAATTCAAGCAACAGAATTATTAAATTTATGTCCGCATTTAGCGGGCACTCATATTTGTTTTCCAGTTATCAATTAGGTTGAAGAGAAAAAAGGATTATATATAATGAACGAAAATAATAAAAACGGATATTCAGGCTTAGATGAAATTGAAGTCCGTGAATGGTTGGAATCATTAGAGTATGTGCTGCAATCAGGAGGACCGGAAAAAGTAAGAGAACTGTTACATAATCTTGATACTTACGCACACGAATCCGGTGTTGATCTTCCGTTTACCGCAAACACACCTCATATAAATACAATACCAAAAGAACAAGAACCTCCTTTCCCAGGCGGAAGAGAAATTGAACGCCGCATTAAAAGTTTAATACGCTGGAATGCAATGGCAATGGTTGTCCGCGCAAACAAAGAAGAAGCGGGAATAGGTGGACATATATCCACTTACGCCTCGGCTGCAACTCTCTATGAAATTGGTTTCAATCATTTTTTCAGAGGTAAAGATGGCGACACAGAAGGTGATATAATTTATTTTCAAGGTCATGCATCACCAGGTATTTATGCACGCGCTTTTCTTGAAGGTAGAATTTCCAAAGAGCAATTAGAAAATTTTAGAAGAGAATTAAAACCGGGCGGCGGACTTTCTTCTTATCCGCATCCGTGGCTTATGCCTGACTTCTGGGAATTTCCTACCGTATCAATGGGACTTGGACCGATACAAGCAATTTATCAAGCAAGATTTAACAGATATCTAGAGGACCGCGGATTAAAGAAACCAAGCGATCAAAAAGTTTGGGCTTTTCTCGGTGATGGTGAAACAGATGAACCCGAAGCACTTGGTGCAATTTCTTTAGCATCGCGTGAGAAACTTGATAATTTAATTTTTGTAATCAATTGTAATTTACAAAGACTTGATGGACCGGTTCGCGGTAATGGAAATATTGTTCAGGAACTTGAAGCAAATTTCCGTGGCGCAGGATGGAACGTAATAAAAGTCATTTGGGGAAGCGATTGGGATCCTCTACTTGTTGCTGATAAATCCGGCTCGCTGATTAAAAGAATGAATGAAGTTCTTGATGGTGAATCTCAAAATTATATTGTACATGATGGAAAATATATTCGTGAAAACTTTTTTGGAAAGTATCCTGAATTATTAAAACTTGTGGATAAATATACCGATGAGCAGCTGTTAAAAATGAAACGCGGCGGACATGATCCAGAAAAAGTTTATGCCGCTTATAAAGCTGCCGTTGAACATAAAGGCGCACCAACAGTTATTCTTGCAAAGACTGTTAAAGGTTACGGACTTGGCGAAGCTGGCGAAGGAAAGAATATTACCCATCAGCAGAAAAAAATGAATGAAGAAGAATTAAAAGAATTTAGAACACGATTCTCAATACCAATTAGCGATGATGAAATTACGAAAACACCGTTCTACCGTCCGCCCGAAGATTCTGCCGAGATCAAATATTTAAAAGAAAGAAGAAAAACCCTCGGCGGTTACATTCCTAAAAGAGTTACTAAAGCTACACCTCTTAAAACTCCTTCGGAAGAATTATTTGAAGAATTTTATTCCGGCACTGAAGGACGTGAAGTTTCAACAACAATGGTGTTCGTAAAAATTCTAGCCAAACTTTTACGAGATAAAGAACTCGGTCATTTAATTGTTCCTATCGTTCCTGACGAAGCGCGTACATTTGGTATGGAAGCTTTGTTCAGACAAGTTGGAATTTATTCTCACCCGGGACAATTATATGAACCGGTTGATAAAGACAGCTTACTATATTATAAAGAAGCAAAGAACGGACAAATTCTTGAAGAGGGAATTACCGAAGCAGGTTCGATGTCGTCATTCATTGCAGCTGGTACTTCATATGCCACACACGGCATCAATACAATTCCGTTCTTTACTTATTATTCTATGTTTGGCTTCCAAAGATTTGGTGATCTTGCATGGGCTGCAGGTGATATGCGGTGTAAAGGATTTTTACTTGGCGCTACAGCAGGACGCACAACTCTTGCAGGTGAAGGTTTACAACATCAAGACGGAAATAGCCACTTGCTTGCATATACAATTCCAAATGTTGTTGCTTACGATCCGGCATTTGCTTACGAACTTGCAGTAATTATTCGTGATGGAATTTACCGCATGTATGAAAAACAAGAGAATGTTTATTACTATATCACAATTATGAATGAGAATTATGCGCAGCCTGAAATGCCAAAAGGTATTAGAGATGGAATATTAAGAGGAATGTATAAATTTAGAGCGAGTGGAGTTAAGGAACAGAAAATAAAAGCCCACTTGCTTGGCAGCGGAACAATTTTAAACGAAGTAATCAAAGCACAAGAAATTCTTGAAAGCAAATACAATGTATCAACTGATATTTGGAGTGTGACCAGTTACAAAAATTTACATCTTGATGCACAAGAAGCAGAGCGCTGGAATATGTTTCATCCGGATAAAGAAGCAAAAGTTCCTTACGTTTCTCAAGCAACAAAAGGTGAAAGCGGAGTTTTTATTTCCGCTTCGGATTATGTCCAGCTATCGAGCGATGCAATTGCAAAATGGCTTCCGGGTCTGCTTCATTCTCTTGGCACTTTCGGTTTCGGAAGAAGCGAAGGAAGAACTTCTTTGCGTGATTTTTTTGAAGTAGATGCAAAACATATTGTTTATGCAACACTTTATTCTTTGATGAAAGAAGGAAAGATTAAACCTGAGGTTGTAAAAAAGGCTGTTAAGGATTTGGGAATTAATCCCGATAAAAAGGATCCGGCAAAGTTTTAATACTGAGCGAAGCGAAGTATCTCTAACTAATTTAAGTTTGAGATTCTTCGTTCGGCTATCGCCGAACTCAGAATTTGAAGAGGAAATAAAATGATTGTAGATTTTAGATTACCGCATCTTGGTGATGGAATAAACTCAGCGGATGTGATCAAAGTTAATTTGAAAGAAGGCGATAAAGTTGAAGTTGATCAAGTTGTTGTTGAGATTGAAACAGATAAAGCAACAGTAGAAATCCCTTCCGATGTTTCCGGTATTGTAAAAAAAGTTTATGTGAAAGACGGTCAGAAAGCAAATGTGGGCGAACCATTGGTCGAGATAGAAGTTAGCAGTTCGCAGTTGACAGTTGAAAGTGAGACGGAGGAGACTAGAGAAGAAAAGAAACCAAAAATCAAAAATAAGGAATCAGAAACAAGGAGTCAGAAATCAGAAAAAGTTATTGAAGCACAACCAACAACTGATCACCAATCATCAATCACTAATAACTACGAATTTAAAATCCCACCGCTTGGTGAAAATATTATTACTGCTAACATTACAAAAGTATTAGTAAAAATCGGCGATAAAGTTGACGTCGATCAAATAATTCTTGAAATTGAAACAGACAAAGCAACAATCGAAATTCCTACTGAAGTTGGCGGTGTTGTTAAAGAAGTTAAAGTAAAAGATGGTGATAAAGCAGCTGTCGGACAAATTGCTTTAATAATTGAGAATAAAGAATTACAACCAATCACTAATTACCAATCACCAATTACTGACAACCGACAACCAACAACTGACAACCAACAACAGCCTTCCCCATCAAAGATTGATTTAACTCATCACTTACCGACAGTAATTTCTGTTCCAAAAAATATTTCCAAAGTTGTAGTTCCTGCAGCACCATCTGTAAGAAGATTTGCACATGAGATCGGTGTTGATATTTCACAAGTACGGGGCAGCGGATCGGGCGGTAGAATCTCAATTGAAGATGTTAAAACTTATGCAAAAACTTTGAACGAGCAGATTCAAAAAGGTGGTTTCTCGTCCGGCGGTATTGGAGTTGTAAAAGAATCTCTTCCCGATTTTTCAAAGTGGGGAGAAATAGAACGCCAGCCAATGAGTAACATCCGGAGAAAAACAGCAGAGCATTTATCATATTCATGGGCGACAGTTCCGCATGTAACACAATTTGATAAGGCAGATATAACTGAACTTGAAAATTTGCGGAAGCAATTCGGCAAGAAAGTAAGTGAAGCCGGAGGCAAATTAACTGTAACTGCAATTCTTCTTAAAGTGATCGCATCAGCATTTAAGGTCTTTCCTCAATTTAACACAAGTGTAGATATGGATAAAAGCGAGATCATATTCAAAAAATTTATAAATGTTGGTGTCGCAGTTGATACCGACCGCGGCTTGCTCGTTCCGGTTATTAGAGATGTTGATAAGAAAAATATAATTCAGCTTTCCATAGAATTACAAGAGGTCTCTAAAAAAGCACGAGATAAAAAACTTTCGCTTGAAGAAATGCAAGGCGGCTGTTTTACAATATCTAATCTCGGCGGAATTGGGGGAACATATTTCACTCCGATAGTTAATTCTCCGGAAGTTGCCATTCTTGGTGTCTCCAAATCATCTTATGAACCGGTTTACATTAACGAAAAATTTGAACCGCGATTGATAATGCCGTTATCACTTTCTTACGATCACCGAATTATTGACGGAGCAGATGGAATTAGATTTGTGAGATGGGTGGTTAATGCGTTGGAGAATCCATTTTTACTTTCTTTAGAAGGATAAATTTTTTGTAGAGAAGTTGTAACTTGTCCCGACTTGTCGGGAGGCCTCGTCTCTACTGTGCAATATTTCTGATATCATCACATTCTAAAATTTTCTTTTCGTAACTTTTCAGCACTACATTTATCATTGCTAATCCAACTTCCTCCAGTGTAACAACATATTTCGGAAAAAGTTTTTCAAAAACCGGGTAAAGGGGAGCGAGTACTTTATATATTTTATAAGTGTTCGTTAATCCTTTTGTAGGTTGAATATAACCGGGTCTAAACATATAAGCAGCTTTGAAAGGAAGTTTCAGCAAATCATTTTCAGTTTTGCCTTTTATACGTGCCCACATACTTTTTCCTTTTTCGGTGCTATCAGTTCCAACTCCTGATACATAAGTAAAAACCATTCCTGGATTTAACCTTGAAACTGTTTTTGCAAAGTTCATAGTTAAATCATAAGTGATTCGTTTATAGTCGTCTTCTTTTTTCCCTACTGAAGAAACTCCTGCGCAAAAAAAACAAGCGCTATATCCTGAAAGTTGATTTTCAATTGCAGATAGATCAAAAAAATCTTTGTGAATAATTTCTTTTAACTTATTGTGTTTAACCCCACTTGATTTTCTATTTATAACAAGTACTGATTCAACTTCAGGATTTTTGAGGCATGCGTGAAGAACTCCTTCTCCAACCATACCAGTTGAACCGGTTATAATAGTTTTAATTTTCATAATGATAAATATTTAATTTCGCCATAGGTAGGACATTTTGAAAAAGAATCCTCTTTGTGCTTCAAGAAAATTATTGCTGTCAACATATCTATTTTGAAATTCATTCCATTCTGTTTTTTCATAAAGAGACCCGTAGCCCAAATGAATAACAGTTCCCGGTACATAAGTAAAAGAAACAAGAAAATCTGTGAGCAATTGTCTTTTATATTTGTTGTACTCAACAATTCCGCGGAAGAATAAATACTTATTAAATTGGTAAGTTAATCTTTCACGGAAAATTGGGTATTCATAAATAAGTTGTGAATCCGAATCGCGAGTGAAATCAGAAAATGTAAAAGTAGAGTAAGATTCAAAATTTTCTGAAAGATTTAAAACCATAATAGTGCTGACGCGGTTGCTCTTTCCCTGATAAGGATTTACTGAATAGTAGATTGCATTTATTCTTTTATAAGATAATGATATAGAGAACTGCTTGGTAAATTGACTTCCAAAACTGACTAGAAATCCCCCGGTTCTAAATTTTTCATTTTCAAAAATTTCTGTTGCATATGAATACTTCAACTTAAAATTCCAAGAACCAAGAAAAAAAGTTTGAGCTGAAAGATAGTTATATGTTTCCCACATACTGCTTGGTTTATCTTGCGTTTGTGCGGAGAAGGTTTCTAAATCAATTCTTTGTATAAAAGATGAATTAGGATAAATTTTTGGTCTAACTAATCCTGTAAGAGCAAAAATGCCTGTGCGGGTTAAGTAACCCGTCTCAGTATTAAAATTCTCCGAGATTTCTTTTCCAGTAAAACTGTAATATAAATTTCTTGAATCGTATTTATACACTAATCCTAAAGCACGCCCAGCTTGATTTTCTTGGAGAGGATTTGAATTTGAACTTGAATAGAAAGCGTTCCATTCGAGAGTACTAGCATCAGTTAGCCTTAACATACCATCCGTTCCTATTACGCGGTCATAACTGTTTTTTATTTCTCTATCTGTAATTATTCCGCCAAGGTAACTATCATCGGAAAAAGATTGCTTATATCTAAAGATAGGAACGTAAGCATAGTCGTCCGATAAAGCAGTCATATCAGCCGGTAGTTTATCCATAGCAAACATAAAAGCAATTGTGTTTTTAGAACCAACTTTGCCGGAGAGTTTAATTCCAGTTAAAGGATTAACGATTGTTCTTGTATGGACTAAAGAAATTAGCGGATCAATTTCCGAAGATTGAGTTGCTGCAACATTATAAATTTCATTTCCTTCCAGAAAAAATGGTCTCTTCTCCGGATAGTACAATTGATATCTTAAGTTTACATCAACTTGTCCGGCATCTGCTTCAATCTGACTGAAATCAGGATTGTAAGTTCCATCAAGAATCAGATCCGATGTAATTCCATATTTTGTGGTTAAACTAATTTCTCCTTTATTAACATATTTTTGTAATTGTCCTGCATTGAGATTGTATTTCTGATTGTAAGTAAAAGCAGGAAGCAATTCGAACAATGTGTAATTTTTCAAGTCATAATAAATTAATGGTGCCATTTGAGTAAGGAATGCAAATCCTTTTGCGGGATCCAGTTCGGGATATGAATCATGTTCTGAAAATCTGCTTATGTATCTTTCAAAGAAAATTGACATAGTGACTGGGTTTCCTTCAGAATACCGGATGCTCTTTAGCGGAATGCTTATCTCAACACTATAACCATCAGAAAGTTTTTGTCCACTGCTATACCAAACAAAATCCGCACTAAAATCTTCTTGACCGGATGCAAACCTGCTATCCATTTGAATACCGAGCGGATTAACATAGAATGCATACAAGGATTGCTGATCATAAAATGAATCAAGATTTATACAGACCCAATCATCTGGACGAATATTATCGCGGCTTGAAACACTAGATTTTATTTTATGTGGTTCTTTATCGAAGCAACGGAACGCAAAGTATAGATTCTCCGCATCGTAAGCTGAATAAGCGATTGTTATTTCTGATCCATCTTTTCCAAAATCCGGCGCAAAAGTTTTAAAGCCGGATACAACAAGAGCATCATTCCAAATCTTATCATCAAGTTTACCGTCAATGATAGGAGGATTTTCAGTCTTTACGGATTTTAGTTTATCCTCAGCTGATATTAGTTGCAGTGCAAGAAGTGAAATAAAAATAAATGTGATTTTCATATTGAAAACATTCTTCAATTCACCCCCAGCTTTATTCTAAAGAATATTAAATATTTAACAGTGTGGATTTTATTAAATATACTGTGGTTATGATTCTTACTTTTATAAAAATAGCAACAATAATAGTAAATCCAAAATCCCCTAATGTATTTATCACTACAAAAATAATTCACGTCTTTTTTCTTATTTTATCCGCATTAAAAATAATTGATTGGTAAATGATGTCTACGAAAACACAATTAGCAGTAATCGGCGGCGGACCGGGCGGATATGCTGCTGCATTTCTTGCTTCCGACTTAGGTATGCAAGTTACATTGATTGATATGAAAAAAAATCCTGGCGGTGTATGTACATGGGAGGGTTGTATCCCCTCGAAAGCATTACTACATATTTCAAAATTAATTACTGAAGCTGAAGAAGCAAAAAAATGGGGAGTTGAATTCGGAGAGCCAAAAATTGATTTAAATAAACTTAGAGATTTTAAGAACGGTGTTGTAAGTAAACTGACAAGTGGTTTAGGACAAGTTGCAAAACTCCGCAAAGTAAATTTTATTCAAGGAAAAGCTTCGTTTATAAATTCGAATACTTTACTTATAAATAAATCTGATGGCACAACTGAAGAGATAATTTTTGAAAAAGCAATTATTGCAACCGGATCAACACCCGCAAAGGTACCAGGACTTTCGATAGATTCTCCAAATGTTATGGATTCAACATCGGCACTTGAATTAAACGATATTCCTAACCGGCTTCTGGTCATTGGCGGAGGATATATCGGTTTGGAATTAAGTACGGTTTATGCCGCACTCGGAAGTAAAGTTACAGTTGTTGAAATGCTGCCGGGAATTTTGCCCGGTGCAGATCGTGACCTAGTTGTTGTTTTAGAAAAACGTGTTAAAGCAAAAATGGAAAATGTTTTTGTTGAAACTAAAGTTGTTGAATTGAAAGAAACAAAAGAAGGTATTCAAGTTAAGCTGGAAGGAAAAAATGTTACGGAGCCGGTTCAAATTTTTGATAAAGTTTTGATATCGGTTGGCCGTAAACCAATTACAAATGGTTTAGCTTTAGAAAAAACAAATGTGAAAATAAATGAACGCGGATTTATTGTTGTTGATAAAACATTGAAAACAGATGATCAGAATATTTATGCGATTGGCGATGTAGTTGGTAATCCAATGCTTGCACATAAAGCTTCAGCAGAAGGGAAAGTTGCTGTTGAAGCAATACTCGGTCATAAAGTTGCGTTTGAACCAAATGCAATTCCAGCAGTTGTATTTACAGATCCCGAACTTGCATGGACAGGATTAAGTGAGACAGAAGCACGAGAAAAAGGAATTAAAGTCGAAGTTGCAAAATTTCCGTGGGGTGCAAGTGGACGAGCTACTACATTGGATCGAAATGACGGAATGACTAAATTAATAATTGAACCCGAGACGGAAAGAATTCTTGGAGTTGGGATTGTTGGAGTCGGTGCAGGAGATATGATAGCTGAAGGAACATTAGCAATTGAAATGGGAGCGGTTGTTAAAGATTTAGAATTAACGATTCATCCTCATCCAACTTTATCCGAGACTATGATGGCGGCGGCTGAAGTTTTTTACGGACGAGCAACTGATATGTACCGTCCTAAAAGAAAATGACATGTTAACATGTCATTCTGAGAAATTCTGAGCTTATCGAAAAACGACGAAAAATCTCAGATTACTAATTTGAGAAAATTTAATCTTAGAGTGACAAAACCAAAGAGATTCGCTTGAAAACAAAAATATTTTTCTCAGTTCTTCTTCTAGTTACTCTTCGTATCTCCGCGCAAAACTACAATTGGGTTAGGCACGATTCACTTGTTAAAGCAGGAGTGAATCAAATCTACGGTATTGAATTCGATAAAGCAGAGAAGACTTTTGATATAGTAACAAAAGAATATTCAACGCATCCTTCCGGAAAATTTTTTAAAGCAATGATAACCTGGTGGAGAATTCTTCTTGATCTTGATAATGAAAGTTTAGATGAAAAATTTTTCAATCAGCTCGAAGAATGTATAAACATGTGCGATGAAATTCTTGATAAGAACGATAAAAATGTTGATGCAATGTTTTTCAAAGGCGGTTCGCTTGGTTTCCGAGGACAACTACGGGCAATTCGTGAAAGTTGGTTCAAAGCCGCGCTCGATGGAAAAGAAGGACTTAGTCTTGTTTTCAAATCTTACGAAGTAAATCCTAAAAATGTTGATGTACAACTTGGTTTTGGAATTTATCATTACTATGCTGAAGTAATTCCTCAAAAATATTCAGCGGTAAAACCTTTTATGATTTTTTTCCCTAAAGGTGATAAAAACCGCGGTATTAAAGAACTGGAAAATGTTGCATGGAATGGAAGGTATACAAGAATTGAATCACGGTCATTCCTGCAGAAGCTCTTATTTCAATTTGAAGAAAACATGGAAGAATCCAGAAAGTGGGGAAAAATATTGTTGAATGATTTTCCGAATAATCCTTACTTTCAAAGATATTACGGACTCACATTTGTAAAAGAAAATAATTATTCCGAGGCTATAAAAACGTTTCGCGATATTTACATTAAAGCAAAACACGGAATGCCCGGATATAATAAACGATTTGAACGCGAAGCGACTTATTATCTCGGTATGGATTTTAAATTGAAAGAGAAAGCTGATTCTGCCCTTGTTTATTTTGAAAAATCTGAAAGGCTTTCGCGTGAGTTAGATAAAGAAAATGAATCTGGGTTTTTAATTAATACTGTTTTTTATTTAGGAATGTTGTACGACCAAATGGGAAAGCGTGATAAAGCGATCAAATATTATAACGAGACTTTACAATTACGCGATAGGAATGATTCTCATAAGTTAGCGGAACAATATCTTAAAACACCGTTTAAGGAATAATTGATAATTGCTTTTATAAGTTTGTTGAAATACCAAACCGATGCATTGCACCTATTGACCCCATAGATGAGAATGAATAATCAACATTGTATTTACTGACAATAAATCCAAGCCCTACACTAAATCCCGCCAATCCGGCAGTTGTTCCGATTTTCATTTCGCGTCTTTTCTCATTATCATAACCAAATCTCAAACGCATGCTTTGACCTAAACGGAATTCTCCGCCGACAGTAATTTGTCCGAAGCGGTCAAAAAAGTTGTCTTGTCTTTCGTTAAGTTTATTAAATGACCAATAAAATCTGAAAGGAAGTTTTTCAAGTTCTTTTGAGAAACCTAAACGTATATCGAGGGGTAAATCTTCTTTTGTGCTGAAGTAACTCGATAACTGCTTTCCAAGATTTAAAATAGAAAAACCAAAATTCCATCTTAATTCCGGTATTGCATAATGTAGACCTAGATCAATTGCTAATCCCGATGAGGATTGGCCTGCAATACTTGAATAAATGAATTTTAGATTAACACCGTAATAAAAATTGTTGTCTAATTGATTTCCATACCCAATAAGAAGGGCCATCTCTCCTGCGTTAAACTCACCAAGTTTTGTCCCGCTTGCATCTGCTTTAGTAAATGATCCGTAATTGATATATTGAATTCCGGCAGCTAATCTTCCAATACCTTCAAACTCTTTTGAAAATGTTAAACTTGCTGAGTTGATATCTAACAGATGTTTTAAAAAGGAAAATGAAACCGGTGTGCCAGTAAGTAAATTAATTCCTGCCGGATTATAGAAAATTACATTTGGGTCATCATTGTTAGCTACAAAACTTCCGGCAACTGCCGCTGCGCGCGGACTTGTATCTAATTTTAAAAATTCAAATGTGCTTTGCGCAGAGATTAAGGATGAAATTACAAATGCAAAGAGAAAAACTAATTTCTGTTTCATAATTCCTTTTAATTTTGATGCGATTTTACAGATAAATGCCAATAAAGGCAAGCCAAACTTCAATCGCTTGTTATATTGGAACAATTTAATTTCAATATCTGTTAGAATAACAACTCAAACAAACTTGATAGAACAAAACTTTCACCATAAATTTGATTCAAAAAAATGGAGTAATTGATGAACGGCTTTAAGACAGTTGTATTAATGACTGTGATGATGGTGTTATTTATTCTTGTCGGAAATTTGATCGGTGGTCAATCCGGTATGATGGTAGCATTTTTAATTTCGCTTGTAATGAATTTCGGTTCATACTGGTTTTCGGATAAAATAGTTTTAACAATGTATCACGCTAAGGAAGTTACTCGTGAACAATATCCACAACTTTTTGATTCAGTTGAGAACTTATCAATGAAGGCTGAACTGCCGATGCCCAAAGTTTATGTAATGGAAAATCCATCACCAAACGCTTTTGCTACCGGAAGAAATCCGCAGCATAGTGCTGTGGCAGTTACAACCGGTATATTAAACTTATTGACACGCGATGAACTTGAAGGTGTAATTTCTCATGAATTAACTCACGTGAAGAACAGAGATATTTTAGTTGGAACTATAGCAGCAACTTTGGTTGGAACGATAACCTTTATTGCACGAATGGCAGGATGGGCTGCAATGTTCAGCGGTGGAAGAAATGAACGTGATAGAGGAAATGTTTTTTCTGATTTGGCTTTAATAATTATTGCACCAATAGCAGCGATGTTAATTCAAATGGCAATATCACGGTCACGTGAATTCATGGCTGATGAGGGTGGAGCGCAAATTTCAGGTGAACCGCTTGCATTAGCTTCTGCTTTGAATAAGCTTCAGCAAGGAAATAAATTAATTCCTATGACAAATGCCGGAACGTCTTCTTCGCATATGTTTATTGTAAATCCATTAAGCGGAAAATCCTTGATGAAGTTATTTTCTACTCACCCGCCTATTGAAGAGAGAATTGCACGTCTTCAAGAAATTGCAGCAGGTAGAAGATAAAATTTTTTATTTGTCATTGCGAATCCCGCACGGGCGGGATGAAGCAATCTACAAGATCTAGATTGCTTCATCACTACTTTGTAGTGGCTCGCAATGACAAGGTTGTGAAGTCCTAATAAATTATTATTTGGAATTACTTTTGCGAATTTCTAATTTGAAATCAATCCTCAAAAAAATTTGTATTTAATTGAAAACAAAACCGATCATTGTTATAATTTTATCTTTATTGATATCCGTTTCATCTTTCGCTCAGACAAAAACTAATCTTGATGTAATTTATAAATTAATTGATAGATCAGTTCCTAAAGCTGATTCTATTCTTGGTACAAAACAAACAATTAATCTTTCATTTACATCTTCTTCCACGCTTGAGGTTCTAAAGCCGAAAATATTTCAAGCATTCAGCGAACACGGTTATTCATTAACAGCTTCTACCGTTGAATTAAACCCGGCAGTAAATTATACGGCTACCTCACTAAAAGTTGAATACAAAAATCCTTTTTCCGATGGTTTGTTTGGCGGTCTTATGCTGGAAAGAGAAATATCGTTCAATTGTTCTTTAACTATTACAAATGCAGATAAAACCATTAAGTCGTTTAGTTATACGGAAAGTCAAATTGATACCGTAAAGCTTGATGAAATATCCGGATTGGAAAATCAAACACTGCCGTTTACACAATCAACAATACCATCAACGCCTCTTTTATCAAATTTGTGGGAACCGATTATTGTTGTCGGAACTCTAATCGTAACGATTGTTTTACTGTTTAGCATTCGCAGTAAATAACGTAGAATTGGTATTTCACAGCTAACCTAAATTGTTTATTTTTACAACGTTTAAAAGAGAGGAAATACTTGTTAAACAAGATGAAATTACTAACGGTCGTTTTAACTTTATCATTTATAATAGGGTGTTCAAGCGCAGTAGATACAAGCAAATTCAACGCCGAACAATATTATAATTATGTTTATCAACTTTATAATGATGAAGATTATGAACAGGCAATTCAGCAATTCCAAAGTTTTCTATTACAGTATTCCGGCAGTGCATTTAATGATGATGCACAATATTACTTAGGAATGACTTATTTCAAACGCGGACAATATTTATTATCGGCATATGAATTCAGTAAACTGATCAGGAATATTCCGGCAAGTCCTTTTGTTCCGGACGCACAATACATGCTTGCTGAATCATATTTTCAATTATCTCCTCCATACCAGCTTGATCAAGCATATACAAAGAAAGCTATAGAAGAGTTGCAGGCGTTTATAGATTTTTTCCCAGCAAATAAGAAAGTTGAAGAAGCTGAACAAAAAATTAAAACACTCAACGAAAAATTGGCTCAGAAAGATTATCAAGCCGCATTGATTTATGAAAAAATGGAATATTCAATTGCCGCAATGAAGTGTTACGGCGCTGTCGCAGAAACTTATCATGATACTAAGTTTGCACCAATATCTCTTTACAATAAAATTAAGTTAGAGATGATAAAAGGATTGAACAATGAAGCGCTTGCAGATATTAACTTATTTGTAAATCGTTACCCTGATGACGCAAACGCAAAAGAACTTAAGGAAACAGAAACTCAGTTAATGAGTAAGAAATGACCGAACCAAGAAGAAAGAAGAAAGTTAGTGAATCAATTATTACAATGACTGAATTAGTTCTGCCAAACTATACTAATCAACTTGGAAATTTATTGGGTGGACAGCTAATGCACTGGATAGATATTTGTGCGGCGCTTTCATCAGCAAGACATTCTCAACGCGTTTGTGTTACTGCTTCTGTTGACCGGATTGATTTTCATCATCCCATTAAACTGGGCAATGTTGTAACTTTAATTGCATCTGTAAATCGCGCCTTTAAAACTTCTATGGAAGTTGGAGTAACGGTATTTGCAGAATCGCACATAGATGGAATACGCATTCATACTAATACAGCATATTTAACTTTTGTCAGCGTAGATGAAAATGGAAATCCCGTTGATACATTCGAAATTGTACCTGAAACAGATGACGAAAAAAGAAGATTTGATGAAGCACTTCAAAGAAGAAAAAATCGTCTCGGCGGTTAAACAAATAATATTAAATTCACTTCTTGTCACTCTCTTTCTTTTCTCCGACATCATTGCTCAAATTCCAATAAACGGTTTTTGTAGATATAGAGAATTTTCTGTAAAGAACAATTTTACAAATATATTTTCTATTGATTATAACTCGGACGGCTATAGAGATTTATTGATCTATAATTCATCCAACAATAAATATGTTTCCGCTTTATCAAATAATAAATCTGATCTAATAAATCTACCAGAAAAATATTTTCCCATAGCCATTTCTAATATTCATTCCTTCAGCACAGGTGCTTCCGAGAAAAGATTTATTTTCCTCTCGCGCAAGACTAGACAAGTCGGAATTTCTACATTTTCAAGAAACGGTACAATCTCTTCACAAAGCAAAATTAAATTAAAGGGCTTTCCTTCGAACATTGATGTTGGAGATATAGATGGCGATGGAAAACCCGAAGGATTAGTCTCTGGAACTTCGCTTAGCGGACTCTCTATCATAAAAGAAAAAAATAAAAATCTTCACGAAACAAGAATTGATCCCGAAAAAGTATTTTTGGCCTCAACATTTATTGATCTGGATTATGATTCATATTCAGATATTGCTGCAGTTGATCTATATTCAAACTCTATTTTGTTGTTTTATAATAATGGAGCTGGGGATTATACGGAATCACGTTCTATCGGATTGAACGGTGAAATAAGTGAATTCAAAACTGTTGATTTTAATTCCGACGGATATAATGATTTAGTTTATATCAAGAATAATCATTTTGAAGTTTTGCTTGGAGATTCGGTTTCCTCATTTCAAAAAAAATTTATATTAGAAACACCGGCTAAACCCGATAAATATGCAATTCTTGATTTTAACGGAGACGGTTTTAACGATATAGCTTTTATAAATACTCAAAGTGGAACATTATATATTTCGTTTGCGAAAAGCACAAATGTGTTTTACCCGCCAATTATTTATTTACAAAAAAATGGACTTGCAGACCTAACAGCATATATAGATCGGACTGGGAAAAAATTAGCTCTCATTAGCACCGAGGGGAAAATATATCTTATTAACAAACCGGGAATTAATGACGATTCTTTTTCGATTTCACTTGGACTTAAACCATCTGCTTTAACAACTTTTGATTACCTGAACGATAAGTTTGAGGATTTTTGTTTTATTGATGAGACTGAAAAAACGCTAAAACTTTTATTAAGTGAAAGAAGGAATTTGTTTAGAACTTATTTTAGTATTCCGCTCTTATCTGATTTTACAAACATTGTTGTTGACGAAAACAAATCAAGAATCAAAACTTTTTATTGTTATTCAAATAGAGGTACGATAGAAATTATTAGAATGAATTTTGATGAACATAATTACAAAAGACAAACTTTATACACTGGCGGATTACTTGAAGATTTTAAAGTAATAAGCGATAGATTGAAAGACCGACAGAATATTTATGCGCTGATTAAAAAAGATAATAAAACATATTTACAAGAATTTGAGTATAAAGATTTCGGTCTTGAATCATCACAATCCAACTTAATTGAATCAAACGTTGAAAGATCGTGGTTAACATTTGGAATTTATAAAGATGTGTACAGTATTGAGAAAAAAGAAAAACAACTCAATCTAGTTAAAACAGTTTTTGATAAAAAAGTTATTGATCGTAAAATCATGCTCAGTTTCAACGTTAATGAAAAAGATAAAATTAATTATACCATGATTTGTTTAAGAGAATTAATTGATAGAGCGAGACCGGTTACATTCTGGATTACAAACAATAACAAATCTTTCCTTTATACATTCAGTAGCAGTAAGATGAACAAGTATCCAATAAAAATTGCATTAAGCAACAATGTAACAACAGGATATAATATAAACGGCGATGGTGATGAACTTTCTTTTTATTTTTATAATGAGAAGGGAAAACTTAGCGGTATTTCATTTATAGGAGTAGAAAAATCACCTATTGAAAAGGATTTATTTGTTTCAAAAAATATCAATAATTATCTTGTTACCGTCTTAAACAACAGAAGAACATTTTTGATCTATTCAAACAGCTTACTCAATTCATTAACTTTTGAAAAAATTAAATGAAGAAATTTTTATTACTTCTTTACTCAATCCCAATTTTAATATCATCGGCACAAAATATAGATTCATTATATAATGAATTCTTACAAGTAAGAGGAATCAATCAAAATGTAAAACCGCAGGTTGCCGGTGAAACTAATCTCCCGATAAAATGCGGATTCGGAATTGTAAATCAAGTGAAAATGAATTACGATAAATTTAGTGAACAGCAAAAAAATCTTCTTAAAAAAGTTCTAGACAGGCCAACCACCGATACAAGTTTTGTAACTCCTTCAGGGAAGTTTAGAATACATTTTATGAAATCAGGTGTTGATGCACCAATATATAACATAAACCAATTAGCTCAAGCGGCAGATTCCTCTTATAATTATGAAGTAAACATTCTTGGTTATCCATCGCCGCCTGGAGATGCCGGGGCAGGGGGAGATGACCGTTATGACATTTATATTCAAAATCTTTCCGGCGGTCTATACGGATATACAGAATTTGAAAATCAAATTACTAGCAATACTTATACTTGTTACACAGTAATGGATAATGATTTCGGAACAAACTATTACACTCATGGAATAGATGCAGCACGTGTTACTATTGCTCATGAATTTCATCACGGAATACAGATCGGAAATTACATTTACCGGGCAAACGACACTTACTATTTTGAGCTTACATCAACATCTATGGAGGAATTTGTTTACGACAGCATCAACGATTATTATAATTATCTGGATACTTATTTTAGAAATCCGCAAAGAGCATTTTCTTCAAATGACGGATACGATCTTGCCATATGGAATATTTTCCTCAGAGATAGATTCGGCGCAAACGTTATTAAGCGAACATGGGAATTGATGAGGCAAGAACGTGCTGTTGAATCAATCGCCGATGCAATACTGGAAGCCGGATCAACATTAAAAACAGAATTCAACAAGTTTGGATTGTGGACTTATTTTACAAACACGCGCACGGTCCCTAACAAATATTTTGAAGAAGCCGCAAATTATCCTTTAATTCATCCGATGATGACTATACCATTCACAAAACCGTCTACCACTATTAATATAACTTCAGATCCTATATCAAATAATTTTATTTTTTTTACTAATGGGGCAGATAATTTAGTTTCGATTGTGAGTAATGCAGATCTAAACGGTGCCATTGCATCACCTATAAGCGGATTGCCGTTCACATATACGCTATCTTCAGATCAGTTAACAGGTTCCAGAAAAATATTGGATGGATATTATTCAAAAATAGAAAGTGCAAATTCACTTTTACTTGGCGAATCAGATATATTTAATGATATACCAATTGATAACGGGCAGCTAGCAAGTGTGGAATTAGATTATGTATTTCCTCAGCCGTTTAGATATTCGGTTAACAATCAAATTTTTATCCCAGTTGCAAAATCAAACAACGGGTTAGTTGATTTGTACATTTATTCTACCGACATGAATTTGGTTTATTCTTCACAAAAACCTATTGTTACCGCTGACCAAGTAGTTGTAATTTGGAACGGACTGGATAAAAATAATAATAAACTTAGTACGGGTGTTTATATTTACGTTACCAAATCCGGAGATGCTATTAAAAAAGGAAAACTCGTAATACAAAATGACTAATTACACAGTTGAATTAAATAATCTTGTTAAGTATTTCGGAAGACGATTGATCTTTGACGGAATTAATTTTTCTTTTTCGTCACAGCATATTTATGGAATATCAGGCCCGAATGGTTCCGGCAAATCAACATTAGTTAAAATTATTGCAAATTTAATTTCACCAACGCGCGGAAAAGTAATTCATAAAAATAATTTGAAAGAAATAGAATCGTTCAAACTTCACAATCAGATTGGTTTTGTTTCACCGTATCTTTTTCTTTATGATGAATTCACCGCAGAAGAAAATCTTTTACACTTTTCAAATATTAGAGGGATTAGTTTCAATAAAGAACGTTCAGACTTTTTACTGAATGAACTAAAACTTATTGACCGGAAAAATGACCTTATCCGCGGATATTCATCCGGCATGAAACAACGGTTGAAATTTATTTTTGCTCTTTTGCACCAACCATCTCTTATAATTTTAGATGAACCAACATCAAATTTAGATAATCCCGGCAAAGAAAAAGTTTATGCACTAATCAAGAAAGAAGCAGAAAATAATCTGGTGATCATTGCTTCGAATGAAGATTCAGATATTGCACTATGCAGCCAAGTAATTGAATTGGAAAAATTTAAAAGGGCAATTGGCAAATGAAAGCATATTCGCTATTTAAAAAAGATTGGCAGTCGGAACTACGCACGCGTTATGCAATTAATGCTCTTGCAATGTTTATTCTGGTTACAATCAGCGTAATTATGTTTTCAATTGGAAGTGAAAAGATCACGGAATATTTAACAGGCGGACTTTTATGGGTCGTAATATTTTTTTCAGCAATGTCTGGACTTTCACGCGCGTTTGTATCGGAAGAAGAACGCGGTACTACAATGACTCTTCATTTAATTGCCGCACCGTCAACTATTTTTTCAGGTAAACTTATTTTTAATCTCTTGCTCGTTTTCCTGATGAACTTTGTAATTACTTTTCTTTTTGCAATCCTATTTAATTCTTTCATAATAAAAAACTTTACGTTATTTGCGATTGCATTTCTGTTCGGAAATGTCGGTATCGCAATTTCATCAACTATTATTGCCGCAATAATATCCAAAGCCAGTTCCAAAGGAACTCTTTACCCTGTTTTATCATTCCCGATTTTACTTCCTCTTATTCTAACTCTTTTGGAACTGACCAAGCATGCAATGGATGGTAATTCTGTAAGCAGTTCATTTGTAGAAATTGCAGTTCTTGTTTGTTACGATGTAGTAATGTTAACAGCTTCTTATTTATTGTTCGATTTTATCTGGGAAGAATAATCATTTTATCCTTTTTTGAATTAAAAGAGCATTCTGCTTAGTTGCTTTATTAACTGTCTATTATGTAAATTTGCCATCACAGCCGAATACAAAATCATTTTTTTCCTTAGGCTGCTGCTTCAAATCAGATAAAGATCAAACCATTAAAGTAAGGTAAATGTGATAAACTGGAATGTAAGCCCTGATATTTTTTCGATCGGTCCAATCACAATTCGATGGTATGGACTTCTTTTTGCAATGTCATTTATTGTCGGCTACCAAATTATGGTAATTATTTTTAAGAGAGAAAATAAATCGGAACATGATTTAAACGATTTAGTTTGGTATATGATTCTTGGGACAGTCCTCGGCGCACGCCTTGGTCATTGTCTATTTTATAATCCCGATTATTATTTAAGTCATCCGTTAGAAATACTTCAGATTTGGAAAGGCGGTTTGGCAAGTCACGGTGCTGGCATTGGAATAATAACCGCACTAATTCTTTATACGCGCAAGAAAAAAGAAATTTCATTTTTGTGGATTATGGATCGTGTGGTTATAACGGTTGCACTCTCCGGATTTTTTATCCGTTTGGGAAATTTATTTAATTCGGAAATAATTGGTAAACCGACTAACGGAAATTGGGGATTTGTATTTGTCTCCGTAGATAATATTCCTCGCCATCCGGCACAGCTTTACGAAGCAATCGCATATCTGTTAATCTTTATTTTTTTACTTTCATTCTATTTTAGAGTTAAAGGGAAATTCAAGAATGGATTGCTGTTCGGATTGTTTCTTGTTTCTGTTTTCGGATTCAGATTTATTGTAGAGTTCCTTAAAGAGAACCAATCTCCCTTCGAGCAGAATTTATTTTTAAATTTGGGACAACTCTTAAGCGTTCCCTTTGTAATCCTTGGAATTTATTTTCTATTCCGAAAAGATAAAAAAGTCATAAAAATTCAGTAACCTTTTAGAAAGAACAAACTTTGATGAAAAATAGAATTATCTCTTCCCAAATTTCTTTATTATTAATTCTTTTAGTAATGCCGGTACTTTTTTCTTTTACAACAACTGAGCAAAAACGAAATTATAATCCATCATTAGATTCGCTTCGATTTACCGGTGAAACTCATTTTCGAAATATAAAACAACTTACGTTCGGCGGGAATAATGCCGAAGCATATTGGAGTTTTGACAATAAGCAGTTAACGTTTCAAAGTGATTGGAACGAAATTAATTCACAACCGTGCGATCAAATTTTCAAAATGAATATTGACGGTTCTCTGGTAGAAGACGGAAAACGATATCAACTAATTTCCACTGGGAAGGGAAGAACCACTTGCAGTTATTTTCTTAAAGATGGAAGAATTATTTATGCTTCAACTCATGCCGCAGGAGATAAATGTCCAGAACATCAAATGTTCAGCGGTGGAAGATATGTTTGGCCTTTATTCAACAGCTATGATATTTATGTTGCAAACAAAGACGGATCCGATCCCAAGGTATTAATCGGCGGTAATGGTTATGATGCCGAAGCAACTGTATCACCAGATGGTAAATATATAATTTTTACTTCAACTCGTTCTGGCGATTTAGAATTATGGCGGTATGAGATAAAGACCGGAAAATATTTACAACTTACTAACACATTAGGATACGACGGCGGCGCTTTCTTTTCCCGTGATTCAAAACAAATTGTTTGGAGAGCAAGCAGGCCACAAGGCGATGAAGCTGAAACATATAAAAAACTTCTGGCCGAAGGTTATGTTGAACCGAAAGAATTAAATGTTTTCGTTGCAGATATTGACGGCAAGAATGCAAAACAAGTCACACACCTTCCGGGCGCTAATTGGGCTCCTTTTTTTCATCCAGATGGAAAAAAGATTTTGTTCTGTTCCAATAATCACTCAGTTAATAAAGGTGGTAGAATATTCGATGTTTTTATGATTAATATTGACGGTACCGGACTTGAAAAAATTACTAATTCAGAAACGTTCGATGCTTTCCCTATGTTTTCGTACGACGGTAAAAAAATAGTTTTTTGTTCTAACCGAAGAACGGATAGAAAACCAACACACGATACGAATGTTTTTGTTGCGGATTGGATAGAAAAACCGGAAGCGGTTGATATAAATTTTAAATGACCGATAAAACTAATATGACAGAAAAAGAGTTCACACAAAATTGGGTTGAAAAGATTAAAGAGAAATTAAAATCATTCCCGGATGATTTTATCGTCTCTGCTGAATACGAAGAAATTTCTCTGCCCGGAAAAATTCTTTTTCTCCCGCCCCCATTTTTTGACAGCTACCAAATCACGAATGAACTTGGCGAAACTATTTTTACTACTGACGATCACTTTAAGGCAAAATATGTTCTATATGCGAACAGATTAAAACCATTGCAGATAAAAATTCCTAAAGAGGCAATGCATGTATATGAAACTGTACGCGATTACGAAAAACATCTTGATTCATTCTTAAAAGAAATGGAAAAAGAGTTCAAACAGAACTTCCCAAACTCTAAAGGATTTAAAAGAAATTCGATACAAGTATTCAACTCACTCAACCTCACACGACAATAGTTTGATAGAACTTAGCAGTAACATAACAGATTATATCCGCAAGCACTTTGGTGAGGAATTTTTAATTAATTATAAACAATATCACAACAGTCAGTACAAACCATATCTCAGGTTTTCCTCGCTGTGCGATAACGATCATTTAGAGTTAGAGCTTAAGCGTTATGGAATTCATCTTGAGTCTATCCCCAATATTAGAAATGCATTTCGAATTATTTCCGGCGAGGATGTTGTAAGCAAAACTCTCGAGTTTATTTTGGGCAAGTATTACATACAAAGTTTGTCGTCAATGATACCAGCTCTTGTTCTTAATCCAAACAGTAGCGATACAGTTTTAGATTTATGTGCAGCACCGGGTTCGAAAACAACTCAGCTTGCAGAATTAATGAACAATCGCGGAACTTTGATCGCTAATGAAATTTCCGTTGACCGTTTGAAAAGTTTGGTTTTTAATGTTGATAAAATGAGTTTGGTGAATGTTGGCATTTTACACGGCAAAGGAGAATTGTTAAGCAAGCAGTTTGAAAATCGGTTTGATAAAATTTTAGTTGATGCACCGTGCAGCGCATTGGGAATCGTTCAGAAAAAAGGTGAGGTTAGTAACTGGTGGGATCAACGTAAAGCTGAAGCAATGTCGGACTTACAATTGCGCCTTCTTATTGCTGCAATTAAAATGTGTAAAGTTGGCGGAGAGATTGTTTATTCGACATGTACATTAACGCTTGAAGAAAACGAAATGGTAATAAATAAAGTGTTGAATAAATATCCTGTAGAACTTGAAGAGATTGAATTGCCTGTAAAATGCAATGAGGGGCATACAAAAGTTGGAAATGAAATTTTAAATAGTGAGTTAAAAAAAACCAGACGGATTTTTCCTTGGAAAATTGAAAGTGAAGGATTTTTTGTTGCAAAACTAAAAAAGATTGATAAGACCGAACCGTTAGAGCGGACTGTAAGACAAGAAAAAAAATATGATCTGATTAAATCATCCAGCGGAAAAGTAAATGGTTATCTAAAAATTCTTTCTGATTATTATGGAATAGATCAAAATAAATTTGACGATTACAAATATTTGATCAAGAACAATGATATTCATTTTGTTTGTAATGATTGGAATAGTGATCATCTCGAATCATTTAATAGAATTGGAACTAGATTAGGTACAATTGATAAACGCGGAATTCTACAGCTAAACCCGCTTGCCGCTCAAGTTTTTGGAGCAGCAATTACAAAAAATATTGTTGTGCTTGAAAGCACCCATGAACTAAATATTTATTTCAGCGGTGGAACAATTAAAAAACATTTTGAAATCGGCGGACAAAAAGTTGTTAAATATAGAAACTATTTTCTCGGAACAGCAGTTGCCTCCAAAGAAGGATTGAAAAGCCAATTCCCGCGAGCATTCCGCACTCAAGAAATAATTTTACCGCAGTGAATTAATTATCTAGTACATTATTCTCCTCTTTACTTTTAATAAAAGTCTCATACTCATAATTTATTCTTGACACAAAATCGAATTTTAATTAGGTTCTTCTGTGTTCAAATATCAATAAGAGGCGTGGAATGAAGAAACAATTTATTTCAATTTCTTTGCTGTTAATATTATCGTTAACATATAACGTCCATTCACAAATTCGTAATATAAATGCAATGCAGGGTACTTGGACTGGACAGTGGATTAATAGCTTTTATAGTAGCTCTGGAAATATTACTGTTACAATTACTGTGGAACCAAGTTCATCAAACTGCTCATGCAGATTGGCTTGTTGGCGGTGCTATATTAGGTGTAGATAATAGGCCGGGTTTTTCTACAGATATTGCTTTTAACTCAACAGGTTTCACCGTGAGTTTTCACTCAGATATTTGGGGTGATGTTACAGGCACAGGAACTTATGCTACGGGAGCTTATTCTGGTGGAGCTGCAAACTGTCCCAATCCTAATGCAAGTAACATTACTGTATCAGGTATTTTTAGCGGACTTAACATTACTGGCACTTTCACGTTTAATTGGGTTCCGGCTGGCCCAAACCCGATAACTGGAACAGCATCACTGACAAAACAAAATCCGATATCTGTTCCAACAAATCTTACTTTAACTGAGAATCCGCCGAGAACAATTAATGTGGGCTGGCAGGATAATGCAACTAATGAAACTGGTTATAGAATTGAAAAAAAAACTCTTCCTTCAGGTAGTTGGACGCAAGTTGGCACAACTGCTGCGAATGTACATACGTTTATAGATAATAATAGTATAGCAGCAGGTGCACAATATAGTTACAGAGTAACTGGTTATAATACAAATACTGAGTCTGAATTCAGTTCTGAAATGAATATTACAACTACTGCAACATCTGTTGATGATTTTGCAATCGTTCCGTCGGATTATATGCTTCTTCAAAATTATCCAAACCCGTTTAACCCAAGTACACTTATTCGCTATGATCTACCGCGTCAAAGCAGTGTGAATATTTCCATCTATACAATTTTGGGAGAACGAATATCGTCTCTTGTAAATGAAGTTCAGAATGAAGGACACTATGAACTATCATTCGATGCATCAAGACATTCCAGTGGAATTTATTTAGTAAAAATGACAGCCCAATCAATTGAAAGCGGAAGAAAATTTGTGGAAGTGAAAAAGATGTTGTTGATTAAATGATTTAGTCTTTACAAAAATAGAAAAGGCGGAGAACTCTCCGCCTTTCTTTTTCAATATACATTTCTTTATGCTGAGTATTTCTTACACATCAAAGTACATCTCAAACTCGAAAGGATGCGGGCGTAATGCCATCGGTTTTATTTCTTTAGCAATTTTATAATCAATCCAGGTATTTATCACGTCTTCGGTAAACACATCTCCTTTTAATAAATATTCGTGATCATCGGCCAAAGCTTCAAGCGCTTTTCCTAAAGAATCAGGTGTTGATGGAACATCTTTCAATTCTTCCGGTGATAGATCATAAATATCTTTATCTAAAGGATCACCGGGATCAATTCGATTTTTAATACCATCAAGACCAGCCATCATAATAGCGGAAAAAGCAAGATAAGGATTGCTTGATGCATCCGGACAGCGGAATTCAACACGTTTAGTTTTAGGATTGCTAGAGAACATAGGAATTCTTATAGAAGCGCTTCTATTTCTTTGTGAGTATGCCAAATTAACCGGAGCTTCAAAACCCGGAACTAACCTTTTATATGAATTAGTTGTTGGGTTTGTAAATGCAAGTAATGATGGTGCATGTTTTAAAAGTCCGCCGATATAATAAAGAGCCATTTCACTTAATCCGGCATAACCGCCACCTGCAAAAAGTGGTTTACCTTTCATCCAGAGGCTTGTGTGTACGTGCATACCGCTTCCATTATCTCCGAAGATAGGTTTAGGCATATACGTAACAGTTTTTCCGTTTTTTCTGGCAGTATTTTTTACAACATATTTAAACATTAATAACTGATCGGCAGCTTTTAATAACGGTGCAAAGCGTAAATCAATTTCGCATTGTCCCCCGCTTGCAACTTCGTGGTGTTGTGTTTCAACGTCAATTCCCATGTTCATTAGATTAACAACCATTTCATTTCTAATGTCATTTAGTTTATCAGTTGGAGGTACGGGAAAGTAAGCTTCTTTATAACGAGGCTTGTAACCAAGATTAGGATCTTCTTCACGTCCGCTATTCCATTTTCCTTCTACCGAATCAACAGAGTAATAAGAAAAATTTGGTCCTGAGTCAAAGCGTACATCATCGAAAATAAAAAATTCAGCTTCAGGTCCAAAGTATGCTGTATCAGCAATTCCGGTTGATTTTAAATACGCATCAGCTTTTTGTGCAATGTTGCGCGGGCACCGTGAATATTTTTCTTTTGTAGCAGGTTCATATACATCGCATATCATGGATATTGTAGGCAATGTTATAAAAGGATCAAGAAACATTGTCGTTGCATCCGGAATGATTAGCATATCACTTTCATGAATATGTTTCCATCCGCGGATTGATGAACCGTCAAATCCAAATCCATCTTCAAAAGAATCTTCACTTAATTGATTAACCGGGACAGAGAAATGCTGCCATTGTCCCGGAAAATCCATGAACTTGAAATCAACGAATTGGATTTTATTCGTTTTTATGTATGAAAGAACATTCAGTTCGGGAGAATTTACTTTTGCCATTTCTACTCCTTTTTAGATTGTAAATGTAAACTTGTTGTTTCCTTAGTGGATGATAATACAAAACTTGTTATGGTTCGTGTAACTCCTGGCCAAGATTGAATCTTACTAAGGAGTAATTCGAGATCTTTTGTACCTTTAGCAACAATTTTTAGTATATGAGATCCTTCTCCAAGAATTGAATGACACTCTAATATCTCGGCTGTCTTTTTTACATGATCTGTAAATTTTTCATAGTTCTTTGATGAGTCCATAATAACAGAGACGAACGCCATGATATCCAAACCAAATGAATGACGGTTTACTTTTGTATAGTAACCTTCAATCACACCGTTGTCTTCCAATTTTTTTAATCGTTCACTAAGTGAAGGGATGGACAAACCAATGGCATCCGCCAGTTCATTTCTTTTGGTCCTTCCGTTTTCCTGAAGTTTTTTTAGAATTGTTATATCTAAGTCATCCAGCATATATTTTCTTAATTATTTAGGCTATTGCATTAATATGACTGAAAATATAAGGTGAGTTTTATAAATATGCAAGTAGGCTTGTGATATATAATTGCATTGTCTTAAAATCATTCTTTCTTAGATTAGTAACTAACATTTAGGGTATTTCTTGATGAAGAAGATTACTTTTTATTTTATTTTAATTTTTGTGGTAAGGAGTCAAATAATAATTGCACAGATTGATCCAACAGTTACGGCAATAATAAATTCGGTCAGTATTGACTCACTCTATGAAAACCTGAATTATTTAACAGGCGAAAAATCGGTTGTAATTCCAAGCGGGACCCAGTTTATTTTTTCCCGTGCTTATTCAAATCCAGGTAATTTTGCAGCAGAAGAATATTTACAGTTACGTTTAAGAAGATATGGACTTGAAACTTCACTTCAAACTTTTGATGCAGGGGGAGGAAATGTTATAGGGATACAACGCGGAATAAAAAGACCTAATCAGAAAATAATAATTTGCGCTCACTTTGACAGCAGGCCTTATACAGGATCTGCACCCGGTGCTGATGATAACGGAAGCGGTACTTCTGCTGTTTTGGAAGCAGCAAGAATTCTTTCCAAGTTTCAAACTGATTATTCCATTGTGTATGCTTTATGGGATAATGAAGAAACCGGTTTAAATGGAAGTAGTTTTTATGCTCAGCAAGCATTTTCGAATAAAGATAGTATTGTTGCTGTAATTAATATGGATATGATAGCTTGGGATAGTGACAGTGATAATTTGGCGGAGATACATACACGCGATGTACAAAATTCAATCAGATTGCCGGAAAGATGATAAATATAAATAGCAATTATGGATTAGGTCTTAATCTAACGATAATAAATCCAGGCATTGGAGCCAGTGACCACGCTTCGTTTTGGAATAAAAATTATTCCGCAGTATTGTTAATAGAAAATTATTCTTATATAAATGGCAAGCATGATTTTAATTCTAACTATCATCAATCAGATGACGTTCTTCAATTTATCAACAAACCATATTTCGAAAAATGTGCAAAACTTTCAATTGCAACACTAGCCAATTATGCGGTTTTGCAAACAGCAAGCTCAGTAGAAAATATTATTCCTAATGAACTGACTTTATATCAAAACTATCCGAATCCATTTAACCCAAGTACAGTTATTAATTATCAGTTGTCCACGGCAAGTTTTATTACTTTAAAAGTATATGATTCTCTTGGTCGTGAAGTAACTACTCTTGTTAATGAATACCAACAGCCGGGTGCATATAGTACTACATTTGGCTCTCAGCATTTAAAGCTTTCATCCGGAGTTTATTTCTATACACTTTATACTGGCGATAATTTAATAGTGCGGAAAATGGTCTTAACTAAATAACATTAAAACGGAGAGATTCTAATTTCTTTTTTGTCTCTGGATCTTCAAAATTTAATTTTATAGTATAATTGTTAAACTCACGTCTTACCGGATAGTTTTTTCTAAGATTATCAAAATGTTTCGCTTGTAGTTGCAAACTCAAATTTTTTCCTTCTCGTAATAATTTATCATCGTCTTCAATTGTATAAATCTGATTGATGATATTGTTCAATAATTCTTCTAAAGATAATTTCTTATCAATCGTTATTACAGAATTAGAGATTGTATGATATTTTGCTTTCCAATTTTGAGTAACGCCTAAGAAGTCACAAAGTTTATTATAAATTATTTCAGTTCCGTTTACTTTTCCTTCAAGCGAATAGCCAGCTATATGTGCAGAACAAAGATTTACTTTTTCTAATAATTCAAAATCTATATTCGGTTCATTTTCCCAAACGTCTAAAACTGTAATTAGATCATTATTGTTCTGTAATCTTTGTTTCAAAACTTTATTATCAACAACTTCACCGCGCGATGTGTTAATTAAAATTGCTCCACTTTTTATTTGATTAAGGTTTTTTTCATTCAACATATGATAAGTCTTATCTATTCCTGAATGAGTAAGCGGAACGTGAAATGAAATAATATCGCATTTCAAGATTTCTTCCAGTTGTACGAAATCTTTGGTGCCAAGTCTTCGCTCTTGAGGTGGATCATTTTGCAGTATGTTAAAGCCAAGTGATTTTGCAAAACGCACAACCTTGCTTCCAACGTTACCAATTCCAACAACACCAAAACTTTTTTCGTTAAAAGAGAAATTATTTTTTGAAGAAATATTAGACAAAGCAGCAATTAAATATTCAGCAACAGAAAAAGAATTGCAGCCAGCTGCATCAGCAAATGTTATCTCATTACTAATTAAATATTCTTTATCTATATGATCTGTTCCGGCTGTAGCAGTGGCAACAAATTTTACATTTGTACCGGATAATAATTTTTCATCAACATTAGTGATTGAACGGACTAGCAAGACATCAACATCAGTTAAAAGCTCATTTGAGATTTTTCGTCCATTCGCAAATATTAATTCACCAAAGCTGTTAAAAGCTTCTTGGGCCTGAGGTATGTTCTCATCAACAACAATCTTCATTTAGTCATTCATGAATTAATTACTTGTAAATATAATTCAACTCGTTCAAAGAAACCGTATCCAACCTCTAATTTGAATACCCTTTCTTAAATGTTTATCTTTGCCCATAAATATTACTACGGAGTAAAAATAGGTTTATGAAATTTAATAGAAGAACACATACATGCGGAGAGCTAAGAGAAAATAACATCGGGCAAAGTGTAGTTTTGAATGGATGGGTAGCAGTTCGGCGTGATTTAGGAGGTGTAATTTTTATTGAGATGCGAGACCGTCACGGTATAACTCAAGTAGTTTTTGAACCTACATATAATTCCAGTGAACACGAAAACGGTAAGAAATTAAGAAACGAATTTGTAATATCTATTGAAGGTAAAATTAGAAAACGTCCTGAGGGAACCGAAAACCCAACTTTACCCACCGGGTATATAGATGTTATGGTAGATAAATTAATAATTCTGAATCATTCAGAAACCCCTCCATTTCCAATTGAGGATATGATTGATGTACATGAAGATCTCCGATTAAAGTACCGTTTTTTAGATCTGCGCCGAAACGAAATGCAAAAAAATCTTTTACTTCGTCATAAGATGTATCAAATAACAAGAAAATATTTTGATGAGAACGGATTTGTTGAAGTTGAAACACCAATATTAATGAAAAGCACTCCTGAAGGAGCTCGTGATTTTTTAGTCCCGAGCAGAATGCATAAAGGAAAATTTTATGCATTACCACAATCACCGCAAACATATAAGCAGATCCTAATGGTTGCAGGACTAGACCGATATTTTCAGATAGTAAAATGTTTTAGGGATGAAGATTTAAGAGCAGATCGTCAATATGAATTTACACAGATAGATGTTGAAATGTCTTTTGTAGATGTAGAAGATATTTTTGAAATTGTAGAAGGATTGATGAAAGAATTTTTTAAGAAAATTCTTAATTATGAAATTACTTTACCGCTTTTGCGTTTGAGCTATGATAGTGCAATGGAAAAATACGGAAGTGATAAACCTGATCTTCGTTTCGATCTTGAAATGGTTACTCTAAATGATATATTCTTAAACTCTGAGTTTAGGGTTTTCAAAGATTCTGTTACCAGCAACGGTATTGTTACAGGGCTTCTTGCAAAAAATTGCGGTGATTACACACGCAATCAACTTGATGTGATTACAGATTTTGTAAAAAAACTTGGCGCAGGCGGCTTAATTTGGATGAGAGTGAAAGAAAATGATCTTGAAGCTCCAATAGCCAAATTTTTATCTAATGCTGAAAAACAAAATATAATTAAGAAGATGAATGCAGCTCCTGGAGATTTACTTTTCATTTTAACAGGACAAAAAATAAAAACACTTTCCATCATGGGAGCTCTTCGATTAGAAATGGCAAAAAGGATGGAATTGATAAAACCAGATTCTAAACCATCGCTTCTCTGGGTTACAGAATTTCCATTATTTGAATGGGATGAAGAAACAAAACGATTTTATGCTATGCATCATCCTTTCACTTCTCCAAGATTAGAGGATGTGCCTTTAATGGACACTGATCCTGCTAAAGTGAAAGCTCGTGCTTATGATTTAGTATTAAATGGAAATGAAATTGCTGGAGGAAGTATTAGAATTCATGATTCCAAATTACAAGCTAAAATGTTCGATGCTTTAGGAATTGGTGAAGAAGAAGCAAATGAAAAATTTGGTTTTTTAATGAATGCGTTTAAATTTGGAGCTCCTCCACATGGAGGAATTGCATTTGGTTTTGATAGATTAGCAATGTTATTCGCTGGTGTTTCATCAATAAGAGATGTTATTGCCTTTCCAAAAACTTCCAGTGGTATTTCATTAATGGATGATTCACCTTCTCATGTTGAAGATAAGCAATTGACAGAACTTCATATAAAGATAAAGAACTAATCATAGTTTTTTTCAGAAATGAAATTAGGACACTACCCCATTCTTGCCATAATTTACCAGTAAAAATTACCATTTAAAATTTCTATGTAAATTCTTCATAGAATATATTTTGCATTATACCTATGATTTCATATATTATTCCCAATAAAAGTGCAATTATTTAAAATTTAAATTTGGTTTGGTATTTGTGTACAGGTATAATCTTGAATAAAAACATGATTATTAAAATGGAAAATTTTACCGATCAGATTAAATTAAAAATTTATCTTTTAAATAATATAATAACTACTAATTAAGGGGTATTAATATGGGTCAACAACAATTATTACTAATAGTTTTAGGTGTAATTATTGTTGGTATCGCGGTTGTAGTTGGTATCAATTTATTTACAGCAAACAGTTCGGAATCAAACCGAAATGGTGTTATCTCAGATTTAACTAATTTAGCTTCACTTGCACATCAACACTATAGAAAACCAACTGCATTAGGTGGTGGTGCTAATACTTTTACAGGTTTTACAATTCCTGGAGAACTTGATACAACCGGCCATGGAACTTACGCAGTTACAGTTGCTGCACAATCTATAACTTTAGTAGGAACAGGTAACGAGAAAGGTAATAACGGGACAAGTGCCGTTAAAGTAACCATGGTGGTCGGACCAAATTCAATTACGTCAACAACAATCAATAATTAAAAAGTTGTACTAAATAACAATCTATAACAAACTACAAGGAGTACTTCAATGGGTCAACAGCAATTATTACTAATCGTTCTAGGTGTCATTATTGTTGGTATCGCAGTTGTCGTCGGTATCAATGTGTTCACCGCAAGCGCTTCACAAGCTAATCGTGATGGAGTTATTGCAGACTTAACAAACTTAGCATCATTATCACAACAATGGTACAGAAAACCAACAGCTCTTGGCGGTGGCGGTAATACTTTTACTGGCTGGACAGTTCCAGGCGCACTTGATACAACAGGTAATGGTACTTATGCAGCTACAATTGCAGCACAAACAGTTACAATAGTAGGTACTGGTACTGAAAAAGGAAATAACGGTACTAGTGCTGTAAAAGTAACTATGGTTGTAGGACCAAATTCGATCACGTCAACTACTATAAACAATTAATTTTTAACAATAATTTTGTTAAATTAAAAGCCGATAGTCCTAACAAATTGGGATTATCGGCTTTCTTTTTATAATTAAATTTATATATATGATAGAAATTCGATTTACAGCTCAAAAGCCTAACGGGCAAGTGATAAGCGGTTCAATAAGTGAACCTACTTACTCAGAGGCAAAAAAGAAAGTTCAAAGACTTGCCGAGAAAAATCAGCTTAAGGTTCAGTCAATTGAAAAGAAAAACACATACCTTTATAAAATTAAAAAGGGAAGAGAAAAACCAATAAGAGGAGAGCAACGTTCATTTAATAAAGAAGAAGTAGTTGCAGCTCTTAGAAAACTTGGTTATGAAGTAATATCTGTTAACAGAAAACTTTTAGAACTTAATCTTAAACCTCCGCAGCAGGACATAGTTTCATTTGTTAAAATTAGTGCTGAACTTCTAGATCAAAAACTTCCTTATAGTGAGATTCTTACTTTACTTGTTAATGACATCGAAAATAAAACACTGAGAGAGACACTCAAACAAATCAATAATGAAATGAAAAAAGGTGCTGATAGTGAAGCTACGTTTTTACGTTATCAATCAGTCTTTGGAAAATTTACTGCATATATGTTAGGGTTAGCTTCTAAGAGCGGTAATATGGCAGAAATTTATAAAGCAACAGCTAAGTTTTTAGAAAGACAACAGGAATTTAAAAAGAATATTAAAAGCGCTTTAATAACTCCGATGGTTACACTTTTTGTTCTAGCTCTTGCTGTACTTTTTTATGTCGGATACATTTTCCCTGAGACAGCAAAATTATTTGTAAAGTTTAATATAAAACTTCCACCTATGACTGCGGCTACTCTTAAACTGAGTGATTTTATAATGGGTAACGGTTTGTTGGTTGCATCGTTTTTTATAGTTCCACCGATTATCTTTTGGCAATTCTCAAAGACAAAAAAAGGTAAATTTTTTGTAGACCGTATGATTCTCAAAATTCCAATTATGGGTAACTTGATACATAAAACTCTCATTGAAGTATTTTGCAGAGTATTTTATACATTATACAGTGGATCAGCAGAAAGTATTGAGCCAATAAGAATAGCAGCAGAAGCCGCGGGTAATACTTATTTTGAACATCAAATTAAGAATGTGGCAATACCTTTAATGATAAAAAAAGGTGTTGGAATTACAGAAGCTTTTACTGCGAGCGGTGTTTTTACTGAAACTGCTCTTTCAAGATTTCATTCAGGTGAAGAAACTGGTACTATTAAAAATACTGCATTACAACTCGCTAATTATTACGAGAGCGAAACAGTTTATAGACTTAAGAATGTAATTGAACTTATACAAGTAGGAATTGCAATGGTAATCATGGTTGTAATGATTGGTCTTACTCTTGTATCTGCTGAAACAGCAACCATTAGTCCAAAATCACCTGTAATGAAATAAAAAATAGGAAGCTAAAACGATGATTGAGGCTCAGCTTGAAATGACCGACAAGATCGGTTACCTCCTTCTAAAAAAGGGAATTATTGATCATAAAATTTTAGAGCAATCTCTAAGAATCAAAGATAACGATCAAACCAAACTGAAAAGAAATCTTGCCCAAATTTTAGTTGATGAATTTGGTTACGATCATGATATTATATTTAGGGAAGTTGCGGTTCTTTATGCTTTCAAAGAATTAAATATTCATCCTGAAGAGTTACCCGAAGAACGCGTTACCGAAATGAAAAACCTAATGACTCGGCAAGGAAAAGAAGTTCAGAAAATGCTTCTTGAACACCGTGTTATTCCTTTTAAATTCGACGAAAAACAAAAAGACAAATTAATTCTTGCAGCAGTTGATCCAACTGATCGAAATATTGCAAAGGTTGCATATACATTAAATATTAAAAAGTATGAGATAAATTATCTCAGAAAAAAAGATTATGAAAAATTAATTACTCTCCTTGTGTCTTCGGAAAATGAATATCTAAAATTAGTTCAAGAAGCCGGTGAAGAAATTCAAGTAGTTCAAGATGAAGCATCGGTTAACGAAGAAGAGCTCGATGCTGAAATTAATAAAAGTGCGTTAATCAATTTAGTGGAAGCTGCACTTATTGAAGGAACTCGAAAAGGTGTAAGTGATATTCATATTATTCCAAAATCCGGTAACAAAACAGAAATACATTTTCGCTTAGATGGTAAATTAATGCTTTGGCACACTCAAGAAAGTACATTGCCAGAAGCTGTAATGGCAGTTGTAAAAGACCGCTCTAAAGGACTTGATAGATTTGAAAGAGAGCGTGCTCAAGATGGTTTTATCCAAAGAGAAATTGATGGACATATTATTCGTTATCGAGTTTCCGTTCTCCCTACAGTTGGCACAGAATTAAAAAATAAATTTGAAAGCATTGTAATAAGAATTCTTGATGATAGAAAAGTAATCCGTGATTTAGGAAAATTAGGTCTTACCGGTTATGCAAACACAGCATTTGTAAAAGCAATAACTCAGCCCCAGGGTATGATTATTTTAACGGGACCGACAGGAAGCGGTAAATCAACAACATTAGTTGCTGCTCTATATCAGGTAATCAATCCTACCAAAAATGTTCTAACAGTTGAAGATCCAGTAGAGTACGTTATTGAAGGAGCCCGTCAGCTTAAGATTGGTTACAAAATGAATTTTGAACAGGCGATCAGATCAATCTTACGTCACGATCCTGATATCGTTCTTGTTGGTGAGATGCGTGATAAAGAAACAGCTGAAACAGCTATTAAGCTTGCTAACACTGGTCACTTAACATTTTCTACATTGCACACAAACGATGCACCCAGTGCTGTTGCGCGTTTATTTAAGATGGGTGTTGAACCATTTCTTATTGCTTATGCAATTAACATTATTGTTGCACAAAGACTTATTAGAAAATTATGTGAAAGTTGTAAAAAGAGAATTGTGAATCTTGAAGAGCATTTACTTCCTACGGGACTCGAAATAAAAGATTGGATAGGGCATGAAATCTATGATGCAGGGGGTTGCGAGAAATGTAATCACAGTGGTTATAAAGGAAGAATGGCAATACATGAAGCTCTTTATTTTACAAAAGAAGTTAGAAGATTAATTGTACGCGCTGGTGAAGAAATTGATGAAGAATCATTACGCGATCAAGCAAGAAAAGACGGAACAAAAAGTTTGCGCGATTCAGGCTTTGAGAAAGTACAACTCGGATTAACTTCCATTCAAGAAGTTATCGGCGCAACAATGGAAGACTAATTCAGCTATCTTTTATTTATATTGTAATTAAATTATTAGCATTTTACTATTTTTTCATTTAAGTGACGAGCTTTAATGATTTCCGATGCGAAACAGATACTTACAAATTTTACAGCAAAAATTCCTTCTACTGTTTTTGGCCCTGAGCGTGTTAATTATATAGCGGAACACATTCACGAGCTTCAGGTTGAGCAGCGGCTTCATATCTTACAATTGATCAATGCTATTTTAGGAACAATGATTGATCGGCAAGCATCCGATGTTGAGTTGGGCGGACACGGTACACAAAATTATGTTTGGTTTAGAATTTTTGGAAAGAAAGAACGTGTGGAAGATATCCCTCAATTTACTGAAGACGAAGCGTCAGCACTTATTTTGACTTTACTTAGTAAAAGCCAAATAGAATTTTTATTACAAGAAAGAAATCTTGATTTTAGTTATTCATTCCATTTCAATAAAGCACAATTAGCTGTTAGATTTAGAGCGGATGCATATTTTGATCTTGATAGCATTGCTCTAAATATGCGGTCGATACAAACAAGAATACGTCCCATCGAATCTTTAGAATTTCATCCAGTTGCGGTTAAAACAATGAGCCACAGCTACATTAAATTTGGTCTCTCATTGGTCACCGGAATTACCGGCTCTGGTAAATCTACAACTCTTGATGCAATTATTGATTTTCATAATGATGCTGATCCATGCCATATTGTAATTATTGCATCTCCTATTGAATATGTCCACAAATCTCGTAAAGCAATAATTAAACATCGTGAAGTAGGCAGAGATGTAAATTCATTTAAAGACGGAGTTACTCAAGCGTTACGACAAGATCCCGATATCATTGTAATTGGTGAAATGAGGGATGCTGATACAATCATGGCTGCATTAGAAGTAACAGATACTGGACATAAAGTATTCTCAACATTGCATACATCATCTGCTGTAGAATCAATTGACCGTATAATCGCTGAGGTTAATCCAACTGAACAAGAAAGAGTAAGAAATCGTCTTGCCGATGTTTTAATTTCCGTAGCCTCGCAGAAACTTGTACCTAGTTTAGACGGCAAAAGAGTGCTGGCTAAGGAAGTTTTAATAGTTACTCCTTCGGTAAGAGCGGCAATAAAGAACAATAATACCAGTGAAATTTACATGATGATCAATCAAGGTGGGCCTCAGGGCATGGTTACGATGGAACAGGATTTGTTAAGGCTTTATACCGAAAAGAAAATTTCTAAAGAAAATACTATTGCATATGCTAATAATAAAACCAGAATCCTTCAATTGTTAAAGGGATAGATGAAACAAATTGTCTGTTTATATTGTGAAGGTACAGATGCCAAGCTTGCTGTTTTATCAAAAGAGAAAGACGGTATTAAAATTCATAGCGTTGGTTCTCTTACTATCTCTCGCAAACTTCAATCATCATTAAAACAAGATGTAATGGCTGAACTTGATGGAGGAGAATTAATTTCTGCCGATCAAGTCTCTTTTGATAATCTTGATACTGAAGGAGTTCTTCCATCTTCATCTTTACAGGTTGATGAATCTGATGTTGGTCAGCTCAACTCTCTTTTATCTGATTTTAGACTTAGCAATTTACTTTTTATTCCCATTGTAACTGAACCGGTAATAAATTTTCATACTTATGAAGGACAGCGTGATGCTAATAAGAAAAAGTTGATCGAAAATGTTATTAGCGATTTGCAAACATCAAAAGGAATAGAAGTAACTGAAGATTTGTTGGATGTTTTTGAGTTGAATGAAAAATCTATGCTTGGAGTATTTATTGAAGGAGAAATTCCTTGCGTTGGTTTGATAAATCAACTTGCCAACTATAATAAAAAGCGATATTTAAAAATACCTACAATTAAGACTGCAGAATTATCATTAGCATATTATGTTTCAAAATCCACAAAGTTTTTTCCCGAAGATTACTCTCTCATAGTCTATATTGGAAAAGAATATAGTAAGCTGATCTTTATGGAAGGACAAAAACTTACTCATATCGGATCAACTTTAGATATTGGGACAAAAAATCTTCATACTTACGATGTCTATTTTTCCAAAATACTTCTGGAAATGGAAAATGGCGGCATTCCTAAATTAGATAATATAATTATATGCGGTGAAGACCGATCTGAAAACCTAATTCTTTCTTTCTATGGGACATTTCCCGAAGCAAATGTTTCAGAACTTAAATTTGAAAATTTTAATATTTCTTCCATTACTGAAGAAGATCAAACAAATATAGCTTTGTATGCAATTCCAATTTCCGTTGCTGTAGAATATTTTGATGAACTTGATAAAACTTATGTCGGCGTAAACTTTTTGCCAAAGTACATTCAGGAGAATCAAAAATTCCTGCAGTTCGGATGGCACAGTTATGCTGTTATGCCTTTGCTTTTTGGAGCAGCATTTTATTTTACATTCTCCATTCTTTCCAATATCCGTCAAATGAAGGATCTTGATTATGAAATTGCCCGGCTTAATCAGCGGCAAATTGAAAATCAAGCTCTAGTAAATGAAATAACTCCAATTGAAGAACGAATTAAGAATTTTGATGCTACTCAAAAAATTCTCGATCAAGCATCGGTAAGTTCAAGTATTTGGAATAAAACAATTTTTAAAATGTCCGACTTTATTGAAAGAAGAAGAAATTTTTGGGTAACTAAAATTGAACCGATAACCCCCGACGAAATTAAATTGAGTGGATATTCATTAAATAGAAGTGTTCTTACCGAGTTTGCCGATCAAAACCAAGCTTCCCTATTGAAAAGTATTAACTATGAACCGTTAAGAGAAAAAAGCGCTTTTGCATACATTCTTAATTTGAAGTTAATGAAGGATACTCTTAATACAAAATGAGTAGTAAAATAAAAAATACGATCATTATTTTAATAATTTTTATTGCCATCGTTGTTGGCGGTGGGTTCTTCCATTTCTTTTTACAAAAAGGAAAAATTAATGATAGGCAGAAAAAAATACGGGATTTAAAACTTTACCAACTAGATACTGATGCCCTGAATCAACAGTTGGATCTTCTTAAGAGACGAGTTGCAGAACTTGATTCGATATTAGTTAACAGAAAGTATAACATACCGTATCACCTTACCCAGGCTTCCTTCTTTGATTTTGTGAATCACGTAAGTTTTAATTTTTCTCAGAACTCATATGTGAATATAGAATTTACCGAAACCGAAACTTCTACCGATTACAATATCTATCATTACAATTTAAATGGCATTGCTGAATTCAATGATTTTATTAAACTAATTTATGCCATTGAAGAAAGTAAACAGCTTAAAAAAATTAGCGATATTGATTTATCAAACAATGTAAAAGTTGAGCTGGACGGAACACCGCATTATCTTGTAACTTACAAGTTTAAGGCAAAAGTATATTATTCGAATGACAATCGTTTCTTTGTTAAGAATTTTAAGGAAAATCAAATTATTCCAAATCCGATTTATGATTTCTTCTATCCTCTTATTAGAAATGAGATACCTCCTAATAAGGATAAACTATTAGATGTTCAATCAGCTCACTTGCTGGCACTAATTCCGGATGGCGCTTTTCTTTCTGATGCCAGCGGTAATACTTATTTATTATGGGAAGGTGATCAAGTATATCTTGGTTATCTTACCAACATTAATTATCAGAACAACGAAGTAAATTTTGTACTTAATAAAGGCGGAGTGATCGAGAATTACAATTTGAAACTTGAAAAAGAAAAAAAGCAGAGTAAATAAAATGAAAAAGCTAATTGTATTTATAATAATATTCGGATTAATGTTAACCACTCATGGTCAAATTGATTTGAAGGATAAACTCAAAGGGTATGTTAGTCCGGACGAACTTGTTACTTTATCAGAAAATATCAGTTTCGATCAGGCGGTGCAAATAATAAGTAAAGTTAGCGAGAAAGTTACAGGCAAGAAAGTTGTATCGCCGGTAAGTATAACAACGCCAATCGGAATTGAAATTGATAAGATGCAGTACAAAAAGGCTCTGTTGATTATTGTACAGTATAATAATTTATTTATAGAAGAAACTGAGTCCACCATCATTATTAAGAGGAAAAGTGACTTAAAAGGTAAAGGCGATTCTAGTCTTGTATCAATTGATCAAAGAGAAGTAAAAATTTCAGCAGTTATGTTTGAAGCAAACATAGCGCAAATGCGAGAGATGGGTGTTAATTGGGAATTTCTTTTATCACAAACCGGATTAACAGTTGGTGGTAAATTAGTTTCTATTCAAGATCAAGCAACTTCAACTGGCGGTTCCTCTACAACAACGGGGCAAACCACTCAGAATCCGCCTCAATTTAATCTTAATAGTAAATCTACTTTTTCAATGGGCCCATTCAACGGCTCAGCTACTGCATTACTCAAATTTTTTGAAGATGAGAATCTTGGAAAAATAATTTCACGTCCGGTTATAACGGCAATTAATGGAAAACAAGGGAGAACCCAAGTCGGCTCTGAGTTCTCAATTAAAGAAAGGGATTTTGCAGGAAACTTGATTGATAAATTTTATCAAAGTGGAACTATAATTGAAGCTACACCGATTATTATGACTGAAGAAGGAATAGATTACGTAGCATTAAAAGTTAAAATGGAAAGAAGTTCAGTTATAATCGGTTCGTTATCAACAGAAAAACCTAAAACAGAAGTAACAACAAATCTTCTACTTCTAAATGGAGAAGAAACAGCAATTGGTGGGTTAATTACAAACGAAGAGACAACTGTTCGTAGAGGTGTTCCATTTTTAAAAGATTTGCCATGGTGGGTATTTGGATTGAGATACATATTCGGTTACGATCAAGTTTCATTCTCTCAGAAAGAAATCATTTTGCTTATCAAAGCAGAAATTCTTCCGTCGCTTAAAGAAAGATTTGCGAAACCCAAAGAGCAAACAATTTTAAGAAATTCTATTGAGCAACAAAAAAGCGAATTAGAAAAGTATAAAGAACAATCCACTAAAAAAGAAGAAGATGTAAAATAAAAAGCTTGATTGGCTATCATTTGTAAAGATAAGATGAGAAAAAATTTCTAACCGTCAACGTGTTTAATTATAATGCCATCGCAAAATTAATTATAGCATTTCTTTCCGATTAAAATTTTATTAAACCGGAAGGTCCATCGAACAATGAGACTTAACTATCGTTTCATATTAATCGCATTTATTATTGTCCTCATCATGTCTATAGCTTCGACATTAGTTTTCTATTCATTAGCAGGCAGTATTCTATCGCAGCAGCAATCCAAATCAATTCTTAATTCCGCAAATGATTTTGCATTTGTTTTTCAAAATGAAAATCAAAATATAGAAGAGGAATTCCGCCTAATTTCACCTCAAGTCGGAAATTTTAATAGAATCAATCTTGATTCTACTTCAATAGACTTTTGTTTTACACTAGTTAATGATTCACTTATAAATACACGTGAATTCAAAATTAGGTCGGAATCTTATTTAAATATTCGGTCATCGTCATTCAGACAATTCTTTTCAGATAATCCTAATGTGGTTCTGCGTTATGCTCAATTTCCAGATGGCAAAACAGTTTATTATGGAAATTTAATTTCATCCAAGTATTTAAATCGAATCTCTCAAAAAATACGCGCTGAAGTTGCTTTGGTAATTAATAATTCTCCGGTTGAAATTTCTAATCCGGAAAAGAATCAAGTATATCTGCTAAGTATAATAAATGCAGTGCGGGATTTAAGATACCGAAACAGTTTTGATTTATATTCTGCCGAATTAGACAATGCGGATTTCATGTCTACGCTTTTTATTCCAAAATCTATCCTTACCCCAGGAGCAAAAATTAATTTTATTGTTTTTAATGTTTACAAGGAAGGAGTTGAATTCCGGGGCACATTAAAATTAGTGATGTTACTGGTTGTTCTATCCGGTAGTGCTATAACCTTTATAGTAATTTGGGTTTTTACTGCGAAACTTAGAGAGCAAGTTTCTTTATTAAGTCAAGCGGCAGAGATCACTGGTAAAGGAAATCTTGATCACCGTGTTCCTATTCTCACAAACGATGAAGTGGGTAAATTCGGAGAAACTTTCAATCATATGCTTGATGAACTGGTGCGGAATAAAAGAACCGAGAAAGAATATTCTGAATTTATAACTCTCATAAACCAGAACCCAACATTAATTGAAATTTCTGATGCTGCACTATCAAAAATAATTAAGTCAACCGGATTAACTTTTGGCGTGCTTTATCTTGTTGAAAATAAATCATTAAGACTAATTTCATCATTTGGTATCAGCAAAAATTTTATTGAATTAAAACAAGATGTAAGTCTTTACAGTAATGCTGTTGAAAAGAAGGAGAAAGTTGAATTCAGGTTCACAGATAATTTTCCGGAAATAAAAACCGGAATAGCTTCAATCAAAATAAAATATTTGATAATCTACCCGATCGTTTATAATAAAGAAACTATTGGTGTGCTGGAATTAGCAGCAGAATCTGATCCGCATACGGACGTCCGTAGTTACCTTGATGTTATTCATGAACAGTTGGCCGTTGGTATTTTAACGCAAAATCCTTTGAACAACTTGAAAATTTTATTGGTGAGTTGAAAGAACTCAATGAAGAATATCAAAAACAAAATGAACAGATCATTAAGAAAAATGATGAATTGAAAGAACTTCATCAGCAATTAAAAGACAAAGCCGATGAACTTGAAAAACAAAGAATCAAAGCAGTTGAGCTGACAAAAGTGAAATCAGAATTTTTAGCAAGTATGTCGCATGAACTCAGAACGCCTTTGATTTCAATCCTTGGATTAACAGAATTATTGATTAAGGACGGCTCAGTTGTTGTGAAAGCTAAGGACCGTTTAAATATTGTTCATCGAAACGGGAAAAGATTACTTTCTTTAATTACTAACATATTGGAGTTTTCGAAATTTGAGTCGGGCAAAATTGAAGTTAAAAAAGAGAGCTTTTTATTAAATGATACTCTCGAAGAAATTTATCCAAATATTCATCAAATCACTTCTGAGAAAAATCTTGAATTACATTTTGATATGGAGAAAAACTCTAGTGTCCTTCTTAATACAGACAGGAGTAAACTGGAGCAGGTCCTGATTAATTTATTAGTAAATGCAGTTAAGTTCACGGAAGTAGGATCTGTTCAACTTGGAATTAAATTAATCAATGGAAGTGATATTGAGTTTAGTGTAACCGACACAGGAATTGGCATTTCTGAAGAAAATAAAAAAATTATTTTTAGCGAGTTTAAGCAGGTAGACGGAAGTGCATCCAGAAAATATGGTGGTGCTGGTTTAGGCCTAGCTATCTGTAAAAAATATGTTGAATTGCTTGGAGGAACACTTTCTCTTCAAAGTACTCTGGGTGAGGGTTCACGATTTTATTTTGTTTTACCCGAAGCCGTGCTTGATGTTGTTGAAATAAAAGAGCATCAATTCTTAACTATAACTGATCCCGAAAAAGAAAAACGGCTGACGAAATCTATACTCATAATTAATGATAATTCGGATTCACAAAAGTTAATCGGTGATTATTTAGCTTCTTATGATTATGATGTTATAATAACTTCAAACTCTGATGATGGTTTAAAGTTGGCAAAAGAAAAATTACCATATGCAGTTATATTTAATCCCTTTATAAATGAAGGCAATCTTTGGTCTTTTATCCCTTCTATGAAAAGCTATTCAGAAACACGGTATATCCCAATTGTACTTACAATAATTGTAGAAGAAGAGAAAGTCGGTTGGGAACCAGGGGTCTTCGATTTTATTATTGAAAAAATCAATTTCAATGAGTTTAACGAATTAATATCGAAGGTTGAATCGCATTTTGAAAAAAATATTCGCAAGATTGTTTTTGTTGATACCAATCATGATGAATATGAAGCATTCAAAAAATCTTTTGGAGATACTTTTGATGTTGCTATTATTTCTTCCTCAACAGATGTTAATAAGAAAATTCGAAACGAACAACCGCATCTGGTTATAATAGATATTACTACTTTTATGGAACAATCATTGCAAATTATTTATGATATATCTCAAGACAGACTGTTAAAAAATGTTCCGGTCATCTTAAAATTACCCAAATTATTAACTCATGATCAAGTAGAGAGACTTAACATTAAGTTTAAGGAAATAGCTTTAACTGTAAAATCTCACCCGATGGATGTATTGAAAGTATTACGCGATAGATTAAAAATTGATGACGATGTTACAAATAGAAAAAATAATCTTATTGAAGAAGTATATACAAATGAACAAAAAAATTATCACCTAAAGAGCGAAAATAACAAAGATTCAAAACCAACCATTTTGATTGTTGATGATAATAACGATGCACTTTTTACAATCGGTGAGTTCGTTAAAGAAATGAACTGTAATACCATTTTTGCACATAATGGTATGGAGTGTTTGTTAACATTGAATCATGTTGAACCAGACTTAATATTTTTGGATATAATGATGCCGCAAATGGATGGATTCGAAACAATAAAACAAATACGCAAAGAGAAAAAATTTGAAAATATACCTGTAATTGCTCTAACAGCATATGCAATGCTGGATAATAAAGAGGTTATTGAAAAAAATGGTTTCAATGATCTTGTAACAAAACCGATAAACTCACAAGTACTTGCTTCAAAATTGAAAAAATATTTAAAAGCCAAAGTTGGTTAATCACCAATGAAAAAAATTCTGATTATTGACGACAGTCCGGATAGCGTCTTTTTACTACAAGACAGACTTGAACGTGAGGGTTTTGAAACCGCAAAAGCTTACAATGGTGAAATGGGGATTCAAAAAGCTGTTAATGAAAAACCGGATCTAATACTTTTAGATGTTATGATGCCCGATATTTCCGGTTTTGACGTCTGCAAGACATTATCATCTAAAGAAGAGACAAAACTTATCCCAATAATTTTATTAACGGCTTTAACAGAAGCTGATAATTTACAACAAGGATTACAGTCAGGTGCCTTCGATTATATTAAGAAACCTTTTAACCGTACTGAATTAATTGCACGAATAAATTCAGCGCTTAGATTCAGTGAAACAAATAAATTTCTTATTGAAATAGAAAAAATTAAAACATTCGCTGCAACTGTTGTAACTACAAATCACGAGATAAAACAACCTTTAACATTGATCAATCTTTCTACAGCGGCTATTCGAAGAGAAATTGCTAAAGCAAATTATTCTTCAGAAAACATCCTAAAGAGAATTGAATTTATAGAAAATGCCGCAAGAGAAATTATTTCAGTTCTTGATAAACTAGGATCCATTAAAAAACCAGTTATAACACCTTACGTAAATGATCTTAATATTATTGATCTAAAGTCAGACGAGAAGAAGGGCCTACCCGATTAATTCTTTTACTAAAGAAAGTAATTCCTCAAAGTTGTACGGCTTGTTAATAATTTTACTTACTAAATTATCGGGCAGAGTTTCATCAAATTCAGAAGGTGAACCTGAAGCAAGAATGATTGGTAAAATGTAACCGCCTTGTTCAATCTCTTGAAGACAAAGTATTCCGTCCATCTCCGGCATTTTCCGGTCAATGATCAACAAATCTGGAGTTCTCACTTTAAGTAACTCCAAAACTTCAATTCCGTTTGAAGCAGTAAGTATTGTATAATCATAAGATTGTAAAAGTTCAGAAAGAAGTTCACGAAGAATATCTTCATCTTCTGCAATCAAAATTGTTTTTCCGCTTAAAGCAGGTTTTTCATTTAATAACGGTGCAGAATTTAATGTGACAATAAATTCAGAACCTTTGCCTACTTCACTTAAAACTGAAATAGATCCGTCATAATTCTCAATAATTTCTTTAACTATGGATAAACCAACTCCCGAGATTTTGTTTTTATTTTTTGTAGAATAATCTTCATTGAACACTTGTGCAAGTAACTCATTTTCAATGCCGCTTCCGTTGTCGTTGATAATGATTTGGATTTTATCTTCGTTATTTAAATTACATGTTCTGATTCTTATTGATCCTTTCTCTTCAATGGCTTCAATTGAATTAGTCACAAGATTTAAAATTACACGGTAAAAATCAGAATACTTACCAACTACCAGATTAAGATTTTTATCGAGTGAAAGGTGAAATTCAATTTTATCTTTTTGCTGTAAAGTATATGAACGGATAATGTCAGCAATAATCGAATTTAAATTAATCTTCCGCTGGGTAATTTTATTGGAAGTATTGCCAAATGTATCATCAATCATCTCAGATGCAAGATAAGTACCGCTTTCAATGTTGTTCAGAAGAGGGAGTACTGTATCAATGTTCGCGACTTTTCTTTTAAGTAGGTCTATACTATTTAATATACGAGTGAAAATATTATTAAGATCATGTGCAAGATGTTTTACAGATGAATCCGCTTTCATTCTATTTTAGACTGTATTTTAGAATTTTTGAATAAAGTGTCTTCTGGCTTATATCTAAAGCGCGGGCAGTATTTTCGCGGTTCCAACTATGAAGTTCCAATGCCCGCTTGATATGAATTTTTTCCAATTCATCCATAGTTAGAAGTGTTCCATCATCTTTTACAAAATTGGTAAAATCAAAATCTTCTTTAGGCACATTTAAATCTTTAGATTGGATTGTGTCACTTTCGGAAAATATTATCGCACGTTCAATTATATGTTCAAGCTCTCTAACATTACCTGGAAAATTATATCGTTGTAAATCATTTTTTGCGTCGGGAGAAAGTTTTTTAAGAGAACGTACTGGTGATTTTTTCTGAAGAAAATATTCTGAAAGCAGTAGTACATCACCATCTCGATCCCTTAACGGAGGAATTGTTAACGTAATTACATTTAATCTAAACAAAAGATCGCGGCGAAAATTTTTCTTTTCCGCCTCTTCCATTAAATTTTTATTTGTCGCACCAATAACACGGACAGAAGAATTTAAATTTACAACTCCACCAACTCTTCTAAATTCCCCATTTTCAAGAAATCGTAAAAGTTTAGGTTGTAATGCTAAACTCAATTCACCAATCTCATCGAGAAAAAGTGTACCTCCATTTGCTATTTCAACCAATCCCTGTTTAGATGCTTTAGCATCAGTGAATGCTCCTTTTTCATAACCGAAAAGTTCGCTCTCTATCAATTGATCCGGAAGAGAAGCGCAATTGATTGCGACAAATGGTTTATCAGCGTGATTAGAATGGTTGTGAATAAATTCAGCGAATAGTTCTTTGCCGGTTCCCGTTTCGCCCTCAAGCAAAATATTGGAATCGGATTTTGCAGCACGTTCTGCTAAATGAATAATTTTTTTAATTACATCACTCTCACCGATAATATTATTAGTAGGGAGTTGATTAATTTTTGATGAAAGGATTTTATTTTTTAACAGCAAATCTTTATGATCAAGTGCTCGTTCTATAATTACACAAAGTTGACCAAACTCGTAAGGCTTAGTAATGAAATCATATGCACCTTGCTTAATGCAGTCAATAGCTGTGCGCATATCTGATTTTGCAGTTAAAACAATTACTTGTAAAGATGGATGATTCTCTTTAGCATAACTTAAAACTTTTTCTCCATGAACTTCGCGCATTTCAAGATCGAGCAACAGAATATCATAAAAACGTTTCTTCAGGTTTTCGATGGCATCTTTACCATCATAGACAACATCTACTAAGTAACCCTCGTTTACCAATTCTTCTTTTAAAAGGTAACAAAGGGTTTCATCATCATCAGCTACTAATATTCTTGAGTCTTTCATAAGTGGTAATTTTTACTTGAGTTTTAATATATAAAAAAAGAGTGAGAAAAATAATTTTTTGTGCACTTATAAGCTGTTTTGGAATTTAAAGGGGAGAGGTTTATATTTACGCCCGCAATTTTAATGGTGAGGGCGCGTAGCTCAGTGGTAGAGCAACACCCTTTTAAGGTGAAGGTCGGTGGTTCGAGCCCACCCGCGCTCACATAAATGCTCGATTTCATTTAAAAGTTTAGATTTTTTTTTGATAAAAGAAGAGTTAAACATTGACAAAACCGCATAACAATTATACTTTTATTCTTAGGATGACAAACACAAATAACATATTAAGCAATAATTGGTGGTGGAGAAACAATTCTTTGCCATCCTAATGCTTTAAATAAAAATTAACAACAAGCCGTGGATGGTAAAAACGTTCACGGCTTTTTTGTATCCAGCCGTGAACTTCCATTCATCGGCTTTTTCTTTTTAAACCAAAGGAGGTTCATATGTCAAGCAGTAAAATAGTTTTTCTTGATCAAACCAAAATGCCAACTCATTATTACAATGTTATGGTAGATATTCCTGTACCAATGGATCCGCCGCTTCATCCAGGCACCAAACAACCGGTTGGTCCGCATGATCTATCCGCTATTTTCCCAATGGAGTTGATCAAACAAGAAGTAACACAAGAACGCTTTATAGAAATTCCGGATGAGGTTCGTGATCTTTATAAACTTAGCAGGCCAACTCCGTTAATACGCGCAACCAATCTTGAAAAAGCATTGCAAACGCCTGCAAAAATATTTTTTAAGTATGAAGGGGCTAATCCAACCGGAAGCCACAAGACAAACACTTCCTATGCGCAGGCATATTACAATAAGCAAGCTGGAATAAAAAAACTTGTAACTGAAACCGGGGCAGGACAGTGGGGAAGTGCGCTTGCAATGGCTTGTAAACATTTTGGAATGGAGTGCGAAGTATTTATGGTAAAAGTGAGCTATAATCAAAAACCATATCGCAAAACATTTATGAAATTATTTGGCGCTGAAGTTCATGCAAGTCCATCAATTCTAACTAATGCAGGACGAAATGTTTTGAACAAAGATCCCGAATCTCCGGGTTCTCTGGGAATTGCCATAAGTGAAGCAATTGAAATGGCAGTTCAGCGTGATGATACGAATTACAGCTTGGGAAGCGTATTGAATCATGTATTGCTGCATCAAACAATTATTGGCGAGGAAGCGCGGATACAAATGGAAATGTTTGATGAATATCCCGATGTAGTTATTGGTTGTGTAGGTGGCGGCAGTAACTTTGCCGGAATTGCATTTCCTTTTTTGCGGGATAAACTTACGGGCGTTAAGAAAAATCTAAAAGTAATTGCTGTTGAACCGGCATCTTGTCCCTCTCTTACCAAAGGTAATTATGAATATGATTTTGGCGATGAAGCAGGAATGACTCCGCTTCTAAAGATGTACACGCTTGGTCATAACTTCATTCCTCCTAAGATACACGCGGGTGGATTGCGTTATCATGGTGCAGCACCTTTAATTTCCTTGCTGTATAATATCGGGGCTATTAATGCAAATGCTTATGAGCAGATGGAAGTCTTTCAAGCAGCACAGTTATTTGCTCAGACAGAAGGGATTGTTCCGGCACCGGAAAGTTCTCATGCAATTAAGGAAACAATTGTTCAAGCATTGCATTGTAAAGAAACAGGAGAAAGAAAAACAATTTTGTTCAATTTATCGGGAAATGGATTTTTAGATTTAGGTTCTTACGAAATGTTTTTGAAAGATCAGCTTGATAATTATTCTGGAAAGACAAATTACGCTAAGGTTGCAGTAGTATAATAATCTAGTAGAGACTGGATAACTTGTCCCGACTTGTCGGCATACCCCCGTCTCTACATTACTTTCCACACATACAATTTTTTTTGATATTTTGGGTTAGTGAATTCAATTATACAAATATTTTTAGGAAGTCTTCTGCTTAGCTTGGTTCATGCTACAATACCAAGTCACTGGCTTCCGTTAATTGCAATCGGAAAGGCTGAGAAATGGACCGATACAGAAACGTTGACAGTTACTGCAATCACCGGGGCTTCACATACAATCAGTACAGTTATGATCGGAATTATTGTTGGCTTGGTCGGCTATAAACTATCAGAGTCTTATCATTACATTACTCATTATGTAGCACCAACAATATTAATAGCTCTTGGTTTAATCTATTTCTATTTGGAATACAGGCACAGTTTAATAAAAGCGGCTCATCACCATCATCATATCCACATTGATGATATAATTGAAAAACGGAAAAGTAAAAGATCAATTGTACTAACACTCAGTGTTGCAATGTTCTTCTCTCCATGTTTGGAAATTGAAGTTTACTATTTCACCGCAAGTCGTTTAGGCTGGTTGGGAATTGGAATTGTTTCTATAGTTTATTTTTTTGTTACAGTTTTGGGAATGATGTTTCTTGTGCATTTTGCATCTAAGGGTGTGCGAAAACTGAACTGGCATTTTCTGGAACATCACGATAAACTGATTAGCGGAATTGTTTTAATTATTGTTGGCGTACTCGCTTTTTTTGTGGAGTATTAAAACCACAATTGTCATCGCGAGTGCAACCAAGCGATCCTATTCAGAAATTAAAAGATTGCTTCCTTGTTCTTCGACAGGCTCAGAACATCTCGCAATGACAATCTGAATTTTAAAGCAAACTTAGTTTATTCCAATTTCCTTTAACAAATTATCTGCACCGCCGATTTTATCCATAACCCATAAAACATATCGTATATCCACACCAATCGAACGGCTGTATGTTTCATTCCATGCAAAATCATTTATAGTAGCTTCGTATGCACGATCGAAATTTACTCCTATCAAATTTCCATAAGCATCTAAAACTGGGCTGCCGGAATTTCCACCGGTCGTATCCATATCATATAGCATGGCAACCGGAAGTTTGCCTGTTTTCTTGCTGACATATTTTCCAAAATCCTTTTTATCATATACAGTTCTTAATTTATCAGGGATAACAAAATCTTCACCGCCGGTTGCGCCTTTTTCAATTACTCCATCTACAGAAGTAAACGGTTCCATATAAACTGCATCTGAGGGATTATAACCTTTAATGTGTCCGTATGTGAGCCGTAGTGTACTGTTTGCATCGGGAATGAAATTGGTTTTCTTCCATAACATTTTTACATCAACAAGATCGCCGTAAAGTTTATTAAGTTTGCCTTCATTCTTTTGATTTTCTTTATCACTAACCTGGTTTTGCTGTTTAATTTTTTTGGTAAAGATAAAGAGAGGATCTTGTAAAGCGGCAATCTCTTCCGGTTTTTTTGTTAATAGTGAATTAAAATATTCTTTATCGCGGATTTTTGAGTTGATAATATTATTACTAATAAATGATTGAAAAGTTTCTTCCGGATCTACTCCATTTCCTTCCAATATTTCATCAACAGCAATTATTCGCGAGGAGTTTTTGAATCCATTTGCATCAATCAGCATTTTCATCAACATTGTCTCTTCAAAATCGGTATTGTAATTTTGTTTTGTATTCTCCAATTGTGCAAGAGACCGTTTGATATTTTTTTCTTGGAATGCAGGAGTTTTCTCGGCATCAGGTTTCTGATTCTCTTCAGTGTAATTCAAGACAAAAAGTGCATGTGCTAGTGTTGGAGAAAAACTATTTAACTGCCTCAGCCATAAATCGGCCTGTGCATTTTGATTGACCCTCTCAAATACAATTTTAATCTCTTCTAAAAGGTTACCATATTTTGCCTTCAGCTCTAGATCTGAATTTATAAATATCTGCAGCTGTCTTTCTTCTTCTTGTTTTTGTGCAACAAGATTTATTTTCTTCAATCCTTTAATCTTACCTTGATAATTTTTCATTGTGTTGGCAAGTCCCTTTATGCGGTTCGCAAAAGCGAGTGTAAGTTCTTTGTTCCCTGCACTAAGTTCTTGCATTGTTTCAATTGCATACTGGTAAAGATCGGAAATGTACGGAAGCAAATAATCCTGCTGATATTTCATATACTGTGCAGGACGATGGCGAAATGTTCTGCCGGGATAACCGAGTTGAAAAACAAAGTCTCCTTCTTCAACTCCGTTAGGATTTATTTTTAAGAACTTTTTCGGTTTGTATGGAACATTATCTTTTGAGTAAGTAGCAGCTTTACCATCCGGTGCAACATAAGCACGCATTAACGAAAAATCTCCTGTATGTCTGGGCCAAACCCAATTATCTGTTTCACCGCCAAAATTCCCTATTGATTGAGGAGGGGCATATACAAGTCTTACATCGCGGATTACTCTATACTTGAACAGTACATATGTTTTGCCTGCAAACATTTCTGAAACATCTGCAACGATAGATTCTTTTTCATTTGCTGCCGCATCTGAAAGTTCTTTTATTTTTTGTGCGATTACCTTTGTACGTTCTACCGGATCGGTTACATTTTTAATTGCATTGAGAATTATATCTGAAACATCCTGATATGATTCGGTAATTCTGCAAATTCCTCCTTGTGATGGAATTTCTTCTGCGTATGTTTTGGCATGAAAACCATTTTCAAGATAATTATTTTCTACTGTGCTGGCTCTTGTAATTGCACCAAATGCACAATGATGATTGGTTATAATCAAACCATTATCTGATATAAAAGATCCGGTACATCCGCCAAGACTTACAAGCGCATCCACAAGACTAACTCCATTAGGATTATAAACTTCTTTAGGATCAATTTTTAATCCGGCTTTCTGCAGATCAATTTTATCTATCTCACTTAAAGGATACATTCCTTCTTCCGGAGAAACCGGAATCAATCCAAGTATGAAGGAAAACAAAACTAACGAGATTAATAATTTGATTGGTCTAGGTAACATAAAATGAATTGTCATATTTACTCCGCCAGAAGGTTGCTTCAAAAATAATATTAAGCGGAAGAATAAAGAAGCAAGAATGGGAACTATTCAACTATCTAACAGTTTCTTCGATTAATAATCCGATTATTATTAAATTTGTGCGGGGACAATTAATAATTTAGAGGTTATAAATTGGAATCAAATAATCCTTCGTCGGTTCTTAGTACTGTTGAATCATACTCATCTCCATTTGAATATAAAAATAAAGAGACCGCAATAATATTAGCTGCCGGACATGGTAAGCGAATAAAATCTCAAACCTCAAAAATGCTTCATAAAATTTGGGAAGTACCGACTGTAGAACGTGTTTATAATGCATGCAACAAAGGACTGACCAATTCAAATATAATTATTGTTGTTGGCATCAAAGCTGAAGATGTAATTAAAACGATCGGGGGGAAAAAAACAGTTTCATTTGCATATCAAGAAATTCAAAATGGAACCGGTCATGCGGTACAAATTGCACTTGATAAAATTAAAGACAAGAATTATAACGGCACTGTTTACATTTTCCCGGGCGATATGGGTTTAATTGATGCAAAAACAGTAAAATTTTTCAAAGAAGAGTTTGAAAAATTAAACGCCGATATGATGGTTTTAACCGGAATTTTTGAAGGCGCTGTTGAAGATAATTATTATGGTAGGATATTACGTGTAAAGGATAAAGATGTAATGGGTATAAAATCGAAAAACAAGAATAAGGTAATTGAAATACTTGAATACAAAGACATACTTAATCTTGATAAGAAAAAACCTTATACAACAATCTATAGCAAAAGAAATTATAAGTTTACTCAAAAAGAGCTTTTAGAAAACCGAGAATTTAATTCCGGTGTTTATGCTTTTAAGTTTAAACCGTTGAATGATCTTATAAGCAAAATTCAGAGTAACAATGTTCAAAACGAAATCTATCTTACGGATTTAATCGGACTATTTAATAACAACGGCTATTCAGTTGGAGCCATTAGTCCTAAAGAACAGTATGTGCTCATGGGTTTCAATAATAAATCCGTTTTAAAAGAAATGGATGCTAAAGCTCGTAAACTGACATACGAAAGGTTGAAAGATATTATCACCATTGAAGATGAAGATGATTTTTTTATTGAAGAAAATGTAGTTGATGAAATTTTAAAAATGGATCAGCAAGGATTACCGTTAGATATTAATATCGGCAAGGGAGTTTATATCGGTAATGGCGTTAAGCTAAATTATAATTTAGTTATGTCAAAGAATGTTTTTTTAGAAGGGGATATAAGATTTGGCAAGAATGTAACAGTAAGGGAGAATACGAAAATTTCATGTTATTACGGTCAAGCTATTGTTATCGGTAATAATGTTGAAATTTATTCTAGTAATACAATCAAAGGAAGTGTTACCATTGGTGAAAACACACGAATAGAATCCGGTGTTAGAATTACGGGGAGTGATCAGTATCCGGCTATAATTGGATCACATGTGGTTATCAAAGGACTCACATACATTTATGGATCGGATGTTGGAAATAATATTCTAATTGAACATTCAATTCTTTTAAGAAAAAAAATATCCAGACCGAGTCGTGTAAAAACGGATAGTTTCAATGTAAAATATATTTTGCCCGAGGCAGAGGGTATTGAAGCTGTACAAGATTTATAAAAAAAAAGGCAACTCTAATTACGAGTTGCCCTGCTATTCATTTTCAAATTTAGAACTATTACTTAGCTGCAGTTAATTTATTGACGTGTTTTGTAAGAGCAGATTTTTTTCTGGCTACAGTATTTTTATGCATTCTGCGCTTTGAAGCTGTTTTATCTAGATAAGCAACTGCTTCTTTCAAAGATTCCTGTGCCTTAGCCGTGTCTTTTAAGTCTAATACTTTTTTTACAAGCGTTTTAACTTTAGTTAAAGCTGCTTTGTTTCTCTCTGCACGTTTTTTTGTTGATCTAACTCTTTTTTTAGCTGATTTGTGATGCGCCATTAATAAAACCTTATTTTATTGAAAATCGGGTGTAAATATAGCACTCAAGGGTTAACAAATCAAACTTAGAGATGATTTACTTTTTTCTCAAACATAGTGTTATTATCTTTGCGCCACTTTAAGGATGAATTACATCATTTATGCTCAAGATCAACGAGATATATTACTCAATCCAAGGAGAGAGCTCCAAAACCGGGCTGCCATGCGTCTTTGTTAGATTAACCTACTGTAATCTTCGATGTTCTTACTGCGATACGGAATATGCATTCTATGATGGAAGTGATATGACTATAGAGGCAATTATTGATCAAGTAAAAAAATATAATTGCAAATTAGTTGAAATAACTGGCGGCGAACCCTTATTTCAAGATGAATGTTTACTGTTGATAAAACAGTTATGTGATGAAGGTTTTGATGTTATGCTAGAAACCGGCGGAAGTTTACCAATCCAAAATGTTGATAAACGCGTAATGATCATTTTAGATTTGAAATGTCCATCAAGTAAAATGATGAAAAAAAATTTGTACGATAATTTAAATTTTATAAAATCAACCGATGAAATAAAATTTGTAATCGGTACATTCGAAGACTATGAATGGGCAAAAGAGATTATCAACAAATATAATGTGATTAAAAAATGTTCAATTTTATTTTCGACGGTTTTCAGCTTACTCGAACCTGCAAAACTTGTAGAATGGATTTTAAATGATAATCTTCAAGTTAGATTTCAATTACAAGCGCATAAATTTATTTGGGAACCAAGCAAAAAAGGTGTTTAATGAAAATTGCAAAAGAGTTTACTTGGGAAATGGGGCATCGTCTTCCTTTTCATACAGGCAAATGTAAAAACCTTCACGGGCATTCTTACAAATGTTTGATTGAATTAACTGGTGATCCGGATAAAAACGGAATGGTAATGGATTATTACGATTTGAAAAAAGTAGTTGAACCAATTCTCGATGAATTAGATCATTCTTTTATGGTTTACAAGAAAGATTTTGAAATGATTGAAGCACTTGATAAACTTAACTCTCGTAAAGTAGTAGTAGATTTTGAAACAACAGCAGAGAATATTTGTATTTATTTACTTAATAGAATTAGGTCAGCAAAACTTCCACAGAATATTCACTCAATTAAAATACGTGTTTTGGAAACTGAAAATAGTTATGCGGAAGAAGAAACTAAAATTTAACTTTTAATCTTTTTAACCTCTTCAACAATCTTTGGTAATATCTCTCCGGCTTTTCCAAACAAGGAATAATCCGCATACCTCGATAATTCTGTTGGTTCAATATTAATTTCAACTAAAAAAGAACCGGCTCTCTTTGCACTTATTGGAATGTATGCTGCGGGATAAACAACTGCGCTGGTTCCAACAACAAAACAAATATCGCTCCACTCGGCAGCTTTTTCTCCTCCGCTAAATTCATCTTGAGGCAACATCTCGCCAAACCAAACAACATCTGGACGAACAAGTCCACCGCACTTTTTACATTTTGGTGCGGTGTTAGTTATTTCAAGTTCCGGAGAATTATAAAAAGTGTGACACTCGATGCAGAAATTTCTTTCGATGTTGCCGTGCAGTTCAAATATTTTTGTTGAACCAGCACGTCTGTGCAGATTATCTATGTTTTGTGTTACAACTGATACATCATAAAATTTTTCTAATTCGGCAATTGCAGTGTGTCCTGCATTCGGTAGAGCGTTATTAACGATATTTCTTCTATGTTGATACCACTCCCAAACCAGATCGGGATTGCGAATAAAGGCATCAAAGCTAGCAAGTTCTTCCGGCTTCATCTTGTTCCAAATTCCATCTTTACCGCGGAATGTTGGAATGTTGCTCTCTGCAGAAATTCCCGCACCGGTGAAAAACACAATTTTTTTTGCGTCTTTGAGTTTGTCTAGAAATTCTTGTTTGAATTGCATTGACAAAAATGAAATTTACATGAAGTTTTTGTTAAGAGATTCTTCGCCCTCCGCTTAATATGGAGGACGAAGAATGACAAACTAGTTATTCGTCCTTAATATCGTTCAAAGTTTTCTTTGTTTCGGCTAATCTCTTTTCATCATCTTGATGTTGGAATTGACAAGTGAGTGCCTTATTTAACATCTCGCGTGCAGTTTTGTAGTCATCTTCACGGATTAATGAATTAGCATAATCAACATAGAACATCATGTAACCAGGATAGATCTCAATTGCTTTCTTGTATTCAGTAAGAGCAATTTCGTTATCAGCCCAACCTAGTCCAAGAATAGATCTTGCCGGCTTCCATTTCTCACTAGTCTTAGCATGTGTTCTTCCTAAAACGTAATGGGCAACACCCTGAATAAAATTTCCACCGTTACCTAATTGAATTGCTTTTTCAACATCAGCTCTAACACTATTAACAACACCGGCAACAGAGAATACGCCTTTGAACAAAGCAATTTTGCCATTTGCAATTGCACGGCGCAAGAAACCTGCAGACAGATCCGGTTTTTGTTTAACTGATTTATCGGCGTAATCAAGTGCTTTTTGAAAAACTGCTAACTGAGCATCTTCTTGTTCACCCGTACTTGTAGGCATACGATCGGCAATATCAACATAAGTACGTGATAATTTCCAAAGTACTTCGGCATTATTTGCATCTATCTTCTCAGCTTTTTTAAAAACCTCAAGAGCTTTTTCATTATTGAATTGTTTGTAATATTTTTCCCCTTCTTCAAGAAGAGCATCCAATGATTGTGCCTGGACTCTTAATAAAGCAGTGATAAGGAATATGAAAAAGAAATAATAGTTTGTTCTTTTCATGATATGGTTCCTTGTTAGTTGGCTGATTAATGAATTTAATTCTACTAATCTGAATTTTCATCCGGTATATATAAAGCAGTATTTGCAAGCGGAAGAAATCTAGTCCATCTTCCTCCTTTGTTTTTATCTGCTTCGATTGCTTTTTTATATGCATTTGTTTTAGCGCTTAATTCATCAGCCTGATAAAGTACAATTGCCTCAAGAGTACGAGGTTCAACAGGTGAAGCAAATTCCAATTTACCTTGATGACTAAGTATCAAATGTATCAATTGATCTTTCAAATCTTCAGGAAAATTTTGAATTGATGCAGCAGTTTTTTCAACTTCTAAAGCACCTATTACGATATGTCCAATTAATTTTCCTTTGTCTGAATAATCAAAAATGGAATCGTAAGTAAGTTCTTCTGTTTTACCGAAATCATGAAGAAGTGCACCGGTGATCAAGAGATCTCTTTTTAACTCCAGGTGGATTGAACACATCAATTCGCAGATTCTAATTATTTCTAAAGTGTGTTCCAATAATCCATGAATATAAGCATGATGCCATCCTTTTCCTGCAGGCACCTTAGAATATTTTTCAAGCTTACCGTCTGCTAATATTATTTTTATCAATTGATTAAGAAATGGATTCTTAATTGACGCTATAACTTGGTCTAATTCATTAAACATTTCGGAAAGCGATCTTTGAGATTTGGGTAGAAAATCTTCTGGCTTAACGTTATCGCTCTCTTTTGCTGGACTAATTTTTCCGATCTTGATCTGCAAAGCACCTTTAAAATCTTCTATTTGTCCTGTAACGTTTACAACAGTTCCTTCTTTTAATTTTTTTGAATACACTTCAGCATTATCCCAAACTTTTGATGGAAGTGCAGAAGATTTATCGCGCAGTTCAAGATTTAGAAATTGTTTTCCATTTATAGAAGTTTTAACTTCACTTTTGGTGACGATAAGAAACATTGTAAAATCATCACCGATGGATAAATCATTAAGATCTTTTTGATCAAGCATAATTCGTCATAATTTGGGTGTGTAATGATAATTCAATTTACTAAAAAATAATCTGATCTGCTTGAAGCATGTAGGATTGAAGAATTACTTTTCTAGAATTTTGATGCCGCTTTTCCCGGCAGTAGTAATACAACCAGACGATATATTAGATCGACAAATTTTAGTACAAACATTCTCTTATCATTTGAACGAATTTATCATTATCAACCGGCTTAGTAATAAGTCTATCAACACCAAGCTTATTATATTTTTTGGAAATATCCTCATTTATAATTTCCGAAATAACAATAATCGGGACAGTTCTATTAGATTCTTTTTTCTGTATAGCTTCCACTAATTGAATTCCGTTCATTAACTGCATGTCGTGATCGGTAATAATAATTGTAGGAATAAGATCATGGTATAATCCGATTGCTTGATAACCGTTATCGGCAAATTTGACTTCAAAATTTGGCAAAGCTTGTTCAATAATATTTTTGTATTGTGTCTGAATTTCTTTATCATCTTCAACCAAAAGAATAACATTTTTAGATTCAGTTACGGTAAAATGAAATTCACTTCCTTCGCCTAACTGTGTATAAAACCAAATTTGTCCGCCGTGTTTATCAATAATTTCTTTTACAAGAGTTAAACCAAGTCCGCTTCCTTTTTCACCTGTAGTACCAACAAGAGAAAATTTTTGATCAATCTTAAAAAGCTTTGTTTGATTCTCTTCAGCAATTCCTAAACCTTCATCCTTAATAACTATTTCAATCATTCCTTCCTTAAAGCGGCTTGATGAAACCATCACTTCTTTACCTTCAGGTGTAAACTTGATTGCGTTACTCGTAAGATTATAAACAGCTTGGCTGATTAAACGCTCATCAGCATTAATATTTAAATCGGGGGGAATATCAATTTTTACATCAATATTTTTTCGAACTGCATCACCAGTTAGAGGCGTAATTGCAGTAGATACCATTGACTTAACATTCAAGCGAACAGGATCAATTTTAATTCTTCCGGTCTGCAAACGCGACCAATCAAGTAAACAGTTGATTAATTCAAGCTGGCTTTTTGATGCATCATAGATGTAGCGCAAATATTCATTTTTTTCATCTTCAGTCAGATCCTGTTCGTTTAGTAGAATTTCTGAAAATCCAAGCAAAGTAGTAAACGGGGCGCGTAAATCGTGTGATATAATAGAAATGAATTTATCTTTAGTTGTATTAATTTCTTTTAGTGCATCACTGGTTTTTTGCAATTCGCACTCACTGATTTTTATATCAGTTATATTTTGTATAACACTTTTAACTGCAACAATTGTAGAACCTTTTATTGCTCTTTCTACATTGATTGATTCTTTTAACCAAATCTCTTTTCCGTCTTTGTTCTTGATTTTATAGGTGAGATCGAGCGTGTTGAGTTTATCATTATTATAAAATTCAATTAGCTCTTTAGCTATTCTTGGTTTATCATCAGGGGTAATTAATGAATAATGATTTTCTGGAAATTTTTTTATTTCCGAGGGGGAATATCCGGTAATAATTTGTACAGAATCAGAAACATAGTTTTCATCAGAACCGTTGAAATACTTGACGGTAAAAAATATACCGTTAAGGCCTTTGTTAAAGTTCTCTAGGGTCTTCAAATCAATCTTGCTCGGTTCCATTCCTCTCGCAATTTGATGAGTACTAAATCAAATATAATAAAATTAATCTTAATCTCGTATTCTGTGTTGAGTAACAAAAAAATTATATTTAGAAACTAATTTGTGAGTAATCATGTTAATAATTTATCTATCACTAATTCAAAAATAGAATGAAATACATAATAATCTTATTATTCTCTTTAACAATCATATCAAATTCATTCGGTCAAAATTCAAAAGGAACTATTGTCGGTACAGTAGAAGATGAAGTTACAAAAGAACCGATTCCCGGGGTTAATGTACTTATTATAGGAACAGGCTTTGGATCCGCAACAAATCTTGAGGGGGAGTTTAGAATATCGGGTCTTGAAATTGGCTCATATCAAATAAAAGTTTCTGCTATAGGTTATAAAACTTTAATAAAATCTGATATAATAGTTAATAGTGCAAAGCCTACATCTATTCTGATTAAAATGACATCTTCTTTAATTGAGTTAAATGAAATAACAGTCCGCTCAGATTATTTTGAAATGGATCCGAGTGAAATAAGCGGTGTGACTAATCTGAGTTATGAAGAAATCAGGCGTGCGCCAGGCGGATTTGAAGATGTTGTTCGTGCTCTTTCAGTTTTACCGGGGGTGGCACAAGCAAGTGCCGGTAGAAATGATCTGATTGTAAGAGGCGGTGCGCCTTCAGAGAACCTTTATATAGTAGATGGGTTCATTGTTCCTAATATTAATCACTTTGGAAGCCAGGGCGCAACGGGAGGACCGATCAGTTTCATAAATTTAGATTTTGTTCGTGAGACAAGCTTCTCAAGCGGAGGATTCTCTTCACTCTATGGCGATAAACTTTCTTCTGTACTGTCAATTGACTTAAGGGATGGAAGGAAAGATCATCTAGGCGGGAAAGGAACAATTGCCGCTTCGCAATTCGGCTTAAATTTGGAAGGACCGGTTGGACAAAAAGGGAATTTTATTTTTTCAATAAGAAGAAGTTATCTCGATTTTATTTTTAACGCTGCTGGCTTCAATTTTGTGCCGGAGTATTACGATGCGCTTACAAAATTTACATTTAATCTTGATGAGAAGAATCGTATTTCATATTTGTTCATAGGCGCATTCGATAATGTAAAGTTTAACAACAAAGACTCAGAAGATCTGTATGAGAATTCCAGAATACTCGGTTCCAATCAAAACGCATATGTCACCGGACTATCATACCGTCATCTTTTTGAGAAAGGATTTATTACTTTAACTCTTAGCAGAAATTTCACTGACTTTGATTCTTCACAGCTGATACCTTGCTCAATCCTATTTTCTTAAATAAATCTCGGGAAGGGGAGAATGAATTAAAAGGTGACCTGATTTATAAACTTTCTACCTCTTCTGAATTAAATGTTGGAGTTTCTGCAAAATTGATCAAATTTTCTGCTGATATAAAACTTGCAAATTTTTTAACAACATTTGGTGAGAAATTAAATATCACGTCGCTAAACACGCAAAGGAATTTTACAAAGTTTGGATTATACACACAATACTCAAACACAATGTATGAACGGTTAAGAATCAATATTGGTGTAAGAGAAGATTACTTCAGCGAGATAAATACAAGTTTCTATATCAGCCCAAGATTTTCGATTGCATACATGTTCAGTGATCTTGCAAATATAAATTTCAGCGCGGGCATTTATCATCAGAGTCCATCATATATTTGGCTGGTGGCAGATGAATCAAATAAAAATTTGAAAACTGTACAGGTAAATCAGTTTGTATTGGGATACGAAAGAAGATTGTATGATGATATAAGGATGAAATTGGAGGGATTTTATAAAGATTACAAAAATTATCCGGCAAGTGTATTGCGCCCCTATCTGGTGTTAGCTAATACGGGTGCTGGTTTTGGCGGAGGCGACGAAAATTTTGCCTCCTTCGGATTGGAAAAACTCTCCAGTGCCGGATCGGGAGAAGTTTACGGTGTTGAATTTTCTTTGCAAAAAAAATCATCAGACACTCCGTTCTATGGAATTTTCAGTTTAACATGGAGCGAATCTTACTTCACCGCGCTTGATGGAATTAAACGTGTTGGCAGCTTCGATCAAAATTGGATTGTAAATTTGACGGGCGGATATATTTTTAATAAAAAGTGGGAAGCTTCAATCAGATTTAGATTAGCCACAGGCAATCCATATACACCATTTAACAGCAATGGTGCACAGAGTGTTGCTAATTACAATAGCGAACGTTTCAAAGCTGTTCACTCTTTAGATCTTCGTGTTGATAGAAGATGGGATTTTGATAGCTGGTCATTGATAACATACTTTGACATACAAAACATCTACAACAACAAGAACACTAATACGATCCGCTGGGATTATCGTAAGGGTCAGATAGATAATCAATCATCAATTGGAATACTGCCTTCGATTGGGGTAAGCTTAGAGTTTTAAATTACAACACAAAAATTTTATTCTTCCTCTTTTGATGACTTTGTAGGAATATTCAACTCATCCATCTTTCTGTAAAGCGATGATAGACCGATCTCTAAAGCTTTAGAAGCTTCATCTTTATTATAATCGAATTTTCTGATTGTTTTAAGAATATGTTCCCGCTCGAAATCTCTTAATGCATCTTTTAAGGAATCTGGATAGCCAAGCTGGGTATTTCCTTTAATGTGTTCTGCAAGATCATCAACAGTAAGAAATTCCTTCCCGGCAAAAATTACAGCACGCTCAATTACATTTTCTAATTCACGAACGCCGCCGCGCCAATCATGATACAAAAGCACTTTCATCGTTTCATTATCAACACCAAGGATTTTTTTACCCATTTCATTACAATATTTTTCAATAAAATGATTGATGAGAAGCGGAATATCTTCTTTACGGTCATTGAGTGAGGGAAGTTTTATTTCAACTACATTTAAGCGGTAAAAAAGATCTTCTCTAAACTCGCCCAATTTGGTTCGTTCAAATAAATCCTGGTTTGTTGCAGCAATTATTCTAACATCTGTACTAACGGATTTTACACCACCTACTGGAATAAATTCTTTGTCTTCTATTGCACGTAAAAGTTTTACTTGTAAATTAATTGGTAGTTCACCAATCTCATCTAAGAATAGTGTTCCACCATCAGCAACTTTAAAAAGTCCAAGTTTATCATCTGTAGCACCGGTGAACGCACCTTTTTTATGTCCAAAAAGTTCGCTCTCAATTAGATTCTCAGAGATTGCACCGCAGTTTATAGGGAGAAATATTTTTTCTTTTCTATTACTGTTGTGATGAATTGCTTTTGCAACAAGTTCTTTTCCTGTTCCGCTTTTGCCATAGATCAGAACATTAGAATTTGTTGGTGCAACATGTTTAATTAATTCAAAAACTTTTTTCATCGGCTCACTTCTACCGATCAGATTTGTAAATCCTGTATCAAGCGATATTCTTTGACGTAAAGATTTATTTTCTGCGGCAAGTTTTCTAAACTCAATCAACCGTTTTACGCGTATAATCACATCATCAAACTCGACCGGTTTGATTAAATAATCATAAGCGCCTTGGCGTAGGGAATCAATCGCAGTTTTAACTGAAGCATAAGCTGTCATTATTATAAAAAAGGTTTCGGGTGAAATCTTAGAAGCGGATTCTAAAAGTTGCATTCCGTCCATTCGGGGCATTTTAATATCTGTAATTACAACATCATAAACATCTTTTTGAAGTCTTTGAAGTGCGTCCTCACCATCGCTTGCAACAGCTGTGGAATAACCTTCCTCATCTAAAATTAATTTTAATGAATCGCGTATTGGTTTCTCGTCATCAACTACTAGAATTTTTGCCGGCATTATTTCTCCGTCAGTTGTTATGAATTGGAAGAATTATTGTAAATGTACTTCCTTCATTTGATTTACTTTTTACTTTTATCTCACCGTTAAATCTATTAATAATTCCGTAACTAACAGAAAGACCAAGCCCGGTGCCTTTGCCAACTTCTTTTGTTGTAAAAAAAGGATCGAATATTTTTTCTAATATTGCATCATCCATACCGCATCCGTCATCGCTTAGTTCAATATAAATATTCCTTAAATCGAAATTCGATTTAACTGTAATAATTCCGTTGCCTTTAATTGCATCCAGTGCGTTTATCAGAATATTTACAAATACTTGAAGAAGCTGGTCTGCGGCTATATTTACATTTGGAAGATTTGTTTTCAAATCAGTTTCAAAATTAACTTTACGAACCCGCTTATCATATTTTACAATCCCTAATGCAGTTTTAATAACATCGGTAATATCTTGAGCAGATGTCTCGTAACTGGGCGGGCGGGAAAAATCCACCAGTTCGCGAACAATCTTTGTAATACGGTCAATGTTCTCTTTGATGTTAACAAGTTGTTCATTCATAAATGAATCTTGACTTTTTCGTTGTAGTATTTGTACAAGAGAAGAAATTGAAGTTAGCGGGTTTCCAATCTCGTGAGCAACACCGGCAGCTATTTGTCCAATTACTGCTAATTTTTCTGATTGATCGATTTGCGCTTGAAGACGTTTGAATTCCGTATGATCTTTTATGATAATAGAACGGCCGGCATATTCATTTTTTTTATTCGGTAATCTTGATACACTTAATCTTACACTTATAATATCGCCGTTCTTGGTTTTTCTTTCAGTTTCGAGAATTAAAGATTGCCCGTTTCTTTTAACATCATTTTGAATTTTTTTGAGTTCGTCTACAAATCTTTTCCCTTCGGGTAAAAGAAGTGAAGAAGGTTTTCCAATAACTTCACTTTCTGAATAACCAAATATTTTTTCAGCACCTTTGTTCCATGAAATAAAAATCTCGTTATCATCAACTATCATTATAGCCTGATCTGACGTGTATAATATATTTTTTAAATATTGATTATTCAGCTCAAGTTTTGCAGCAAGTCGGTCACGGTCTCCTTCCAGCTCTTTCATCTTAGTTTCCTGATGCAGCATTCCGTAACGCGCGTAGATTTTCTCTATCAGTTCATCAAAGAAACCTAATAAGATTATAGGATCAGTATTCTCTGCCTTATCTTTATCAATACAATTGACTACAGCGAATCTTCCACTACTAAAAAGTAGACTAACTTCAAAAAGATTTAAATTGGAATTTGAGAATAGTGTATAGATATCAATTAAATATTGATCAGCTGAACTGTAATCACCCGTTTCCATTACATCTAAAATTGTATTAAGACTCTGTTCAACAAAAGTGTGGATTTGTATATCGGTAAGCTTATTACTGGTTTTAATAAGCTGGGCTGCCCAATTTTCAACAATTGTAACAAAATGTTTTTTTATAAGTTCGGTTAATATTTTTTTCATATTCTCAATAATTATACTTAACAGATCAGATGAAATGAGGTGAGTCCTCAATTAAATCGCATGAAAAATAATGAAAGTGACTCTATAAAAAAAGGTGATTAGTCTAAATGATATTGCGCATCAATCTTTAGGGAACAGAAAAAATCATCTTATGTATAAGAAGGAGTTTGATTATCTTTGAACAAACAGAGCGGGGTTAATTATGAAAAAAGTTATTTATACTTTAATTACATCATTATTGATATCGCAGGCTTTTTATGCTGCAGAGGATATCTTAGTTAAACCATCTCTTTCCAATGTAAAAATTTTTTTAAGAGGTGCACAGCTAAGTTATTTTGCAAGTGTTAAAGTTGATAAAGGTTTTAATGATATTGTTTTTACGGGATTGGCATCTAACATTGATAGGAACAGCATTAATATTTCCGCAAAAGGAGATGCAATCATTATGTCCGTTGTTCAGCGATTCGATTATTTACGCACTATGGAAAAAACCCCTCAAATAAAAATGCTGGAAGATTCGCTTGAATCACAAAATAAGTTATTAGTATTCAATCAAAATGAAATAGAAGTTCTGAAATATGAAATTGATTTAATTCTGGCTAATAAAAATATCGGGAATGAAAAAATTGGTGTGTCGGTTGCAGAATTACAGAAAATGGCTGAGTTCTACCGGAAACGTCTTTCCGAAATAAAAAACAAAATGTTCGATCTTTCCATAAATTCAAAAAAAATTCAGAAAAATATTGAACGTATTCAAAATCAGTTAAATGAATTGAACAATCAATTAAATAAACCGACCAATGAAATTGTAGTAACAGTATCGGGTAAAACTTCCGGTACTGTTGATATTGATCTGTCATATTTGATTTATGATGCCGGATGGCAGCCTACTTATGATGTTAGAGTTGATAAAATTAATTCACCTGCACAATTGAGTTACAAAGCAAATGTTTGGCAAAACAGCGGATTCAATTGGAAAAATATTGAGATTGTTCTTTCAACAAGAAATCCTAACATAAATAACAATAAGCCGGAACTTTACCCTTGGTTCATTGATTTTATGCGGCCCGTTGCATATCGTGAAATAATGAAAGCCGGAGCTGTATCAAATGCAGTGGCTTCACAAGCCCAAATGTCAATTAAAGATGAAGTTGCTCAAGCAGAAACAATGGCAGATTATTTCGAAGTAATTGAAACTCAACTCTCTGTTGAATTTACTCCCACTATCAAATACTCAATTCCATCAGATAATAAACCGCATTCTGTTGCACTGCAGGAATTTTCCGTACCGGCAAAATATGAATATTATGCTGCGCCTAAGCTTGACAACAATGCATTTCTCGTTGCACGTTTAACCGATTGGGCAAATTATAATTTATTACCAGGACAAGCCAACATCTATTTCGAAAATTCTTATGTAGGGCAATCAACAATTAATCCGGCAACGACAAAAGATACACTTACACTTTCTCTTGGAAGAGATCAGAATATTTCTATTTCCCGGGAAGTGCTGAAAGATTTTTCGGAAGATAAATTTTTGAGCAGTAATGTTGAGAGAACATTTGCATCCGATATTAAAATTAAGAATAACAAAAAATCAGCAGTTAAAATTATTGTTGAAGATCAAATACCAATTTCCAAGAATGAAGACATTGAAGTAAAACTAATTGATTCATCCGGTGCGAATTATGATCAGCAAAACGGAAAATTAAAATGGATGGTTGAGATTGAAGCGTGGAAATCAATTTCTAAAAAAATGGTTTACACTGTTAAATATCCGGGAGATAAACAGATTCAAGGTTTGTAGGATTCATTCCGATTTGTAAGGACTGAATGTATTCAGCCCCTACTTCTTAAAACTTCTAAATGCAAAAACAAATTGTCTGAAAAAATTATTCGGGAAGAAAATTTTTAATCCGTATTCATTTGCTTTTTCTTCCGGCAAAAAAGCAGTTCCGAAAATCCAGTCCCAAATTGCAAACTTAGTTGCAAAATTTCTGTTCCGCCCTTTACTGGTTGTATGATGAATACGATGCATCTCTGGACCATTTATAATTTTTTGTAAAACACCACTGTGAATATTTAAGTTAGAGTGGATATACATTCCCCAAACCGCACTTATCACACCTTTATAAGCAATCACTTCCGGCGGTGAGCCGAGCAAAACAATCGGTAAAAATTCTATTGTCTGGTTAATTAAAATTTCAAAAGCATGGGAGCGGGAACCGGAAAGCCAATCTACTTTTTTTGGTGAGTGATGTGCTTCATGTAAACGCCAAAGGTATTTATTGCTGTGCTGCCAGCGGTGCATCCAATAAATATATAAATCATGTGTTATTGTGAAGAAGATTAGTTGAATCCAAATAGGAACTTCAGCAAATAAATGAAAGCGAGAAAGCCCGGTTGAGGCATCAATGGTTTTGATAATTAATGTGAATATGATAATTCCGAGAATATAACTCTGAGCAATTGTATAAAGAGCAAGATCGTTAAAAAATCCTTCACGTAATATTTTTTGATCTTTATTGTAGGGAAATAATCTTTCAAGGATTATAAAAAGAAGAGCGGCGCCAAATATAAATGAATAGGAAAATCTTTCGTATGTAGAGAGAGTAAAAAAAATATTTGATATTTTCTCCAGCATAATTAGGGAACAGTAATATTTGGTTTTACTCTTCTGAGTTTTTCAATGTTTTTATGCTCACTCTCATAAACTTTTTTTATTCCATCGCCCAAAGCTTTTTCAATATCGCGAATATCATGCACGAGTTTTTGCATACCGCTTATTTCAACGGATGCCGCCTGATCTGTTCCCCACATTGCACGGTCGAGTGTGATATGCCGTTCAACAAATTTTGCTCCAATTGCAACTGCTGCGAGCGTTGGCGCTAAACCCGTCTCATGTCCCGAGTAACCTATCGGAACCTCTGGGAAAATTTCCTTGTAATTCTGGATTACCTGTAAATTTAATTCTTCAATAGGGCACGGATAAGTAGATGTCGCTTGTGCGATCAAAAGATTTTCTGTACCAAGAATGAAAACAGCATCTTCTATTTCCTGAATTGTTGACATACCGGTTGAAATAATAATCGGTCTTCCTGTTGCTTTTATTTTTCGAAGAAGCGAATGATCAGTTAAAGAAGCTGAAGGAACTTTGTAAATCAAAGGTTTAAACTTTTCTAAAAAATCCACAGAGTTTTCATCCCAGGGTGAGGCGAACCAATCAATTCTTTTTTCTCTGCAATATCCATCTATCTCAAGAAATTCTTCAAATCCAAATTCAATTTTGTGACGGTATTCGATATAAGTTATTCGTCCCCATGGTGTATCGCGTTCAATATACCATTGGTCCTTAGGGACACAAAGTTCAGGTGTTCGTTTTTGAAATTTAACCGCATCACACCCGGCATAGACAGCCCCGTCAATCAGTTTTTTTGCTAGTGACAAAGAACCGTTGTGATTGATTCCAATCTCAGCAACTATATAAACGGGCTGACCTTCACCAATAAATTTATTTCCGATTTTAACTTTAGTTGGCATCATCATCCTTTCTAAATACTTTCTTTTTTGTCTTAGCTTCGATAATTAATTCGGCAAAATCACGAAACGCTCCATTTCCACCTTTGCTGTCAACAATAACATCTGCGATATTTTTAGCAAACATGGTTGCATCTTTAGGACAAGCCGTTAAGCCGGCAAGTTTCATAATGGTAACATCGTTTGAGTCGTCGCCAATGAAAGCTACTTCATCTGCTTTTAAATTTCTTCTGGATAATATTTCATTGAATACTTCATCTTTACGGTTTATACCCAAGTGTATTTCTTTCATCTGAAGTTTGTTCGCGCGTACACGGACAATTTCGGTGTCTTCTCCTGTTACAATTCCGGTTTCAACATTTGCATATTTTCTTAAACGCTCAACACCCATTCCATCACGAATGGAAAAACGTTTCATCATTTCCCCTTGGGATGAGTAATAAACTCCTGTATCGGTTAAAACACCATCGCAATCTGCTAACACTAATTTAATTTTTGAAGCACGTTTTAAAAGCTGTTTCTTAGTTAGTTTTTTCTTTGACATATAAAATTCCTAAGTACTGAGTTATAAAATTACCAGCAAGTCCATCCGCCGTCAACTATTAAATTTGCACCAGTCATATAACTTGATGCATCGCTCGCGAGGAAAATTAATGCGCCTTTGTAATCTGATGGCTTCGCCATTCTTCCCAAAGGGGTTTTAGAAGAATATTTTTCAATAAAAAATTCATCTTGATTATTTTCTACTCCACCTGGTGTTAAAGTATTTACACGGACTCCGTCTTTTCCCCAATACGCTGCAAGATATTTAGTAAACATTATTACGGCGCCTTTAGTTGCAGAATAAGCCGGCGGCTTAAAGAATGATTGAGTGTCATCATTTTTTATGTATAGTGATTGATCCGGCGCAGTAATACCGTATGTAGAAGCAATATTAATGATGCTTCCGCACTTTTGTTTTGCCATTTCAGTTCCAAGAATTTGCGAACACAAAAATACTCCTGTTAAATTAACATCAATTGATTTTTGCCAAAGCTCAAGCGGATAATTTTCAAATTTTGATTGCTCAGTTGCGGCTTTTGGATCTTCGAACATATCATTAATAGCAGCATTGTTAACAAGAATATCAATGTGTCCAAATCTATTCAAAACATTATCACGAAAATTTTGAATCAAATCCTTTTTAGTTACATCGAGCGAAACACCAATTGATTCAGTGGATAATGTTTTTGCAAGTTCGGAGCATTTTGATCCATCAATATCAGCTACAACAACATTAGCTCCGGCTTCGCTTAATGCTTTGCAGTGTTCTTTACCGATCAATCCTAATGCACCGGTTACAATTGCAGTTTTATTTTTAAGTGAAAATATTTCCATCTATAAATTCCTTAAATGCACTTTATGTTCTTCACTCTATACTATTTTCTAACCGGCTTCATATTAAAATTATCCACCTTTCTAAATACTGGCTGTACCGGAATTCCACGTAATGATTCTTTCAATTTATTTTCCTGGACTGCTTTTTTCAGAACAGAAAGAGATTCATCTAATGCTTGAAGCGTATAATCTACATCTGTATTGCTGTGAGAGTATGACATATTAAAAAATCCTTGCCAGAGAACTCCGCGCTTTATCATCTCCTGCTGCATCAAAGATTTTTGAATTAGCGAATCACCGGCTTTTTCATCAAACGTTGCCATCGAACGCCAATTGTAGCCAATTGTTTTTGTGAAATCTAATCCTAATTTATTTGTAATTAAATTATATCCATCTTTTAATTTCTTGCCTTGGTCGTTTAAGAACTTTGGAACGTTCTTATCACGTAATTCTTCGATTGTTGCTTTTGCAGCCGCAAGAGACAAAGCTTCTCCGCCGAAAGTTGTATAGAAGAAAATATCTTCATCGGCAAGATCCATAATTTTTCTTTTGCCAGTCAGAATCGAGATCGGCATCCCGTTGGCAACTGCTTTTGAATATGTAGCGAGATCGGGAGTGATTCCAAAATATTCTTGCGCACCGCCAAGAGCCATTCTAAATCCCGTCCACATTTCATCAAAGATCAAAACGATCCCTTTTTGCTCACACAACTCGGCAAGTTTGTGAAGAAAATTATCTTTCGGTTCAGCGAACACAACCGGCTCAAGAATTATTGCCGCAACATCATTATCAATTGAATTCTTTACGGAATCAATATCATTATAATTGAATGTAAAAGAAAGAGCTTGTACAACTTCAGGAATTCCTTGGTTGCGTGCTGTAACAGCAATATACCAATCATGCCAGCCGTGATAGCCACAACATAATATTTTATTTTTTCCTGTGTATGCACGCGCAAGTCGGACTGCTGCACTTGTTGCATCAGCGCCGGTTTTACTGTAACGGATTGCTTCTGCGTTCGGAATAATATTTCTAATCATTTCAGCAACTTCAACTTCGAGCGGGTGCATCATCGAAAATGTAATTCCATCTTCCAATTGTTTCTTTATTGCTTCATCAACTTTTGGATATGCATAACCAAGCGATAGTGGACCAACGCCCATCATGTAATCAATGTATTCGTTACCATCAGCATCCCACACATGAGATCCTTTTCCTTTTACTAAATATTTTGGTGCAACTCCGTTGATCCATTGTCCTGGACCTTTAGCAAGTGTTTGTGTTACAGATGGAATTAATCCCAGTGCACGATTGTAAAGCTCGTTTGATTTTTTTATTTCGGGGAAATTGTTTGTTAAACTTATTTTGTTCGGCATTCAAATACTCCGGCTAATGGCTAACAGCTAATTGCTTAATAATTTTGTGTGATATCTGTTTAGCAGTAAATCCCTCATACTCCAGAACGTCATTCAATAAACCTGGCTTAAACCATTTATTCATAAAAGCGAATGGAAGAACATTGGCAGTTTTTCTGTTTCGTAAAAGTACTTCGGCTAGAATTGAATATAGTCCACCAGTTATAAAATGATCTTCGATAGTAACAATCAGCTTGCATTCCTCGACAGCTTTCAATATTGCATTTTCATCAACTGGTTTTGGTGTGCGGATGTTAATCAATCTAACTGAAATACCATTTGATTCTAAAATCTCCTTTGCTTTGAATGCTTGCCCGAAAAGAAATCCATAAACAAGAATTGCTACATCCTTTCCTTCACCAAACATTTCAGCTTTACCAAATTCAAATTTGCTATGCTCCGCAACTGGTTTTGTATTGTTATAACGGATGTAAAATGGGGAAGGGTATTCAAAAATTTTTGGCAAACATTTCAGCATATCATCTTCGTCTGCCGGACAAAATACATTTATATTCGGAATTCCGCGCATGATTGAAACGTCTTCTATTGCTTGGTGAGTTGGACCGTTACCGTCTGATAAAAATCCTGGAACAGCCCCGACAATTTTAACCGGAAGATTTCCGATTCCAACATCAGTGCGAATAAATTCGAATGCGCGCATAGTTAAAAATGTTGCAAGTGCATGAACAATGGGAATTCTACCGCGTAAAGCAAGTCCAGCTGCCATCCCGATTAATGTTTGTTCAGTTATTCCTGTATCGATAAAATTATTTTTAATTTTTGTTGTAATGTTTCTCATCGCCGATCTATTCTCGGAAGTCATAATCATATATCGGTCATCTTTATTTATGAGTTCAAATATTAAATCTTCGTAAGTCATCTTATCTCGCCACAATGGTTTCTGAAGTTAATTTTGTTTTTTTACTGCCATGAAGCTCTTTTAATAATTGTTCTATTTCTTCTTCCTTAAAATTTACAAACCAGCGATCAGCGCGTTTCTGAATACTGGGTAATCCTTTACCGCGTACCGTTTCTGCAATTACAACGGAGACTTTATTTTTCTCAAATGGAGTTTTTGAAAAAGCTTTTTCCATCTGTTCAAAATTATGTCCGTTAATTTTCTTAATTGAACATCCAAATGCTGAAAACTTTTTAGTTAAAGGTTTAAGTGGTATTAAATCTTCGGTCTGCATATTTGCCTGAAATTGATTCCGGTCAACAACTATCAAAAGGTTATCAAGTTTGTAGGCAGATGCCACGAGTAAAGCTTCCCACATAGATCCTTCATTAAGTTCGCCGTCGCCGACAACAACGACAATTTTATTTTTCTGTTTACGAAGTTTGCAATCCATTGCAACGCCCATTGCTACAGAAAGATTATGTCCTAATGAACCGGAATGAAACTCAATACCGGGAATGTTTCTGTTTGGATGCCAATAAATATTGTCGGTCGTTTTAAGATGATTCTTTAGTCTCTCTTCTTCAAGCCAGCCAAGTTCAACGTATGTACCATAAAGCGCAGGAACATCGTGTCCTTTCGAGAGGAAAAAATAATCACGGTTTGGATCTTGAAATTTTTTTGGTGAGACATTTAAAAATTCTTTGTAAAGGTAAACGATAAGGTCGGCACATGATAATGATGCACCGATAAAACATCCGCCGTTGCCGCTCATTCGAATAATATGTTCACGTACACGTAAAGCTGTCTGCTCAAGATCGTTTAATTTTTTCTTATTCATTTCGTTTGATTTTGTTTTTGTATTCGTCAATGTGAGTTAATTCATTAAGATGGTCTTCGTACCAGTATTTGCCGAGATATTGCTGATTTATTTCTGCGATTTCCGGTTTTTGTTTAAGCAAAGTTAATATATCGTTTAGACTAAAAGCGGGATTTTTTGAATAGAGTTCATCATAAACTTTTCTAATAAACTCATAATCTTCAGGGAAATCAATTGTCCACCTATGAGTAGAAGAATAATCATATCCGGTTTCCCAAGTAACATTGCCAACGGAAAAAACATCTTGATGTTCCCAAATAAATGGTGTTGTATGCTCGCGTTCGTAATCTTTTGTTGCATCTTTCCAAGCACACTCAAGCGATTCGAATGAAAATATTTCGACATCGTTTCCATCCGGATATGTTGCCGGATGCAGATTACTTACAAAATCAAACTCATCGGAACCAACATAATGCTCGATAACTTTATCAATCACTTTAGGATCTATAAGTGGGCAATCGGACGGAATTTTTACTACTGCATCTGCATTGAATTGCTTTGCAACTTGATAGTGTCTGTCTAAGAGGTCGGTTAAGTGACCGCGGAAGCAAATCAAGTCGTTTTGAACACACAAACTTTCGATTTCATCATCATCGTGATTTGTTGAAGTTGCAACTATTACATCACCGACATGTTGTGTCGAATTAACACGTTCAATCATACGAATCAAAAGAGGTTTACCTAATAACGGCAGCATAACTTTACCAGGCAACCGTGTTGATGACATTCGTGCTTGTATGACTGTAATTATTTTCACCGTTTAACCAAACTTAATTCAAACTTTGTGTGAATTTCATCTAAAGATGCTTGTGGATACTCGAGAAAATGTTTTCCAATCTGTGCAATTTTTTCTGCAGATGTTCCATTGTTTTGAATCGGCATCAATTGTTTCAGCTCTTCAATATTAAAAGCGGAATGAACTTCCTTGCCGAACAATATTCCTACATAAACCACTGAAGAAAATTTGGTAATAAGAATATCACAGTTGGCGATCATCTGGTTAATATTTCCACTAGGGAAGACAAGTGCACCGGGAGCGTATTGATTAATCTCTTCCGTTGCGCGTTCAATATTTTCGTTTGGATGCAACTTAAAAATAAGCTGCCGGCCACTTGCAATATTAACGCAATCGTTAATCAACTTTTTTCTATTCTCAATTTTATAGGTTTCGCGTGCATCTGAGGTTGCCACAAGTGCAAAATTTTTATGAGGGAAATCGTTGTTTGCGAATTGCTGCAGGTTGTCAAAGTTCGGAATTCCGGTCACAATAATTTTCTCCGGCTTTACACCTTTCTTGCTGACAAAAAAATCTTTATAACCTTCGGAAGCAACGCAGAATAAAGTATACTGATCCGACATTCCCATAGTTGAAGTACTTGCAAGCCAACGCGGAAGTTTGAGATACTTGACCAGATGAAACATTAATGTTTCCGGATCGGTCATTCCTTCCTGAACAAGAATTACTTTTTTCTTGCGGATGTTTTTAGGCATGATCAAATCGGCGCATGTATATATCAAATTATAATCATTATTGACTCCACGGTAATCAAGTTGAAGATTATTTTTATGAATGTAGTCTTCCGTTTTTAACCGGAATTGGCCGTTGAGTATTGAAAATTTTATATAACCGATACTGACTAGATAGTTTATAAATCCATCGGTATAGTATGGCGTAAAGTAGCAATCGAAATCTTGCATATGCTGCGAGATTTGATGCATCATCGAAGTCTGATTAAGCGATCCACAAATGAAAAGAATTTTTTTCTTATACATGGTTTATTTGTTAATTGTTAAGAAAACCACAACAATAATAGAATTTGCCTATTACTAAATTGTTAAAAATTGATTAACAAATTGTTAAGACGAGAAGATTTACCAAGTCAAATTCGATATTTTCTCATTCTTTCAATATTAATTTAATTATTTCTTGCCTAAGATGGATATTGAGTTTGTGAGCGAATTGAAAGATTTAATACGTATTTATTAAGGACGTCATTTAAATGATATCTTTTTTTTCTATTTTAAATTAACAATTAAAGAAGGCAAATAAATGATAAAGAATATTTGCATTGTTGAAGACGAAAAATATGAGAATCTATTACCTCTTGTTTATATGCGACCTGTTTATGATCTGCGCTGCGGCATTTTAACATTAAGAGAAAAGATTGAAAATTCGTTTCCTTCAGCTAAAATATTTCTGCATTGTCGCAAGTATCTTGAAGAAAAAGTAAAAGAGATTAATAAGAACTTATTAGTAAATAATTTGAGCGGACTCGATTCATGTTTATTCGTAAACGGCAGAGTAATTCTAAATTCGAAAACAATTAAACTGATTTCTAAAAAAGGAGATGCTCTTTATTATTCAGGAGATGTTTTTGTAGCTGCTAAACTAAGCGGTAATAATTTGAAAAAAATTATTTCAAAATTAGACTCTGTTCTTACTAAAAATCTTTTCGAAGGAATTGAAAGTGCAAATTGTGAAGCGACAATTATTAATTTCCCATGGGATTTGATTTCAAACAATGGCGAACAAATACTCTCCGATTTTGTTCTTCTCAACCCCCCCCAAAAAAATATTCGTGGTAAAGTTTATAAAAGCGCTGTTTTATTAAACAAAAAAAATATTTTTATCGGAGAAAATTCTGTAATAAAACCCGGAGTTGTTATAGATGCAGAGGAAGGTCCGGTTTATATTGGTAAGAATGTAAAAGTTATGTCCAATTCCGTAATTGTTGGACCGTGTTTCGTGGGCGATAATTCGACGATTAAGATAGCTGCTAAAATTTATGAAAATACCAGCATTGGTGAATTCTGCAAAGTGGGCGGTGAAGTTGAAGGTTCTATAATTCATTCTTACGCAAATAAACAGCACGACGGATTTATTGGCCATTCATATATTTCACCATGGTGCAATTTAGGGGCAGATACAAATAACAGCGACTTAAAGAACAATTACGGAAACATAAAAGTAATTATAAACGATAAACAAGTTGATTCAGGAAAGATGTTTGTCGGTCTAATAATGGGTGATCATTCCAAGACCTCAATAAACTCTATGTTTAATACAGGAACGGTTTGCGGTGTAGCTAGTAATGTTTTTGGTTCTGGGTTTCCTCCAAAATATATTCCTTCTTTTGCATGGGGCGGTGCTGATTCGATGACTACTTATAATTTGGATAACGGAATTGAAGTTGCAAAAAAAGTAATGGCAAGAAGAAAGATTGAATTTACTAAAGCCGACAAAAATTTATTATCAAAGGTATTTGAATTAACAAAAAATGAAAGAATACGAAGAGGGATATCAGATTAGAAATTAATTGTTCATAAACTTCAGGAGCAAAAATGAGATTAATAATTCAACCGAATTATGAATTAGTCTCGAAATGGGCAGCTAATTATGTCGCATCAAAACTTTTAGAATTTAATCCATCTCCGTCAAAACCTTTTGTACTTGGATTACCTACAGGTTCTTCGCCGATTGGAATGTATAAAGAACTGATAAAGCTTTGCAGTTCTGGAAAGATTTCTTTTAAAAATGTAGTCACATTCAATATGGATGAATACGTCGGTCTTCCCGAATCTCATCCAGAGAGTTATCATTATTTTATGTGGAGTAAATTCTTCAGTCACATTGATATTAAAAAAAGTAATGTAAATATCTTAAATGGAAATGTTGAAAATTTAGAAGCAGAATGTGAGAAATATGAAGAAAAAATTAAAAGTATTGGAGGCATTGATTTGTTTCTCGGCGGTGTGGGTCCTGACGGACATATTGCATTTAACGAACCCGGCTCTTCTTTAGGCTCTTTAACACGTGTTAAAACTTTAACAATGGATACAATAATGGCCAACTCAAGATTTTTTGATAACGATATTAATAAAGTCCCCAAAACTGCTTTAACAGTTGGAGTTAAAACGGTAATGGACGCAAAAGAAGTTTTAGTAATAATAATCGGCCATAATAAAGCAAGGGCACTGAATAAAGTGGTTGAAGAAGGACTAAATCACATGTGGACGGTAAGTGCATTACAGCTTCATCCCAAAGCAATTATTGTTTGTGACGATGCTTCAACAGTTGAATTAAAAGTAGGGACAGTAAATTATTTTAAGGATATAGAAGCACTAAACTTAAATCCCAATACTTTGCTAAAATAATTTCTAAATTAATAATAGTTGAATAGGAAAATAATATTGGCGTTACCTCTTCAATTTTTTAATAAATCCATATTCAGAATAAAAATTTTATGAGCAACTAAAATGGCAATACTAAATAATAAATTAATGGTTTACGGTGCGAATGGATATTCTGCACAATTAATTATAGAAGAACTAATTTCAAGAGGAATAAGGCCAATTCTTTCCGGAAGAAATGAACCAGCCTTGAGAGAACTTTCTCAAAAATATAATTGTGAATATAGAGCTGTTGATCTTTATGATAATGAAAAATTAGATGCCGTATTAAACGGAGTACATACTGTTTTAAATTGTGCCGGTCCGTTTAAGTTCACTGCAAAAGAAATTATGGAAGCGTGTTTAAGATGTAAATGCAACTACCTTGATATCACGGGCGAAATTCCCGCTATGTATTTGGCATTTTATCTGAATCAAAAAGCAAAAGAAAAGGGAGTTGTATTCCTACCGAGTGTTGGTTTTGATATTATCCCAACTGATTGTCTAGCAAAGAGATTAAGCGAACAAATGCCAGACGCAACTAATTTGAAATTAGGTTTTTCAAACAAGGGCGGAAAAATTTCAAGAGGTACATGGTTAACAACTCTGGAATTCCTTGGCGGAACCGGAAGAATACGGCGTGATGGAAAAATGATCGAATCAAATATTGGCGAGTTTACGGTTGATATTAAAATAAAAAATTTTTTGTTTTGCGGACTTTCAATTCCGTGGGGCGATGTTTATTCATCGTATCAATCAACAAAAATTCCCAATGTAGAAGTTTATATTGCTTTGCCGAGGCTAATGGTTAAATTAAAATCACTTGTTCTTTTCTTCTTGAAAATTTTAAAGATACCCTTAATAAAAAATATTGTATCAATATTTATGAAGAAAATCTTAACCGGACCTGTAAAATCAAAACGCGATTCGACTAAAACGTATGTATGGGGCAGAGTAGAAAATTCAAAAGGGAAAATGATTGAGGAAGTTTATCAAGTTATGGAAGGATATAATCTAACTGCAATTGGAGCCGCTGAGAGTGTAGAAAGAGTTTTGAAAAATACTCTTAAACCCGGAACTTACACTCCGTCACTTGCATTCGGAAGTGAGTTTATGGATCAGTTTGTTATCAAAAAAATTATTTAACCGGCTCACCTTCTTTATATTCAGTTGATGAAATAGTCTTCCCACTCTCATCGTACGTAAAACATCTTCCATCAAGCAGATTATTTTTATAAGTCTGGAAATCAGAAACGTTGCCGCTCGGGAAATAATATTTTGTAATTCCATTTTTTAATCCGTTCTGATATTCAACCTCAGCATTAAGGGTTCCGGATTTGGAAAAATTTTTTATAATTCCGTTTAGTTTGTCGTTTCCGTAAATCTGCTCTGATTCAACTTCTCCACTTGGATAAAATGTTTTTGCAGAACCTTCCCGCAAACCATTCGTATAGTTTACTTCAGCTACTTTAACACCTTCTTTATTGAATTTTGTTGATATACCGTTTTTCATATTGCTAATATATTGTGCAATCTCCGCAATAGTTCCGCCATCGTTGTAATATTTACTTTCTCCTTCTAAAGTACCGGCCTTATAGTTTAATTCAGATTTGATAAATCCGCTTACGTAATATTCTTTTATCAATCCGTCAAGTTTTCCTTCCTTAAAAGTAACTTGTCTTTTCAAAGTACCTTCATCCCAATACTCATCAAAATTCTCTTCTACCTTGCTAACTTTAGCACCGTAATCAAAACGTTCACGTTTGATAATCTGACCCTTCTCGTAAGTATCTATTACTTTTATTTTACCATCTGGATAATAGAGATAGGAGATTCCATCGAGCTGATCGTTCTTGTAATTTGCATCTAATGCAATCGTACCAAAATCATAATATACTTTGCTTTTGCCGTCGAGTTTATCATTAATATAATTACGTTCTACTTCAACTTTTCCGTTCTCAAAAAATATTTTTGATTCGCCATTGAGTTTGCCATTAATGTAATTCCATATCGCTTGAAGTTTACCGCTTTTGTAGTAGGTGCTGCTTGGGCCGCTTTGAATATCATTTACATAAACCGGTTCTGCCCAAAGTTCTCCCGTTTCATAATACCATTTGGATTTTCCTTCAAGTTTTCCGCTGCGGTAATTCCACTCCATACTTTTTTTACCTTCCTCAAAGTACCAGATTGAAACTCCTTCTTCTTTCCCGTTTTCAAAATTCCATTCCTTCCAAAGTTTACCGCTTTCATAATATTCTTTATAAAGACCATTTTTTAGACCGTTAACTAATGCTCCTTCGGATTTAAGTTGGCCGTTTGAATAATATTCTTTTTTAATCTCACTCTGAGCGGATAATAAATACGAGATGGCAAAGAATATTATGGCTAAAAGGTATTTGATTTTTATAAATCGCATTTATTCAATAAAATTTTGCACCAAATTAATCACAAAAAAGTTAATGTGAAATGGATAAGAGTTGATTAAATTTGCAATAATAAAAAAAGAGAAACTATGTTCACCACAAAAGTTAAAGTCTATTTTTATGATGCCGACCCCGCGGGGATTATTTTTTACGCAAGTTTATTTAAATATGTTCATGCTGCATATGAAGATATGATGAGAAGCTTTCATACCGAGAGAGATTATTTTTTTGATAAAGAATACATCTTACCCATCATTCATGCTGAAGCCGATTATGTTAGACCAATAAAAGTGGGGGACGAACTTCGCATTGATGTTATGGTTAGTCTTCTAAAGAATTCTTCTTTTGAATTAAGCTATAAATTCTACAAAGATGACGACACATTTGCAGCAATTGCCAAAACCGTTCATGTGTGTGTGCTTAAAGAACAATTTAAGAAGATTGAGTTACCAAAGGAATGTTACGATAAACTGAAAACTAACTTAGCTTAAGCTGTTTCAATAATTCAATTCTATTTGCTTTGCCCATTTCATTACGCGGAATTTCATCAACAGTAAAAAAGCGTTTAGGAATTTTATATGAAGCAATTTTCTCTTTAAGAAAATCTTTTATCGCATCTTCTGAAATAGTTTCTGAAACAATTGCAGCACAAATTATTTGTCCCCACGTTTTATCTTGATGGCCAAAAACTAAGACGTCTTTCACCAACGGGTACTTTCTTATAATTAATTCAACCTCGTACGCACTTATATTCTCTCCGCCGGAAATTATCAGATCATCTCTGCGCGACTCGATGTAGATGTATCCTTCATCGTCAATCCGTCCGTAATCGCTGGTATGATACCAGCCATTTTGTAACTTGTTGTTGGTTGTTATTTGATCGTTGTAATATTCTTGAAAGAGTGATTTTGAAGAAACAGCAATTTCACCTAAATCATTCTTGCTAATTATCTTGATCTTATTATGTCCAATAAGTTTTCCTGCCGAATCCGGTTTAGACTTTATATCATCCGGATGAAGCGCTGTTATCATAGAACAGGTTTCTGTTGATCCGTAAACTTTTACTATCGGCCATAATTTTTCTACTGCTTCCATAATTAATTCATTTTGCAAAGGTCCACCACCTAGAAAGACGTATTTAAGATTTTTATTTGGGGATATGTTTCCTTTGATTAAGCGGTCTAGAATTGTCGGTACTAAAGAAACGAATGTTGGGTTTGATTGTTTGATTGTTTGATTGATTTCTCCAAATTTTATTGATGCAGGAAATACGATTGAACTCCCAGCTATCAAGGATCGGATTAAAATCATAAATCCACCGATATGATAGAACGGTAATGAGGCGAGCCAAATATCATTTGGTGATAATTGAGCGAATGAATCCAGTGCCAGCACGCTTTCGTACAAACTTTGGAATGTATGTACAACTGCTTTGGAGCTTCCTGTGCTGCCGGAAGTGAACATTATTAATGCAGAATTATGAATTATGAATTTTGAATTTTGAATTATGAAATTGTGATCTCGTGTTTCATGTATCTTAATTACGTTTATATCAAGTATGTTCTTAAAATTCAAAGTTGAAAATTGTGATTTGAGTGCATCATCAATAATCAAAATATTTATATCGGCAAGATGGATTTCATTTTCAATTTCATTTGTTGTCTTTCTCGTATTTAATGGGACAGGAATAGCTCCGATGAACCATAATGCATTAACTATTATGAAAAATTTGTAACTGTGTGAATATAAGATTCCTATATGATCATTTTCTTTAACTCCATGTGTCTGTAAATAATTAGCTGAGAGATTACACTCTTCGAAAAATTTTTGATATGAAATGAAGCCCTGTTCCGTTTGGATTGCTTTGTTGTTTGGATGTTTGGAGGCCTGTTCAAATAACCAATGTTCTTTATTGCTTATCGTAATCATGTGAATTTTAGATTAAAGTGTGGTGGATAATTTTCACGAGATAAATTTATCTTTCCAGCTTTTACAATGAACGGATCTGCGCAAATATCATTCTCAAAAAATCGTGATGTATCAAGCCCATGTGCAAAATTATGATTTGTAATTGCGGCAAGTAAAGCCAATCCGCTTTTCCCGACAGCGCTTTCGAATGAAGAGGAGATAATTATTTTTTTATTTTTTTTCTCAGCTTTTTTAATTATTTCCAATGAAGAAATTAATCCTCCTAAAACCATCGGTTTCAAAACAATAAATTCAATATTAGAATTATTTATCACCTCAAAAAAATCATCAATTGTATAGGCTGATTCGTCCACAGCAATTGGAATTAGTGAAACTTCAGAAAGTTTTATCAAGCTGCTCAAATTATTGCATGGTTCTTCAATGTATTGAATATTGAAAGGAGAGAGCAGTTTTAAATATTTTTTTGCTTCTTCAAATTCCCACTTTCCATTTACGTCTAAGCGGAGATTAACTCCTTCTCCAAATTTTTGTCTTATCATACTAATTAATTTAAGATCATCTTCAAAGTTGCTTCTGCCGATTTTGATTTTAACTGTGTTATAACCATCATTTATTTTTTCTTCGACTGCCGATAAAATTTCATTGGTTTCTCCAAATCCAAACACCGCATTAACATTAATTTCAGATTTTAATGCTCCAACAAATTGATTTACAAAACTTTTATTCCTTTTGATCACTAAAGATAAGATTGCCTGTTCAAGTGCAAAACGAAGCGAAGGAACTAACTTGAGTGTGGAAAGTTGATTGTTGATAGCTGTAAGATCTTCTGATAAAAAAAAATCTACAAACTTAGACCTTATCTCAGATAAATTTTGAATTAAATCATTATGAGTTTCTATACTAAATCCTGAAAGTGGAGAAGCTTCACCGAAAGATTGATTTCCTAATTCATCAATTAAAGAAATAATAAATCCATCTCTTTGTTTTATTGTTTGAGCTGAAGATTGAAAAGGAATTTTTAGTTGAAGTGAATAAGGAAAGTATTTGAAATCTTTTATTATCATAAAAGAATTCCGGCTGCAAAGAGCAAACCGTAAAGAGCCGAAAGTTTAGCCGTCAGCTCGAGAGTTTTGTTTAATTCGCGTCCGCGTAAGGTGTAAATCATATGAATTAATTTTATAGATAATGGAAGTGAAAAGAGAGGAAGAAATATCAAAAGACTTTTTTTGAATGTGAAATAAACAACAAACAGAATGGCATATGAAACTATCATAAAAAAAACATACTGAATACGGGCAAACTTTTCACCAAAGATTACAGCAAGAGTATTCTTTCCGTTTGAATGATCTTCTTCACGGTCGCGGTAATTATTTACAACTAAAATATTTGTTATTAGCGCGCCAACAGGAATTGATGACCAAAACACCATTGCAGTAATTTCATTAGCTTGGACATAATATGTTCCTACTGTGCCAATAAATCCAAAGAAAATAAATACTGCAATATCACCAAGACCGTTGTAAGCAAGTGGAAATGGTCCCGCAGTGTAGGCTATACCGGCTAGTATCGAAAAAATTCCAATTAGTAAAATGAAAACTCCGCCAAGATAAACAAGATATAATCCGAGGATGAAACTCATTCCAAAAGTAAAAAATATTCCAACTTTCATTTCAAATTTAGTTAATAAACCTGAAGCTGTAGCGCGTTGAGGACCAACTCTATCTTTTTTATCGGATCCGTGTAAAAAATCAAAAAGATCATTTACTAAATTCGTTCCTATTTGAATTAATAATGAACATAACAAAGCAACAAGAGCTGCAATTGGACGGAATACGCCGTCGTTTATTGCAATGGAACTGCCAACTATAACTGGCATGACTGCTGCCGCTAACGTTCTTGGACGGCTGGCAAGTATCCAAGCATCAAATTTAGAAATTGTATTTGTCTGAGATTCGATCATAATAATTATGGCACTCTTGGGAATTTTTTGAAATCAGGTTTGCGTTTTTCATTGTATGCATTTCTTCCTTCTTGTGCCTCATCGCTCATGTAATAAAGCAAAGTCGCATTGCCGGCAAGCTCCTGAATTCCAGCTTGACCATCAAGTTCTGCATTAAATGCGGATTTGAGTAATCGAATTGCAAGCGGACTTTTTTCTAAAATTTCTTTTGCCCATTTAATTCCTTCTTCTTCAAGTTTATTTAATGGGACTACTTTATTAACAAGTCCCATTGCGAAAGCATCTTGAGCATTATATTGATGACACAAGTACCATATTTCTCTTGCTTTTTTTTGTCCGACAATTCTTGCTAAATAACTTGCACCAAATCCGCCATCGAAACTTCCGACCTTTGGGCCAGTCTGCCCAAAGACAGCATTATACGCAGCTATGGTTAAATCGCAAACAACATGCAGTACATGTCCACCGCCAATTGCATAACCCGCAACAAGAGCGATTACTGGTTTTGGAATACTTCGAATTTGTTTCTGAACATCAAGGATATTTAATCGTGGGACGCCATCTTTTCCTACATAACCTTTGTTGCCTCGAATTGATTGGTCACCACCTGAACAAAATGCATACTTACCATCTTTAGCCGGACCTTTACCGGTTAAAAGAATTACACCGATACTGTTATCTTCGCGCGCATCTGTAAATGCATCATAAAGTTCTTTAGTTGTTTCCGGTCTAAATGCATTTCTTTTCTCCGGACGATTGATAGAAATCTTTGCTATACCATCCATTTTTTCATAAATGATATCTTGATATTTTTTAGCTTTCTTCCATTTATAATTCATAAATGCCTTAGAGAGAGTTCAAAAATTCCACGACAAATTTAGTAAAAAGCTCTGGCTTTTCTAAGTGAACATTGTGACCGCATTCAGAAATTGATTTATGTGTTGCGTTTGACAGTTTATTCTTCATTTCATTGTTTATATCAGTGTATTTTTCATCTAACTCACCATTTAATAAAAGAACGGGGAATTTGAGCTGTGGAAGTTTTTCCCACAAGCTGGGCATTAATCCTGTACTAAAACTTGAAAGTATATTTGCTAATCCGGTTGTACTATTTTGATTCCGCAATTTCTTTTCATCTCCAAAGTACGGATGTTTTTTTAACGATTCGAAAAGGGGAATATTGAACCAGTATTCAATAAATGATTCAACACCTTCCTTTTTTATTTTATCTGAAAGTAAAAAATCAAATTCTACCCTTTCTTTCTTTAGACGGAAATCTTCAATTCCAGGCGACGTGCTTTCTAAAATTGCGGCTTTAATTTTTTGAGGATTCTTAAAACTATAAGCAAGAGCGGCTCTTCCGCCCATTGAGTAACCGGTGATAATAAATTTTTTAATATTAAGCTGATCAAGGATAGAATCAATCTGATGAACAATAGCATGACAAGAATAGTAATCGGGATTTGCGGGTGATTCAGTTTTACCATGTCCTATAAGATCAATTGCAACCGGGGAAAATTTCGGAGGAATTTTATTGAAGATAAATTGCCAATCGGCGGCTCTTCCAGTAAATCCGTGTAGAAAAACTATCGGTGTTTTTTCATTATTAAAATCGGATTCATTGATAAGAAGATTAAATTGAATATTGTCAACTTTTAATTTCATTTATATATAAATCTACTTCGTTTGAAACTGCTTTCCAATATTTCTCTCTTTGTTCTTTTGATTTTTTCGCATTGGTACAAATTTCAAGAACTGTAATCTTCTTACTCTTTTTCGAAGAACTGATGGCAGAGCTAAAGTTTCTCCAATTTTTTATACGGATAAATTTTCCACCATAAGCTTTAACTAATTTAGAAAGATCAAGTTCCAATGGGGTTATGAAATTTTCGAGAAGGAATTCTTTATAGTTAGAAATAGGCAATGATTCGAATATCCCACCACCATTATTGTTGATAAGAACTACTGTTAGTGGAATTTTGTACTTAATTGCATTATGAAGACCATTCATATCGTGATAAAAAGCTAGATCACCGATTAAAAGATATGTTGGATCATTCGATGTCTTTGCAATACCAAGCGCTGTAGAGTTTATTCCGTCTATCCCGCTTGCACCGCGGTTTGAAAAAATATTTATCTTTTTATTATTTGATGAAGCAAAGAAATCAATATCTCTTATAGGCAATGAGTTTGAGACCATCAGATTTGATTTTATGGGTAATGATTTGATCAATTCATTTGCTATTCTTCCCTCGAAAGGGAAGTAAGCATTGTTGATCAATTTATTTTTTAATTCAGATGCTTTATTATTCATTACTTGAAGATCAATTAGCCAGCAACTATCACGTTTAATATTTTTCCCAATATTTTTTAATATTGAAGTGCAAAAATCATTAGGATTAAGCGCAAAGATTTTTTTTGCAGTATGGGATGGATCGTTCTTGTCTCCGAATTCGTTAACTAATATTTTTTCTGCTTTAGAATTTTTAAAAAATTCAAGGAGAACATTTGATGTTGGAGTTCCTCCGAACTGAATGATTAATTTGGGGTCAAAATATTTTTGGAAATTTTTAACCCTGGCAAATGCAGTAAAATTATCAATGAAATATTCTTTAGAATGGTCTCCAAACCTTAATGAAGATGATCCGTCGGCAAATATTGGATATCCAAAAGTTTTTGAAAATCGAACAAGATTATTTGTAAAATCTTTGCTGTAATATTTAGAACCAACCAGTATAAGTCCGCGTTCAATACCAAGAAATTTTTTTATGAGGTTATCAAAATCAATCATTGCTTGTTTCTTCTTATTTACAACAAGAGAAGATTTTGAAAATGTCTTTTGAATTTTACTTATCTCAATCTTATCCGTATAACTTTTAGGTTCAAAAGGTTTCTCGAATGAAAAATTTATGTGAACGGGACCTTTATCCGCTATACTAGAATTTATAATCAGGTTATCAGCTAAATCATTTATAAAATTTATGTTTTTAAGATTAGGTAAGCCTGCGTCTGCAAAATAACGGATGTGATTCTTAAAAATATTTTGTTGATTAATGGTTTGGTTTGCACCGCTGTTTCTAAGAGCTGGCGGTCGGTCGGCAGTACAAATAATTAGTGGAATACGCTGGTAATATGCTTCGATTATTGCCGGATATAATTCAGCAACTGCAGTCCCAGATGTTGTTACAACAGCAACAGGCGATTGAGTGCTCTTTGCAATGCCCAGTGCAAAAAATGCAGATGAGCGTTCATCCACTATTGGGAAAAGATTAATTGATTTATTAGATGCAAACGCTAAAGTCAGCGGTGTACTTCTTGAACCGGGTGAGATACATGCATAGCGAACACCGAGCTCGACAAGTCTGTGGACAAAAACATCACACCAAAAAGTATTACGATTTATTGATAGTTTCATTTGTAAATAGAGATAATATTGGTCTTAGTTTTAATTCTGTTTCATTGAATTCAGATAAACTTTCTGAACCCTCAACGATTCCGCATCCGGCGAATGCACGCAAGAATCCTTCTTTCAATAATGCGGATCTTATTCCTACAATAAATTCACCTTCATTTTCAAGATTGAACCAACCCAAAACTCCGGCGTACATGCCGCGGTCGAAATCTTCAAGATCATTTATGGTTTTTAATGCTTCAGATTTTGGCGTCCCGCAAACTGCAGGTGTAGGGTGAAGCAATTCTAATAAGGAAAATAAATTTGTATCCTGTTTTAGTTTTGCTCTAATCTGTGCATAGAGATGTTGAATATTTCTGTATTTTTTAATTGATGGTTGTGAATCGAAAAGGATTTTTTCAGTAACAGGTGTAAGCTGTTTAAGAAAAAAATCAACAACACTTTTATGCTCGGCTATATTTTTGTTGCTGCATAATAGCTCGGCAGTAAAATTTTCATCTTCTTCAACAGAGATTCCCCGTGAAATTGAACCGGCGAGTGCATCTGTTTCAATATATCCATCTGAAATTTTAAAAAGTTTTTCTGGAGAAGCACCCAAAAATACCGAATCACCATTTCGATAAGCGAACATATAACAATTCTCAAAATTCTCTTCCAATCGCTGAAGTAGAGAAAAAATATTCTGCCGTTCTATAAACTGCAAATCTTTATATCTTGCAAGAACCACCTTGCTTAATCGGCCATCAGAAATTTTTTTTAAAGCATTATCAATTTGATTTGACCAGTTAAGAATTTCAGAATCCAGAGGATTTTTTATAGAAAGTTCGGGTTCTGAATCATTCATTCTCTCTGAATTGAATTTTAGATCAGAAGTTAGACTAGCAACTATATCATCTGTATCGTCAAGATTGAAAATGATTGGCGAGAAGTTAAAAGTAATCGAATATTCATCATTAATTTTGAGAAGAAGGGTTTTAGGCATAAACCATTTTTCTGAATTAAAATTTTTCCACATTAAATCATTTTTTGAAGAAGGAAATTTTATTCCGCCAATAAATAATGGATGCTTTGATCTCTGGGGAATATTTGAATAAAACCGCCTTGAGAGATCGCCTAATGATTTATTTTTTGATATTGAATTATCTAACGGGAAAGAAAAAAATTCCTTATAACCAAAAAATGAAAATGATTCATTCGGCTGAGACCAATAAAACGAAATTTCATGGTTGTTGATAAGATCAGCTACTAAACTTTTGTAATCTTTTTCAAGGATTGGTTGTGTATAACTTATAACAGACTCTTGGGATAATTCTTTCAATCTTAAGCTGTTAATAAACTTTATAAATTCTTTTCTATTTATCATAAATATTGATTTAGAATTGCATTCTTTTATTTTGATAATATAGTTTATCTGTTTGTAGATTCAAACGCATACATATTATATAAAACTTTAGTGAACAATAAAACTTTTTATTATTCAAAACCAAATTAAAAATTTTATGTCTTTTTAACTCCTTATTAATTTATTTTTGCTAAAACGTTGATTAAATTATCCATTAGCTATTATTAGTAAAATTACGATGAAATATTCAAAATTCACGAATTATCATAGTTTTCGAAAATAATGGAAAGGATTGGCCGTAATGTTTAATGATAAAAAAGTTCTTGCTTTAGAATTATGTGAAAAAATTTCTAGAGCAAACGATAAATTTCGTAAAGTTCAAGCAAAACAAATGTTTGAGCAAAAATTAACCTCTCCACAGTTTGGTGTTCTTGAGATTCTTCACAAATCCGGATCTTTATCATTGAAAAAAATCAGTGATGAAATGATGGTCACAGGAGCTAATATTACATGTGTTGTTGACAATCTTGAGAAAGAAGGATTTGTAAAAAGAACTCATTCGAAAGAAGATAGGCGGGTTATTCTTGCGGACCTAACAGACTCGGGTAGAGATAAGATAGAATCTATTTTGCCTGAATATTATACAAACATTTCTACAATGGTTTCTTCACTCAGTGAAAATGAACAAATGGCGATTATCAATTTACTCGACAGGTTTTAGTTTTTATTATTGTAATTGAAACACCAGTGCGCACCATTCATCCATTGTGATTTTTTCTATAAGCTTAAATTGAAGCTGTGTATATTTTTCTACAATATCATTCTCATCTGAGATTAGTAGTCCTGATAAAATAATTGTACCATTTTTTTTTATCTTAATTTTTATTTCATCAGCAATTTCTAATAAAATATGTTTATTAATATTTGCAACGATTAGATCAAATTCTTTTTCTTCAATTTGCTTAATCTCTGCCAACCGAATTTCTACCTTACTACTAAGATAATTAGCATTAACATTCTCATTACCGTTTAGAACGCACCATTCATCATTATCAATACAAAGGGAAGAAGCTGCGCTCAGCAAAACAGTACTAATGCCTAAGACTGCAGTTCCGGAACCAACATCCAAAACTTTTTCTCCACCGTGTATATATTTTTCAATCAATTGAAGAACCAGTTGAGTTGTAGCATGCTCGCCGGTGCCAAATGACATTTTAGGATCAATTGTAATAATGATTTGTCCAGGTTTAGAAATGTATTCCTTAAATGAAGGTTTAATAACAATCTTTTCAGTTACTTCAATAACCCGCACATTTTTTTCGTATTCCTCGTTCCAATTCTTGTCTTCAAGTGTTTCTTCCTGAATGTAAAATGATTCTATAAGTTTTTCATCAATCATCTCTCTTAAAATAATTCCAATATCATCACGGGAAATATTTTTAGATGAGTTTGCGAATACTATTACTCCGTTATCAGTCTCATTGATACCGTCAATATCCAATTGCCATAATAATCCGCTGACCAGGTCATTGTTAGTTGGTTTGGTTGTAATAATAAATTTTTTAAATGTTTTCATTTATTGAATTCTTAATTCATCTCGAAAATAATTTCACATAATTTATCTTGAATAGAACGTGCATGAGCTGATGAACCGACAAAATTCTGAATTAATATTGAAAAGGCAATCATATGTCCGCTCTTACTTTCAAGATATCCTGAGAGACTACTTACTCCGCTTATAGTTCCGGTTTTGGCATGAACACGTTTGAACGCCTTGCTTTCTTTCATACGATTTTTCAAAGTTCCGTCAACACCTGATATAGGAAACGAACTTAAAAGTTTTGGGAAGAGATCAGGCTTTTTGAAATAATAATATTTTAATATCTCAGATAATAATTCTGCCGAGATAAGATTATAATTAGAAAGTCCCGATCCGTCAACAATTCTATAACTTTTAGGATTTAACCCTGCTAGTGTGATTAGACTATCAACGAACCGAATTCCTTTTTCTGCAGTAGCTGGTTTATTAGTAGGATTTAATGCAAGCGCACGCAGGATCATTTCCGCACTAAGGTTATCACTTATTTTATTTGTGTTAGTAATTACTGGTTCTATGTTGCGTTCAAAAGAAAATATTTTTTTTGCTTGTTGTGGTAGAGTTAAAGTATCAACTTTTCCTTTGAAAGAGATGCCGTTTTGTTTTATGCTTTCTTTCATAAGATTTAGAAAATAAAAAGCCGGATTAAAAACATTTATTGAAATCGTATCCCGTTTTGATGTTTTTGTAATATTTCCAGACACAAGAATTGTATTGTTTCGATTGATCCAATCTCGAGTGACTCTTATAGTTGTTTTCCCAGTATCAACTGTTACTGATGAATTGCGTATTGGGAGAAAATCTGTCTTGGGAATTAATTCAATGATTGCCTCTTTGCCAATTTCACCCGGCCCATAAGCGATTTGAACACTGTTTTTATTTATGGTTAAGGGCGTAAGATAAGCAGCATATGGTTCCGGATCATCATTCCACATCCAACCTTCACCCCAGAATAAAAAATCCATAGCCGAGACATCGCCATAAATATTGCCGCTAATTTCTTTTATCCCAGAATGTTTTATTTCACTAACAATTGAGTCCAAATCGTGTGATGTAAAATCCGGATCGAATCCGCCAACAATGTAAATATCACCATTACATATTGAATCATTAACTTCTCCTGTATGGTAAACAGAAGTTTTGAACTTGTAATTCTCACCAAGAAATAAATACCCCGCAGCTGTTGTTAATATCTTTTCGTTTGATGCGGGACGGAATAAAAGTTTTTCGTTTCTTTTAAATAACAGTTTGTTCTCAGTTAGATCATAAAATGAGATTCCTGCTTGAGACGAATTGAAAAAATCTGAAGAGAGCAGGCTGTCTATTCTATTTTGATTAATCTGATTAGTTGATTGAAAAGAAGCGCATGCTTGAAATATGGACAAGAGTAAGATTAAGAGAATGAGTAAAAAATTTTTCCGAGCAATCATAATTCTCATTTATTTTTTTAGAAATATTCCCGCTCACGGAAATCAACGCCAACTTCTTCAGAAACGAATTTTTTAGCTGCTTCAGAATCAACCCCGCTAAGTCCAACAATAGAAAGAACAACATGAGTATAATTTTTCGCTTTTCTTGCAAAGTCCAACATCTCTTTGTGCATTGATTGATCAACACGCATCAACTTTCCGTATTGAACCGGATCGGTTGAGTTCAAACTAATTGAAACCGTGTCGATCAATCCTTTCAATTCTGGCGTGATATCTCTCTTGTTGATAAAGTTTCCATGTCCGTCTGAATTCATCCGGGTATTACCGCCAAAATCTTTTACATACTTTGCAACTTGCTTAACAACGTTCCATCTGATAGTTGGTTCTCCGTATCCGCAAAAAACAATTTCTTTATATTTTTTCGGATCGCCGATTTCGTTAATATAAACTTCGGCTTCAGGCTCTTCCGATTTCGACATTTTTAAATTGTAGCCGTTAATAACAGCTTCACCTTTACGGTCACAGAAAACACAATCGGCATTACAGCGGTTAGTAACATTGATATAAAGAACTTCTCCAATTCTATATGTAAAACTCAATTTGGGTTTTTCTCCAATGCCAAAAAGTTTATGGGCATTGTAAGTGGTAGCTTTACCAACATCTTCAGTTGTCAAGTGATGAACCTCTGCAATTTTTTCAGCGATCAATTTTATATATGCCGGTTCATTCCGTTCTCCACGGTGAGGAACAGGTGTCATAAATGGTGAATCGGTTTCAAGCAATAAATTTTCTATAGCAACACGGCTTAAAACTTTGCGAACGCTCTCGGCATTCTTAAATGTAACAATTCCAGGAAACGAAATGTAATGATGCATTTCTACAAGTTCGCGTGCATCAGCAATTGATCCTGCAAAACAATGATACTGCGCTCGTAAACCTGAATCTTTGTATATGCGAGCGATGTTCATTATATCATCGTTGGCTTCGCGATTATGAACTATGATCGGCAGATTTAATTTTAAAGCAAGCTGAATTTGTGATTCGAAAGCTTTGATTTGAATTTCGCGAGGAGAGAAATCATAATAGTAATCCAAACCGATTTCACCAATCGCAATAACTTTTTTATTCTTAGCAAGATATTCCAATTTTTCAATTAAAGAATCATTCCAATCTTTTGAATCGTGCGGATGTACACCAACAGCGGCATAAATATTGTCGTATTTCTCTGCAAGTTCGATCGCTTGTAATGAAGTTGCAAGATCAGTCCCGGGAATTATCATATAATCAACGCCTGATTGAATAGCACGTTCAATTACTTTGTCAACGTCACCTTCAAAGTTTGGATAGAAAAGATGTGTGTGTGTATCTATAAACATATTTTTTCATCGAATTTAGTTATGTATCATTCCGAGCGAAGCGAGGAATCTCAAAATTGCTCTTGAGATTCTTCATCCCGATAAATCGGGATTCAGAATGACTTTTATGATGTCACTTCTCCAATCACAATTCCGGTTTCATTAATCCTATTTGAGAGAAAAAGAGTTTTATCAACATCATTCTTATCAACAATTGCAATCAAACCAATTCCTAAATTAAAAACCTTTCTCATCTCTTCATCTGCAACATTTCCAATTTGTTGTATCAACTTAAAAATCGGTAACACTTTCCAAGCATTCCAGTCAATTTTTAATTGTAAATTTTTAGGAACAACACGTTTTGTATTCCCGATTATTCCTCCACCAGTTATATGGGAAAAAGCATTTATGGAGATATTTTCTTTTAATTCATGTATTAGTTTTAAGTATGATCTATGAACTCTCAACAATTCTTCACCAATAGAAAGTTCAAGTAGATCGTGTGTATCATTCACAGAAAATTTTTCAAACAGAATTTTTCTTGCCAATGAGTAACCATTGGTATGAAGTCCGGTTGATTTATAACCAATTAATATGTCGCCCTTCTTTACGTTTCTTCCGTCAATTACTTTTTCACGTTCTACAAGTCCAACTATCGTTCCCGACATATCATACTCATTCTCATTATAAAGCCCGGGCATCTCTGCCGTCTCTCCGCCAATCAGCGCAACATTATTCTCTTTACATGCAATCGAAAAACCTTTTATGATCTGTTCAGCTTTCTCAGGAAAGAGTTTTCCGAAAGCAAGGTAATCCATAAAATATTGCGGTTCTGCACCGCACACTGCAATATCATTAACACAATGATTCACCAGATCTTGTCCGACAGTATCATGTTTATCCATTGCGAAAGCAACTTTTAATTTTGTACCTACACCATCAACACTTGAAACAAGAACAGGATTTTTCCATTTGTTAAGATCAACATTATAGAACGCGCCAAAAAGACCGATTCCGGAAAGAACATTTTTATTAAATGTTGATTTGGCAAGCGATTTTATTTTTTCAACTGTTTCGTCGCCAGCGTGAATATCGACACCAGCAGATTTGTAAGTAATGGTCAAGATTTCCTCAAAAAATTTCTCTCTAAATATAACCATAAATCGGAGAGTTTTTAATACTTGGCTTATGTGAAGAAATGAATTAGTTCGTTTGTGTTGAAAAGGAATATTTTAACCGAAAAATTATGATATCCTTAAGTATAAGAACTGCCACAGCATTAGGTGTTACACATTTGATAGAAGGTTTTTCAGGTTTGTTACACATAGTCTCTCCTAAATTTTGAATTGATATCAGAAGTTGAAGTATGCATACTTTTTCGGGGATTATTTGCATCAGTCTTTATGAATAATTTGTATATTCTAATGGCTTTTTGAATTCTATAATATAGAATGTAAAAAATGTTTTTTATTTAACATTTACTTTTTATATAAGAAATTAATTTATGAAGAATAATTCTGTTACTTTTTTATTTATATTTATCTTGATAGTCTCTTCTTCCATCGCCCAAGAAAGTGGTCTAAAAAATTTCCCTCAATTATTATTAAAATCTGATCTGATAATGAAAGCTAAAGTTGTTAACCAAGAAGCAAAGTGGGTTAATGATAATCGTGGAAAGCACATTTACACTTATGCAACATTTCAAATATTGGAGATTTTGAAAGGATATTCCCCCAGTAATCAAGTTATATTTGAAATTAGTGGCGGAAAAATAGGAGATACATCGGAGGTTGTTTCAAATTCCTTTTCAGTCAAGGATGGACAAGAAATGATTTTATTCTCTTCCAAGGACAATAACATTTCTTTGTCAAAAATTCTTAGCAAGGTTAATATTATTGATGAAAAAGTTTATCTAAAGAATAAATATGTACCAGCAGAGAATTTGATTACCTACTTATCAGATGTAATTAAAAATAAAATTGAACCCCCTCAAAATTTAGCTGATGCAGAGATTAAAATTGATGAATTGAAATTTAAAAACAATTCCGCTCCAATTGGTGGTGTTGATTCACTTCAAGTAATTAAAAAAAAAAATTATGTCACAACTTTAGATGCGGTAAATCTAAAACCTTACAAACCCACAGGCTGGTCTGCAGAAATTGTAACTTCCATAGTCACAAGCACTCATCTAGATGCTGGGGCAATTCTGGAGACAGATAATATTTATATTGATTGGGCAGTTGCAAATTACGGTCCAGCCGATATTACTGCCACTTTTATAGTAAGACTATACGTTGATGGAATTACAGTTGCTGATTTCAGTGTTCCGGGTTTACAATACAGTTATTATAGCTATATAGAAGATTATAATATAGGAACTCTTTCTGCAGGTTCGCACACAATAAAAATTTCGGCCGACGCTACCAGCGTAATTGCTGAAAGTAATGAGGCAGATAATGATTTCACAAAGACCATTACTATTCAGCCTGTTGCCGGATTACCACGAATAACAAACATTTCCCCTTCTTCTGCATCTGCAGGTACAAATACAAGTGTTACCATTACAGGCTCCAATTTCGGAAATACTAGGGGGACAAATAAAGTTGAGTTTTTCTACAAAGACGGTGAGCCCAAGATAGAACCAAGCAGTTATTCTTCTTGGTCCGATACTCAAATAATTTGTGTAGTACCAATCGGTACTATAAATGATTATCCTGCTTCAGCAGGTAGTGGCCCGGTTACAGTTACTACCACTAATGGAACTAGTGCCGGATATACTTTTCAGATCACATTTAGTTATGGTGGGGTTAAATGGGCTGGAAGTACACCAGTAATTCATTTACGTATAAATGAAAACACAAATGATTTAATTGGTGAAGGTGATGAAATTGTTGCCGCAGCATCTTCTTGGAACTCGGCAGGCTCAAATTTTTCTTTTATTTATGATGGCCCTACTACCAACACTACATCGACGATAGATGGAATTAACGAGATCATGTGGGGAACAACTTCTGGATCAGTAGCTACTGCTTCTTATTTGTTTATTGGCAGTAACATGATTGAAGCGGATATTGTTTTCAATGACTCATACAATTTTAGTAAGGATGGTTCCAATTTTGATGTGCAAACAGTGGCATTACATGAGTTAGGCCATTGGTTGAATTTACGCGATTTATATGGTAATGCAGATGCAAGTAAAATAATGTATGGATTTGTTTCTTCCGGTTCCATCAAAAGAAATTTATCAATAGATGAACAAAATGGAATAAGATGGATTTATGGCAGTGGTACACCATCTTTGCCTCCATCTGCTATAACAAATTCTGCAAATGGAATTACAACAGTTTCAGGTACATTAAACGGAATTGTAAATGCGAATGGAAATTCGACTGTAGTCACATTTGAATATGGACCGACAATAAGCTATGGAAACACTATTACTGCAAATCAAAGCCCGGTGAACGGTTCAACTAACACAACTGTTTCTGCAACTATTAATTCGTTAAACCCAAATACTACATATCATTTTAGAGTGAAAGGTGTCAGTTCCGTTGGAACAACTTATGGTAGTGATCAATCGTTTACAACAATTGTCAGTGCACCAATTGTAACAACAAATTCAGCATCGGGTATAACTGCAAATAGTGCTCTATTAAACGGAACTGTAAATGCAAATGGTGTTTCAACAATTGTAACATTTGAATACGGAACAACTACGAGTTATGGAAATACAATTATTTCGAATGAAAGTCCGGTAAGTGGTTCAACAAACACAAATGTTACAGCAACTATCAATTCACTAAACCCAAATACCACATACCATTTTAGAGTAAAAGGTGTTAGTTCTGGCGGTACTACATACGGCAGCGATCAATCATTTATTACAACTGCCGGTATACCTAATGCAACGACAAATGCAGCATCTAACATTACATCAAATAGTGCAAAATTAAATGGTAGTATTAATGCTAACGATATATCAACAACAGTTACATTTGAATATGGAACCACAACGAGTTATGAAAATACAATTACTGCAATTGAAAGTCCGGTAACTGGATCTACAAACACAAATGTTACGGCAACTATCAATTCACTTAGCCCAAATACTACATACCATTTTAGAGTAAAAGGTGTTAGTTCTGGCGGAACTACATACGGCAGTGATCAATCGTTTACTACAAATCCTATTGCGCCAACAGTAACTACAAATTCATCTTCGAGTATCACTTCAAATAGCGCTCTATTAAATGGAACTGTAAATGCGAACGGTGTCTCAACGATTGTGTCATTTGAATACGGAACTACAACAAGTTATGAAAATACAATTGCTGCAATTGAAAGTCCGGTAAGTGGATCAACAAACACAAATGTTACAGCAACTATAAATTCACTTAGCCCAAATACTACATACCATTTTAGAGTAAAAGGTGTTAATTCTGGTGGAACAACTTATGGCAATGATCAATCATTTGCTACAAATGCTATTGCTCCTCTTGCCATTTCAAATTCAGCTTCTAATATTTCTAATCAAAGTGCATTGCTGAATGGAGCTGTAAATGCAAATGGTGTTTCAACAATTGTGACATTCGAATTCGGACTTACAACAAGTTATGGAAATATAATTACTGCAAATGAAAGTCCTGTAACTGGATCTACAAACATAAATGTTACAGCAACTATCAATTTGCTTAACCCTAATACTTCATATCATTTTAGAGTAAAAGCTGTTAGTTCAGCAGGTGCTACCTTAGGAAATGATATTTCATTCAATACTCTTTCGACTTCCATTAGAGATAATCAAAATGAATTAATCGCCAATTTTTATTTAGCACAAAGCTATCCTAATCCTTTCAATCCAACAACAAAAATTCAGTTTGGTTTACCAAAAGATGTAGTTGTGAGACTAAGTGTTTACAACACTCTCGGACAAGAAATAGCAGTGTTAGTCAATCTACAATTATCCCGCGGCGCCTATTCAGTTGATTTTGATGCTACTGAATTACCTAATGGAATTTATTTTTACAAATTACAAACTGGAGAATTCACACAAACAAAGAAAATGATATTACTTAAATAATCAAAGAACGGAGACGTTAAACAATTATAATTTTCCAATTCGTTTTCCGTTTCACTTTTGACTCACTTTCCGAAACACTCAGCAACTTTTCTTAATTTTTAATAACTTTGAACCCGCAAAAATTGAGTATGTTTGATTTACAATGGATGAATATCTATTAAAAGATAGGGAAAAGGCGATTCTCCGGTTTGTTATCCACCAATTTATTCTAACGGCAAATCCGGTAGGTTCGCGTAACGTTTCGAAGCGGTACGATCTGGGATTATCGCCGGCTTCCATTAGGAATGTTATGGCAGACCTTGAAGAATTAGGATTTTTAAATCATCCTCATACTTCTGCAGGCAGAGTACCTACAGATAAAGGTTACCGTGTTTATGTTGATTCACTTATGGATCCTCCCAGACTGGAGGAAAAAGTAAAGCAAATTATTGATGCTAATTTAGGTTCTGCAGCATCTGAAACTGAAGATCTTCTAAAAATTACCTCAAGCATTTTAAGTGAGTTGACGAATCAACTTGCTATGGTAACATATCCAAAATTTGAACAAGCGGTTCTTGAAAAAATTCAGATCGTTCAGCTTTCATCAACAAGAATATTAGTAGTTGTAAGTGTTATATCCGGCTTGATAAAAACTATTACGCTTGAAATAGATGCTGAAGTAAAAGAAGAGCAGATAGCAATTGTTCAACAGCTTTTAAATGAACGTCTTTCCGGATTACGATTTTCTGAAATAAGAAATACAATCGAAGAGAGAGTTAAAGATTTTAATTCGGAAGTTTACAGACCAATCATTCGTGTTTTTCTGGATTCGGTTGATAAAATATTTACCGACTTAAGCAGTGAAAAAGCAATTATCTCCGGCACCAAAAATATTTTGATGCAGCCGGAATTTGAAGACTCACAAAATTTTCAGAGCGTAATAGAATTAATTGAGAATAGAGATATAATCATTCACATTCTTGATAAAAACAAAACGCTGCCTCTTGATGATTTTACTATTACAATTGGCGAAGAGAATCGTGATGAAAAATTATCTGATTACAGTATGATCACCAAAGAATATAAAATCGGCGATTTAACCGGTACTCTTGGGATTATGGGACCTAAAAGGATGGATTACTCAAAAATTGTTGCCGCTGTAGTTTATATAGCTCAACAACTAACTCAAGAATTAACCAAACAGAGATAGAAATTAAATTATGGAAGAAAAGAAATTGAATAAAGAAGAGAATACATCACAAGAAAATGAAAACAATATTCCAATCGAAAGAGAAGAAACATCCGAATCAAAAACAGAGTCTGCATTAAAAATTACAGAACTAGAATCGGCAACTCAAAAAATTGCAGTAATGGAAAAACAAATCACCGAATTGAAAGATGCACTATTAAGAAAAGCAGCCGAATTTGAAAATTATAAACGACGTAATGAAAACGATCAACTGAATATTTTGAAATATGCGGCCGAGTCTTTCATCCGAAATATTTTACCGGTTTATGATGATCTTGAACGTTCGCTTTCACATATTGATGAAGAAAACAATTTTGATTCCACAAAAAAAGGTTTGCTGTTGGTCTTTGAAAAATTTGGAAAAATTTTAGAGAATCAAGGCATAAAAAAAATGGACGCAAAAGGTAAACCGTTTGACGTTCATCTTCACGAAGCTTTAATGCAACAGCCTGCTGAAGGAGTTGCTCCCCATACTGTACTAGATGTTCTTGAACCGGGTTATATGTATAAAGATCGAGTTTTAAGACATGCGAAAGTAATTGTGAGTTCGGAAACCGCTTCCAATGAAGAATTAAATCCCGAAAATCAGTCAGATTCTAATCAAGAAGGATAAGTAAAGAATGGCAAAGAGAGATTATTACGAAATCTTAGGAGTTGGAAAGAGTGCATCCCAGGATGAAATTAAAAAAGCATACAGAAAACTTGCAATGCAGTTTCATCCGGATCGAAATCCCGGAAATAAAGAAGCTGAAGAAAATTTTAAGGAAGCTGCAGAAGCTTATGAAGTTCTAAGCAACGATGAGAAACGTGCAAAGTATGATCGTTTTGGTCACAGCGGTTTGCGCGGAGGACAAGATTTTCACAGCTACACAAATGTAAATGATATCTTCTCACACTTCTCGGATATTTTCGGTGGTGCTTTCGGCGGTTCATCAATCTTTGATGATTTCTTCGGCGGCTCATCACAGCAAAGATCACGTCAGCGTTCAACAGGACAACCCGGTTCCGATCTAAAAATTACATTGAAGTTAACACTTGAAGAAATTGCTGCCGGCACTACAAAAAAAGTTAAGATCAAAAAATATAATAAATGTACAACCTGTAACGGCACAGGTGCAAAAAGTTCATCTGCATTTAAATCTTGTTCAGTCTGCAACGGTACAGGAGAAGTTCGTCAAGTATCTAGATCAATATTTGGACAGTTCGTTAACATAGCTCCTTGCAATAATTGTGGCGGAACGGGGAAAATAATTTCCGAACCATGTTCTACTTGTTCGGGTGACGGAAGAATTCAAGATGAGTCTACAATAAAGATAAATGTTCCTGCAGGTGTGTTCGATGGAAATTACATGACATTGCGCGGCGAAGGTAATGCAGGCAAAAATGGAGGACCAGCGGGCGATATAATTGTAATTTTCGAAGAGTTGCATCATGAGTTTTTTACTCGCGACGGCGACAACGTAATTTATGAACTGTTCATAAGTTTTCCGGAAGCTGTTTTAGGAACTGAAGTAGAAGTTCCAACATTAAACGGAAGAGCGAAATTAAAAATTGAACCCGGGACTTTACCAGGAAAATTTCTAAAGATGCGTGAGAAAGGAATTCAACATCTTAACAGTCATGGTGCCGGTGATCAGCTAGTAAAAATTAATATTCACGTTCCTAAAAATGTTACGGCAAAAGAAAAAGAAATATTAAAAGAACTTCAGAAATTGCCTAATATAAAAATTAGCAGTTAATAGTAAGAAATATCTCCTATTTATTCAGCCAATTAATTAAACGGGGGGTTGATGAAAGTATTAGAGAGGGTCTCAAAAAAATTCGGTTTTACCCGCACAGAAACAAATGTGATTCTTTTCATCTTATCAGCTTGTCTAATTGGTCTTGCCGTTAACATTTTCAAAAACATCAAAAATGATCAATCTTATCTTGAGTTTGATTATAAAAAGCAAGACTCTCTTTTCAACGCCGTATCGAATGAACCATTAATGGTGGATTCCCTAAAGAATAAAGAAGAAAAAAAGATTGATTCTCACCGTGAACTTTTGGATTTTACTAAAGAGAAATTGACTAAACCTAAAGCTGAAAAACCGGCTTCACCATCGAAGATTATTAATATCAATACTGCCACAATTTCTGAATTAAGTTCGTTACCCGGTGTAGGTGAAAAAACAGCAAAGGGAATTATTGAGTACCGCGAAAAACACGGGAGAATAAAAAATCTAGACGAACTATTAAAAATAAAAGGAATCGGTAAAGCAAAACTAAGCAAGATCAAAGATAGAATATCAATCTAATAATGATGTAATGACAATAATAAATTATAAAGAAACCTATGTTTAATAATCATGCAGGAATAAATTTAACAGAATCAAGACTGCAGCTCGTTGAGATCTGTTATAAAGTGAATTCATTTTATTTAGAGAATGTAGAGCAGGCAGTTCATTTTGAAAGTTTAACCCCTGATCTCAATGAAAGCAAGATCATTTCGATTTTGAATGAATCGTTTGCTAAGATCACAAAGAAAAAACAAATAAGTTCGAAAAGTATTTCATTCGCTCTCCCGAATAATTTTTTCAAAATCTTTGAAATCCCTTACGAAGAATCACTTGTGAAAAAAGATTTGAACGAACATTTCCGTTGGGAAATATCAGTGCTTTTTCCCCAATTTGATAAAGATAATTTTTATATACAGCACGTCGAAGTTGATAAAAGTACTATTCGTACTGAAAAAAAAGCAATCATTTTTGCGATTGACAAGAATATAATAACCGCCATCAACAAATTTTGTATTCAGAACTTTTTAGAGTTAAAATACATTGATAATGTTCATCTTGCATCGAATGCTTTTTTATATTTAGATAAACCCAAGACTACAAATGAAATTTCTCTCAGCATTTATATTGATTCAAAATATTCTTCTTTATCAGCGATAGACGGTGTATTCCCATTCTATTTCAAAGTATTAAACCCCGAAGTGCCGAATATTTTTGATGAGCTAACATCAGCAGTAAATAAGTTGAAAGAATTCAATCTAACATTGGGCGATTTCAAAAAAATTCTTCTATACGGACAAGACGTAACAGGAGAATTTGAAAGCAACCTGAAAAATTTTTTCGGTCTTCCTTTGCATAAAGTTAATCCGTTTGAAAGATTAAAGGCGGAAGAAAATTTGCTGAATAATCCTCTCTATAAATACAAAAACAATTCTTTCACAGCCGCAACTGGCATAGCAATCAGAATTGTCTAATGAGAATCATCGCCGGAAAGTTCAAAGGAAGAACAATTAAATTCCCTAATTCAAAGTTAGTACGACCAACCACGGATAAAACAAAAGAATCAATATTTAATTATTTGGTCCACTCAATAGATTTTGACGGAATAAAAGTTTGTGACATTTACGCAGGCTCCGGTTCGCTTGGTTTGGAAGCATTGAGCCATGGTGCTGAAGTAATTCATTTTGTTGAGAATGATTTTCATGTTTCAAAAATGCTGCATGATAATATTTCATCTCTTAAAGCAGAGGATTCATGTAAGATATACAAAATGGATGCTATTCGTTTTACGAAAATGACAGAACATGAAAAATATAATCTGATTCTTGCCGACCCGCCTTTTTTTAAAGATGATATTCATCTGGTTGTAAAAAACATTTTAGAGAAGAATTTTCTTTGCGAAGACGGATTATTTCTAGTGGAAAGATCAATTCAAACTAAGAAAGAAGATCAAGAAGCATTTAACATGGAACCGTTTAAGCGGTTGGGTGATAGTTTGATTTATCAATTTAAATTGTGAAATAACTTTCATCAACGATTTTTTATTGAATCTAAAGAATTATATTTTATCAGCAACAAAATCAGAGAATTACCATGGCTAAAGTAATTTATCCCGGAACATTTGATCCTGTAACTAACGGTCACATTGATATTGTTTACAGAGCTGTTGAGTTGTTCGATGAAGTAATTGTAACGGTTGCTAAAAATCCCTCTAAGACAATTTTATTTTCAGTTGATGAACGAGTAGAAATGCTTAGAGAAAGTTTTAAGGATTTGAAAAAAGTTGTAGTTGATTCATTCGACGGTTTGGTTGTTGATCATGCAAGAAATTTAAATGCCATAGGAATAATCCGAGGACTTCGTGCAATAAGTGATTTCGAATATGAATTTCAGATGGCATTAATGAATCGTAAACTTGCCGGAGAAATTACAACAATTCTTTTGATGCCGCATGCAAAATATACTTATCTAAATTCTACAATTGTTCGTAACCTTGCACAATTTCACGGCGACATTTCCGAATTCGTTCCGCCGCATGTCTATGAGAGATTAAAGAAAAAATTTGGCTACAAATAAACTGATTTTTTAACAGTCTCAATTCATCAAATAGGGAATTAGAATATGCATCTGCAACTATTAGACTGGATTATCATAGTAGCTTCTCTCCTTATTTGTTTTGTCCCAGCCCTATTTTTTGGTAGAAGAGCGGGAAAGAGCACATCAGAATTTTTTGCCTCCGGACGTTCTGTTCCTTGGTGGTTAGCTGGACTTTCGATGGTTGCAACAACATTCAGTAGTGATACTCCAAACCTTGTAACAAACATTGTCCGCACAAACGGTGTAGCCGGAAACTGGGTTTGGTGGGCTTTCGTGTTAACAGGAGTTTCAACAGTTTTTTTCTACGCACGTTTATGGAGGCGCTCGGGTGTAATGACCGATCTTGAGTTTTATGAACTTCGTTACTCAGGCAAAGCCGCAAGTTTTGTCAGAGGATTCCGTTCAGTTTATTTAGGATTTTTCTTTAACTGTATGATTATGGCAACAGTAAATCTTGCTGCTTGTAAGATTGCAGGAATATTATTTGGTTTTGAACGATGGCAAACACTTTTACTTGTTGGTGTATTAAATGTTGTCTTTGCAACTTATTCTGGTCTCTGGGGAGTTTTAGTAATTGATATGATTCAATTTTTTATTAAGATGACAGCAGTGATTGCCGCAGCTTATTTTGCATTGCAGTTACCGCAAATTGGTGGATTGAGTGGTCTTGTTGATAAACTTTCAAAAATAAAAGGGCCGGGTGGAATAAATTATTTAAATATACTTCCGGATTTTTCCAACAATTGGGATATAGCAATAGCAGTTTTTATAATGCCGGTTGCTGTTCAGTGGTGGGCTGTTTGGTATCCGGGTGCAGAACCAGGCGGTGGAAGTTATATTGCTCAAAGAATGCTCGCATCTAAATCGGAAAAAGATTCTCTAGGTGCAGTTTTATTTTTCAATATTGCCCACTATGTTTTAAGACCATGGCCATGGATTCTTGTCGGACTTTGTTCAATAATTATTTACCCCCAGTTGTCAGATATTCAAAATGCATTTCCGAATCTAGATCCCAAATTACTTGGGCATGATATAGCCTATCCTGCAATGTTAAAATTTCTTCCGGTTGGATTTATCGGTTTAATGGTTGGCGGATTAATCGCCGCTAATTCATCAACAATATTAACTCATCTCAATTGGGGCGCATCTTACTTAGTTCATGATTTTTATAGGCGGTTCATTCGTAAAGATAAAAGCGAAAAACATTATGTATTAATGGGACGGGTTGCAACAGTTGTATTATTCTTTAGCGCATCCGCACTTGTATTTTTCTTGGATACTGCTTATGACGCATTTAATGTCATTCTTCAGATTGGAGCAGGAACGGGATTACTTTATTTATTGCGATGGTTCTGGTGGAGAATAAATGCATGGTGCGAAGTTGCCGCAATGGCAAGTTCATTTTTCATTTCGATACTTTTATTGATATTAAACAAAAGCGGATTACATTTTAGTCCTCACATTGCATTGATAATTACAATTATATTTACAACTATAAGCTGGGTTGTAACTGCTTATTTAGGACCACAAACTAACCGTAAAACATTAATCGAGTTTTATAAAAACATTCGTCCGTTTGGTCCTGGTTGGAAAAAGATACGTGAAGAAGCAGGAATATCGGAAGCCGATGCAAAATCGTCACATGAAAATATTCCGCTCGGATTGCTTGGCTGGTTTTCAGGATGTGTCGTTATTTGGTCTGCACTTTTTACAATTGGTAATTTTTTGTATGGAAGAATGACTTATGCTTTTATTCTGTTAGCAGTATTTATTGTTAGCGGAATAATATTGATTGGAGTAGTAAATAAACTTTGGACGAAAGGGTAACGGTTAAGTTCTTAATTATTTTATCTGTTTGTTTTTGCATTCCACACTAGGAGAGCCAACAAACAAGATAAAATAGCGGAACCAATCCAAAAAATATTTATAAGAGAAAAATCATACGAGGTGATTCCATTAACAATAGTTTTGTTATGTCCCATCAAGTATCCGCTAATAATATCCTGAATACCTGCACCGACATAACTGGCAACTCCCATTAATCCCATCACTGCCCCCGATGCCTTTTTAGGTGAAATATCAATTGCCATCAATCCACCAAGGTAACAGACCAGCACTCCGATTGACAATCCGAAAAAAACCATACTAATTATATCAAGCCAAGGATTGCTTTTAGGGTTTAGTAAAAAAACTGATAAAGCTGCTGCATTTAAAATTCCAAAGGTTAAAGCAGGTATATTTCTTCTTGCCATAAATAATTTATCTGAAATCAAACCTGACGACATTGTTCCGACCAGACTGAAAATAGAACTGACGGAAATAATAGAACTAGCTTCTAAAGCAGAATAATCTTTTTGTGTTTGAAGAAATAACATTCCCCAACTGTTGACGGAATACCGAACGATATAAATAAACAAACTTGATAAAGCTAAAATCCAGATCGCAGGATTTTTCAATAATCCAAACTGAAGTGAGATAACGGAATTTTCTTTCGTGGGTTTTTCTTCGTAGTCATTTTTATATTCAGCTATCGGCATTAATCCTTTGCTTTCGGGGGTGTCATGGAAAAATTTAAATACTAGGAAAGCTCCAACCAGTCCAATAATTCCGGAACTCCAAAGACCAAATCTCCAACCTGTAGCTGTAACTATTAAGGATGTAACGATAAATGTAAATACTTCTCCTATGCTCAAGCCCGAGCTGCCTAATCCGTAATAAGTTCCTCTTTCTTTTTTGCTGAACCATCTAACTAAACCAACCACACTTGTAGTAGAACCAATTGATTGGAACCATCCGTTGATACCCCATAAAATAATAAAGAAAAGAAACAATGATTGAAAGCCAAGAATTAGATTAACAATTGCAGAGATAAATAATCCAGTTGCCATGAAACGACGGATGTTAATGTGATCAGCAATAAATCCATTCACTAATTTTCCCGCTGCATAAGAAAAAAATAATGCTGAACCTATTATGCCGAGTTGGGTTTCCGTCAAAAGACCTTCATCAATAATCGGTTTTTTTATGACGTTGATACTCAGACGACAGATGTAATAAATTGAATAACCTATAGTTGAAGATAAAAAAACCGACCAGCGATATTTTTTATAATTTTTATCAATTTTTGTTTTTTCAGTTTCTCGGGGTATTGGCAAATCGGGCTGAAAAAAGTTGATTAATTTCTTAATCATAATAATCCAGGTTATTATTTATTGTAATGTTAAACTTTCAAATAAGAAGACGTTATAACTTTTTGTGTTTCAAAATTTTCCGTCTTTTATGAAAGTAAAATGTAACTAAAAATAAATTTTCAAAAGTTGCTGGACAAATTAGTGGGCACTCGCCGTAGACGCAAATGAATTCTACCTATTAAGCCAGAAATTTGTTCGATAAACAAAAATTGCATTTGAGACGCTGTGTTTCTAAATTAACCGCCTAAATTTTTACTATTTCTAAAGCGGAGGTTGTTTTTATGCCTATGATGGCGCGGATGAGAAGTTTAGCCCCTTGG
>JAHEZQ010000043.1 GCA_023250955.1 Melioribacter sp. | reverse complement strand
ATTGCAATATATATAACTGAACGTAATCTTAAACCTCTTGTTTTCACATCTGAGACACACATTATCAATCTTAAAATAGATGATGGCGAAGAGAGAAAATCAATATTAAAAAATATTCAATTTGATCCTGTTACAGACAGAGTAACACATTTTGATCTTCAAGGTATATCTGCAGATCAAGAAATCGAAATCGAAGTTCCGGTAATTCTTGAAGGACAAGCTATTGGAGTGCGTGAAGGTGGTATAGTTCAACATACAATTCACAAATTGAGTATCTCTTGTCTACCGGGAGACATTCCTGAACATATTGTAATTGATATATCAGAGTTAAATTTAGGAAAATCTGTGCACGTTCGCGATCTTCATTTTGATAAAGTAAAATTCTTGCATGCAGAAAATCAAACTATTGTTTCTGTTGTTATGCCTCGTGCAGTTGTTGAACCAACACCTGCTGAAGTTGTTCCAGGTGAAGAAAAGGTTGAGCCTGAAGTAATAAGTAAGGGTAAACAGACAGAAGAAGAAGAAGAGGAATAAATTAAGTTTGCGTAGTATTGTAGGATTAGGGAACCCAGGCAAGAGATACGATTTTACCAGGCACAATGTAGGTTTTCAAATACTTGATCTGTTTGCAGAAAAAAATAAAATAAAATTTAAAGCCTCTAAAAAGGATTATTTTTATTCGGAAGGTTTGTTTAGATCTTCCGATTTTTTTTTGATAAAACCTTCAACATATATGAACTTAAGCGGTGTTGCGGTTTTAGATTTTGTTAACGAGTATTCTATAGATTTGGAAGATCTCTTAATTGTTTACGATGATGTAAATCTTCAACCGGGTCAAATTAGATTAAGAAAATCCGGAAGCGATGGCGGTCATAACGGAATTAAATCAATTATTTATAATCTTCAGAATGATTCTTTCCCCCGTTTGAGATTTGGTATAGGTAGTGAATTTGAAAAAGGTGACATGGCCGAATTTGTTTTAGCAAAATTCAGCACTAACGAGATGGATTTAGTTAAAGAAAGCTTTGAATTTGCTGTTGAATTAATAGAACAATTCATTACTGGGGGTTATAAATCAATGTTGGATTTTTTCAGTAAACAATTAAAAGATAAGAATAATGATGAAAATCTAAATATTGTCGGTAATTAACTTTAAAAGAACTTTAATTAAATATTGCACCACTACTTAAATAATCATATTTTTTGAGCCCAAATTATAAACCCTGCTTCCCGAATAAATCGGGAGGCCACTAGACCATAGGGAGGTGAAGTAACAATGCGTAAAAGAACCTACGAAAGCGTTATTATTATTAACGCTGCTCTCGAAGACGATCAAGTCGAAGCAACAATCTCACGAATGCAAGAAACAATTACAACACACGGCGGAGAACTTATTGAGGTGGATAAGTGGGGTAGAAAACGTCTTGCATACCCTATCAAAAAAGCAAAAAGCGGTTACTATGTTGTGCTCAGATTCAGCGCAACAACTGATCTGGTTGCAACACTTGAACGTAATTACAGATTGGATGAAAACATAATAAGATATTTAACCATTCAACTGGATAAATTTGCACTTGAAGTAATTGCAAAACAAAAAGAAGCTTCTAAAAATGCAGAACTAATTGCTCAAGAAGCTCAGACTAAAGTAACTGAAAGCCAAGTATAATTTAATATAAGATAAGTAACGGAGGAAATGATGGCTGAACTTAAGATGCCAGAACTAAATAGTGTTATTGTTGCAGGTAACTTAACGAAAGATCCTGTATTCAGACAAACTTCAAACAGTACACCTGTTGTAAATTTCCATGTAGCTGCAAACAGACGTTATAAAGACAGTAGTAATCAATGGCAGGAAGATGTTTGTTATGTTGGTGTTGTTGCTTGGAATAAATTAGCCGATAGTTGTAGAGACCGTCTTAAAAAAGGAAGTGCCGTATTAATTGATGGGGAACTTCAAAGCAGAACTTTCAAAACTGATGATGGTAAGAACAGAACTATTGTTGAAATAAAAGCAAAGAGAATTCAATTCTTAAATAAATTTAGCAAAACTGCCACTAACGGAGAAGATGTAATTGTCGAAACTGATGAAGCCGATTATGAGGATAATTCATTCGATAAATTCTTAACTGATGAGGAATCCGACTTAATGAAAGGGAGTAAAGCATGAGGCCGACACAACAAAGAAATAACGGAATGAAAACTCAGAAGAAAGTTAAAAGAATAATTGATAGTTATATTGACTATAAAGAATCGAAACAACTTCAGAGATTTCTAACCGATCAAGGTAAAATAATTCCTCGTAGAATTACCGGACTAACAGCTAAACAACACAGAGAATTAGTTCAGGCAATTAAAAGAGCAAGACAATTAGCAATTTTGCCATTCGTTTCAGAAGCAGTTAAGTAGGAGAGATAAGATGAAAGTAATATTAAGAAAAAATTTCGATCAGCTTGGAAAAGTTGGCGATGTATTAACTGTAAAAGACGGTTATGCAAGAAATTATTTAATTCCCCGTCAAATTGCTTATCAAGCAACAAAAGGAAATATTTTAGCACTTGAAGAAGAAAAGAAACAGATAACAAAAAAAGAAGTTAAAGAATTAGAAGCTGCTCAAAAATTTGCTTCTGATCTTGAAAGAGTATCTATTACTATTCCTGTTAAGGTCGGCGAAGAAGATAAGATTTTCGGAACTGTTACAAACCAAATGATCGCTGACTCATTGAAAGAAAAAGGGTTTGATGTAGAAAAGAGAAAAATTGAAATTATAGAACCGATCAAGTCACTTGGTATTTACAGTGTTTCGATTAAACTTCATCCGAGTGTTTCTGCTACAGTTAAAACTTGGGTTGTAAGAGAGTAGATAAAAACTTTTTACTGCCCCGATTATTTTTCGGGGTTTTATTTAAGCTATACTTTAATACTAATTTTAAAACTAAAAAACATATACCAGAATGAAAGAGCTAAGATTTAGAATCATTTTGATTGTAGGCGCAATTGCTCTCTGTTTATACTTACTCTATCCTACTTACAAAGACTATCAGAATACTAAGACTGTTACTGCTCAGGTAGAAGGATTACAAGAAAGTATCAAAAAGAGCAATCCCTCACTAACAAATGCTCAGATCAAAGATATTATTGCATCTAAGAAAGACAGCATTCTAACAAATAATCCTGATTACCGTTCTGTCAGAGAAAAGAGAATGAAACTTGGTCTTGATCTCCAAGGCGGAATGTACCTTGTAATGGAAGTTAACACTGCTAAGCTTTTAGAAAAATTAGCAAGAGATCCTGATGATCAATTCAAACAAATCTTAAAATCCTCTGAAGCTGAATCTAAACTTTCTGATGAAAATGTTGTTTCCATTCTTGAAAGAAAGATGAAACAGCAAGGAATCAGGATGAGCCGATATTTCGGTTCTATCCGTGAAGATGACGGTGTAATTACTTCAAAACTGCTTCAGCAGGAATCTGATGCTGTAACAAGAGCAATCGAAATTATCAGCAATAGAGTTAACCAATACGGCGTATCCGAACCGAGTATTCAAAAACAAGGTTCGAGAAGAATTGTTATTGAATTGCCGGGTATTGCAAGAGAAGAAGAAGCAAAAAGATTATTACAAGGCAGTGCTTTATTGGAATTCAAATTAGTTAAAGACGCTAATTTTGCTATTCCGATTATGAATCAAATAGATCAGGCACTTGCAGGTAAAGATTCTGCTTCAGCGAAAAAAGATGTTGCTTCAAAAACCGATACAACAAAAAAAGATCAAAAATTAACTGCAGAACAATTTGCAAAGGAACATCCTTTCTTTGCTGTTGCCCGTTTACTCGATCCACAAGGAAGGATAGCCGATGCTTATGTTAAAGAAAGTGATAAAAGTAAAATAAATGCTTTACTAGAAAATCCCGAAGTAAAGAAAGTTATTCCGGATAATATTGAATTTATTTATGATCAAAGACCGGAAAAAGATCCTAGTGGAGAAAAATATTTCCGCATGTACATGGTAAATAAAGAAGCTTCACTTACTGGCGGAGTAATAGTTGATGCTCAGTCTAACATTGATCCTTCAACATCAGCTCCTGTTGTTAATATGCAAATGAATACAGAAGGCTCAAGAGACTGGGCTCAGATTACCGGATCAAATATTAATAAACGATGCGCAATTGTTCTTGACGGAGTTGTTTATTCAGCACCAAATATTATTGGTAAAATTCCTTCAGGCAATTCACAAATTACAGGTTCTGCTAATCTTGAAGAAGCAAAATTGCTTGAGATTGTTTTAAAGGCGGGCGCACTACCGGCTCCTATTGATATTCTAGATCAAAGAACAGTTGGTCCATCACTCGGACAAGATTCTATTAGTAAAGGATTAAATTCCACTTGGATTGGTTATTTAGTAGTAGCATTATTTATGATATTCTATTATAAGAAAGCCGGAACATTTGCGTCTTTTGCATTAATAGTAACAATTTTGTTATTAATAGGTGTACTTGCCGGATTTGGTGCTACATTAACATTACCGGGTATTGCAGGTATAATTTTAACAATGGGTATTGCTGTAGATGCTAATGTTATTATTTATGAAAGAATCAGAGAAGAATTAGCATCCGGTAAAACTGTAAAAGCTTCTATAGACAGCGGGTTTAAGCTATCATTTGCACCAATTTTTGACTCGAATATTACTTCATTTTTTACCGGACTAATACTTTATCAATTTGGATCTGGTCCAATTCAAGGTTTTGCTCTTACTCTTATGATTGGATTAGTTACAAGTTTATTCGCTCAATTAGTTATTGTTAGAGTGATATTCGATTATATGGTTGTTAAAGGTTATAAAATAAATGTCGGTTAAATTTTAGGAGAAAATTCATAGATGCGACTTTTTGATAATTTAAAAATTGACTTCATGAGTATGCGCAACACGTTTTACATCGTGTCTGCCACAATTCTCCTTTTAGGTTTTATCACCATCTTTATAAAAGGAGTTGAGTTCGGAATTGATTTCAAAGGTGGTTCAGAAATTGCGCTTCAATTTGAAAAACCGGTGGATATTGAAAAAATTAGATTTGAAGTTGATAAACTTGGTCTCGGTAATGTTGAAGTAAAAACTTTTGGCGGGTCAACCGGTATTTTATTGAGAACAGAATTACAGGAACTTCCTAAACAAGTTATACCGAAAGTAAGAACAAGAATTGAAAGCATTATATCCAATGTTTACCCTGGTATTGTAAAAAAAGTGATTGACTCTTCGTCAACCTCAATTACTTATTCATTCCCCGATCCATCTACAGCAACTGTTCTGAATAACAAATTGTTTCAAGCAGGATTTAATTCAGCTAAAGTTACTGAAGAAGCTACCAATACTGCTGTTTCAGTTCGTCTTGGAATTGCAGATTTAATTAAAGATAATCTCTCAGAAAAATTTAAGGATAACACTTTTACTGTTCTTAAAGAAGATAGAGTTGGACCTAAAGTCGGTAAGGAACTAAAACGTGATGCAGTTTTATCTGTATTGTTGTCTTTAGTTGTAATTTTAATTTACCTCGGTTTTCGATTTAAATTTACATTTGCATTCGGTGCTGTAATAGCTTTATTTCATGATGTATTGATTACACTAGGAATCTTTACGGTTCTTTACGGGGTAATCCCGGGATTTAATTTAGAAATATCCGTGAGCGTTGTAGCCGCATTTTTAACCTTGGTTGGTTATTCAATTAACGATACAGTTATTGTTTTCGATAGAGTAAGGGAACAGATGAAAATACATAAAACTCTTTCCGTCGAAGAAAATATGAATCACGCTATAAATAAAACGATGAGCCGCACAATCATTACAGTGTTCACAGTTTTATTAACTATCATTGCACTCTTACTTTTTGGCGGTGAGGTTTTAAGAGGATTTGCCTTCGCATTATTTATTGGTATGATTACCGGAACCTATTCTTCAGTATTTATTGCAAGTGCATTCGTTCTTGAATATGCAAACCGTGCACATAAAAAAATAGAGTTCTAATTAATTTTTTAATTTAGTAAAACAAAAACCCCGATTTTCATCGGGGTTTTTTATTTATAAAAATTATCTACATTCAGATTTTCAATACTTAAGAACTTTCTTAGATCTCATCACTCCGTTTGTTTTACCTATTAAACCCACATAACCTTTGTTCTTAGCATAATATAGATAAGTATCATAAGTAGTTGTTAGGTTATTAACAGTTGTCTTTTGCTGATAAGTATAAACATAGCAACTAAAATCACCAGCCGGAGTTCTGTAAATTTGATTAGTTGCCAAACAAGAAAATTTTGACGTATCCACAATCTGAAAGACAGAATCTTTCGTATTAAAAGTCCATCTTGGATAATCCCATGTATCACCAGCATTTACAGGAAATTTTTGACCTAATGATTTTTTTAAAGTTGACGGTTGATTTCTGAAATACCCGCCGTAACAATTTTGCCCGTCATTATCATTTCTCATAAGCCAGGAATAAGTACTCGGTTTATTTGTTTTTAAATTAATCCAGTTCCAGTAAAATAATTCTATGTTCTGGCCTTGATAGCTATAATTACCCTTACCAATTATTCCTAACCTTGAAGAATCTCTTAATGTAAATGTACCGGTTGAACCATATATTGAATCAATGTACGTCCAACTAATTCCTACATATAAAGGACATATCACATCTGCACCGGGATTATATTTTGTTACACTGCCGCTTCCGTTATGAGAACCCCAGCAATCGTTTCCGGAATATGTAAATGAAATTGCTGAATTTGAAATCGTTCCTTGACCGTTGAAGCTTCCTATGCAGTTTGGCGTTGTTTGTGTCAAAATAAAATTAAATGAATTGTTGTTAATAGTTCCGGCGATTGTACCAGAAGCACCAGTTAGGGCACTGTAAGTGCCGGATATGTTCTTACTCATTTGCGTAATGCTTAATACAATTCCTGTTGGTGTTGTTACTAAATTTGAAGAGATCGTTCCAGTCCATATTCCATCTAGATTAATATTACCCCCTTCAACAGGGTTATCATCTTTACTGCAGCTTAGTATCGTAAAGGACAAAATTATAATGAATAATAAAGAACTATTCTTGATTTTATGACTGCAACACATACTTCCTCCTTAATGCAACTATTTATACAATGACAGAAAATTTATTAGAATAAATAATTATCGAAAAAGGATTCAGTAAAGGAAGTTTTATATTAAAGTAATATTATTATGTTTAACTGCTCACGTCTAAGATACTTGTACTAATTTATTAAATCAATTTTATAACTGAAGAAAGATATTCTTAAAAGCTTTATCAAATTTGTTCTTTCTGTCCCGATGACCATATTGATATGTATTTGTTGAAAATATTTGATTTAGAAATGAAGCCAACATATTCATCCCTATCAGTAACTGCTAAATTCCAGACTTGCGATTCTTCAAATATTTCAATGGCCTTGTTAATATCTTCATTGAGATTAATGGCTTTGAAATTTGGACTCATAATATCATCAATAAGAATTACATTATGCGCTTCAAAATCAAGCATTACCTCTCGAATATCATCAAGAGTAATAACACCAATTAATTTTTTCTTTTCATCAACAACGGGGAATAGATTTCTTTTGGTAAGTGGTATTTTTTTTACTAATTCTTTTAATGTAGTACCTGGTTTTAAAATAAGAAAATCGCTTTCAACCAAATCACTCACTTTCAATTGCTGATTAAAATATTTCTCCTTTTCAGATCTGAACTTAATCCCCTTCTCTGCTAATGAAGTTGTATAAATAGAATGAGGATGGAAATATTTTGAAATAAAAAAAGATAAAGCAGTAACAATCATTAAAGGAACAATTAATGTATACCCACCTGTAATTTCTGCAATTAAGAATATTCCTGTCAAAGGTGCATGTAAAACTCCGCACAATACACCGGCCATCCCAACAACAATAAAATTTTGATAGTTAAGTTCTGCAACACCAAAATATTTCATTGTATGGGCTAATAAAAGACCTGTTAGTGCACCCACAAAAAGTGACGGTGCTATTATACCGCCATTTCCACCAGAGCCAATAGTTAAAGAAGTAGCTATCACTTTTGTAAAAATTATTAGTGTTACAAAAATAATTAATGAAAGGTCTTTATCTGGGAATGAATTAAAAAAGCTATTGTCTAAAAGTTGGTTGTGATTACCTGCGAGTATTTTAATTATACTTGAATAACCCTCACCGAATAACGGCGGGAAAAAGTAAATTAAACAGCAAAGTAATATTCCTCCTATAATTGCTTTCGAATATTGTTTCTTAAAACTTTCAGCCCATTTATCCAATAAAAATGAAATTTTGATCACGTATAATGAAATAAGTCCGCAAATAATTCCTAACAATATATAAAATGGAATTGCATAAAGATGCCAGCCCTCTGTCACTAAATAAAATAACTGTCCGCTATATAGAAATTTTGAGAGTACAGCTGAAGATGCCGATGCAATTAAAAGAGGGATGAATGATGATACTGTTATTTCCGGCAACAAAACTTCAAACGCAAAAATTACTCCCGCAATAGGACTATTAAAAATTGCAGATATGCCGGCGGCTGAACCGCATGCTAATAATAATGTTCTTGTCTGGTAGTTTAATTTAAAACCCTTTGAAAGATTGGAACCTATAGATGCGCCGATTACGACTATTGGTGCTTCAAGTCCTGCGGAACCACCCGTTCCAATTGTAATACCGCTTGTTAGCAAATGAGAAATTATCTTGCGTCTTGGTACATCCGCCTTTTGTCTAATTATTAAATAGATGATATGACTTAACCCCTTTTCTATCTTCCCACCGAATAAAAGATTTACTATTAATACGGATAATAGAATTCCAATTAAGGGGGTTAACGGCAATATAAATTTTAACCCGAGTCCATCAATAAATATTCTAGGCTCCTGTTGAAAGAAATAAACCAATTTTTTAAGAAGTACTGCAGCTAAGCCGGATAATATTCCGACAATTACACTGGCAAGAACTATAAAAGTTTTGTATTCAATTTTCTTTTTTAGAAAAGATATAAATAGTAATAAAGATTTTTTCATTTCACTTTTATAACAATGGTAGTAACATCATCATATTGAGGAGTTTTACCGCGGAACTCATTCAATTTTTTTATTAAAAGATTTTGAATTTCCGAGCAACTGCTATTTGAATTATCGAGCAATAATTCTTTTAATTTTTCTTCTCCAAATTGTTCATCATACTGATTCATTAATTCCGTTACACCGTCGGAATAGAAGAAAAATAAATCATCCGGTTTGAATTGAATTGTAATTTCTTCAAGAGAGGATTGAAACAATTCTCCCCTTTCCAAACCAACACCAATTCCTGATGGTTGAAATTCTTCAACAATTTTGTTCCGAATTCTAATTAATGGTGTATGACCGGCACGGCAGAATTTTATTGTACTTTCTTCAATATCAAATAATGCTAATGAAACTGTTATGAACCAATTCTTTTCAATATTCTCATAGATTTTTTTATTCACTTCAATTAGAATCTCACTTGGTGATTTGCCTTCGGTGCAATAAAGTCCAATCATTGTTTGAAGTTTTGACATATAAAAAGAAGCACTTAATCCCTTACCTGATACATCACCAATTACTACGAATAACTTTTTATCTGAAATTTTAATCAGATCATAATAATCACCGCCAACATGCATGGCAGGAATCATTTTACCTGCAATATCAAGCCGATCAATCTTAGGGAAAGTTTTCGGTAAAAGTGTCTCTTGAATTCTACGTGCATTTTCCAGGTCTCTTTCAAGTTTTTGTTTCTCTGCTTCAGATTCGTAAAGACGCGCATTATCAATTGAAATTGCTGTTTGAGTAGCGGCAGCTATTAACAAATCTAAATCTTTCCCGGCAAATTGAGATCCGGATTGCTTAAGGCCGAACAATAAGAATCCTATGATCTTAGATTTAATGAAAAGAGGAATTATTGTGTAAATATTTTCAGAAAGAAATTTTTCTGATGACTCTTCCAACACTTCCTTAAAATCCTGGCGTTCAAGAACTTGTTTCTTTCCAAATTTATTACACTCCAAACAATAATTTGCTACGTGGAAATCATTATCCACAATATTCAAATCTAAATTGTTAATTCCTTTATGACGAATTAGATTAAATGAATAATCTTCATTTTTTAAAAGTAATCCGAATGTTTGAATACGAAGCGAGTGGACAAAAAGTTCTTGGATTGAATCGAAGATGTTTTCCTTTCCAACAGTACTTGCAATTTCACTGCTGAATTTTAACAATGCTTTTTGAAATGTGAATTGTTCCGGGTAAAATTTTTCAGTAAGAATATTTTGGAATTTATCTTTGGTAGATTGAAACACGAATGAAAAGACCACGAATACTGCGCCAGCAATCATTACCTGGTATTCTGTACCAACTGCACTGCTAACTAACTGTCCTAACAAATAAATAACAAAATAATATATGCCTGCAACCGTAAACGTTGCTACACCGTAAACAATTGCATTTTTTACAAAATCTTTAATATCCATTAGGGAGTATTTAAAAATAGAATAACCAAAAGCGATAGGAACTACAGCTATAAGTAAAATTGGTGTAAAGTATTGAGGATTGTTAAATGCCAATCCTGCAATAGGCTGTGCTAGAAATGTGAAATATATTCTGGCCAGAACAGCAATAAAGAAAGCAATAAGAATTATTAGTATAGGCTTTCTATCTTCTTTTGTTGGTAACTTAAAATAAGATATCGCTAGAAGAATGAATGCTAAAACAAACAATGCAAACCCAATAAAGAAAAAAGCATTACCTAAAATATTGGAGACGGGAGTTTTTCTTACAGCAAAGTATTCATAGCCTATCAACGAATAGTAACAAAGAAAAACACCAAAACTAATTTTACCAATTACCAATTTGAACCATTTCTTCGAAACAAATGAATACTCGCGAGGAAACACACTAAAAAAATGGATCAATGAGACAGGAAAAAAAACTGTTCCTAGTACAATACAAAACGCTACTAATACAATTAATACTGGACTATTAAAAATAACATTTTCAACCTGTTGACCTCGGTAAACTAATGCGGTTGTAGAAAAAAATACCGAGTAAACTGCAACTTTATAAAATAAATTTTGAATTTTTCCTTCCGGCTTAGACATCACCACCACAAATGCCACGATTAACCAAATAAAAGAAAGTAGTGTAACTCCTAATCCGTTTATATTAATAAATTTTTTTATAAACACATTAGCTTCAAACTCATTTCCGTTTTTTACAACTTTATATGTTGCATAGTCTCCGTAAGGAATTTTATCAAGTATTTTTGTAGCATCTAAGTTGTTTGAGGCAGGTATTCCATCAATAGCAAGTAGTAAATCTCCATCACGAATTCCTGCCTGCCAAGTAACCCCATTTACCTTTACCTGTTCGAACACTATAATTAATTTACCATCACTCTTCTTCTCTGTCCACAAACATTCATCATTGGATTGAGCCGTTACATTAAAGATGAAATAGAAATTAATAAAGGATAGAATAGCAAGAAGTATCGTGGAAATTACAATCAGTATTTGCTTTTGCTTTGTATAAAATTTCTTAATATTATTTAACATTATTTCACCTTTATTACTAAACTTGTTATATCATCAGATTGTTCAGCTCCGTGAGTGAAATCTTCAACATGGGCTTTTATATGTGCTAGAATATTTTGAGCGCTTTCTTCGTATTTCTGTAATGCTAAAGTCTCCAATCTTTCATCTGAAAATTCTTCCCACTTATCATTCATAGCTTCAGTGATTCCATCAGTAAAAAGAACAATTGCATCACCACTTTCTAGCTGGACAGTTTCTGAGATATATGGAATCATTGTTTCCATAACGCCGAGTATCATTCCACCCTTTTTAAGTTTTTCAATCTGTGAATTTCTTATATGAAGCGGAGGATTATGACCTGCATTAACATAAGTAAGTTCTTTTTTTGCATTATCAATGATTCCCCAGAAGAATGTTATAAAACTTCCCATAGTTGTATTTTCAGCAACAAGATCATTCATTAAACTGGTAGCTTCTGCCAGTTGCATTTTCATTTTACAGATTGATTTTAAGAATGCTTGAATGTTCGCCATCAGCAGCGCAGCCGGAACTCCTTTGCCTGAGACATCGGCAATCGCAAACAAGACTTTATCTTCATCTAATTTTACAATATCATAATAGTCACCGCCAACCATACGTGCAGATTTATTAAATGCGGCAATTTCAAAATTGGAAAATTTAGGAATTGATTTTGGTAAAAGATTATTCTGAATATTTCTAGCCGTCTCCAAATCTTTTTCAAGTCTTTGTTTCTCAAGTGTTTCCTTAAAGAGACGCGCATTTTCAATTGAAATAATTGCAAGACTACCAACAGAAGAAACAAATTCAATATCAGATTTGGTATACTGTAGTTCATTCTTTCTTTTGCCAAGTAGAATTAATCCTTTTGTTTCCCCTTTGATCTGCATTGGTACAATAAGATCAACACCCATATCTGCAAAGGGTTTGAATTTATCAACAAATTCAATTCTTGTAAGTGGTTTTGTAAATTGGCTTGTTTCACATTCCTTAAGAGTATTTTTTAAATGATTTTCATCAAACCTATTATCCAGAAAATACAATGTGTTTGTTGCGCATGATACCACAGCATATTTAGAAACAAGCATCTGTCCGATCAAAGAATACACTAACATTTTACTAACCATTTCAATTTGTAATATTCCGCTGAACTCTTTACTAAGATCGAACAAAGAACTTAATTGATTAACCTTTGCATCAAGATCACGGTTTACACGTTTTAACCTTTCTACCATTATTGAATTCTCAATAGCGGTTGATCCTACATTGAGAATTGTTTTTAAAAAATTGATGTCTTCTGCTTCATAATGCTTACCAGTTAGTCTTTGACCAAGAATTAATATTCCTTTTAATCCTTCGGATGATTTAATATCCTGAACAATTGGAAAATTATTTTCTTCGATATAAATACTCAACTCACCGCTTGTTTCATAATTGTTAATTGTAATTTTGGGAAATTTTGAAATAATATTATTAGGAATTCCTTTTGATACTTTTACTTCAAAATAATTTTCATCGTTTATAAGCGCAATCATTCCTTTCGTAGTATGAAATTTTCCAAAACATGTTAGAAGAATATTGTTAAGACTGAAATTTAGGTCAAGAGTAGAATTTATAAGGTTGCTGAAATCAACGAGGGCTGAAAAATTTCTTAGGGCCGCATTATTGTCTATTGGCTGCATGCCTAATTAGATAGATATTTGACTAATATGACTTGATTTTTATTTCCACTAAGAGTAGAGTAATTCACTTCATCCATCAGTTTCTTTATTAAAAACATTCCAAGACCACCTACTCTTTTCTGTTTATAATATTCACGTAAATCAGGTTCGGGTACTTTATTCGGATCAAAATGTGATCCATCATCCGTAATAGAAATGCTGAACTTTGCATCATTAAATTTTATTTTAATTAATATGTTGCCTTCGGGAGAATATTTATAAGCGTGTTTAATTATGTTGGTGCAGGCTTCGTCAACAGCAAGTATTATCTTGCCGGTAGAATCTTCAGAGAATCCGCTTTGATTTGCAGCAGATTTTATAAAATCTCTTATGATGGCAAGATTGTCGGTTGTGCTTTTAACGAGAAGCTCTTTCTCAAATATTTTGTTCACAGAATTCAAGTTTATCCTTGATCGCCAAATTTGTGAACAGCTTCTTTTTCTTCTTTGTAGAATTCGTACAAAATAGGAAACCCTAGAAGATCGAAAATGTTGTAAACATTTTCTTTCATGTTGGAAAACTTTATGTCGCCCTTGTTTTCCCGCATAGTTTCCACATAGGCCATAAAGACACCTAGACCCGCACTGCTGATATATTTCAACTCGTCGAAGTTAACAACGACTTTAAACTGTCTTTCAACAAGCAGTTTGTTGAAAATATTTTCTAGCTCGGGCGCTGTGTGGGCATCAAGATACCCTTTCACATCAATTACACTTACAGAACCGACATCCCGCAAGTTTACATTGAACTCCGCCATTAAATATCTCCGCTTTTTTTAATTATTTTGATTCCACTTGAATAATACAAGTGTGATGTCATCATGTTGAGAATGATTTTTTGAAAACAAACTTAACTCTTTCATTACTGCATTTGAAATTAAATCTAAACTTTTTTCACGATTATTAAGAACAATGTTATCTAATCTATCATAACCGAAATCTTCTTCTTTATGATTCTTTGCTTCGGGGATACCATCAGAATAACATATAATAATATCATTATTCTTTAATTGAATTTCCATCTCTTTTAATGAAGAAGCAAATCCGGGGTTGTAATCAAGACCAAGTCCAATACCGGGTGGTTGAATGCTTTCTATTCTTTCACCGCTGCATAGTAATATCGGTGTATGCCCAGCTCTTGCAAAATTTAGTATGCCGTTCTTTTTATTAATTATACCGTATATAGCAGTCACGAAATTTCTTTTATCCAAACTTCTTTTTAATGTATCATTAGCTTTGATCAAAAGTTCTTTTGGGTTCGTAATAATTTTTGACAACGATTCGAATATGCCTTTAACTTCTGCCATAATAAACGCCGAGCTGATTCCTTTTCCGGAAACATCCGCAACAACAAAACCGAGGAGATCATCACTTAGTTCAAAGAAATCATAGTAATCCCCTCCAACTTCAAACGCCGGAACAAATAATGCAGAAATTTCAAGTCGGTTAGAAGTTGGAACTGTACTTGGAAGAATTTTCTTTTGAATATCCCGGGCAACATCAAGTTCTTTTTCTAATCTTTCTTTCTCGATTGATTCTTCTATCAACTTAGCATTTTCTAATGCAACTGCGGCATAATCTGCAAATGCTTGAACAGTTTTTTTCTCATCTTGATCAAAATTATTTTCTCTGTGTCTTGCTGCAAAAAGATATCCGTTAATTTTCTTGTGAACCTTCAAAGGTGCTATCGCAATTGATTTAAATAATTGTCCACCTTCGTTAGTATTCGAAGAGATAGAATCAATTTGAATAATTTCTATTGAATCATAATTGTTTTCGCCGGAGCCCAAAAGATTATTGGTAATTTTATCTGCATCAACATACCCAATATTATGCACAGAACTTAACTCAATATTTGCATCTGATTTTAATACAAGCCAAGCAGAATCAGAATTACATACTCTTGTTGTTATTGTTGTTATAGTTTCCGCCAATTCCTTAAAATCAAATACTTGTGTGATAAGGTTTGTTAAGTCCATCAAAGAAGAAACTTCTTCGGCTTTTCTATCGAATGCTTCCGCTGTTGGTAAATGGAAAAGAGTTGTAAAAAATATTATACCAAAATTTATTGTCCCATAAATCATAACCAGACTCATCAATGTATGCAGCCCGGGAGAAAATGTATAAATGATTTGCCGCATTATACTATTATCAATAAATGTCGCAAAATTAATTCCGAATAAAGTGGATAGGATTACTGAAATTATCAATAAATAATATTTTTGTTTTTTTGTTAGGAATGCGATCCAGGAAACACGTGTAGAATTAAGACAAATTAAAACAATTGTTACTACATAAAATGCATCTTTTGGATAATCGAATGAAGAATCGAATAGAATTAAGATATTAGAAAAAAAGCTCAGTGCAAAGAAAATGAGCATAGTATTATAGAATGTGCTAAGATCTTTTTTTGTCTAAGAAAAAATAATTCGCGGAATGTTGAGAAGATATATACTATTGATCCGATAAAAACAAATGCTAATAAAACAGAAAACAGAGAATTGAAAAACCCAATCCCCTTGCTGTTATCAGCAGAACCCAAAATAGAATTTGCAATAGAAACTATAAAGAAAATTAGAGCGGCAAGTATTCCGGCATTTAATACTAATGTTAAAGGAGAATCAACTTTAGAATTTAAGAACTGATGAACATAATGATATAGAAAAAAGACCGAAAGAAATACAAGTAACTCATTTATAATAGCAAGTATTGTCGAATCATGAAGAGGAAAAATTAAGTTGAATAAAAAAAGTAAAATGGAAAGAAGAATTGCATTTTCTAATCCACGGGAACGAGCAATATTTTTTAATTGGTTGCGCATTTTTTCAATTTTGGTCCTAAGATATTTATTTTATAATTGCAATAATGTCAGTTCACTTTAGTAGAATCTTGTTTCCGGTAATTATACTTTTTAAAATCTTTCTTCAATTTCATCATAGCTTCACGAATTTTGGTTTTTGTTGCTGAATCTTTTGCAAAGTATTTATTACCATAAATGGAATCCATCTTTGCACCAAACTCTTCAAGTTTGCTAAAATCCTGCTTAGAAAGCATTTCCATAGTTTTATTAACTAATTCATATGGATCAATTAGTTTTAATTGTTCATCACTTCCTACACGCCGAGAAACCGATGTCTTTGGCGACTTATACGATTTACCACGCGGGATATAAACAGGAATAGAAATATTCTTTAATTGTTTTGCTGCTTCATTAAGTTTTATTCTAATGGTATCGGAAATCATATTGGTAAGACCATTAATCGTTTCGGCAGGTATTACAACTTTAAATAGATTAGAATCTAATTTAAACGAGTAATCGGACTCAACCGCAGCAGAGTGTTTATTATTTGATTTTTCGGGCATGACATCAAAATAAAAATCATATTTTGGTATTGGGGGATGTCCAACAGATTTACTCTTTTCAAAATCAGCTAAATGTTTATTAAACTTTGCTTGATCCCAATTAAAAAAAGTTCTGGCAACAGTATCTGGTGAGATAAGAATATATTCGTTTTGAGGTATTTCTTTCGCAGAAACAATCATGTTAGAAATTTTTTTGTTATTGTAAAATTTATAAGCATTTGGAAAAAGCTCTTTCGATTTAGTTTCGTCAACCTTTTGAGCAAATGATATAAGATCAGCAAGTACAGCCTGTTGTAAGACAGGTAATTTTGGATTTACAGCAATTGTACTTTTATCATTTACCAATACTGATGAATAGATTTCTTTTTTATAAGAATTTAGAATTGAATCTGCTTCAGCTTTTTGTTTTTCATTCAATCCAAGAAGTTTAATAAATGTATCATAATTTCTGGTCTGTTGATTATACGAAGCGGGTTTTATTTCGTAAATATTGTTGCCGGGTTCATCTTTCGAAATTAACAGAACTTTATTTTTATCTTTATCAAGCGGAATACTCTGGTATAAAGCAAAATTAAAAACATCCTCGTTGTTAATTTCAGTTTCGAAAAGAAGTGGTTTTAGGTTTTTGGCTAAAGTAAGTAAGTTATTTTTTCCTGCTTCGATTATTTTACTAATGTCTCTCCGATTATATTTAAAAAAGAACATCAGTGCAATAGTTAGAAAAAATAAAAATATATAGGGGATTAATTTTTTAAAATTAGCAAATCTTGTTACTTTTTTTTTTGCCTGTCCTTCCATTTGCTAAGCTCTTAATTCTTTTTGATAGGGTTCTAAAATCAATTTTAAGTTTTCACGCGCACGAAATATTCTTGATTTAATTGTTCCAACTTCTGTTCCCATTTGATCTGCTATTTCCTTATAACTAAATCCATCAATGTCTCTCAGTATAAGCGGCGTTCTCAATTTTTCTGGAAGCTTTTCAATTGCACTTCTTACCAAATTCGGGATATCAACATTTTCAGAAAAAGGTCCCGTACCGTATTCAGTATCGGAATCTTTAATAGGAACAAAAATGCTTCTCACTCTTTTTTTGCGAAGATAATCTCTGCATTTGTTAACAGTTATTCTATATAACCAAGTAGTAAATTTTGATTCGAACCGAAACTCCCTGAGCTTATGATAAACACTAATAAAAACATCTTGTGAAATATCATCAACAAATTCTACATCACCCAGAGTTAAAAAAACTAAATTTCTAACCTTTTCCTTATGTTTGATAACAAGTGTTCGAAATGTGGAATCGTTACCTTTAATGAAGGCTTTAATTAATATAAAGTCTTCATCTTTCTCATTCTTGTCTTCACTAAAATCAAATGTTTCTTGGTCTTTTAATAAATCCATACTTTTAGACGATAATGGGGGTTTATTGTTCCTCTCAAACTAATCATTTTTGAAATCATTTTTTTAAAAAGATACTGAGATAAAATGACTTTCTTTTTAGTCGAGTATTCAATAATTTGCTTATGAATATAATTATTTGTGAATTATTATATCCAATCAGTATTTTTTTTATTTTGATTATCATTGTAAAATATAATATCGCTATTTAACTTAAATTAAAATTCAGGAGTAACTATGAAGGTCAAAACAATTGAGAAATATGGGGCTGTTGTAATAGAATTAAAAGGTAATGTTATGGGCGGGCCTGAAGCTCAGGAATTCAGCGATACCCTTCATAAACTAATTGATGATAATAAGAAAAATGTAATAGTTGATTTAGCTGAAACAAAATTTATGAATAGTTCTGGTCTTGGTATGCTGATCAGCGGTTATACAACTATGAAAAATGGCGGCGGATCAATGAAACTTGCTAACGCCACTGAAAAAATCGAGAGTTTACTTGTAATTACAAAACTTATTTCAGTTTTTGAACATTATACATCCGTTGAAGACGCTGTTAATAGTTTTAAATAATTTTTGTAGAATTATTTCATTACTCCGGTTTAAAACACCGGAGTATTTTTCTTTCCTACCAATTTTTTAACCGAGGTATTGATGAGTGTTACTGTTATTGTCGGCAGTCAGTGGGGTGATGAGGGAAAAGGGAAAATCGTTGATATTCTAAGTGAGCGTTATGAAATTGTTGTTCGTTATCAAGGCGGGGCAAATGCCGGACATACAGTTCAGGTTGGTGATCAACAATTTATTTTACATCTTATTCCATCAGGAATATTACGCGAGAATGTTTTATGTTTTATTGGTAATGGTGTTGTTATAGATCCCAAAGCTTTACTCGATGAAATAAAATTATTAGAAGGAATGGGAATTAATATTGCAGGAAGACTTTTTATCAGTCATAACGCTCATTTGATTATGCCTTATCATAAACTGTTAGATTCAATTAATGAAAGTGGAAATTCGAAAATTGGAACAACTGGCAGAGGAATTGGCCCTTGCTATATTGATAAATATGCTCGTAAAGGAATTAAAATTGTTGATTTATTAGATCGTAAAGTGCTTGAAGAAAAAATAAAATTCAATATTGAAGAAAAAAATAATTTGCTCAAGAAAGTATACAATCAAGAAGAGCTTAATGTTGATGCAATTATTAAAGAATATATAGAATTTGATAAAGCTATAGACCCATTTATAACTGATGTTCCTTATGTTTTGAACAATGCTATTGATGAAGGTAAGTCAATTTTATTGGAAGGTGCACAAGGTGCTCTGCTTGATGTAGATTTCGGCACTTATCCATTTGTTACTTCTTCAAATCCAACTTCCGGCGGTGCTAGTACAGGCAGTGGAATACCACCGACAAAAATTTCTTCTGTAATTGGAATTGTAAAAGCATATACAACGCGCGTTGGTTTAGGTCCGTTTCCAACCGAGTTACTTGGAGAAGAAGGAGAAAATTTAAGAAAAATTGGTGCTGAGTATGGAGCTACAACCGGCAGACCAAGAAGATGCGGTTGGTTTGATGCATTTCTTTTAAGTTACTCCCGAATGATCAACGGAATTGAACGCGCAGCAATTACTAAACTTGATGTCTTAAGTAATTTTGATCAAATAAAAGTCTGTGTTGCTTATGAAATTCAAGGGAAGAAATTAAAATCTTTCCCAACCGATGTAAACAAACTTATGAATGTTACCCCGGTCTATGAATCGCTTCCAGGATGGAAGACTAATTTAACAAACATTAAGGATTACAACGATTTACCTTCTGAAGCAAAAGATTATTTACAATTCATATCACATGCAAGCGGGTTTGAGATAAGCATTATTTCTGTAGGACCCAAACGAGATCAGACAATAGAATTATAGAATAATTTTTACCTTATCTAAAATTTAATTTGCAAAATCCGTTTTTGTAAATTCCATTTAGAATTATTTTTCATTGGAGTGTAAAATGAAAATGACCGGCGGTCCTGCCTCGATGAACATTAAACTTGCGCTAATTATTATTGGTGCAACGATTGCTCTTGGAACACTTTATTACACGCAAAATCTAGTCGGCAGATTACAACAACGAGAAAAGGATATTGTTCAGTTATATGCCAGCAGTCTCGAATATAGCGCAAGTACAGAAACTATTAATGCTGATTTTACATTTGTTTTTCAAAATATTATTGGAAGAATTGATTTTCCTCTTATCTTAACAAATGATGTTGACCAAGTTGCATCTAATGGAACCATAATCGGATTTAAAAACATTGATTATGATCCTAAGCTGTCTAACGAGAAATTAAAAATTATTCTTCAAGAAAAGGTATTTGAATTATCAAAACAACACTCTCCGATTATAGTTAAATCACCCACCGGAAAAATTTTATCGAAAATTTATTTTGGCGATTCAGAAATAATTCAACGTTTACGTTTCTATCCATTTTTACAAATTTTATTTGCTCTAGTTTTTCTAATCATCGCCTATACTAGTTTTAGTTATGTTAAAAAAAGCGAGCAAAGAAATATCTGGGTGGGAATGTCTAAAGAAACGGCACATCAACTTGGTACACCAATTTCCAGTCTTATGGGATGGAATGAAATGCTGAAAATGAATTATTCAAACCAAGATAAAGTTCTTGATATTTCAGATGAGATTGGTAGCGATTTAACACGGTTAAGCAAAATCACAAAACGATTTTCGAAAATTGGTTCTAAGCCGGAATTAATTGATGAAAATCCATATAATATTATTGAGAATGTCATCAATTATTTTCAACGACGCTTACCCCAGCTTGGTAAAAACGTATTGATTTCTGTTGAAGGCTCTAAAGAACAAAAAGTAAAACTGAACATTGAATTATTTGAATGGGTTATCGAAAATTTAATTAAAAATGCACTGGATGCAATTGAAAACAAAGAAGGAAAAATTGCTTTTAAGGTTGAACATATCCGCAATAAGATTGAAATTGAGATTACTGACAACGGTAAAGGGATAGAACACAACAGAAGAAAAGATATCTTCCGGCCTGGTTACAGCACTAAAAGAAGGGGTTGGGGTTTAGGGTTAAGTTTATCAAAAAGAATTATTGAAGATTATCACAACGGAAAAATTTTCGTTAAACAATCAATTATTAATACCGGTACCACTTTTAAAATTATTCTGAATTCAGCTGAAGAAATTACCTGAAAATTATTCCTCTACCATACCACCAATATATTCCTTCCAATTATCTACTTAGTAAAATATGGCGGAATTCAATTCCAATTTTCAAGAATGCGCCTAAATTAATTCCCAAACTCAAGGATATGCACTTCTACAGTCAGACGATAATACAGTAATTTTCTAATTATTGAACTGGTATGTTCTTTGAACAGATAATTGAGCTCCAATTATTGAATGTGTTAAACCCTCCTATATAACAGATCAGACTGCTATGGTTCGCCCTCAACCATAGCAGTTTACTTTCCAAGATAATTCAAAACAATTGATGAATATCAAACCATAATATTTTGTAAATTTGCCCCTCAAAATAATCTTAGTGATTTAATGAATAATTCCAATATCAAACGCCCTTCTTGGGATGAATACTTCCTAAAGGTTGCCATGCTCGTTTCTGAACGTGCTACTTGTCCTAGAATGCATTGTGGATGTGTGCTTGTTAGAGATAGGCAAATACTTTCAACTGGATATAATGGTTCAATCCCAGGTGATAAGCATTGTGAAGACGACGGATGCATAATAGTTGAGAATCATTGTATTAGGACTATTCATGCGGAAATGAATGCAATACTTCAATGTTCTTCTCATGGAATAAGCACACATGGATCTACAGCTTATATAACAAACATGCCATGTACAAACTGTTCAAAAGCTCTTATTACTTCAGGTATCAAAGAGATTGTAATCTTTTCTGATTACCATGATACATTGGCAGAAGAATTCTTTAAGAAAGCGAATGTTAATATTAAAAGATTATCCATTCCAAATAAAAACATTGAATATGATCTTGAACGTTTTAGCTCCGCGAAAAAATTCAGATAATATTTAATACTGATTGTAGAAATAATAAATGAAATTAAGTAAGGAATATCTTCAGAAATATTTAAAGCCAGAAAATTTTTTTAATAGAGACCTCAGTTGGCTTGAATTTAACCGCAGAGTTCTGGAAGAAGCTCTCAATCCCGAATTGCCACTATTAGACAAAATAAAATTTGTATCTATTTTCTTTTCCAATCTTGATGAATTCTACATGATTCGTGTAGCAGGAATTAAAGAACAGTTACGTGCCAAAGTTATCGACACATCCATTGACGGGTTAACTCCTATTGAACAGTTACGAAAAATAGAAAGTACAATTCAGCCAATGCTGAAACAACTATCGGATTTTTGGCGGGATGAAATAATTCCTCGATTAAAAGAAAACAAAATTAATATTTATGATAATTTAGATGAGATTACTAAAGAAGAACGGGATGCTCTTAATCAATATTTTTTTAAGGAAATTTATCCTGTACTTACACCTTTAGCCTTTGATCCGGGCAGGCCATTTCCTTATATCTCAAATTTAAGTTTAAGCTTTGCGATATTAATAAAAAAACCTTCCGGGGAAAAACATTTCGCGCGTGTTAAAGTCCCAGGCATTATTCCAAGATTACTTCGTATCGACAACATTGTAAAATCTAAACCTAAAAACGGTACTAATGGTACTTACAAATTCGTTTGGATATGCGATCTAATCAGATCAAATCTAAGTTTGCTTTTCCCCGGTCTCGAAATACTTGAAGCTTATTTGTTTAGAATAACGCGTGATACTGATCTTGAAATACAAGAAGATGAAGCTGATGATCTTCTTCAAATGATAGAAGAAAATATTAAACAAAGAAAATTTGGTTCAGTTGTTCGGCTTGAAGTTGAAAAACAGATGCCGGAATATATGATTGATACTTTAATTGAAAACTTAGAAATCGCCCGAGATGATCTTCATATAATTGACGGTAATCTTGGTTTAAGTGACGTGATTTTACTTTATGATTTACAACTGCCACACTTGAAAGAGAAACCGTTTCATCCGGTTACTCCAAATATTTTCGAAGACGAAGAAAATATCTTTTCGCTTATTCGAAGAAAAGATATTTTGCTACATCATCCATACGATTCTTTCAACCCCGTAATTGAATTTATTAAACATGCTTCAAGGGATCCTGAAGTATTAGCAATAAAACAAACTCTCTACAGAGTTGGACCAGACTCCCCTATTATTAAATATTTAATAGAAGCAGCTGAACTCAAAAAACAAGTTGCTGTTTTAGTTGAACTTAAAGCACGTTTTGATGAGGAGAATAATATTTTTTGGGCGCGTGAGCTTGAAAAAGCCGGAGTGCATGTTGTTTACGGTTTATTAGGCTTGAAAACACATGCTAAAATCACACTTATTGTTAGAAAAGAAATTGATGGCGTTAAACGTTATGTTCATTTGAGTTCAGGTAATTATAATATAGATACAGCTAAAATTTATACGGATATTGGTTTGTTCACAGCTGACCAAAATATTTGTTCTGATGTCTCCGAAATATTTAACTACCTTACTGGTTACTCTGAGCAAAAGACATTTCGAAAATTGTGGGTAGCTCCGGTCAACAAAAGACAAAAATTTTTAGAACTTATTGAAAGAGAAATTAAAAATGTAAAGTCCGGTGGTAAAGGACATTTAATTTTCAAACTTAATGCTCTTGTGGATCCACTTTTGATTGCAGCTTTGTATGAAGCCTCAGCAAAAGATGTTAAGATTGATTTAATAGTTCGTGGAATTTGTTGTTTGATTCCGCAAGTACCCGGCCTAAGTAAAAATATTCGTGTGATTAGTATTGTTGGAAGATTTTTAGAACACGCACGGGTCTATTATTTTTATAATAACGGTACCGAAGAAATATTCTGCAGTAGTGCTGATCTAATGCAGAGAAACCTTGATAGAAGAGTGGAAACAACTTTCCCGATCCTTGATGCCGACATAAAAAAATATATCAAAGAAAAAATCTTAGATACTTCTTTATCTGATAACGAAAAAGCAAGAATACTATTCCCTACGGGAAAATTTATTTTTAATAAGAAAGTTTACACAGAAGAGAAAGTAAGCCATCAAGAAGTTTTAATGTCACGTCGGCATTCGGCAAGCAAAAAAATATTACCTAAAGAGATTGCCGAATAAATTATCTAGGTAATCTAACCGATATACCAAATCCGCCAAACCAATCAGATATATTACTATTTAAGGTTGTTCCGATAGAAAAATCAACTTGGATATTTTTTGTATGAAGGTAGGTAAAGCCGCAATCAAAATTATTTGATGGAATATAACCGTTTCTCATTGTTCCATATATTTCAAAAAAAGAATTCATCCTTTCATTTAATGAAACACCAATAGTCGTTGTATAACTATAAAAATATTTTCCGACATCACTTACTTCTTCAGTCCCCAAATTAATACCTAAAGAGATCCTGTCATTTATTTCTTGCTCGAGACAAAGTTTAATTTCCGGTTCAAATTTATTCGGTCTCAACTTTTCGTTTCCGAAAGGAATAATAGTCTGAACCAATATGGCGGCATTTGTTAAAATTTTCTCGTTGGATCTAAATAGAATTTTCGTGCCAACAAAAATATTTTGCATCCCTTCTATTGTTGATTTTAAATCATCTAAAAAATTTTGCCCGTAAAAATATTCTCCTCCAAAGCGTAGTTCTGTCCTTGAACTAACACCGTATCTTAAAAGCGTACTACCAAGAATAAGATTATTATTTTCAATATTTATAATTCCATCGGAATATTTTTGATGTTGATATAAGAACCCCATTTCCATTTGAATAAAATCAACTGGTACTATGTTTGTTGATTCAGTCTGATCAGGGCGGTCGGTCACTAATTCGGGAATTTCAGTTTGAGCAATAATACCGGAAGAGAATAAAACAATTATTAGTAATATTATTAATAAAAAGAATCCTTTTTTCATATTTCCATTTCTTGATTTACCTGCACCGAATTTAGAAATGTAATTGTTTTACTTAATTCTTTGTGGGCGCTCACGATTATCACGACTTGTTCTTACTACCATTATAGGAATTTTAATAGAATGCCGTACACTTTCAACGGTTTGCCCAAAAAATAAATCGCCAAAGGTTTGATGTCCGTGAGAACCTAATACAAGAAAATCATAACCTTCTTCCTCAACGGATTTAACAATTTCCTCGGAAGGATTTCCGTAACGAATAGTAGTTTCCACCGGCAGATCATGCCCTTCAATCTCTCTTGCAAGTTCTTCAATATAAACATGATCTTCCCTACTATGAAGACTTTCTTCTTCTGAACCGTGAACCATTGTACCAGGTGTATCTACAATGTGAATCAAACTTAATTTTGCGTTATGCAATTTTGCTAATGTCAAAGCTTCAGAAATTACAATCGCATCTCCGTCACCGTGCTCAATTGCAACTCCAATGTTTTTATATTTTTTAGTTTGAATACGTGAGGCTACATCTTTGCTGGTTGTTGTAACACCCATTTCCCAAGGTGTACTCGATTTAAAAAATGGAATAAAAATTATATACGCCAATACTCCCAAAACAATTAACACGGCAGGCACCAGAATGATCAATAACCATTGACCGCCCACAATCCATTCAGCAAACGCATCAAAGACCAATTTGAAATTCAACACAATTATGATCGAAGCAACTAGCCATGCCAAAAATTTTACCCAGAATGGATTTGAAAAATTTCCCATCTTATTTCTATCTGATGTAAAATGAACAAGTGGTACAATGGCAAATGGTAATTGCAAACTAAGAACAACTTGAGAAAAAATTAACAGCTTAAAGGTACCTTCATTACCCGAAATAGCAATTACAATTACAGCCGGTGCAAGCGCTAATCCACGGGTAATTATTCGTCTTAACCAAGGACTAATTTTAAGATTCAGAAACCCTTCCATTACAATCTGCCCTGAAATTGTTCCGGTAAGCGTTGAACTCTGCCCCGCAGCAACGAGTGCTATACCAAAAACAATTGGTGCAATATGAGTCCCAAGAATTGGTTGTAGCAAATGATGAGCTTGCTGGATTTCAGTAACAACAATGCCTCTACTATAAAAAACTGCCGCTGCCATAATTAAGATTGCAGCGTTTACAAAAAAAGCTCCGTTTAACGCTATTGCAGAATCAATCAAATTAAATTTACAAGCTTCAGCTTTTCCGGTATGAGTGTTTGATATTGCACGAGTTTGAACTAAAGATGAATGCAAATATAAATTGTGAGGCATTACAGTTGCGCCAATAATTCCAATTGCAATAAATAATGCGCCTGCATCAAGATGGGGAATAAATCCGGAAGCTATTCCTCCCCAATTTGGTTGCGCAAAAAATATTTCAATTATGAAACTGATTCCAATTGTAGAAATCAACATCACAATAAACGCTTCCATTTTCCGAACACCAAGTCTTTGAATTGCTAAAAGCAAAAACGTGTCAAATACAGTTACCAAACACCCCCATAACAATGGTAATCCAAAAAGTAAGTTCAATCCAATTATTGTTCCAAGTACTTCGGCAAGATCGCATGCGGCAATTGCTATCTCAGCAAGAATCCACAAAAAGAAGCTTAATCTTTTTGAATATTCTTTTCTGCATCCCTGAGCAAGATCATAGCCTGTAACTATTCCTAAACGTGCGGACAGAGTTTGCAATAAGATCGCCATCAAATTAGACATTAACAAAACCCAAATCAGCGTATAACCAAATCTTGCGCCCCCTTCTATATCAGTTGCCCAGTTACCAGGATCCATGTAGCCAATGCTTACTAAATAAGCAGGGCCTGCAAATGCAAAGAGGCGGCGAAACCATCCGCGTTTCTTTACAGAAACAGAATTCTCCATTTGGCTTAAATCATTTTCTTTTGAGGTGTTTGCCATCTGATCTGTTTATTTATCCAATTAGTTATAGAAAAACAATCGGGTAACAATTTACTTGAACAATATTTCTATATCAAGAAGGGAGTTTTTCATTTTAAGATTTTAAGTTTACCAATCGGTTTTCAATTTTTATGCTTTAATTATGAACCTACCAAAAATAAATTTTGTTTAAGAGTTGTGTAACATAAAAAATTGCTATTTTTGAATCCAAATTTTGGAGAAAGAATGCTAACAAAAGAATCGGTACTAAATGCGTTAAGTAAAGTTAACGATCCGGATTTGCATAAAGATCTTGTTACGCTTGGAATGGTAAAAGACATATACATAAATGGAGAAAACGTTTCTGTAACAGTTGAATTAACAACTCCTGCATGCCCGCTTAAAGAAAAAATTGAACAGGATTGTGTTAATGCAATTAAAAAAGAAAATCCTTCAGCAGGGAAAATTTCAATTACAATGAGTGCAAAGGTTCAACATAGCTCCAACCAAAGAATGAGTGAGATTTTACCAGGAGTTAAAAATACAATTGCAGTTGCAAGTGGAAAAGGCGGTGTAGGAAAAAGTACAGTTGCTGTTAATCTTGCCGTTGCTCTTGCACTGGAAGGCGCTAAAGTCGGATTGATTGATGCTGATATTTACGGGCCAAGTATTCCAATGATGTTGGGAATAAATGGTAAACCGAAAATTTTCCAGGATACGGCAACTGCAAAAATGGTTCCTCTCGAAAATTACGGTGTAAAAGTAATGTCTATTGGATTCCTAATTGATGAAGATGCACCGGTTATTTGGCGAGGACCAATGGCAAGCGGAGCTATAAAACAATTTATGAGTGATGTACATTGGGATGAGCTTGATTATTTATTTTTTGATTTACCCCCAGGAACAGGTGATATTCAACTGACACTTGTTCAAACCATTCCTCTTTCCGGTGCTGTTGTAGTTACCACACCCCAGGATGTTTCTATCATTGATGTAAAAAAAGCGTTAAAAATGTTTCAACGCGTCAATGTACCAATACTTGGCATTGTAGAAAATATGAGCTATTTTATTGCACCCGATACGGGTAAACTATATGATATTTTTGGAACTGGCGGCGGTAAAAAACTGGCTGAAGAATTATCAGTCCCGTTACTTGGTTCAATCCCGATCAATCAAGAAACTCGTGAAGGCGGTGATAAAGGTAAACCGATTGTTTTCAACAAACCGGATTCTGAACAATCTAAAAAATTCTTAGAGATCAGTAGAAATATGGCTGCTGAAATAAGTAAAAATAATTACTCCTCCACCTCACCCAAAATTGAAATATCTTTGAATGATGAAAATTAAAGGAGTTTATGATGAATGAAGTTCTTCACGAGAAAGTTGAAAAAGCTTTGCAGACAATTAGACCGTATCTAAAAGCAGATGGTGGTGATGTTGAACTTGTACAAGTGACACCGGAAGGAATTGTTGAAGTTAAACTTACCGGCGCTTGCAGTGATTGCCCTATGTCTCAAATGACATTACGTGCAGGTGTTGAACGCGCTCTTATTAGAGAAGTACCTGGAATAAGAAGAGTTGAAGCTGTCAATTGACAGCTTTTTTTTCGAATAAATTAAGGATCCATCATGCGTAAAAAAGTAGTTGCAGGAAATTGGAAAATGAATAATGATCTTCATGGAACAGTAAATCTAATTTCTGATCTAAAAAAAGAATTGAATGCAAAGAATGTTAAAGCTGAAGTAATTATTTGTCCCCCGTTCACAAGTTTGGAAACTGCATCCACTTTATTAAAAGATTCTGTAATCAAACTTGGTGCTCAGAATATGTATTTTGAAGAAAGCGGAGCTTTCACAGGCGAAGTCTCTGTTTCTATGCTCAAAAGTGTTGGTTGCGAATATGTAATTCTTGGCCATTCGGAAAGAAGAACAATTTTTGGTGAAGGTGATCAAGTAATTAACAAGAAAATTAAAACAGCAATTAAGTTTGGACTAAAACCAATCTTTTGTATTGGTGAGACTTTAGAAGAAAGAGAAAAAGGGATTACATTTAAAGTTGTTGAGACCCAGATTCAAAACGGATTACAAGATTTAAGTGAGAATGACTTATCAAATCTAATAATAGCTTATGAACCTGTATGGGCGATCGGGACAGGAAGAAATGCTACTCCTCAGCAAGCCCAGGAGGTTCATCAATTTATTCGTGGATTGATTTCCAAATTATATTCATCGAATTTTGCCCGTCAATTAGTCATTCAATACGGTGGAAGTGTAAAAGCAGATAATGCTCAAGAACTCCTTTCTCAGCCTGATATTGACGGCGCTTTGGTTGGAGGTGCATGCTTAAAAGCGGATTCATTTATTAAAATCATTATTGCCGCTTAAGCAATCTTGAATGCTTTGATTTTATTTCAAAATAGGCTCAATTAGAGCCTATATTTTTAGGATTTTTATTGATACCCCCCCCCTCGATTTTGTATATTTGTATGATT
>JAHEZQ010000042.1:23496-29651 GCA_023250955.1 Melioribacter sp. | reverse complement strand
TGCTTGATGAAATTCAGGTTCACTTGGATTCTTGGCTTTCACTTGAGCCATCAAATTCTTAACAAATTCTGACATAGTTTCCTCGAATGTTATTTGTGATTAATTGAGTTAAAAATAGAATAGAGTTAAAAAAAATATTTTTGTTGGAATTATATTGATGTCTTTTCGAAATAAATAATTTCGATACTATGAAAAACTGAACTAGAAATTTATTTTTGAAGAAGTAACAAAATACCATAATAGGATAATTGGCTTCTATTTTCTCAAAGCAAATTAAACTCATTATAAAATTTGTGCAAGAGAAAAAAGCTTTTTTCTAAAAAAAATCCTTAAAAAATGTTAATTCATTTGTTGAAATGAATAAAAGGTAAGGCTGACTGTTATTTATGGTATTACTTATCTAAGGCAATCTACGTTTTAGTTTATCCCCATCGAAATGTTAAAATTATGAGTATGATCGCGAAGAGTCTGTCTAAATATTAATTTAGCGTACACATTATTGAATGAAAAAAATTTGATTCACACTATTTTTAGAATAATAATGTCCATAACAAATAATCCAGAATAAGTATAAAGGCAGAGCTGAGAACAAATGAACGAATTGTGGAAGAGCCGACTCCTTCAGCACCGCCTTCTGTTCTAAATCCTATATGACAGCCTAACATAGAAGTAACTCCGCCGAATATCATTCCTTTTATTAATCCGAAACCAAAATCACTAAATAGAAAATAACGTTTAACTGAAAGGAAAAAAACATTGAATGAAACTCCGAGAAAATAATTTGAAATAAAATAAGCACCGGTAATTGAAACAACGTCTGCAAAGACTACTAATACAGGCATCATTAATATTGAAGCTAATACTCTTGGAGTTGCTAAAAAAGCAACAGGACTAATTCCCATTGTTTCAAGAGCATCAATTTGTTCAGTAACTTTCATTGAACCAATTTCTGCTGCAATAGAAGCACCAACTCTTCCAGCTATAACAATTGCAGTAAGTACCGGACCCAACTCCGTAATTATTGATCTGCTTGTAGCGGCACCAAGAAAAGATAAGGGTGCTAATCCCTTCAATTGATATGCGGCCTGCCAAGCGGCAACACCTCCGGTAAATACTGCTATTATAAAAACTAATGGAATTGAATTAACACCAATGTGTTCCATCTGGTAAAAGAAATTTCGCCGATTTTTAAAAAGGTGCGGAATTGATTTTATAATTTCAATAAAAAGCTGAACAAATTGTCCGAACTCTTGGAAAAAGTTTAATGTCTTTCTGCCTACATTTTGAACAATTGTCGTTATCATAAGACTAAATATAATTTCGATACAAAACTAAGAAAGTTGTTTGAATTTTGAATCAAAAAATTTTCGAACTCATTTTATCTTATATAATTTATAAGATATCTGAACTAAGATAACAAACTTTTAACATTGGCAATTACTTTTAATTTTATATATTTTTTACTTTAGAAAGTCACAATCACCTAATTGATTGAGACTTATGAATAAACTTCAATTAGATAATTTATTATTCTTGATCATTTTGTTATTGACGAGTTAGTTATCAAACAAAATCCAGCTGTAAACAAACCGAGTTTTTTGGTTTAATTAATTCCATTCCATAAAAAGAAAGAATGGTGAAGCTATGAATGAATTCAATATCGAAATTCTTGAAAGAGAAACTAAAGTTATTTTACCTGAGAATTTAGTATTTGGTAAAATTTATGCTGACCATATGTTTGAGGTTGATTACGATTCAGAACTTGGAGGATGGCATAATCCAACAATTAAAAAATTCGAACCACTTGAACTTAGTCCTGCTGCTATGGTTTTTCATTATGGCCAATCAATTTTTGAAGGTCTAAAAGCATACAAACAAGTTGATGGTAGAATCGCTCTTTTCCGCCCGGAAAGAAACGTTGAACGATTAAATCGTTCTGCAAAACGAATGTGTATGCCGGAAATTGATCCCGAACTTGTTCTTCAAGCTATGCTTGAATTAGTTCGAATTGATAAGGATTGGATTCCAGCAAAACCCGGACACTCACTATACATTCGACCTGTGATGTTTGCTTCTGAACCTCTTCTCGGAGTTCGTACTTCAGAAAATTTTAAATTTATTATTATGCTTAGTCCTGTAGGACCATACTATCCAGAAGGATTTCGGCCGGTTCCAATTTTAGCTACCGACAAATATGTACGAGCAGTTCGCAAAGGAATTGGCGAAGCAAAAACAGCAGGTAATTACGCAGCAAGTTTGATGGGTCAACAGGAAGCAAAAAAAGAAGGTTATTCACAGGTTCTTTGGCTAGATGGAATTGAACAAAAGTATATTGAGGAAGTTGGTGCGATGAATATTTTTATTCAATTTAAAAATGAAGTTACTACACCAATGTTGACAGGATCTATTCTGCCCGGTATAACTAGAATGTCCGTACTACAAATTCTTAAGGATTGGAAATACAATGTAACTGAAAGAATGATCAGCATGGATGAAGTTATTAATGCTTATAAAAAAGGTGAATTAATTGAGATCTTTGGTACTGGAACTGCTGCAATCATTTCTTCGATTAGTAAATTGAAATACAAAGAATCCTTATTGCAATTTAATGACAAAGAAGCCGGTGAACTCGGTACAAAATTGTACAATGAATTATCCGATATTTATTACGGACAAACAGAAGACCGACATGGTTGGATGACTTATATAGATTAATTCCGGAGTAGTTTTTTTGATTAAGAAAATATTTTTTTTAATAGCGGTCGTATTTTTTTTAACTGCGACCGTTTTTTATTCTAAGAATAACCCTAGACCTAAAAACATCATATTATTAATTGGTGATGGAATGGGACTAGGTCAAGTTTCCACTTCAGTTCTCTTTTCTAAAAATGATCAATTCAAAAAATTCTATTCAATTGGACTAGTAAACACTTGCTCTGTAGATAATTTAATTACAGATTCTGCCGCAGGTGCAACTGCATATGCAACAGGTTATAGAACAAACAATGCTGTTGTAAGTCTAGATCCGCAAGGAAATTATCTTCAAACCATTTTAGAGTTAGCTGAAAATAAAAAGATGAGTACCGGCTTGGTTGTATCAAGTTCAATTACAAATGCAACTCCCGCTTGTTTTTATTCGCACGTAAAACATAGAAATATGGAATTTGATATTGCCGAACAATTCGTTCACAGCGGAGTTGATTTTGTTATAGGTGGAGGATCTGATTTTTTTGTCCCTCTGGATTTCGGTGGTAAACGCGAAGATCATAAAAATTTTTTAGATACTCTTTCTTCATACGGATATAAAGTCTACCAAGATTTTTCTGAGATTGATGAATCTGGTATAATAAAAAAAGTTGCTGCCATACTTGGGCATAATGGCATTGCCAAAACAAGTGATCGAAATTACTCTCTCGGCGATATGACAAAGAAGGCAATCTCCCATCTAAATAAAAACAAAAACGGTTTCTTTTTGATGATCGAAGGATCTCAAATTGATTGGGCTGGTCATAATAATGATGAAGAATATTTACTTCAAGAGATGGATGATTTTAATAAAGGAATTGAAGCAGCACTCGAGTTTGCTAAAAAAGATGGAAACACTCTAGTTGTAATTACCGCGGACCACGAGACTGGTGGAATGTCAATCACATCAGGTAACATAAAAGAAAATAAAATCAATCTTGGTTGGGTAACAAAAAAACATACAGCCAACTTAGTGGGTGTTTTTAGTTATGGAATTGGCGCAGAATGTTTTAGCGGAATACTAGATAATTTTGTTATTGGCAGAAAGCTTATCAATTATGTAGAGCCCAAAAAGAGCTGGAAATAGACCTACCCGAATTAAAATAGGACCTATCTAAAAATTTCCCTTGACTAGTGTACGTTTGTACACTATATTACTAGTGAACAAATGAGCACTACTATGAAATTAGAATTAACAAACCGACAGCAAGAAATCCTGGATTTCATCCAAGAATATGTTAACTCCGTGGGATATCCACCATCTTATCGAGAAATAGCAAAAAAATTCAGTCTGGCAAGTACATTTGGAGTTAAGCGTCATATAGATGCACTTGTTAAAAAGGGATTTCTTTCTAATGAAAGTAAAACCAGTAGAACTCTTTCTTTATTAGGTGATGTATACAATAAACCAAAGCAAACTTCAGATAATACAATTGGAATACCAATTGTTGGTCGTGTTGCAGCCGGACAGCCAATTCTTGCTGAAGAAAATATCGAAGGAAATTTATTACTTGATGCTGCTATGGTTAAATCAAAAACAGATTGTTTTGGTTTAAAAGTCCGCGGTGATAGCATGATCAATGCTGGAATTTTTGAAGGAGATCTTGTAATTGTTTCTCCTCAACAAAATGCTGTTAACGGAGATATTGTCGTTGCATTACTTCATGATGAAGCAACAATGAAACGATTTATAATAAATGAAAATATAATTTATCTGATGCCGGAAAATGAAAAATATCAACCAATAGAAGTTAATCAGCGCGAAGATTTTTCAATCATTGGTAAAGTAATTGGCGTTTTCAGAACTTATAATTGATTTGAACGGAGGATAAAATGAAATCATTTTTATTCATGAGAGCAATCGTAAACCGAAATAGAGTAAAATTTTTATACAATTTTCAAGAGGTTATTCTGGAACCTTATTATATCAGCAGAAATAAAACTGGTAAGAAAGTTTTGTACGGTAAAATTGGTAATTCAAACGAGATTAAAATATTTGAGTACGATAGGATGTGTAATATCAAAGTATTTGTTTATGAGAAATTTTCTCCGGTTATACCAATAATTCCAAGCTTTAATTAAAAAAATATGATACCTAAATTAAAAAGAGAAAAAGTTGATTATTTGATTGACCACTTGTGGCAGCACGGTTATTTAACGTTGAGCCGAAAGTTTGGTAAATATTTGCCCTCACCCCCTTTGATCGGTGACTACGAAGTTGATGCTGTGGCAAAATATAAAAAGAAAATTGCTATCGGATTAACCGTCTCCGAAGAAGAATTGAATGAACATTCTTTTTTAAGCAAACTGGATTTTCTTGCAAACTATAATGCCCGTTTTCCACAAAACAAAATTACTTTATTCCTCGGTGTTCCTAACAATTCCATTGTTAAAGCATCTCTATTGATCTCATCACTCAACGAAGAAACTCAAAAACATATAAAGATTGTTATTCTTCCTGAGACAAAAGCAGATTAATTATAATTTACTATTGATCTATTAATCTTGACATTTACCCCCATGCGAACTATTTTTTCGGGCTAAAATTCGAGGGTGAAAAGTTAAGTTGGCAATAAAACTTAGCACGACCGACAAGAAGTTAATCGAAGAAGTTAAAGCAAAAGGTAATATTCCTCGGCACATTGCAATAATTATGGATGGTAATGGCAGATGGGCTAAGAAACGCAGTCTTCCTCGCGTTGCCGGACATAAAAGAGGTGTTGATTCTGTACGCGAAACCGTTGAAACGTGTGTAGGACTGGGTGTTAAAACTCTTACCCTATATACCTTTTCTACTGAAAATTGGAAAAGACCGGAAGATGAAGTTTCTACTTTAATGCGCTTGATTGTAAAAAGTCTTCAAAATGAAACTGATGAACTCAACACAAATAACATTAGATTAACAACTATTGGCGACACCAAATCATTACCAGTAATTGTTCAAAAAGAATTACAAGCTGCTTTAGACAAAACTGCAAGTAATTCAAAAATGACATTAAATCTTGCTTTGAGTTACAGTGGAAGATGGGAACTTGTTGAAGCAGTAAAACATATAACCGATGCAGCGATTAAAGGTAAATTAAAAATTGAAGAGATAAGTGAAAGCATAATCTCTCAATATTTAACTACTTCCGGAATGCAAGACCCGGATTTATTGATCAGAAGTGGTGGTGAATTTAGAATAAGCAACTTTCTACTGTGGCAAATAGCTTATTCGGAAATTTTTGTGTCGGATATTTTATGGCCTGAATTTAGATGTAAACATTTATTAGAAGCTGTAAAGGATTTTCAGAAAAGAGAAAGAAGATTTGGATTAGTTAGTGAACAATTATTGACCAACTACAAAAAAGTTCAGAATGTTAAAACACACTCCAAGAAAGCAGCAAATACTTAGTCTAATTATTTTATTA
>JAHEZQ010000042.1:0-23396 GCA_023250955.1 Melioribacter sp. | reverse complement strand
CAGAAAAGAGAAAGAAGATTTGGATTAGTTAGTGAACAATTATTGACCAACTACAAAAAAGTTCAGAATGTTAAAACACACTCCAAGAAAGCAGCAAATACTTAGTCTAATTATTTTATTAATAATTTCATTAGTCCAAGTTAATGCACAGACCCAAAAGGTTAATTATAAAATCCTAGGTATTTCTGTCGTTGGAAATAAATCCGCCGATGCATCTACTATTATTGCCAATACAGGATTAAAAATTGGTGATGAGATTAGTATTCCCGGCGATCAAACCAATAACGCAATTAAAAGACTTTGGAATTTGGGAATCTTTCAGGATGCAGAAATTATTATTGAAAAGAAAATTGATACCGGAATTTTCCTTCAAATTAAAGTGCAAGAGTATCCACGCCTTGAAAAATTTGTTTTAAAAGGTAATGATGAATTGAGTGAAGATAACATAAACAAGAAAGTTACAATTGTCCGCGGTCAGACTTTAAAACCACAAGAAATTGTCCGGTTGATAAATAAAATTAAAGCTTTATATGAAGATGATGGATACCTAAACGCAACAATTACTCCTCATAACTATAATTACTTTCAAGCCGATACCGCTGAAAAGGAAATAACGGTTACATGGCGGGATGAAAAAGATCTCTCCAAAGAATTAAAAACAACTTACGAAATTGATAAAACCTCATCTATAAACTCCGTAAACCGAATTAAAGAACGAACACTTGTATTGCTTGATATAAAAGAAGGTGATGAGATAACAATTCGGCACATTATTTTTAACGGCAACAATGCATTTGATGATGGGTCTTTGCGTGGTGAATTTGATGACACAAAAGAATCTGCTTGGTGGAAATTTTGGACTTCACCAAAATTTAAGCGTGATAAGTTTGAAAAAGATAAAGAATTACTAACTAAGTTTTATAGAAAAAAAGGCTATCGAGATTTTATAGTTCTTCACGATAGTACCGTTTTTTCAGAGGACAAAAAACAAATTGATGTTATCGTTGATGTTTATGAGGGTGATCAATACAAAGTACGTAATGTTATTTGGGAGGGTAATTCCGTTTATCCAAGTGAAGAATTAAATGCAAGATTGGATTTCAAAAAAGGTGATGTTTTTGATTATGAAAAATTTAATCAGAATTTACATTACAATGAAAAACAAACTGACGTTTCATCAATTTATCAAGATACAGGATATCTTGGCTTTCAGCTTGATGCTAAAGAAGAAAAATCCGCAAAAGATTCTGTTGATATCAGAGTAAAAATTAATGAAGGGAACCGTTTTAAAATCGGTAAAGTTGATATCACAGGAAATGATAAGACAAAAGATAAAGTAATACGGCGGGAGTTATTTACTATTCCGGGAAATTTCTTTAGCCGCGGATATATTTTAAGAAGCATCCAACAACTTTCAAATCTTCAATACTTCAACGTAGAACAACTTTATAAAGGAGTGGACTACCGTCCTTCAAACGATAGTACAGTAAATATTATTTATAAAGTTGAAGAGAAATCAAGCGATTATTTAAATGCTTCAATCGGTTACAGTGGAGCTTTTGGATTCAGCGGCGCCGTTGGTTTTACTTTAACAAATTTTTCTCTCGCAGAGCCATTTCAAATGGGTGGTGGACAGGTATTAAATTTTAATTGGCAATTTGGTGTTGGAAATTTTTATAGAACATTCTCTCTTGGTTTCACCGAACCTTGGTTTATGGATACACCAACATCACTTGGTTTTGATCTTTTTGATACCAGGCAAAGATATGTTTACGATCTGCAGCAATCAGGTATAACTTTTAGAATTGGAAGAAGATTAACTTGGCCGGATGATTTCTTCTATATAATGGGAACACTCCGTTTTCAGTATAACGATGTAATTGATGGTGCAGGTTATTATCCAACAGGATTAACTAGGCAATATTCACTTGGTACTACAATTTCTAGAACAGATATTGATAATCCTATCTTCCCTTCCCGTGGTTCAAAGTTTTCTTTAAGTGGTGAATTAACTGGCGGGCCATTTTTACCTGGAAATGTTGATTATTTTAAGATCGATTTTAAATCAGAATGGTATAAATCAATTTTTAATTCTAATAGATTTGTACTTTACACTTCCGCAGAACTCGGTTATATTGGGGAGTTAAAAGATAGAACTCCTATACAACCATTCGAATATTTTTATATGGGAGGCAGCGGATTAATAATTGCTACTACTTCTTTACGAGGTTATGAAGATCGTAGTTTGGGTTTGAGAGACCCTGTAACAAATAATGTTACTGGAAGTAGTGTAATGGCAAAATTTACAACGGAATTTAGAGTGGCTTTGGCTTTGGAGCCTATTCCGATTTATTTACTTGCTTTTGCAGAAGCAGGTAATGTTTATATGGATATGAAACATACTGACCTGTTTAATTTGAAACGTTCAATAGGTGTGGGTGCAAGAATTTTATTGAACCCGATCGGACTAATCGGTTTCGATTACGGATATGGATTTGACAGAAAAAGTGTTGACGGAAATGATCCGCAATGGATTTTCCATTTCCAATTTGGAAAAGGTTTTTAAAAACATTATTAGAGGTTAAAGTGAAAAAATCTATTTTATTTGTACTTATTTTATTTACTGTCTCTGCGTTTGCACAGACACAACCAGTTCAAACAACTACTTTAAAACTTGGTTGGGTGGATTCACAAATTATACTTGCTCAATTGCCTGAAGCTATAAAAGCAAAAGCTGATCTTGAGGGTATGGTATCCAAATGGAGAAAGGATCTTGATAGTATGCAGACTGATTATCAAAAATTTCTGGCTGATAATCAAAAACAAGCTGAGACAATGAAAAAAGAAGAATTACAAAAAGTTCAGGCTAAATTAGCAGAAAAAGAACAAAAATATACGCAGTATAATCAAGCAAAATTTGCTCAACCAAATGGCGAACTTTATCAAAAACAAGAACAATTATTAGCTCCTGTTAAAGAAAAAATTTACAAAGCAATTGACGAAATCTCTAAAGATATGGGAATGCAATTTGTTTTTGATAAAGCTTTAGATGGTGTTCTTGTAAAAGCTGATCCTGAATTTGATATTACATATAAAGTTCTTGATTTTCTTAAAAGAGGTAAAAAATAATTACCGGAAATAAATCATGAAAAAGCTTGGATTATTTTTATTTGTAATTCTATCAGTTGTATCATCAGGTAAACTTTACAGTCAACCAAAGATTGGTTATGTTGATAGCGATACAATTATGAAACAACTTCCTGAAGCTCAAGATGCACAGAAAAAACTTGACGCAATTATAAAAGATTGGCAGGAAGAACTTTCCAAGATGGAAAGAGATTGGAAAACCAAGTATGATGATTACGATAAACGGAAACTTATTCTTAGTGATCAAAAGCGTGCTGAGATAGAAAAAGAATTAGTTACTTTGGAAAATCAAACTTCAAAGTATAGGCAGGATAAATTCGGTGTTAAAGGCGAACTCTTCCAGAAACAGGAAGAATTAATGAAGCCGATTCAGAATAGAATTTTTACCGCCATTCAAGATGTTGCAAAAGAAAAAGATTACGATTTTATTTTTGATAGAAGCGGTGATATCATTTTCCTCTATGCTAAAGAAGATTATGATGTTACAACTCTGGTGATTGAAAAACTTAAATGAGTTTTTTATGAAGATAAAATTAAAAGAAGCCGCCGACTTAGTCGGCGGTGTTGTTATTGGCAATTCACAAACTGAGCTAACAGGAATAGCTAAAATTGAAGAAGCAAAAAAAGGTGATCTAACTTTCCTCTATTTACCTGCATATGAAAAATTTCTAAATTCAACAGAAGCATCCGCTGTTCTTATAAGTCCTGAATTTAGAAAAACGCGAACCGACATCAATTATATTGAAGTAAAAAATCCAAATGTTGCTCTTCAAAAAATTATTATAACTTTCCTTCAGCCTAAAATTAATCTTACTGGAATAGATAAGACTGCTTCAATTCATGATTCTGTGATAATTGGTAAAAATGTATCCGTAGGTAAAAATGTTGTTATTGAAGCTGGTGCAATCATCGGTGATAATTCAATTATTTATCACAACTCAGTATTGATGGAGAATGTTAAAGTCGGTTCTAATTGTTTGATTTATACTAATGTTTCTGTAAGAGAAAATTGTGTAATTGGAAATAACGTTATCATTCATTCAAATACAGTAATTGGATCTGATGGATTCGGATATATTCCGGACGAAAAAGGTGTTTATCAAAAAGTACCGCAAGTTGGAAATGTTATTCTTGAAGACAATGTTGAACTCGGTTCTAATGTTTCGATTGATCGTGCTGCATTAGGATCTACTATAATTAAAAATGGTGTTAAGATTGATAATTTAGTTCAAATCGCTCATAACGTTTCCGTTGGTGATAACACAGCAATAGCTTCGCAAAGTGGAATAGCCGGCAGTACAACAATTGGTAAAAATTGTATTCTTGCAGGTCAAGTAGGAATTGTTGGCCACATCGAAATTACAGACAGTGTAATTGTTGGTGCACAATCCGGTGTATCAAAATCTATTACAAAACCTGGCAAGTATCGCGGTTCACCCGCAGATGATATGGGTAAAATGCTGAAATTGGAAGCTCATATAAGAAACGTTCCTTCTTATGCAGAAAAAATTAAAAAGTTAGAAGAAAAAATTGCATCTTTGGAAGAGAAAATTTCTCAAATAATTTCTAAAGGGACCTGATGCTGGAACTTCAACGAACTATTAAAAATCCAGTCTCGATTTCGGGAACAGGATTACACACAGGAACATCTTGTACAATGACTTTTAAACCTGCACCGGATAACTCAGGTATAAAATTCATACGAATTGATCTTGGTGGTAAACCGGAAATTCCTGCTAATGCAGATTTTGTTGTAGATATTTCACGCGGCACTACTCTTGGTTTGGGAGATGCAAAAGTTTACACAGTTGAACATGTTTTAGCCGCCGTTGTTGGATTACAAATAGATAACCTAATTATAGAATTGGATGGAATGGAGCCGCCGATCGGTGATGGAAGCTCTCTTCCTTACGTAGAAAAATTATTAGAGGCGGGATTTGTTACTCAAGAAGCGCCAAAAGATTATTTGGTAATTGATCAAACAGTGGAATATCATAACGAAAAAGAAAAAGTTAGCATTGTAGCTTTACCTTTAGATGGTTTTAGAATCACAATAATGGTTGATTATGAAAATCCATCTTTAGGAAGTCAACATTCTGGATTGTTCGACCTTGAAAAAGAATTTACGAATGAGTTTGCACCCGCAAGAACATTTTGCTTTTTAAGCGAAGTTGAAATGTTAATTGATCAAGGATTAATTAAAGGTGGAGATATTGATACTGCAGTTGTAATTATTGATCATGATATTGATGAAAAAGGATTGAAACGATTAAGAGATAAATTAAAACTTGATCACGATCTAAAAGTGTTTAACGGATATTTAAATAATAACAAACTTCGATTTAAAAACGAACCAGCCAGACATAAAATTTTAGACATGATTGGTGACCTTGCTTTGATTGGTGTTCCTATAAAAGCACAAGTACTTGCAGCACGCCCTGGTCATAAAGCCAACGTTGAGTTTGCAAAAAAGATTAGACAATTATATCATCAGAAAAAATTTGTACGCAAATTTCAATTTGTTAAAAAAGAAGGGATCGTTTTTGATATTAATGCGATTCATAGAATTCTCCCCCATCGTTATCCTTTCTTACTCGTTGATAAAATCATTGAACTTCAGCTTGATAAAAAGGTTGTGGGAATTAAAAACGTTACCATAAACGAACAATTTTTTAACGGGCATTTCCCTGGTCAGCCAGTTATGCCAGGAGTATTAATTATTGAAGCGATGGCACAAGTAAGTGGTATATTATTATTGAATTCATATTTAGATCCCGAAAATCATCTTGTTTATTTCATGAGTATTAACAATGCTAAATTTAGAAAACCGGTTTTGCCAGGTGATCAGCTTGTGTTGGAAGCGGAAATGATCTCGGTGAAGAGCGGCAAATATTTTTCGATTAAAGGTTCAGCTTACGTAGATAATAATCCTGTAGCTGAAGCAGAATTTATGGCTGCAATGGTTCCCAAACAAAATAACACGTGAAATTAAAATTATAAAAATGTCAAATATTCATCCGACCGCTATTGTAAGTCCCAAAGCAAAATTAGGTGAGAATGTAATTGTAGAACCATTCGCATGGATTCATGATAATGTTGAAATTGGAAATGACTGCTGGATTGGTCCACACGTAATAATTTATGATGGTGCAAGGATTGGTAACGAAGTAAAAATTTATCAAAGCGCATCTATATCTCATCAACCACAAGATAAAAAATATAACAACGAAGAGACTTTCTGCTTCATTGGCGATAAAAGTCGTATACATGAATTTGCAACGATTCACCGCGGTACCTGCGGAACAGGTAAGACTACTCTTGGTAAAAATGTATTGATAATGGCGTATGCTCATGTAGCACATGATTGTGTTATTGGAGACCATTGTATCCTTGCAAATGCTGTTCAACTCGGCGGCTTTACTCAAGTAGATGATTGGGCAATTATTGGAGGTTCCGTTCCGGTTCATCAATTTGTAAAAATTGGAAAACATGTTATAGTTGGAGGCGGGACAAAAATAGGTAAGGACATTCCTCCTTTCATTATGGCTGCCGGTGAACCAATTAAATATTACGGATTGAACTTGGTAGGACTAAAAAGAAGAGGTTTTACTTCAGATCAATTGGAAAAAATAAAAATGATTTATAAAATAATTTACGATTCACAGCTTAATTTTTCTCAAGCTAAAGAGAAATTAATGAATGAAATGCCGGAAGATATTTTTGCCAAAGAAGTTATTAACTTCATGAATCAGAGTACAAGAGGATTAATTGGTAAATGATTTTTGATAAGCAGATAATAATTGCATTGATATGGTAAACGTACATTCTACAGCAGTTGTAAGTTCTAAAGCTCGTCTTGGTGAAAATGTAACAATCTCCCCTTTCGCTATTATTCACGATGAAGTTGAAATTGGTGACAATACCTTTATTGGTCCCAAAACTGTTGTCTATGATTATACAACGATCGGCAATAACGTAAAAATATTTCAGAATGCTTCGATAGGCCACACCCCACAAGATTTAAAATTTAAAGGAGAGATTACTCATTGTTATATAGGTGATAATTCTATCATTCACGAATTTGTAACTATTCACAGAGGGACAGCCGCTTCTCTTAAAACTACAATTGGTAAAAATGTTTACATTATGGATTATAGTCACGTTGCTCACGATTGTGTTGTTGAAGACAACTGTATAATTGCCAACTTAACACAAATTGCAGGACATGTTCATATTTATCAAAATGCAGTTATTGGCGGTAACGTAAAAATTTTACAGTTCATGCGTATAGGCAGGTTTTGTATGATTCAAGGCAGTAGGACTATCAATAAGGATATACCTCCATATATACTAGCAGGAACAGAAGAAGTTCAGTATGGTGGTTTAAATTCAGTAGGCCTGCGTAGAAATGGATTTTCTTCAGATCAGATTCAACATATAAAAAAAATATACAATTATATTTTTGAATCTAAACTTAATATCTCTCAAGCAAAGGAAAAGATAACAGCAGAATTTTCTAATGATCCTTTTGCAGTAGAAATTCTTGCATTTATTAATGAGAGTAAAATCGGAATTATCAGCAAATGATTTGGCATTTTATAGATTCATCCGAGAACACAGGCAAGTATAATATGGATTATGATATTGAACTTGCTAAGAGTTGTAGACCAACCGAAGCATTTTTTAGAATTTATAAATGGAATCCTTACTGCATTTCACTTGGAGTCAACCAAAGTTTTGATGACATTGATCTAGACAAGACAAAAACAGATGGAATTGATATTGTAAAACGGCCAACCGGTGGGAGAGCAATTCTGCACGCTGAGGAATTAACTTATTCTGTTATACTTCCTTACAATTATCAATTCTCACCGAGGGAAATTTATTTTAGAATCTCCAACGCTCTCATGCGCGGACTGGAAATTTACAATCCCATTCTTGCAAAATCACAGCTAGAAGATTATCAGCCAAACTTTCCCAAACTTCTGGAAGAACCATCCGGAGTTTTATGTTTTGCTAGCACTGCAAAAAACGAAGTAAAATTCAATGGCAAAAAACTCATTGGAAGTGCACAGAGAAAATTAAATAATGTTATTCTTCAACATGGTTCAATATTGTGCGGACCATTTCATAAAAAACTTGTTGATTACATTAACTCAGATGAAGTTACTAAAAATATACTTTCGACTGAATTGAATACCAAAACGACAGAACTTGGAACAATTCTTAACGAAGAGATAGATTACCATAAATTAAAGACATGTTTAATAGTCGGATTTGAATTGGAATGGCAGATTAAATTTGAACAACCCGTGGAAACATTTTCGATATGAATTGGAGGGGGTTCACCTGCCTGCGTTACGCCGGTATATTGAACCCAACAGTTGTTAATAGATCATATGATCAAATAACTCAGAAAAATTGATAAAACATTTCCATCCCTTTATTCTTAGTGTTAAATTTCCCAACAGAATTCATAGCTACTCACTAACTGATACTTTCTGTAATGAAAAAAAAATTGTTATTGCTTTTTATTTTGTTTGGAATAAATGTTCTCGCACAAGAACAAACAGACCTTGAATTTTTTCTAGGCGGCGCTCAAGTAGTGGATATAACCAGTGACGGTTCTAATCTTTGGTTTGCAACAAATGGAAATGGTATTTTCAAATATATTCCCAAAACAAATGCTTGGATGCAATATTCAACTTCATTTGGAAATTTACAACACGATTTCTTTTACTGTATTGCTGCTAATGAAGATTATGTCTGGGCTGGTTCAACTGACGGACTTTTTATATTAGATAAAAAACACGACTCTTGGACAAAAAGAAAATTTAGTCTTGGCGGGCAGTTAGCTAATTGGATTCGCTCATTGGCTTATGATAAATATGAAAAAACTCTATGGATCGGGCGATTTAAATATCTTACAAAGTTCGACCTGAAAGAAAAAAAATACAGCGATTACGATCTAACTGTAAAAGGAAACGAAAAGACTAACACGATTAAATCTATCCAAGTAGATGGCGATTCCCTTGTTTGGTTTGGAACTGAAGCCGGTTTACACAAGTATGATAAATCAAAAGACCTTAACGATAAGAATTCATTAACTTTTTATGATACGAAATACAATTACTTTGAAGGAGAAGGCGAGCAAGTTTCCATTACTTCAATTTTATTCGAAAGAAAATTTGTATGGATCGGACTTGATGAATTTATTACACCGGAAAGACCCGAATTCAATCTTGGCGGGTTGTTCCGTTTCAACAGGAAAAATGATTGGTTCCGATTTGACGACTCAAAAGGTTTGCCCGCAAATGGTATTTATGATTTAGAACGAACCGGTAAGTATATTTGGGTGTCGTTATATCAGTTTGGTAAAAACACAAAGGAAACTTTTGGAAGAGGAATTGTTTTGATAGATAGAATGACAAATCAAATAATTCCAATTCGCGATGAACGGATTCCGCAAACTGTTTACTCGATCTTTTTCGATGGAACAAAATTGTGGCTCGGAACTGAATCCGGATTAATTAAAGTTAATTTCTTCAATAAGCTTGCACAGTGGATTGGAACTCATAGCAGTGCTAAAAGCGGAGTGAAAAAATGATGAACGTCTCATTCAAAAAATTGAATTCACTTAAAAACAATTTCTCGGGAAAACGTGTCGCGGTTATTGGCGATCTTATGCTTGATTGTTATTTCTGGGGAGGGGTTTCAAGAGTTTCACCGGAAGCACCCGTTCCAGTAGTAGAAGTTGATGAAGAATTTTTCCGCTTTGGCGGTGCAATGAATGTTGCATATAATATTTTAAAGCTTGGCGGAATTCCCTACCCTATCGGTGTAATTGGAAATGATAATGATGGAAAAATTATCCGCAAGCTGATGAAAGACAGCGGAATAACAGATAAAGGAATTGTAATTGATCCGAAGCGACCAACAACTGCAAAAACAAGAGTAATTGCGGATAAACAACACATCGTACGAATTGATAAAGAGAAAACTGAAGCAATATCTCAATCTATAGAAAAGAAAATACTGGGATTACTTAAAAAAGAGCTAAAAAAACTTGATGCGATTATTCTTCAAGATTATAATAAAGGAGTGCTTACCGGAAACTTAATTAAACAAATCATTAAGCTTACGGAAGGTGCAAATATTATTGTAACAGTGGATCCTAAGTTCATGAATTTCTTTTCGTATAAAAATGTAACAGTTTTCAAACCGAATAGAAAAGAAACTGAAGACGCTTTTGGAATCAGAATTAAAACTGAAGAAGATATTACTAAAGCCGGGTTCAGACTACTTGAGCAGCTCAATTGCAAAAATGTACTACTTACATTGGGCGAAAAAGGGATCGCACTTTTCGAAAAAGGAAAACCGGAAAGACGAGTTCCGACTATTGCTAGAAAAGTTTCTGATGTATCCGGTGCCGGTGATACTGTTATCTCAACATTAACTATGGCGCTTAGTGCTGGTGCAGAAATTTTTGATGCAGCATATTTAGCTAATTATGCCGGTGGTTTGGTTTGTCAAGAAGTTGGAATTGTTCCAATTGAATTAAACACTTTATTTAAAGCAGTGTCTAAAGAGTTGAAATGAGTAATATAAAAAACACTAACGAGCTTGCAGAAATAAGAAAAGAACTGAAACTGCAAAACAAGAAGGTTGTATTTACAAACGGCGTGTTCGATATTTTACATGCCGGGCATGTAGATTATATAACCAAAGCCAAAGCCAAGGGCGATATTTTAATCGTTGCAGTTAATTCAGATTCATCTGTAAAAAAAATTAAAGGGGAACTTCGCCCAATTGTACCGCAGGCTGAGCGGGCTTTTATTATTTCTTCGCTCAAACCGGTTGATTACGTTGTGATTTTCGATGAAGAAACCCCATATGAAATAATCAAAAAAATTATTCCTGATGTTTTAGTTAAAGGCAGTGATTGGTCTGTGGGAAATATTGTAGGACGAGATATTGTAGAAACAAACGGTGGAAAAGTTGAAACAATAGAATTTACTAATGACCGCTCAACAACCAACATAATTAAAACAGTTCTAGAAAGATTTAAGAAGTAATGGCTGATCAGAAAAAAAATATTGCTGATGTAGCTAAACAGACAAATCCTAAAGTTAAAAGAAGCCTGTTTCGTAAAATTGTAAATGTATTCATCGGCATTTTTTTAGGATTAATATTACTCACTCTAGTTCTTCTCGGGTACACACAAACAAAAACATTTAGAGAAACTCTCCGCGAAAAAGTAATCTCTTTAGTTAATGAGGAAATCAACGGCAAATTAAATATTGAAAAATTAGACGGTACTATTTTTACATCCCTTTTTCTGCAAAAAACATCTGTGGTTCTTGGTAATGATACTCTATTCTACGCAAGAAATATTGAAGTTAAGATTAGTCCCTTACAGATATTATTAAAAAAGATTTACGTTAGAAAAATCCTTCTTGAAGACGTTAAGATTGGAATGCTTCAAGATTCGTCAGGTGCGTGGAATTTTTCCAAATTAATTAAACCAAAACCCGAAGACACTACAAAATCATCATTCCCATTTTTTGTACAGGTGAATGATTTACAATTGCATAATGTTCAATTCACTCGTCAATCTTATGCTAATTATAAATCGCAGCAAAGTTATCCGATAATGAATATGAATGATCTTCGAATAAATAATTTACACTTTGATGCCCAGGCCTTTGTTGATGTTGATAATTCTAATTATTTACTGATCTTAAAAGAACTATCATTTAAGCCCAATCTTACTCGTTTTAATTTAAAAAATATTTCAGGTGAATTTGCAATAACTAAAAATTTTGCAAGTATTAATAATCTCTATTTTTTAACAGACAGCAGTGAATTAAAGTTAAATGCCCGGATTGATAGTCTAAATTTATTCGGGAAGGTTCAGTTAGAAGATTTTAAAAATTATCCGGTTACAATTAATGCAAATGCAAAATCTTTCAACTTTGATGATCTCTCGTCCTTTATAGGAAGTACAGAAATATTAAAGGGTAATCCCTCGATGGAATTAAAAGCCCGCGGGAAGTTCGGTAATTTCAAAATTGAAAAACTTGCAGTTGATTACCGTAATACTCACTTCAGGATTGAAGGTAAAGTTTTACATCTTAATTCACCGCGCGATTTATTTATTCAAGCAAAGGTTTATGAAACTGATTTTAGTTACGAAGATGTTAATGCTCTGCTTCCAACTTTGAAACTACCCGAGTACGCTTTACTTCATATGACAGGGATTAATATTGAATTTGAAGGGCAACCAACAAATTTCAAAACAAAGTTTTTGGGAAATATTGAGAATGGTAAAGTTTCATTTGATGCTTTAATAAACGTTAGTTCAAATCCAATGACTTATGATATCAATTTTGAAACGAATGAACTAAATCTTGCGCCCGTCATAAATATAAATACTGCTCTAACCTCTAAAGGAAGTTTAATTGGAAAAGGAGTCTCGCCTGCTGATATAAATGCTGATTTTAGATTCAATGCCAACAGTTCATCGTTTAATGGTCATCCGCTTGATAGATTTATTGTAAATGTTAATGCTGCAAATAGAGTTATTGATTTAACTGTAGATGGACTTAGCGACAATACAAGCGCACTTGTAAAAGGCAACATTTCCTTCGACAAGGACACAATACCTTCATACAATTTAGTTGGTCAGTTAAAGAAATTAAATCTTGCTACTTTCTTAAAAGATCAAAAGTATGATAGCAATTTGAATTTTTATTTTTCTGCTGACGGCAAAAATTTTGATCCTGATAAACTTACAGGTTCATTTTCATTTGGTGTAGATTCTTCACGTTTCCGAAGTAAAAACATTGATTACTCGAATATTCAATGCGTTTTCAAAAATGACTCGCTTAATCGCGAAATATTACTTACTTCAGACTTTGTTGATTTCAAAATTGATGGGGATTTTTCACTTAAAAAAGCAATTGCTCTTATTTCATACGAAACGACAACTATTTCAGATATAATCGCAAAAAAAGTTAACGAATTAAATCCCATTTCGATTGTTAGTAATCAACAGAATAATATTGAAATAAATACTACTGTTCCGGATATCGTTAATGAGAATCTAAAATTTAATTACGATTTCAAATTTAAAGATTTCGAATTAATAGCAATGCTTCTTGGAAATGATCAGTTTGATATTTCAGGTAGCGGCAAAGGGATAATAAAAAACGAAAATGGAAATTTCTCTGTCTCAAACGAAATGAAATTAGATTATCTAGTAATGATGCAAGATAAAACTACAATTTATCTTTCCGATTTTGATTCCGATATTAATTTCACACGTGATAACAATTCTCTCTCTTTTGATAAATTATTCGGAACTGCCTCGTTAACTGGGAAACGGTTCTATTCCGGAAGTAATATAAAAACAATTTCAGCGGATGTAACATTTAATCAGAGTAAATTATTTTTTAGCGGGTCTGCAAATATTGAAGATTTGATTTTTGCTGAGGCGGATGGCTTGATTAACATGACTCCAAATGAACAATTACTTTCTCTTAATAAGTTATCTGCTACTTATGATGGATTAGAGTGGTCAAACAAAGACACTGTAAAAATTCTTTTTAATCCGGACTTCTTTAAAATACTTCAATTTACTGTTCAGCATGATACATCTTCAATTAATCTTAGCGGAATAATTGAAAGGTCAGGAAATCAAAATTTAAAAATTACAGCAAGCAGAATTTCCGGTAATCTATTGGAAAAATATTTATTGGGGTATAAGGATAACCAGTTAATAGCAAACGGATCTTTGGATGGAAAGATAGAAGGTAAATTTGAAAACCCAGTGATGAATATTTTATTTAATCTTAATGATTTACAGATTTCTCCTTCCAAGCTTGGCAGTATAAAAGGATCATTAAATTATTCTGATAAAAAACTAACAACTGATTTTGAATTTCTTGACTTGAATGCAAATGAACAAAAACCTTTGCTTACACTTAGAGGTATTCTGCCAATTGATCTAAGCTTATCAAATGTTACAAAACGATTTCTTGATAATGAACCGCTAAGTATAAAACTAAAGTCCGAAAATTTTGATTTAAGTTCACTTGGAAGGATAATTCCCGGTATTGCAGATCAAAAAGGAATTCTTTCTGCTGATGTTGATCTCAGCGGATCATTTAAAGATCCGATTTTTAAGGGGTACATCAATTTAACAGATGGACGTTTTAAATCAATCTACAATAATTTAGATTACAGCTGTTCAGCAAAAATTCATTTCGAGAATCAAGAAATGAAACTGGATGATATGATTTTATCTAACGCGGGCGGCTCAAAATATTCCGGGACAATTTACGGAGCGGGTGGAATTTCATTCAACGGATTCAGTCTGAAAGATATGGATCTTCATTTCAATGGTAACCTTGCCGTGCTTGGACAGCAATCGCAGTTGGTTAGCCCTAATTTCTACGGTGATTTAATAATTGGGAGCGATGGCGATTGGATTTTGAGTAAACCAGGCGATCGAATTCTATTCAAAGGAAATTTCTTGATGGAGAATACCGATCTGGTTTATACAACCCAACAAGCAAACGGTGAGTCTCAAAATAAAAATTTCAATTTTGTTTTTATTCAAGACTCTACAAAGATTGATCGGGAGTTAGCGCTTTTTCAGAAAGTTTTATTAAAAGAGAAAGCGCTACAGGAACAATCGTCATTAAAGGCAGAAAAACCACTCAACTTTGATTATGAGATAGGAATCAGCGCAGAGAATAGTGCAAAACTTGTTTTTATACTTTCACAGGCAGTTAATCAAAAACTATTCGTTGAGATGCGGGGTGATTTGAAATATTCCAGTTATGGCGGGGGGTCAAGAGCACAAGGTGCGTTCGAACTTTTACAAGGTTCAAAACTAGAATTCTTTAAAACATTTGAGGCTACTGGATTTATCCGTTTTGAAAACGATGTTACAAATCCATATTTAGATATTGTTGCAACTTATACCAGTGATTATATAGATCCGCGAGGCGATGGAAAACCGCAAGATGTAGCCGTTAAAATTAAAATTAAAAGTCCCCTTTCCGAATTAGGCAAAAGCTTAACAGGAAACACTGAAAGCATTGGTGTTTATGTTGGGACTAGAAATATTCAAAACAATGTTAGAGATGCGCGCTACGATTATGCTGATGCTTTTTCATTTATTCTTATCGGTAAATTCAAGGATGATTTAACGGCCCAGGATAAAGCACAAGTAGCGGGACAGACAAATGCAATTGGAAGTACTGCAACTTCATTTTTAGGATCTGTTCTAACAAATTTCTTAAACTCACAAGTTGGAGATCTTGTTAACAATATCCAGATCAATCAATCCGGTGAGTATACAAAGTTTTCACTTTCGGGAAGAATACAAAATCTTCGTTATAGTTTTGGCGGTACAACAGAAGTTTTTCAAAATATAAACAAAGCAAACATCAAGGTTGAATATCTTTTTAATCCTAAATTTTTAATTAGACTGGAAAGAAAAGACCCTATAGTTACTTCATTTGGCTTAGATGAAAAAATAAACGAAATCGCGCTTAAATATAAATTCGAATTTTAAATGAAAAAAGAAATCAAAGCATTTTTTAAGAATCATCCTTCATTAAAACTCAAGTCGAAAGAACTTGCAAAAAAATTAAACGCAAACGATGAATTCGCTTATGCTGAATTGAAACATTTTCTTCATGCGCTAACAGATGAAGGATTCCTTCAGAAAGAAGGTAAACGTTATCAACTGAATAAGTTTGATACAGGAAAATTGGTCGGTACGCTCCAAATAATTAACGCCGGCGAATACGGGTTTGTATTACTTAAGGACAAACAGATTAAAGATATTTTTGTAGCCGGTAAAAATCTAAATACTTCTTTCAACGGAGATACTGTTGAAGCTGTTTTAATACCATCACGACGCGGTAAAAGTTTGGAAGGAGAAATTGTTCGTGTTATTGAAAGAAAGCGGAACGAAATCGTTGGTACTTTACATAAAAGCAAATCATTTTATTTTATTGCACCGGATGACGATAAAATCCATCGCGATATTTATGTCCCTTCAGATAAATTAAGCGGTGCAAAAGAGGGAGAAAAAGTTGTCGTTGCTGATATTGAGTGGAAGGCTCCACTTCTAAATCCGGAAGGTAGAGTAATTGAAATTTTAGGAAAGGCAGGAAGTTACGATGCTGAGATAGCATCAATTGCGCGAGAATTTGGTTTGACATATAAATTTTCTAAAGCAGTTTTAAGTGAAGCAGAATCGTTTACAGATATAATTCCTCAATCAGAAATAAACAACCGTGTAGATTTTCGCAATAAAACAGTTATCACCATTGATCCTGAAGATGCAAAAGATTTTGATGATGCTGTTTCAATCGAAATACTTCCTAACGGGAATAACTTAATCGGAATTCACATTGCTGATGTAAGTCATTACGTTCGGCTTGGGACAGCGCTTTATGACGAAGCTTTAGATCGCGGGACTAGCGTTTATATTGTCGGCAAAGTTATTCCGATGCTACCAGAAAAATTATCTAATAACATTTGCTCGTTAGTTCCATATAAAGACCGGCTTACTTTTTCTGTTATTGTTGAAATGACGCCGCGCTGTAAAATAGTATCTTATGAAATTCAAAAAACAATTATTAATAGCAAGAGAAGATTTACATACGATGAGGTCCAGGAAATTATCGAGAATGGCATTGGCGATTTTAAGGATGAAATCATACAGTTAAATCAAGTCTCAAAAACTCTCCGTGAAAAAAGAATGAAGAAAGGAAGTATCAATTTCTATTCCCCAGAAGTTAATTTTAAGTTGGATGAGAACGGTGTCCCAATTGAAATAAAAATTAAAGAGGTTCGCGAAAGCCATAATCTTATTGAGGAACTAATGCTATTGGCAAATCAAATAGTTGCAGAACATGTTAAAGCAAAAGCGAACAAAAAAACGATTCCTTTTGTTTATAGAATACACGATTTGCCCGATAAAGAAAAGATAATTGAGTTTTCAAGATTTGTAAAATCGCTCGGTTACCATTTCGATCCTAATTCTGCTAACAAATCAGCTCAGTTCCAGTTGTTGTTAGAAGAAGTAAAAGGAAAAGAGGAAGAAGCAGTTGTTAATGAGATTGCGATTCGATCAATGGCTAAGGCAGTTTATTCAACAAAAAACATTGGACATTATGGACTTGGTTTTAGGTATTACACACATTTCACATCACCTATACGGCGCTTCCCGGATCTTATTGTCCATCGTCTTATATTTGATTATAATCAGGAAAAGCTAGAGAAAAATTTATCACTGGAAGAATTAGAAGAAATTTGTGATCATTCATCAGCTCAAGAAAGAAATGCAGTAAATGCTGAACGTCTTTCAGTAAAATTGAAACAAATTGAGTATTTGAAAAGTAAAGTAGGTGAGGATTTTCACGGAGTTGTTTCAGGCATTACGCACTTTGGAATTTTTATAGAACTTAGCCATACACTTGCAGAAGGATTGATAAGATTAAGAGATATGAATGATGACCACTATATTTTTGACGAGAAAAATTATTCGATCATTGGAAAAAGAACGGGAAGAAAAATACGTTTAGGTGACAAAGTGAGTGTTAAACTTATTCGCGTAGATCAGGAAAAACGCGAAATTGATTTTGTTTTACTTTCAGATTAATGTTCTAAAAGGTGAATTATGAAAAACATATTTAAAACAATATTAATATATATATTTTTTTCAACTGCTCTCTTTGCTCAGTTTGGTCAAAATAAAGTAAATTATAAAGACACCGAGTGGTTCTACATTCAGACCAAACATTTTGATATTTATTTTACCGTTGGCGGAGAAAAGATTGCAGAGTTTACAGCTTCAGCATCCGAAGATGCACTTTCGCGAATTCAAAAAGATCTTAATTACCAGCTCAATAATAGAGTCTCACTAATTGTTTATAACAGCCATAATGATTTTCAAGAAACGAATGTAACAGACGAATATACAGGAAAAGGTACAGGCGGTTTTACAGAGCCATTTAAAAATCGTGTTGTATTCCCTTTCGAAGGCTCTTATAAAAAATTTCAACATGTTGTTGCTCATGAGCTAGTACACGCAGTGATGCGCGATATGTATTTCGGCGGAACAATTCAGAATATAATTTCAAAAGGTATAACTCTTCAGGTTCCAACTTGGTTTATGGAAGGAAGCGCGGAATATCTTTCACAAGGCTGGGAAACCAATACCGATATGTTCATTCGCAATTCTATTATCAGCGAAACACTTCCGGATATAAATCAGCTTGATGGATATTTGGCATATCGCGGCGGTCAATCGGTATTCAGATATATTGCAGATACTTACGGCAGGCAAAAAGTCGGAGAGATTATAAGCAAAATTCAAAATTACGGTACACTTGAACAAACACTTAAAGCTTCTATCGGTATTGGATTAGAAGAATTAAATGAACGATGGAAAAAAAGTTTAAAAAAACAATTCTGGCCTGATATTGCTGTTAAACAAGATCCCGATGAACTTTCTAAAAGATTAACTGATAATAAAAAAATTGGCGGATTTTATAATACTAGTCCAGTTCTTTCACCGCAAGGTGATAAAATTGCGTTTATTTCAGATCGTGATATTTATCTAGATGTGTATATTATGGACGCACAGGACGGGAAAGTTCTAAAAAAAATTGTTGAAAGCGGAAAGACAACTGACTTTGAAGAATTAACTGTTCTTCATCCATCATTAACTTGGTCCCCAGATAATAAACGTATTGCTCTCTCTTCAAAATCTGGGGGATACGATGTAATTACAATTATAGATGCAGAGACAGAAATTAGCTATGAACTTCCTTTCAAACTTCCTGGAATTGAAATAGTTAATTGGTCCAGAGACGGAAATAAATTAGCCTTTATAGCCTACAACTCTCAGCAATCAGATGTTTACATTTATGATTTTTCGACTAAGAGTTTTACTAACCTAACTAACGATATTTTTAGTGATACTGATCCTATATGGACACCGGACAGCAAAAAAATTATTTTTTCATCGGACCGCGGTGATGATTTAAAACAGACTACATCCACAGTGGATTTTCAAATGTTTAATCATCCATTTAAGCAACTCGACATTTACTCAATTGATATTGAGACAAAAAACATTGAACGCATTACAAATTGGCAATATAGTGATGAAAAATCTCCTGCTGTTTCCGCTGATGGGAAAGAATTATTATTTGTGTCGGATAAAAATGGTATAAATAATATTTACAGAATAAAAATTGATTCAATAGAAAATAATTTATCACAAGTTTCAAAGGCACTTCCAATCACTAATTCTCTTAGCGATCTTGGTCAATTATCACTTTCATACGACGGTAAAAAATTAGTTTTTGCTGCTCTTTACAATTTGGGTTATAACATTTTTATGTTGAACAACCCGTTCGATATAAAACTTGAAACCGATTCTCTTAAGTATACAGATTATATGAAATCAATTGTTACTGCAAAAAATAGAAATGAAGAAAAATCTTTACTTCAAACAATTGTTTTAAAAGACTCAACAGACCAACATAAGGTTGCGATTACTGATTCGACAAATCAAAAAACAAAAATATTTGTAGGACAATTTGAGAAGGATAAAAAATCAGTTAAAGATTCTACGCAAACCGATTATAGTAAATATGTTTTCGTGCATGATCCAACCGAAAGCGACAGTGCAAGAATTGAAAAAAGAAATCAGATTTTCCGTGAGACTTTGGATAAGAACGGTAACTTTCTAGTCAACAGATACAAAGTAAATTTCTCGCCGGATTTAATTTATGCTAACGCCGGTTACAGTACTCTATACGGATTATTAGGTACAACCGTTCTCTCATTCAGCGATGTTTTAGGCAATCATCGTTTAATTGGTCAAACAAGTTTACAGGTAGATATTAAGAACAGCGATTACGGATTAGCTTATTACTATTTGAAAGAGCGGGTTGATTTTGGTCTCCAAGCATTTCATACTGCAAGATTTCTTTACAGAGATTCAAACTTAGGTTCAGAATTATACCGATTCACAAATTTTGGTTTAATCGGAATGGCAAGTTATCCATTGGATCGCTTTCATAGAATGGATTTCGGTTTAAGTGTATTAAGTGTTAGTGCAGATAATTTGGATAATTCATCCGTCCCATCAGATCATAATACATATATATTACCTTCATTTAGTTTTGTCCAAGATAATGTATTGTGGGGATACACCTCTCCAATTGAAGGAACGCGTTATTCACTTACTTTATTTGGTGATCCTGGATTTATGCGAAGCACACAAAGTTTTTATTCTTTAGTATTCGATTACAGAAACTATTTCCGTTTTTGGTTTGATAATGGATTTGTATTCAGACTTTCCGGCGGAATTTCCGGTGGTGCAAATGCACAGAGATTTTTTATTGGCGGAACCGAAAACTGGATTAACAGAACTTTTGCAACTGGAGGTATTCCAATATCCAATGCAAACGATTTTGCATTCCTTACCCCGGCCCTTCCGTTACGCGGTTATGATTATGCTGAACAATTAGGAACTAAATACGGCTTGCTAAATTTAGAGTTACGTTTACCAATTATTCGATATTTATTAACAGGCGGGTTGCCGCTTTTCTTCCAGAATATTTTGGGAGTTGCATTTATTGATGTCGGCTCGGCTTGGGATAACACAAGCAAATTACAATTAGTTGGTAGAGATGAGAATGGTGAAGCTGTAACAAAAGATCTATTGATTGGTACAGGTGTTGGTTTTAGATTATATATGTTGTTCTTATGGAGATTGGATATTGCTTGGAAATTTGATTTAAATAAATTTTCTTCACCACGTTATTATTTATCAATTGGATTAGATTTTTAGAAGAAATAATTATAGAATGATTTACTTCTTCTCTTTACCGGTAGTGTCAGATTTGTTTTCAATGGGTTTATTTGCAGACTTCTTATAATCGGTTTGATAAAAGCCGCTTCCTTTAAATATCGGTATAGAGCCAGCGCCAATTAACCTTTTAATATGTCCTTTACATTTAGGACATATTGTTAAATGTTCTTCAGAAATTCTCTGAAAATGCTCAAACGTATAACCGCAGTCTAAACATTTATAATCGTATGTCGGCATTTTCTTCCTTAAATAATAATTTGCAAAAACAATGAACGAAAAAATAAACAGTGAGATTAACAAATCAAACTTCTATTTTGTTAACCAATTTTTTTGCATATTTGTTCAAAATAATTTTGAAACATGAAACATAGAATCTTATTCCTGCTCGCAATTTCTGTATTACTTAACGGATGCCTCAATTACACACAGGTAACAACTATCAAAACAGATGGATCCGGAAGTATGTTCATCCATTATTGGATGAAATGGGCAACATCAAAAGATTCATCAGTTGTAGAACAACTTGGGATTTTCAGCAAAGATTCCGTCTTTAAGGAATTTTCTTCTGAATACAGTTCCATAACAAATGTTGAAGTATATAAAGATCCTGCGGACAGCAGCATTCATGCAAAAGTCGAACTCAACTTTAATAGTTTGGATTCCCTAAACATTACGCCTGCATTTCGCAAGTCTGAATTATCTATTAAAGATGGATCAAAAAACACAAAGATATTTTCTCAATTCATTCCATCAATTGCTACGGGTTTTGGTTTTGAAAGCAAAAATTTTTCAATCTCTTATATTTATTATTTACCGGGTGAAATATTAAGTCATAATGCTACTGAGGTTGATAGAAATAAACTTACATGGAAATATTCATTAGATGAAATTGGTACAGGTAAATATATAACTGCTACTTACCGCGCATTCAAACTAAAAGAAACCCCAACTTGGATATTTATGTGTGCTCTATTTGTATTAGTTGTAGTTATAATTTATTTATTTAGTAAAAGAATGAAATAACCCTCATATTACAAGCAAACACTAACGCTCTTAAGTTGACAACCCTTTTTGATTTCTTTATATTTGGCCACCATTTTTAGAAATAGGATTTGATTTTAAGCTTTGGAGCAGCAACCGTTTATATTTTCCGGTACTTCCAATAGGGAACTAACCCTTAAAATCTGCAATTACCTAAATTTAGCCCAAGGTACTATCGACGTAAGAAAGTTTAGTGACGGTGAAATCTGGGTTAAGTTTATGGAAAACATTAGAGGTCGCGATGTGTACATTGTACAATCAACACATCCACCAGCAGAAAACCTAATGGAATTACTGATCACTATTGATGCTGCAAAACGTGCATCTGCTACTAAAGTTACTGCTGTTATACCATATTTTGGGTATGCCAGACAGGATAGAAAAGATCAGCCAAGAGTTTCTATTAGTGCAAAGCTTGTTGCAAATTTAATTACAGTTGCAGGCGCAGATCGTGTTATAACAATGGATTTGCATGCTGCTCAAATTCAAGGATTCTTTGATATACCTTTTGATCACTTATATGCTTCTCCGGTTTTCACTGGATTGTTCAAAGATTTGCCAAAAGATTTAGCAGTAGTTTCTCCTGATATTGGAGGAATAAAACTTGCCCGTTCTTATGCAAAAAGATTAGATGCAGGTTTAGTTGTTATAGATAAAAGAAGACCAAAACATAATCAAGTTGAAGCTATGAATATCATTGGAGACGTAAGTGGTAAAAATGTTCTTATAGTTGATGACTTAATTGATACAGGCGGAACCTTTGTAGCTGCAGTTAATACATTAAAAGAAAAAGGTGCTAAAGAAATTTATGGCGCAGTTACCCATCCCCTGCTTTCAGGTGATGCAATAAAAAAAATTGAGAATTCTGCCATTACTAAATTGTATGTAACTGACAGTATTCCTCTAAAGAATGAACTTAGTAACAAGATTGTTGTTAGAACTGCATCCGGTTTATTAGCTGAGGCAATTGTTCGTTCACACAGAAACGAATCTATAAGTTCACTATTTGAAATAGATAAAAATTAGAAAAGAAATTATTTCGGGAGATAATTAAGCAATGTCAGAATTATTAGTACAAGCAAACGCAAGACCTCTCACTACAAAAGGTGCCGTTAACCAATTGAGAAGAGATGGTAACGTTCCGGGAATTTACTATGCAAAAGGTGTTGATCCAATTGCAATATATATAACTGAACGTAATCTTAAACCTCTTGTTTTCACATCTGAGACACACATTATCAATCTTAAAATAGATGATGGCGAAGAGAGAAAATCAATATTAAAAAATATTCAA
>JAHEZQ010000055.1 GCA_023250955.1 Melioribacter sp. | reverse complement strand
CATTTTATTTACTCCTCTTAGTTAATTTCTTTGTAGTTGAATTTTATAATCTTTCGACCATTGCCAATTGCCGTTTAAGGTTTTCATTTCTCTCGGTTCGGAGATCTGATCAACTCCTAGATCTATGTAATCTGTTAATGTTAGACTTGCCTCACATTCATCAAAGAGTTCATCAAATTTATTTCCGAGAGCAGTAACACTTGAACTGCTCCAATTGTCATCATAAATAGTTACTTGCATTATTATTTCATCAAATTTTGTTGCCGTGTCTCTATCAACACTGCCGCTTACAAACTGATAAACTCCGTAAGGATAAATTACTTTATCATAATCAAGCGGATTTTCCACATAATAAAACTCACCAGCTATCGCCGTATTAAAATCATTCGTTGTGCCGAGTACCAATCCAATAACCGCACTTTTTAATTGATCAAGTTTCATACTGCATTTGCCCTTGCAAATATTTTCATGATCTTTTCTTTGTTCTCATAAACTGCCGGACGTATATACGGACGTGCCGGGATCTGCACGCTCTTTAATAAAATAAACATTGGTGTCATTCTCTCCCCTTTACCTCTTCCTTTCCCTTCAATTCTGACCAACAAAGGAGCTCCGTTTTTACGTTTGATCATTACCAAACCCGGAAAGTCTTTCGGCTCTCCGCCTTTCTCAGTCCATCTAACTGCTTCAGGATGAACCGGTATAGCCAACGCTTTTGCTTTTGTTGGTTTAATTATTCCGCCAAGTTCTTGAATTGCTGCATAAACTTTATTTACTGAACAACGAACAAACTTTTCGCTTTCAATAACTTTGTGTGTTATAGATCCGGCAAGCTGTCCTTGTCCATGAAAATTTTGTTTGATGTTCTTCCCGATCTCGCCGGCTACAACTGCACCCACCAATTCCAAACCGGCTAAAGTTTTTTTGTTGGCAAACGCCATAAATTTATTTTCGTCAAACTGTACGTTCATCTCAGCTCTTAAACCAAAATAATTTTTTGAAATAGAGTAACAATCCAAGTCCGGCAATTACTATAATTAGAATTACAAACCACATTATTAAGCCGCTTAGGGAATCAAGAAAACTTTTATTTTCTGTTTTCGTATTAGTTTCTGTTTTGCTGCTCACAACCTGTGCTTTAGTTTCGATCGGACTCTGTTTAATATCCAACTTCACATCAGCAATTGGTTTTCCCTTAGAATCTTTTTTGATAGTTACTTTTGTTTTGATAACAGCTTTTGTGATTGTGCCGTTTTCATTTGTTTGATTTATTTCTTTCTCTCCTTCATATTCTCCATAAGGTTGTTGATTTGTGGTGTCCGGTTTGACCAATGGTATTGTAACGATTGTATTAATAGGCGGCACTTCAACTTTTATCGGCTGAATGGTTACTGTTTCCGTTGTACTTGTAGACAACTCTTTCGAAGAGCTGCATCCGAAAAAAAACAGAGCAAGAAAAATGATTAATATTATTTGCCAGGTTGTTTTCATACAGTTATTATTTCTCCGTTTCTAATGTACCCATGCCATTTACACGCAGTACGTCTTTGAATTGATGGTTCTAATGTTAAGGTTTCAAATGTATCACCGGTTCGCTTCCAGCCTTTTTGATATTTAGCCCCCAAATTTTCATCTAAGGGGTTAGAAAATGGTACATAAAGTTCTTCCTCACACCCGCATGGACAATTAAGTATAATTCCTACACCCTCTTCCGATGGACATGGTTTTCCATCTCTATAAATTCCATCCCCACCATGTTGTATAAATTTTGGGTTCAATTCTGTTAATTTCATTTATAACTCATATAATGCTTTTTAAGAAGGCACTTTGAAAATTATTCTCATACAAAGCGGTTTCGGATCTTCTTCGGGTTAATAACCCTTTAAGAATTATATAACTGCCGTTTACTTTTGCTTTGTTGTACTGCATAACTTTCATCACTACAAGTTTTGTGTTGCCTCTATTAATACCGGATAGCAATTCATTCTTTAATCTGTAGCCGACATTAAATGTAAATGAGATTAATGCATCAAACTCGTGCCAACGTAATCTTCGCTCCGTAACCCGGTTAACATAATTTTCAAAACGTTCCAAATCATTTTTTAATAATCTTTCGGCTTCAAATTTTGTTATTACAAGTCCGCTATAAACGTGATTGCCGGTACTCCCATATCCAATTGTTAAAACATTCGCGGGGCAGAGATATGCTTTGCCTCTGAATCCCTCGTAATATTTTATCAGATCAACGCCTACTTGAGTTGTCTTCGTCTGTGAAAAAACAAAACCCGTTAAGAATAACAATATTAGAAACATCTTCTTAATCATGACGAGAATACCATGACAAAAGCGACACAAACAATTATTGTTGCACATTGTAAAGCAGTAGATAAAACTCTCATCGCAGCGTCCGGGGGTGATTTAGATTTTAATAATTTTGCAAAAGGTATCACCGTATAGATATATTGGATAAAGTTTCCCAAGAACCCAACCAGGCCGGCGAGAAAAAACGAGAAGAAAAAAACTTTTACTAATTTCATTAATTGCTCTTCCGATTTTATCCCCTCAATTTCATTCCCCAGCTTATTCACTTTGGGTATATCTTTATAATCTTTTGAACGTTCATCATAATTTCTGGCTATCTCTTCGTTCTTAATAGTTTTCTCAAACGTGCTTTGTTTCTCTTTCGGCAAGAGCCATAAGCTCAACAGAATAAATGCGACTACAATAAGCAGCAATCCGGCAAAATGTATTTTTACATATTCACCGATGTACCCCCATGTTTTTATTAAAAAATCTTTTATTGCATTCATGTTATCCTCTTGATAAAAATCCTACTATTACCGCTACTATTATTCCTGTTAAAACATTTCCAAGTATTATTGCTCCAATGAATTTTGACTTGAAACTTTCGAGTGAACGTAATCGAATTTCATGATCATCGTTCACTTTACAAATATCTTCTTCAATATATCTGATGAAATTTTCGAGTTTTGATTTTACAACCTCGACATCAGTACAGAGTTTATTCATTCTTTCTTCAGGCGTCATAATTCTCCCCTTCAAGATTTAGTTACAATAATTTCTAAATGATGCCCCCACTTATTTTCCGGTTCTTGAATAATTGAATATTCATTCCCGGCGGAATCCTTTATCATGTTGCTTTTTGTAACGGCAACTGTCACGTCACAATAAATTTTATATTGTTCGGAATAATTATTCGCTTGATCAGCTATCCGCTCATTTGCGCTCAATAATCTCTTTCGTCCGGAGAATGTTGAATCCTCAACATCATCCCAGCTTTCAGTCTTTCCACCATAGCCGTCTGGCGTTTGTGTTTTAGCAAGCAGAGAATATTCTTCAGTGTAATAATCATCAAGCATTAAATTTTCCTAAAAGTATTTAATTCACGTAAAAGAGACTCGGGATAATCACTTCCAAACCCGGCGGAATAATCGCCAATGCTTTCAGAAGTCAAGCCCTCGGAAATCTTTTTGTTCATATCAAACGATATTAGTTTTGCCGCTGTACGCTTAAGCGCTTTAGGAAAAATCACACGGGTAATAGTGAAATATCCCTCTTCATTATATATCGGTTCATCATCATTTAGCTTTAAGGTTATCTTGCCGGATTCAATTGCTTTAATCTCATATATATTGTCATTGTTTAGAGATCCTTCGACAAGAATATCCATCCCTCTTGCAAATACAACATCTTCAAATGTCTCGTCCGGACAGAGAACCGTTTTATCGTTGGCAACAAATTCATAATTCCCGCTTATCCAAACATCATTTTTCTCAAAAAAATTATTGCAATAGTTGATTATAAAATCTTGAACCGGCTTGATCAATGCTTCGATAACATCATCTTTAGTTTTGTCGGTTTGAGAGATTTGGAGAAGTTGCTTGGCTTCATTCAACTTAATTATCATAGTTCACCTCAATTAAGTTGACTTGGTTACTTGATCAGCTGATGATTGCTGTTCACTGATCTCTTGTCTCGGCGCAGTTATGCTTACGGGAGATTCGAGCACCTCGGTCGTTTTCTTCTTTGCTTTTTTCTTTTGGGAAGTTTGGGACTTCGGCTTTGCCGTTTTCGGAACTTCTTTTTGCTGTTCAAGTTTTTTTGCACGGCGTGCACGTATACAATTCTTGAGATGAAGAGCTAACTTATTCTTCGGCACACGTTCATTACAGAACTCGCATTTTTCTCTCATTGCCTTAATTCCTTTTTTGTTTTTCTAAAGCGAGCGGGAAATTCATCCTCGCTCGCTCGAACATTCATCACTACAGAAGAAAAAAGTTTAAGGCATATAGAAAGCCATAATGAAGCCTGTTGTTGCTGCTTCAACTTCAATATTGACGTTGCCGTCTGAATCTTTGAACCGGTCTGAACTCAAAACAAGAAATCTTACATCGTCCTGCGCCATTGCGATTACCAAATCGCCTTGGCCATTTGCAAAGAAATCTCCGGCTTTTACTGTAAAGTTTTTGGCCCCGGCAAATGTATTGTTCAATAATATTACAAGCTTGCCTTCTTGCGGATAAGCAATGCTGTGAGTATTCGCGGCAACTATAGCGGTTCCGCCTGCAATCGGCAGATCTGCCGATTTAACATCATAAGCCAACTCGGTCGGTGTGATTGTTGTAACTGCCATTTTATTTCTCCAAAACTTTTGTTTTCAATTATTTATTTATACTGCTGCAACCGGAGTTATTGTAGGAGCTTCAAGTGCTTTATAAGAAACCTTATAAGGAATTTCAGCATCAGCACGTTCAGCGCTCAATTTCACCTTTACTGTAATCGCTCCGTCAATTGTACCAATTTTAAGACGCTCTCCGGAAACGACAGGAGAAGCATTGCCGCTCAAGACCTTCTGAGTCGTTGTCATGATCATTGATTCAACAGCATCATCCGCCATTGCAAATACCGCAACATCCAAAGTGTCGGCTGCTGTTGCAACCACACTGATACCGGTTGCTGCTTTGTTGTAAGCGAGATCAATCTGTAAATCTTCAACGGGTTTTCCTACTGCGGGCGTGATCGTCAGCAACGTTACATAATCTGCTGCATAATCAGCCGCTGAGATGTCAACATCTGCAACTCCTTTGGAAACGGTCTGTGTAAGAAGAATTAGAAGATTATCTATAATCCCGTCAATAGTTGCCACTGCTGCCGCGGTCGAAAGAGATGATAATGCCCCGGCATTCGGCAACGCGTCTGTAACTGCTTTTATTGCATCCACCAGGCCGTCGATTGTTGATACAGCGGTAATTAGAGCATCAATATTTCCATCGATTGTTGTAAATGCGCCGGCTTCCGGCATTGCATCGGTTACCGCCTTTATTGCATCCGCGACCCCGTCTAACGTTGTAATTAATCCGGGAAGATCGGTCGTTACCTTAGCTAAGATCGAGGCAACTTCCACATCGGTATTCGCGAACAACTCGCGTAATTTTTTTACATCACTAGCTGATAGTCTCATTTCATTCCTCCTTAAGGTTCTACAGTTTTATCTGCATAAAGCACAAGAGTTTTATCCGGACGGACAATTTTTCCGCCAAAGATGTAAAGTCCTTTTACGGCATCTTCAAATCTTTTTTCCGGACGGTAAGGTTCAACCGAATTAATCACACCCGCAAAGGTGAATGATTGACCACGGACACCGCAGATAATTCTTGTTTTATCCCAGGAAGAAGAATTTTTAGAAACATTGTTGCTAACGATAATATCAAAATTATGGCGTCTGGTTATCACCGAATTATCATAAAGTTGATCATTTGAGGTTTTTGTAGCAAGACCGGCAAGAATCATTTTTGTGTAAAACCATTCCGGGACAATCATGAATCTTCCTGCTGCTCTCGGAATATTGTTCTCACTCATTTTTTCACCGGCTTCTAAAATTACATCATCAACATTTAACGATGTAACGTCGACAGGCGTAGCGTTAGAATATAATGTGAGGCCGGCTTGCGTATAGAGTCCAGCCATATATTGATCAACAGCATCAGCAAATGCAAAAGCTGCGTTTTGTGTACATTGATTTAGAACTTGCTGCTTAGCTTGTACCGCTTCAACATCATTTGCAGCAAAGTTGAAATAATAAGCCTGATCTGCTTTCAGTTTTGAAGCAGCATCATTTAATTTTTCCGGTGCAGCAATGTCCGTGTCTTTTGTATATGCTTTTGCTGTCGGGTTGCCTATTTGAAGGATAGTTACTTCATCGCCAAGATTAACTAACTGGCCTTCATAGTTTGTGTTTGCTACCGACTGAAATACCAGCACTTTTTGAAGCGCCATTTCAATACTGGCAGACCACACATTACGGATAAAATTTGTAAATCCCATTTCTAATTTCCTTGGTTGTTAATGAATTCGAGTGATTTTTGTACTTTATCATAATTTGCTTTTACATCATCCTTTGAAAGAAAATTAAGCTGTTCTGGGGTATAAAATTCTCCAGCTCCGTTCTCTTCTTCACCTTTTGGATTATAGCCCTGGCGTTTCACTTCGCCGAACAAATCTTTGTTGCTCTCTTGGAATGGTTTCAAAATTGTTTCCGCATCTTTAATTTTGCCGTCAACGACATCAAGTTTATCGAGTGGATGTTTAGCCTCGAATTCTCTCATTAACATCGGAAGATATTTTTCATTTGCTTTCAGACCGCGAAGAGTTCTTTCCACTATGGCACGTTTATCAGAGAGAAGTAATTGTTTATCCTTCTCACTCATTCCGTTTTCAAGTGTCGCGATCTTTGAGGTTAAAGCAGTGATTTGTTCTTCCAAAGTTTTCTTGCCGCCGTCTTTCTCTTTTTTGATTGCTTCAAAGTCGGTGGTAACTTTTGTTAGAGAATCTTTTGTCGTTTGCAGTTCAGTTTCTAATGCGGTTTTTTTAGTGTTTACTTCATCGAAGCGGGATTTGGGAATATAGTCCCCGTCCTTCTCTTCGATCAAAACTTTTTTTGTGCCGATCTTATCGGTAATTTTTTTTAATAAATCAGCTTTCTCTTGAGGAAAGAGTTGATTATAGAAATCATCACCAATTAAATCTTTTAACCATTTCATTTGTAACTCCATTGATTTGTTTTCGATGCACTTTTAACGTGGTCGTGCCCACGAATCGTCTCTCGATTAACGCTTCGAGATACCAGAGAAGCTATGTGAATTTCTTGGGAGTGAAAATAGATTTTGCTATGATTAAAGTTTACCGAAAAAAAATGCGGGAAAATATTTAGAGGTTTTTTATTCTGATCAGTTGAGTGCACCCACAAGAAATATCTTCCCCTGCAATTCCGCTTAATCCCGGGCCCGGTGTTTTCTTCCCGGCATTCTCTCCGGATGGAAATGTGAACATTCCTTTCGCGTCTGCGACTTGCCCGTTCATTTTAATATGAACCTGGCGAGGATCTCTATTGCTGTTATGCTGCCAAACTCTTTCAATCTCAAATCCTAAAAGTTTAGCGGCATCATTTGTCGCACCAGTCCCGTCTAAGAACCCTTGATTCTGTGCGCGATGCGTTTCTGTCCGGACGATTCGCAATGCTTTAGTTGCCCCGATGTTTAATTGTTCATTCAATTTTGTTGCAACTTGGCCGTAACTTCTGCCTTGAATAATTCCTTGAGTTACTTCAGTTTTTACCACTGCATTCAAATCGTTTATATTTTCAACCGTGCTCTTAGTCCATTTAATTTTGCTATAATCATTTCTGATCGCCGCTTTGATCGCATCTTCTGAAAGTATAGCAAAAGTTATTCGATCTCCGGTCATTGATTCTAAAATATTTGGGATGTTGTTATAGCTCAGAGAATAAAAATCTTTAATCACATTTTGAGTTAATTCAAAATCAAAACCATGCTGGGTTCTCAAAATCTGTTTTATGTTATTGGTTATTTCTTCTCGAAGATTTTTTAATCGCCCATAATTTGTATATGACCTATCGGCAATTTGCGAACCATAACGCTCATATAATTTTCCCATCTCAATTTTTATTTGCTCAAGAGATTTGCTATACTGAATGAGCAACTGTCTCTCAATTTCGTTTTGTTTTCCGTTTAGTTCCCGCTGGAAATCAGAGAGCAGTCTTAATAATTGTTTGTTGTTAATTTTAATCGGCATTTTAATATTTCTTGTTCCATAATTCTAAAAATTTTCTCATAATAAATTCAGCGTAATAGGTAAATGGTTCATTCTCTGCGTGTGGTTTAATCCCCGCTCTTTCTAATTCCCATAGAACAGCATGAGTTATTTCATGCATTAATGTCCCTAAATATCGTGGGTTATAATTGAATATACGCATCCAGATATAATATCCATATCCTGGGCAATCCCAAATTTTCCCTTCCGCTTGATCTCCTATTGCTAAAGTTGTCTTGTGATTTTTTTTTACATATTTAACAGCTTGATTACAATCTCCCACTAAGAACATATAATTTGTTCTATATACTTCATCGTAAAACCAAACTGTTCTTAATTTTTTCATGTCCTTATACCGGAAGATTAGTTAGATCAACAATTCCCTCTTTCTCTTTTTTCTTTCTTTCCAGTTCTGCTTCTACATCATTAACCCACGGATGATTTGCAAGAGCAGTTTCTTCACTTATAATACCATTGGAGGCAACCACGTTTGTTATAGCTTCCGTTTCGTTTATAATTATTGTCTTGTTGAAAGTTATCTCAATCTCGTTCTCATTCAGCTCAAAA
>JAHEZQ010000003.1 GCA_023250955.1 Melioribacter sp. | reverse complement strand
TGTATTTCTTACCAACAACTTTGAAATTCAGTTTAACAGTTTTTTGAACAAAGTTAGCATCGGTATCAACGAATTTTAATTCTTTGATATTTACTTCTTCAAGAATAATATCTTTCATTTCAAGAACATGATCCATTTCTTCTGGCTGAACATGAACCATCATCAAACTTAGCGGTTGTCGAACCTTCAACTCGTTTTTAGCTCTGATTGCTCTTGTTAATGATACGATCCTCTGAGCAATATCCATCTTCTCTTCAAGTTTAGGTTCGGAATAAGTAACCGCGGGATAATCAGCTAAATGTACTGATTCATACTTCTCTCTTTTTGTTGCCTTGTTTAAGTTCTGATATAATTCTTCAGTAATGAAGGGTGCAAACGGTGAAGTTAATTTTGCTACCGTAGCTAAACATTCATAAAGGGTTTGATACGCAGAGAATTTATTTTTATTCATTTCGGATTTCCAGAAACGTCTTCTGCTTCTACGTACATACCAATTTGAGAGCTGATCAATTGTAAAATTGGAAACTAATCTTGCCGCTTTTGTAACATCGTAATTACTCATTAACTCATCATACTCTTTTATAACAGAATTAAGTTTAGAAATTATCCAGCGGTCTATTTCCTGTCTTTCGGTATAAGGAATATCTTTTTCAGAAAAATTAAACTTATCAACGTTTGCATAAAGAACAAAGAAATTGTATGTATTGATTAAAGTCCCGAAAAACTTCCTCTGGACTTCACCGATTCCTTCTTCATCAAACAAAGTTGGTTTCCACGGAGGACTGGTAGTGACTAAATACCATCTTGTAGCGTCTGCACCATATTTTTCAAAAAGAGAAAATGGATCTACAGTATTCCCACGCGATTTCGACATCTTGAGTCCAGCTTTATCAAGGACTAATTCGTTTACAATCAAATTTTTAAAGGAAATGCTGTCGAACAACATTGTCCCGATCGCATGAAGAGTATAAAACCAACCGCGTGTTTGATCAATTCCTTCACAAATAAAATCAGCAGGATAATTTTCCTTAAAATATTCTTGATTCTCGAACGGATAATGATACTGAGCAAATGGCATTGCACCGCTATCAAACCAAACATCTATTAGTTCAGGAGTACGTTTATAAATTTTTCCATCTTTCTCAAACTTAACATCATCAACAAATGGTTTATGAAGATCAATTTCTTCAGCCGATAAATCTTTCACGGCAATTCGTTTTCCGTCGCGCTCAACAAATCCTTCTTTTAATTCAGATATTGAACCAACAACAATCATTTCGTTATCATCATTTAACCAAATAGGTAGTGGTGTTCCCCAATATCTATCGCGAGACAAAGACCAATCTTTATTTTCTTCAAGCCAATTACCAAAACGGCCGGAACCAACTTCTGGCGGATACCAATTAATTGTTTTGTTCAATTCTATCATCCGTTTTGCAACATCAGTTGTACGGATATACCAACTATCTCGCGCATAATAGATCAACGGATTATCACAACGCCAGCAGTGAGGATAGGAGTGTGTATAATCATTGCCAGCTTTATAAATTAATCCGCGTTCTTTCAAATTGCGGATGATATCAGGATCAACACCTTTTTCTTCATGAGTTTCAAACTGAATTGTTTTAACTAGTCGTCCGGCATAATCAGTAACATCATCAGTAAATCTTCCGCCCTTAGTAACAGGTTGAACAAAAGGTAAATTATATTTTTTTGAAATTTCATAATCATCTGCACCGAACGCTGGAGCTATATGTACAACTCCGGTCCCATCTTCTGTACTTACAAAATCTCCGGCAATTACATACCAAGCTCTCTGATCAACCTTGACGTAAGAATAGAGCGGTTCATAATCTTTATCTAAAAGATCTTTTCCCTTTAACTTAGAAATTAATTGATGTTCTTCTTTAATTACAGATAAGCGCGCTTCTGCTAAATATAGAACCCCATGTTTCTCGGTTTTTATTTTTACATAATCAATATCTTCTCCAACAGCTAACGCCACATTAGAAATTAAAGTCCATGGTGTAGTCGTCCAAACAAGAATTGATGCATCTTCATCTTTCAATTTAAATTTTACATAAACATTCGGATCTTGTACTTCATCGTAACCAAGAGCAAGTTCATGTGATGATAACGGAGTTTCGCAATGCGGGCATTGAGGAACGATTTTAAATCCTTTATAGATTAATCCCTTCTTAAAATATTCAGAAAGAGCCCACCATACGGATTCAATATATTCATTAGTACAAGTGATATACGGATCATCAAGATTAACCCAGTAACCCATTCTTTCAGTTAAAGTACGCCAACCTTCTTTCATTTCAATATGTTGATACACAAGATCTTTTGCTTTCTGATTGAAAGCTGCAACGCCATATTTTTCTATATCAGATTTCTGAGTGAAGTCTAGTGCTTTTTC
>JAHEZQ010000010.1 GCA_023250955.1 Melioribacter sp. | reverse complement strand
GCTGTATAAGAGTTTTTCGGATTTATATGTGAATAAACATATGGCCGAATTCTAGTGTACTCAAAAACAAGAGACAGATCGTCAATAGAAAATGGTGAATACCAAAAAGCACCTATCTGGTAACCGGTTTTATTTATATAACTGGAAAAGTCTTGTAAATTTCCTAAAGGATTATCGTCCAGAAAATATGTTATCTGAAATTCTAAATTCTTAAAACAATTTGTCTGCAGATCCAACCAGAGTGCGCCGTTGTCTCTATCTTGCAGAGACATTTCCTCAAATTTATAAAATGCAAGAGGATTTAAATATGCTAGATCAATTCCGCGGCTGGAATATATTATATCTTCTCCGAGTCCAAAATCTAAAAAATCTTTGAAGTGCAGTTTGAAACGGTTCAATGCAATCAACTTTGTAAAATTTTGAGAGCGGTCTGCGTTGAACTCGCCGACAGTTGAAGCATGCAAAGAGGTAAAGCTGAATATTCCATAATTAAAATTTATTCTAAAAAAATCGAGCAACGGATGATCGCCCGATAAAACTAATTTACTTTCGTAACCGTAACCAAATTTGATTTTCTCCCGTCCGATTTGAAATGCAAGCGACATATCTTTCACGGGTTCGGTATAATAACGTAAATATCCTTCTGTAAAATCATAGTTGCTGATGTTTTCAATATTTTCAACAAATTTGAAATTATATTTAAGACGTGGTTCAAGTATTGTTGCAAAATCTTGGTACCCGCTTACCCCACCCTTTTGAACGGTTAGACTGTAGCCAAGTTTATCAAAAAGAGTTCCTCTAAAACGAAAACCAATATCATAAAGCCATGAGTTATTTATATACGGCTTAAAGTTTTGACCGTACACTGCTCTTCCCAAAACAGTTAGATAATAGTTAGCGCCCTCGTTGCGGTATGCGTAAACATATCTAATTTTATCTGAGAGAATATCGCTGCTGTTTTTCGAAAATCCGGCTTGCTCACCAAAAAATTGATATGCGTTTGTGCTGTCCGCTAAGTCATCGTAAAATTCATTTTGAAATTTCCTAAGTAATTTCTTTTCTGTTACGCTTAAATCAGTTGATAGGGAATCAATGCATTCAAGATTTTTTCTTATTTCTGCGCGCGACATATTCGGACTGTCATCGTGAATATTTATAGGCAAGTTTTTTACCTTCATCTCTTTAAGAAAAACATAGACTTGATGATCTAACGGAACGTTTTCTTGCTGGGGAAAGGAATAAGAAGTAAGGAGTAAGAAGTAAGTGGTGAGTAAAGCAGCAAAAAATATTTTAACGTTATTAATTTTCATGATCAAGCGTCAACATTTTTAGGTGCAAGAAATTTATTAAATAAAAGTAATCCGATTATAGTGGCAACTCCAATAGAGGCAAAGATCAACCATAGCATTGTCGGATTATGTAAATTATCAACAAAGTGAACATACAATTTGGCGCCTAGCACTCCGCCTATTCCGCTGCCTATTACTCCATATAAAAATGAATAGCCCAGATAAAGTGCTTTCTTATCCTCCGGTGCAATCAATCCAACATAACTAATAAACTTTGGATGAGCTGTCATTTCTCCGATTGAAAAAATAAAGATACCAGCAATGAAAACGAACGGATGAGTTGATATTGCAAGTATTGCTATACCGATTGTCCCCATAACTATTCCGGTGATCATTGTCGGTAATGCTTTTGTGTTTTTTACAATTTTTGAAATGAGAAGTTGAAGAAGGATTATCGTACCCGCATTAATTACCGTTACATGCTCAACATCAAAATGCCAATTAGGATTAGATACGAAAAGACCAAGAATTGAATTAACAAAATTGTTGATCGGAGTTTTATCCACATAATCTTTGAAATACCAGAGTACTGAATCGAACTGTTGAAAATATAAAATCCAGAAACCGGAATAGATTACAATCACTAGAATGAATCTGAAATCTTTTAGTACAAGTGCTGCTTCAGTTAATACTTGTGAGAGCGGTTTCGAATTTGCCGGTTTGCTTGGTTCTTTATAAACAAGAAAATTCAAAAGAAGAAGCGAACCCGTAACTACTGCTGCCATAACAAAAACATACGAATAAGAAATTTGTTTTAACATCGGAACAAGTATTAACGGAAAGATGAATGCACCGAGATTAATTGACCAATAAAAAATCCCAAAAGCTAAAGTGGAATTTGTTTTATCAGTAACACGTGCAATCGTTCCGGAGATGATTGGTTTAAATGTTCCGGCGCCGACGACCATAAAGATCAAACTTGCAAAGACAAGAGCATAAGAAGTCATAAATCCTGTGAGCAAATAACCCAAACTCATCACAGCAAAAGCAAAAACCAAAGTTGCACGGTAACCGAAACGGTCTGCAATAGCACCGGCAACAATTGGAAGTAAATAGAGCAGCGGTTGGAACGTGCTTGTAATTACACCGACGCTTTCTTTAGAAAAACCTAAACCACCTTCTGCAACACTTAGAACAAGATAAACCGAAAGAATTGATCTTACACCGTAATAAGAACCGCGTTCAAAAAATTCCATTGTAATTACTGTCCAGAAATTTTTAGGGAACGAGCGGAACACTGATTTTTTTACTTCTGCGGTCTCAGTCATTTGCAACTCAAGTTTAATTGTAGTTTTACTAATTAATGAATTTTCGCCTTTAAGTTAAAACTATATTTTGATATTTGCTGAGGGGAAAGATTAAAAGAAGATTGATTGTTTGGCTGTTGGAATGATTGAGTGTTGTATAAAAAACCGTTTCACTTTTCACGTTTGACCTTTCACGACTTACATCTCACTTCTCGCTTTAACCTTTTGCCCCTTCCCTTTTTACTGTTGGGACGAAATTTTCGGATCTGCCAAGTTTCGGTTTTCCAAGAATTTCACGTGCGTGATCGAGAGCATCATCGAGGTTGCCAAAAATATTTTCTTCACCATACAGATCTAGCAACCCAGCTTGAGTAAATGCAAATAGCGGCTGAGCATGAACACCGGATAAAATTATTTTCGTTCCGAGTTTTTTAGACTCGTCGTAAAACTCTCTGAGTGTATGCAGCCCGGTTGCATCAATTGCTGGAACATTGCGCATATATATTATCCTTACCTTCGGCGGATCTTCTACAAATCTCATCGCATCCTTAAACGTAGAGGCGGCACCAAAAAAGAACGGTCCGTTAATTTCAAAAACTTCAACACCATCGGGAACAGCATGCTTGCCTATCGCGTTCGGGTCTGGTGATTCATCATCTTCATCTGTAAGCTCGCGTGTAATTACACCAACATTGGTAACGAGCGCCATTCTTCTCATAAAGAGTAAAACCGCGAGTATCATTCCTATTTCAATAGCAATTGTCAGATCAAAAATAACAGTTAAGAAGAATGTAGTGAGCAATACTATTACATCGCTGCGCGGACTTTTCAACAAACTTTTGAACGAACGCCATTCACTCATATTGTAAGCAACAATCACAAGAATAGCCGCAAGTGTAGCCATAGGAATTAACTTTGCCCACTGACCAAAGAAGAGCATTATCAAAAGCAAAACAATAGAGTGTGTGATTCCGGAAATTGGCGTGCGTCCGCCGTTTTTAATATTTGTAACTGTTCTTGCAATTGCGCCCGTAACTGGAATTCCGCCGAAAATTGGAGATAAAATATTTGCAGCGCCTTGTGCAACAAGTTCCATGTTGGAGCGATGCTGCTTGCCGATCATACCATCTGAAACAACTGCAGAAAGAAGAGATTCGATCGCAGCAAGAATTGCTATTGTTGTAGCGGGTGCGATCAATCCTTTAATAACTGCAAAATCGAGATGAGGCAGAGTCGGTGTGGGAAAAGCAGAAGGAAGATTTCCAAAACGTGAACCAATAGTTTCTACGTTTAAATCAAAAAAATGAACAAGAAAAGTTGTAAGTATAATTGCTATGATAGAGCCGGGAATTTTATGAGTTACTTTCGGCCAGAAGATCATAATAAAAAGAGAAAAGAGAGCAATTAAAAGTGCTGCATGATTTGTTGAAGTAAAATTTTGAAAATATAAAAACCATTTCTCGGAAAAATCAGCCGGAATATTTTTAATTGACAGTCCGAATAGATCTTTTATCTGTGAAGAAAATATTACTACGGCTATTCCGCTTGTGAATCCCACAACAACAGGATAAGGAATGAATTTTATGATTGAGCCAAAGCGGGCAATTCCCATCACGACAAGAATTACTCCCGCCATCATAGTTGCAATTATCAGTCCGTTCATTCCGTAATTCTGAATAATTCCATAAACGATAACAATGAATGCACCGGTTGGGCCGCCGATTTGTACGCGGCTTCCGCCAAGAAATGAAACAATGAATCCGCCAATAACTGCAGTTATTAATCCTTGCTGTGGTGAAACGCCTGAAGCTATACCGAATGCTATTGCAAGCGGAAGCGCAACAATACCTACAATTATTCCAGCGGTAAAATCTTTTATGAATTGTTCACGTGTGATTGTTTTATATATTGTAAGAAGTTTAGGTTTAAGCATGGTTACATTTATTTAATTTTTGTTTTTTGTGGTTCAGAAATAATTTTACCACCCCGCACGGTTGCACCAATCGCCAAGCCGGCGCTGATCAATATTAAATTTTTTATTATGTATTGACCTTCCAATGTTGGCACAAACGGAAACATTTTGAATGTCTCTGCAGGAAAGAAAAACAACGGCGTAATTGTGCCGATCATCTGTAGGAATAACAGAAAAAGTGTTCCGCGGAGAAATATGTTAAAAAGCAATCCGAGTCCTATCAAGGTTTCCCACACCGCTAGAATAATAATTGAAACGGACGGCTGTATTAAGTCGAATGTCATAACAGTAATAGTTTTTGTTGCTATTGCTTCTGCAGAACTAACACCATGAAAAAATTTTAAGAATCCAAACCAGAAAAAAATTATTCCCAAACTGATTCTTAAATATTTGATTGCATTGTTTGCCATCCAAGTTGTGATTGGTTTATCGAATTTATAATAAAACTCTTCCTGATATTTCATTTTTACTGCTTTCTAGAATGTTGATGATAATTGATGGAGTAAATTTAAAATTAAATTCGGTTAGATGCTGAGTGGAATTAATGAATGTTATTATAGATCAGAAAAATCCCACCTAGAATTACAAGAATTCCACAAATTCTTTTTATCCAAAGAATTGTTTTTGATTCTTCGCTCCAATTCAAATACTTCTGAACTTTTCCGGTCAATGTTCCGGCTCCAACAATAACCGAACAATGCCCTATTCCGAAAGCGAGTAAAAATATTATCGCAAGTAAATAATTTGTTTGAGCGGTTTGAAATACTATACCGAGAACCGGCGCCATATATGCGAACGTGCAAGGTCCTAATGCTAATCCGAAAAGCAAACCGAGTATCAGGGCAGCTAATAATCCTTTCCTTTTTGTTTGTCTTAATCCGGTATTCCAATCAAGTTTTATAATATCAAGAAGATAAAGACCGACAAGAAAGAAAATTCCAGCGACAAGATAATTTCCTATGTTCCCGATATCTCCCATCAGTCTTCCGAGTGATGCGGTGATAATTCCAATCAAGGCTATAGTGATTAGTATTCCCACAGAGAATATAAGAGATATGTTGAATGCCCTGCCCAAAGAAATTTTTCCTTGCGAACTAATAAATCCAACAACAAGGGGAATGCTTGATAGATGACAAGGCGAAAGAAGTATTGATAACACGCCCCACGCAAACGATGCAACCACAGCAATCCACACAGCGCCGGTCATCGCTTCGTATAAATAATTAAAAATTCCTTCAATCATTTTAGTCTTTTTTACTAATCGGTTTTATTCCTTTCGACAGAAGCAGTTTATCTATTTCTTTTTCTGGATAAAAACCTTCATGACGGAAAAATTCTTTCCCATTTACATCAAGAAACACTTGGGTTGGGATTAACTTGATACCATATTTTTCAGCATACGGTCGTTGCTCTTGCGTCCACACATCATAAAAAATAACCTTTACTTGCCCGCTAAATTTTGTCTCAATTGCTTTCATAACTGGTTGCATTTGTTTGCATGGAATGCAATTCACAGAACCGAGTTCAATAAATGTTATTTTTGGTTTTGATTGACCAAATGTTAGTCCAACCATGAACAAAACAATAATTAAAAATACTCTTCTTGAATAAATCATTTTAATTTCCTTTTAACCAGTTTATGATTTCTTCTTCTTTGGGAATAATACCGTAACTCTTAACTTGTTCGTTTATAACTAAGCCCGGAGTCATCATGATACCATATTTCATTATGTCTTCAATCTCCGTTACCTTAGTAAATTCTGCATCAATATTATTCCGTGTTGCAAGTTCACGAACTTTTTTTTCAAGTGCTTTGCACTTATTACATCCGGTTCCAAGTATTTTTACTGAGACCATTTTTACCTCAATTTGTATTTAATACGCAATTAACTATTTCATTTACATTTTCTTCTCTAACAAACCTTTTTAATTCTTTATTCTTTGAATCGAGTATTAATATTGTAGGAATAAATCCAACATTATATTCCCTCTGTAATTCGGTGTTCACCCAAGCGTCGATAACAGCATAATCGAACAAATCCGGATTTTCTTTTTCCAGCTTTTGAATTTCAGCTTCTTGTTTATAGCACAATTCAAGTGTGCATTCGCAAGATATTGATGTTGAGAAAACAATTATTTTTTTATTCGATGTTTTTTTTAGCTCATCTAAAAAATAATTTCCTAAAAGAGAGTTGAATTCATTGTTTACGACACGGAAAACTTTCTTTAATGTATCAACTTCCGGATTATTCTTAAAGAAATTCTCAAATGCATTGAACGATTCAATTAGACGTTCTCTTTTTTCATTAGCCTTTTGACTATCACTAATTGACTCTGGAAATGTTTTCACTTCCTTTAGTTCTGTAAGCAGTTTTCCAAGCTCATCTACAGTAGATTTATCCGGATAATCATTTTTCAAAAAAGTCATGTTTAATTGAGCAAGTTTCTCTCGCGTTTCCTTTATCAATTCACCGGATGGTTCTGTCTTTATTATGCTTGTAAGAAGCAATATGATCGTGAGTATTTTCTTTAACATGGTCCTAGTAAATTAAATTGAAGAGATAACCGACAACAATAATTCCAACGGCTACAATTCCGACAAAAGCAAAAATCAATTGCAGTTTCAAAACCTTTCTAAGAATAATTGTTTCGGGAAGCGATAGACCTATTACAGCCATCATGAAAGCAAGTACAGTTCCAAGTGATGCCCCTTTTTCAAGTAATGCTTGTACAATCGGGATTATTCCCGCAGCGTTAGAATACATAGGTACACCAAGTAATACTGCAACCGGTACAGACCACCATGCATCTTTTCCCATCAAGCCGGCCATAAAATTTTCAGGCACATATCCATGTATTCCGGCGCCGACGGCGATTCCAATCACAATATAAATCCAAACTTTACTAACGATTTCCTTTACTGCATCAATCCCAGAAGATATTCTTTGTGAGAAAGATATTTTTTCTTCTTCCAATTCCAGATGCCCCGCTTTAACCTGATAAACCCACGGCTCGACATACTTTTCTAATTTTAATCTGCCGATTATATAACCGGAAAGCATAGCAATTATTAATCCGGTTGACATATACAAAAGCGCTGTTTTCCATCCGAACAATCCGAAAAGAAGAACAAGAGCAACTTCATTTATCATTGGTGCTGCAATCAGAAAAGAAAATGTTACACCTAGCGGAACTCCGCTTTCTATAAACCCCAAAAAAAGAGGAATTGCCGAACATGAACAGAAAGGAGTTACAATCCCAAGCATACTGGCAAAAACATTTCCAACAAAAAGTTTTTTACCGCCAAGTATTTTTCTCGTCCTCTCCGGAGAAAAGTATGTGCGGATTATACCAACAACAAAAACAATTAACGTTAGAAGTAGTAAAACTTTCGGGACTTCAAAAACGAAAAACCATATTGCATCGGTTAGATGCGTTTTTGGTGTAATACCAATCAAAGAAAATATTAATAGATCTGTAATACTCTCTAAATTAAGATAAAGCAAAAGCCATAAAGGGAACAACAATACCAAAATTAGGATTTTCGATTTTGCTGTATTCATAATTTATTTTCTATAAACGAATTCATTTTAATACCAATTACTATGGACAACCATTAGGAGCTTAAACTGTTCCTTCTTCTACATTTTTGAAATATTTTTTCTGAAGCCACAGTGCTACATTAACCAAACTAATCAACACCGGCACTTCTACAAGCGGCCCAATCACAGCGGCGAATGCTTCACCGGAATTTATTCCGAACACTGCAACAGCTACTGCAATAGCTAATTCAAAATTATTGCTTGCGGCTGTAAATGAAAGCGTGGCTGTTTTTGAGTAATCGGCTCCTATCTTTCTCCCCATATAGAACGAAACAAAAAACATTATTACAAAATAAATTACAAGGGGAATTGCAATTCTTACAACATCAAGAGGAATCTTAACAATGTATTCTCCTTTCAGGGAGAACATTACAATTATAGTAAACAGTAATGCTATCAAAGTAACTGGAGAAATTTTGGGAATGAATTTCGTTTGATACCATTCTTTGTTTTTTAGCTTTATCAATGTGAAGCGCGTAATTATTCCGGCTATGAAAGGAATTCCGAGATAAATAAAAACACTTTCCGCAATTTGTCCGATTGTTATGTTTACGGCAAAGGTTTTTAATCCTAACCAAGCAGGAAAAACAGTTAGGAAGACATAAGCATAAATCGAAAAGAAGAGAACTTGAAAAATAGAATTGAATGCAACCAAACCCGCTGCATATTCGGTATCGCCTTTTGCAAGTTCATTCCAGACAATTACCATTGCAATACAACGTGCGAGACCGATCAAAATCAATCCGGCCATGTATTCCGGATAGTCTTGGAGAAAAAGAATTGCGAGGAAGAACATTAATATGGGGCCAATAATCCAATTCTGAACAAGTGAAAGAGAAAGAACTTTTACATTGCGGAATACATCACCGAGTTCTTCATATTTAACTTTTGCAAGCGGTGGATACATCATTAATATCAAGCCTATTGCAATTAGAATATTTGTAGTCCCGGATTGAAATGAATTCCAGAAATTCACAATTCCCGGAAAAAGATAACCGGAAAAAACTCCAACAAACATTGCTAGAAATATCCAAAGTGTTAAATAACGATCCAGAAATGAAAGTCTTTTTGTAATAGTTGTCATTTCGGTTCTCTAATAATTTTTTGATAGAATGCTGTAAACTCTTCCACTATTTCATCACGTACGCGACGATAAACGAGAAGTACTTCTTCTTCTGTTCCTATTGCATCTGCAGGATCATCAAAACCAATGTGAAGTTTATGCGTAACGTTTCCTGTAAACACAGGACAAGTTTCCTTTGCATTGTCGCAAACAGTAATCACATAATCGAAAGACTGGTTTACAAATTCATCTACTTTCTTTGGATAACCATTGCTGATATAAATTCCAATTTCGTTCATCACTTTGATTGCGTTCGAATTTACGTGTTGAGCAGGATTTGTTCCGGCAGAAAAAACTTCCAGAGAAGGATCGAGTGATTTTAAAAATCCTTCCGCCATTTGGCTACGGCAAGAGTTGCCTGTACATAAAATTAAAATTCTTTTGTTCACAGTCGTCCTTTAAATAAAACGCAGATAAATTATGATTTGAGATAATTAATCATAAAATCTGCGTTTCGTTATTTTAATTTTTATTTGCAGTTACTGTAATACTAAAAACACCAACCTTACTTTCACGATATTGTTTAAGTGATGTTTCTGTCAAATAATCTTTAAGAATTTCATCTGGCAGATCAATTATCTTGGTCTTTTTCACTTCAATATTTTTGAAGCCGGACTCCTCAATGATTTTCAAATATTCGTCATATTGAACCGCTCCGGCAACACAACCGGCGTACATCATTGCAGATTTTTTCAAGTTGGCGGGCAATTCTCCTTTGATTACTATATCGGAAACGCAAAAATGCCCGTTGTTTTTTAGTATTCTATAAATTTCAGCAAAAGCTTTTTGCTTACTTGGTACAAGGTTCAAAACACAATTGCTTACAACAACATCGGCAATTGAATTTTCGAGCGGCATCTCTTCTATTTCCCCTAGATGAAATTCAACATTTTTATAACCCAACTTTTGATTATTTCGGTTTGCTTTATCAATCATCTCTTGCGTCATATCAATCCCAATTACTTTGCCTTCATCACCTACTATTGCGCGTGCAACAAAAACATCGTTACCCGCTCCGCTGCCAAGATCAACTACAACATCACCTTTTTTTATTCCGGCAAATTCGGTCGGCATACCACAACCCAAACCGAGATCGGCGTCGGCTACGTATCCGTCAAGATGATCATATTCATCCTGCATTACAGTATAGCCAACAATTTTGCTGTCAGTTGTACCGCAACAGGAAGTCGGTCCGCAGCATGATGTGGATTGTTTTGCAATCTGTCCGTACTTCTCTTTTACCATTTCCTTTATTTCTTTTTCGTTCTGCATGATTTTGCTCCTTTACATGTATAGTGATTAAAAATAATTTCAAACTCTTTTTTTGCTTTATTCAAACTTTCAGGGTTTACACAGTAACAAACTTTCGGCCCGTCTATATCACCCTTAATTAACCCAACGCGTTTTAATTCTTTTAAATGCTGAGAGACTGTTGATTGTGCGAGCGGTAATAATTCGACAATATCTCCACACATACAAACATCCATCTCGGTTAGAATTTTAAGTATTTGAATTCTCGCAGGATGGGATAGCGCTTTTGCAATATCAGCAATGTATATCGCTTCTTTTTCGAATTCGTTTGTTTTGGCGGTTGCCATTATGGTTCCTTTATCGTTCATCGTAAATATACGATAGATAAGACGTAAAGTTCAAGAGGAAAGTCTCAAAATATTTTGACAAATAAAAAAGCCCTCAAATAGAGGGCTTAATTTGTAGCTTTATAGAATTTCATTGTGCGCGTCTTTGGCGAGTTTGTTCTTCTTCAGGTTTTTTATCAACTACCAATTTATGGTCAAGGTTTGCAACCTTCAGTGCTATATTTGAAGACAGCAATGCGGTTTTCAATATTTTTTCAAAATTTATTTTTTCAACATCATCCGTTGGTTTGTGATAATCAACCCTCATATCATCAAAGAAAAATACTACCGGAATTCCTTTCCTCGCAAAATTGTAATGATCGCTTCGCGAGTAAAAACGGTTCGGGTCATTAGGATCATCATATTTGTAATTCAGATTATACTTAACCGTTTCGGAGTTTACTTCTTTAACAATATTTCCAAATTCTGTACTTAGTTTATAAGAACCAATACAGTGAAGTGAATCAACATTTTCCCTTCCTACCATATCCATATTTATATCAACGACTACGTCTTTCATAAAACTTCCGTTATCAGTCGCATATCTAGAACCAAGCAAACCTTTCTCTTCACCGGTATTAAATATGGCAAGAATTGATCTTTTGTTTTTTCTTTCAACTGAAAGCATGCGCATTGATTCCAAAACTGCGACAGTACCGGAACCATCATCATCAGCACCGTTACTAACAATACCGCCTCGTGTACCTAAATGATCGTAGTGCGCACTGATAACAACAAATTCATTTTTAAGCAAAGGGTCGGTGCCTTCAATTAAACCGATAACATTTCTTGCGCTCACTACTTTCGAAAATGGTTTTACTTCATATTTAAGTTTCTTTGTTATTTCAAAGGACTGTATCGGTTCTTTCGCTTTCAATAATTCATTTAATTTTTCATAAGAATATTTTTCATCCAACAATATTTTTTCAACAAACTTTTCGCCAACAGTAAAAACAGGAATATTTTTAGTTATTTCTTGCGGCTCTTTCGATATAAAAGAAATGGACGGTTGCGTACCAAATTCTTTAATACGACTCCAGAATGATTTTAACCGCTCATCAACAATAATTAAGATTCCAACCGCACCTTTCTCTTTTGCCAGTCTTACTTTGGCGCCGGTGTTAAATAAATTTATCTGCATCGCACCCGTAGGAGTTGCTTTATCTCTAGGAGGTTCACCGCTTAAAATTAAAACGGTCTTTCCTTTTACATCAATATTAGCATAGTCATCGTAATTGTATTCCTTCTGAGTTAAACCGTACCCGGCAAATACAATTCCTGTTGATTGCTTTGCAAAAATTGAATCTGCATATCCCTGTCCTGATCTTATAAAATCATCACCCAAGAAGAAATCGGAAATAGAACCTGAATTATCGAGTAAGGCAATCTTAGAATCTATTTCATACCCGGAAGAAAGAAGATCAAAATTTTGGAAATATGTTCCGTTATCCCCGTACGGTTTCACTCCATACTTTTCCAATTCTGATCCAATAAAGACGGAAGCTATTTTCTCTCCGTGTGTTGTTGCTTCTCTTCCTTCAAATTCATCTGAAGCCAATACTTCAAGATTCGCCTTTATGTTTATGATTCCTGTTTTATCTTTTAATTGTGCTTGGACAATTAATGATGTTAAAAGAAATAAAAAAATAGCTGTAAAAATCCTGTCACGCATTTTCATGTTGTATTAATCCATTTAGTTAATAGATATTGTAACTAATTAACTTTTGTCGATAAATATTGGTTGAAGTTAATTAATTAATCTTTCTAATACATGCCTTTAACAATATTTAACGTTTCTAATTTGTAGTCTAAATTATTATGTTATAGTTGGAGACTAGGTCTAACAGACCGAAGCAGCGGACTTAGGTGGACGCTGCCGTCTCCGTTTAATAAAAATCTTGATGAAATTCTTTGTAATTTTCTTCAAATGAAAGGCAATTTTGAATTTCTCGCGTCTAAATACACACCAAATTTTTCAATTTAAATTAGAGGACTTATGAAAAAAATCTTAGCATTAATTTGCGTTTTTTTATTTACACTAAGTTCACAAATCCTTTTTGCCCAAGTAGATGCTCGCATGATGCAAAATCCTGATGTATCAAAAACACATATTGTGTTTACATACGGCGGTGATCTTTGGATCGTTCCAAAAGAAGGCGGGACTGCACTAAAACTTAGCTCACCTGCAGGACAGGAATTATTTGCAAAATTTTCTCCCGACGGTTCTCAAATTGCATATAACGGAATTTACAACGGCAACTTTGATGTTTATGTAATTCCAACTATGGGCGGGGTACCGACACGAGTTACTCATCACGGAATGGCAGACAGAATAATTGATTGGTACCCAGACGGAAAAAATTTGTTATACATCTCTTCAATGAACAGCGGCAAACAAAGATTCAGCCAATTCTATAAAGTAAACATGAATGGAGGTCTTCCGGAAAAATTACAAATACCTTATGGTGAAATGGCGTCTATATCACCCGATGGGAAAAAAATTGCATATACACCGTTAACCCAAGCTTTCAGAACTTGGAAACGTTACCGCGGTGGCTGGAATGCCGATATTTGGATTTTTGATCTCGAAAAAAATACTGCTGAAAATATTTCCAATAGCACTACAAACGATGAATTCCCAATGTGGTCTGGAAATAAAATATATTACTTATCCGATCGCGGAAAAGATTTACGCGCAAATATTTGGTCATATGATCTGAACACAAAAGAAAACAAACAAATAACAAAGTTCACAGATTTTGACATTCATTTCCCATCTCTTGGACCATCTGATATTGTTTTTGAAAACGGAGGTAAGATTTATTTACTGAGTCTTGCCGATGAAAAATACAGAGAAGTAAATATCAAATTAGTATCTGATGAGTTAACATTGATGCCAAAAGCTGAAAAGGTCGCTAATCTAATTCAGGGCGGCTGGCTTTCTCCCGATGGTAAACGTGCTGTCGTTGAAGCACGTGGAGAATTATTTTCAGTTCCTGCTGTCAACGGACCAATTTATAATCTTACAAAAAGTTCGGGTGTTGCTGAAAGATATCCCGCATGGTCCGCCGATGGGAAGTATATTGCTTATTGGAGCGATAAGTCAGGAGAATATGAATTAACAGTTCGTAATATGGAAAAACCTGGTGAGGAAAAACAACTTACTTCTTATGGCGCTGGATACAGGTATCAATTGTTCTGGTCACCAAACAGCAAGATGCTTGCATTTATAGATAAAGCAATGGAAATAAAAATTTATGATATGGAAAAAGATAAGACTTACGATGTTGATAAAGCTCTTTATTTCTATCAAGGCAATTTGCAAGGCTTTACAGTAAGCTGGTCTTCCGATAGTAAATGGCTTGCGTATTCACGAGATCTTGAAACACAAAAAGGCGCCATCTTTTTATATAATGTTGCAGACGATAAAACCCATCAAGTAACTTCCGGCTATTATGGCGATTCAAATCCCGCATTTGATCCTGATGGAAAATATCTTTACTTCTCAACAAACAGAACTATTAATCCAGCTTACAGCGATATTGATAATACATTTATATATCCGAATACTACAAACATTGCTGCTGTTACATTGAATAATGACATTCTCTCTCCACTGGCACCAAAGAATGATACAACTTCGGTAAAGAAGGAAGAACCAAAGAAAGACGATGCTAAGAAGGACGAGAAAAAGGATGATAAGAAAAATGATAAAGACACAAAGAAAGATGAAGCTAAGGATAAACCGAAAGATGTAAAAATCACTCTGGAAAATTTTGAGAACCGTTTAGTTGTACTTCCTGCGGCTCCGGGTAATTATGGAAATATTGCCGCAGTCTCAGGTAAAGTAATTTATCTTAGAGTTCCAAATACAGGAGCTGCAAATAAGAATAAACCTGTTGTTTATTTCGATCTGGAAGCGCGCGAAGAAAAAACAATTATTGACGATGCCGATTATTTTCAGGTAAGTGCTGATGGGAAAAAAATCCTTTTAGCAAAAGGAAATAATTTTTCTGTCGTTGATATCGCGCCATCTCAGAAGATGGAAAAAATGATGCCGACAGCCCAGCTTGAAATGACAATTAATCCAAGAGAAGAGTGGAAACAAATCTTCAATGATGTCTGGAGATTCGAGCGTGATTTCTTCTACGATCCCAACATGCACGGTGTTGATTGGAAAGAAATGCGTGAACGATACGGAAAGCTAATTGATAACTGCATCACACGGTGGGACGTAAATTTTGTTCTCGGTGAACTGATCGCTGAATTAAATGCATCTCATACATACCGCGGCGGCGGCGATACGGAGGAAGCACCGACAAAGAACGTTGGTTATCTTGGAATTGATTGGGGAATTTCTAATGGTACGTTCAAAATAAAAAAAATAATTAATGGCGCTCCGTGGGATTCCGAAGTGCGTTCACCTCTTCTGATGCCCGGATTAAAAGTCAAAGAAGGAGATTACATTCTTGCGGTCAATGGCGAAGCACTCGATGTTACCAAAGATCCATGGACATCATTTGAAGGATTAGCAAATAAAACTGTTGAACTTACTGTTAACGGCAAACCAACTTTCGATGGTGCACAGAAAATAACAGTAAACACAATTGATGATGAAACGCGTTTAAGAAATTTAGAGTGGATTGAATCAAATAGAAAACGTGTTGAAGAAGCCACGAACGGAAAGATCGGTTACATTTACGTTCCAAGTACAGGTGTTGACGGACAAAATGAATTAGTCCGACAATTTGCAGCTCAGTATAAAAAGGATGGTTTAATAATTGATGAACGATTCAACAATGGTGGACAAATTCCCGATCGTTTCATTGAATTACTTGATAGAAAACCATTAGCGTTCTGGGCAGTGCGCGATGGAATGACTTGGCAATGGCCACCGTTTGCAAACTTCGGTCCTAAAGTTATGTTGATAAACGGATGGAGCGGTTCAGGCGGTGATGCATTCCCAGATTATTTTAGAAAAGCAAAATTAGGTCCCCTTGTTGGAATGAGAACTTGGGGTGGATTAATCGGCATTAGTGGTGCACCAGGTTTAATTGACGGAGGTTCAGTTACTGTTCCCACTTTTAGAATGTATGACCCTGATGGAAAATGGTTTAAAGAAGGACACGGTGTGGATCCTGATGTTGAAGTGATTGATGATCCGGCACAGCTTGCAAAAGGTGTTGATCCGCAGCTTGAAAGAGGAATTCAAGAAGTGATGAAATTATTAGAAACTAATCCACCGGTAACTCCGAAACACCCGCCTTACGAAAAAAGATAGACTTTAAAAAAGGGCGATCAAATTGATCGCTCTTTTTTTGTATCGGCACTGCAGTAATTAAAAAAATTTTTTAATCAAAGAACAAATTCCAAAAACCTTTTTTCTTTTTTTGCGGATTATGCTCACGCCAATATTTTACATACTTACTCTGTTCAATCAAACCAATTGGCCCTTGATAAATTCCACCGTCTTTAAAACCATCATAAACCCGAACGGCAATTACATTTTCTTTACCTGCAATTAACAATCCTTCGGGAATAAAATAACCTCGGAACTGTTCCCATTCATCTGCATTGTTATATTCAATATTTTTTCCGTACATACTTCCCGTTGCACCGATCAGTTTGCCATTAAGGTAAACTTCATCAATGTCATCTATCTTTCCAAGAACAAGAACCAATTTTTTCGATTTCATTAATTCCGGTGGAGTAAGAGTTAATCTGTACCAAGCAAACCCGTCATAATCGTTATAGCCTTGCGATTCCCAATAACCCGGAACAAATATTTTATTCCAATTCTTGTCGTTATAATTCTGGTCTTTCCAATTCGAATTATCGCCAGTTTTAAATTTCCAGTTCCCGGAAAGATCATAATCTAATCTCATCGCATTTACGTTTTCGAACAGTCCGATATCTCCTTCAAGAATTCCACCTTGTAATTCTGCATCATAAACACGAACAGAGATTACATTTTCTTTATTAAAGTTTAGATATTTTTCCGGGAGATTATATTCTCGCCATGCACTATAAGCAGTTTGATAATCGGGAGGAAATACACCGGAAAATCCAACCAGATTCCCATTTATATAAACTTCATCAACATCATCTATTCTACCCAATCGTAGTGTAAAGTTCCTTCCTTTTAATGATGCCGAAATAGTAAAATGTTTTCTGTACCAAGCATAACCGTTGTACCCGTAAAAGCCTTCGTCTTCCCATGATGATGGAACTCGAATCTCTTCCCAATCTTTATCATTGTAATCAAACTTCGAACGGCTTTGATCATCCCCAATTGAAAATTTCCATTTGCCTTTTAGATTCAGCAGTCGCTCCCAACTTTGAGCATCTACTGTTGCGTTAGTTACTAAAAAATAAATGACCAGTATAAGGATTGTATGATATCTCATATTATTTATCTTAGATTTTTCTGTACAAGTTAATAGTTGCTCAATAATTATTTGTCATTGATAAGTAATAATTTGTAATAAAATGTCACTATTGTATTTCAGTTACTGAAGAAACAATATTGCCTTTATTTACGTAGTATTCCTTTACTATTGCATTGAACATGTTTTTTACATGCGGATCATTTTCCAATGAAGCATTATCATATATAGCATTAAGCCCTTTTTCGTTACCAATTTTATATAGTGCCAGAGAAATTAATATTCGCAAACTTGGAATTTGTTCCACTTTCAATTGTTTAATCAATGCATCTACCGTTTGATCAATTTCATATTTACTCGCAAAATAGATTGCGCATTTTCTTACACCGTCATTTTCCGAGCTGATGCCTGCGATCAAGTTTGCTATTGCATTTGGTTTAACATTCGGATTTTGTGTCTCTACAATTTGTGCTGATGCTGCTGTTGTAATAATTAAAGCTGATATGAGAACTAATGCAGCTTTTGAAACGAGTGAGTTTTTTCTGGGTTTCATTTCAACCTCCTATGGTGATAATGTTTTACTTTCTCTATATGATTAGTCGAAATGATTCAAATTAGAGTTGTCAAAGTTGTATAAAGAATTGTCATAAATTGTAACGACCGCTTACATACTTACAACAAGTTCAATATGCAGAAATGAAATTATTGCATAGCAATTAGTTTGTAGCCGATTCCATGTACAGTAAGGATAACTTTAGGATTGTTGGGATCTGTTTCTATTTTCTGACGGAGTTTAACAATGAAATTATCAATTGTACGAGAGGTTGTAAAAATGTCTCCCCAAACATTTTTCAATAGATCATCGCGGTTAACCGTTTGGTTCCGGTTATTATATAGATATTTTAATAATTCAAATTCTTTGTGAGACATTTGCACCGAAATTCCTTCTTCAAATGCATTATAACTTGCAAAGTTGACCTCGGTTCTGCCGATCATTACTATTCCGGATACACCAACAGATTTTTCGGCACGGCGCAAGACCGCTTTAATCCTAGCAAGAAGTTCCCGTAGACTAAACGGCTTGGTTACATAGTCATCGGCCCCGATTTCCAGTCCTATTATTTTATCAATTTCTTCACCTTTTGCCGTTAGAAGAATAATCGGAGTAGCAATTTTTTGTTCACGTGTTTTTCTGCAAACATCAAATCCGGAAAGTTTTGGAAGCATAACATCAAGAAGAATTAAATCAAATTTGTTCTCAAGAATTTTTTTCAATCCGTCTTCACCGTTATTCGAAGAATCAACTTCATAACCTTCAAATTCAAGATTATCCTTGAGGCCCATTTGCATTTTTGGCTCATCTTCAATAATTAGTATACGCATCGTCTTATCTCCCTAATCATTATTATTAATCGGAAAAAATAAACTAAACCGACTTCCCTTTTCGGGTTCGCTTGTTAATTTAATTTCACCTTTATGTGCATCCATAATATATTTCACTAATGTTAAGCCAAGCCCAGTTCCTTTTGTGTTATGAATATTGCCGCTTGACGATCTATAAAATTTATCAAAAATTTTCTTCTGATCATCTTTAGATATACCCAGACCTGAATCTTCAATCTCAATATAGATTGCGTTTTTAGTGCGTCCTGTTATTAACACGACCTTTTTCACTTTGTCGCTATATTTTATCGAATTATCAATCAGATTGATAACGGCTTCCGAAACTGCTTCTGAATCAATTTTAGCAGCTAATGTTTCGGTAAAAGGTTTATATAAAAATTGAAATCCGCTGTTCTCAAGATGGTATTTGTAGCTGTTATAAATTTTTTCCGTAAGTAAATTAATATCTGTCTTTACAAAATTATATTTCCATTTTCCAGCTTCTATTTTAGAAAAACTCAAGATCTTATTTACAATCTTTGAAAGCCTCTCTGCTTCGCTTTGTATAATATTATAATATTCGTTCCTTTTCTCGTCGGAACTAACCCGCCCCAGAGTCAGTGTTTCAGCAAACATATTAATTAAAGCGAGCGGCGTTCGTAATTCATGTGATACGTTAGAGACAAAATCGTTTTTAATCTGAGCTAACTCTACTTCATGTTTTATATTTCGATATCCCCATAAAGCAACTAGCAACATCAAAATTGATAAACCAATAATTAAATATAAATTTAGAGAGCTTCTTTGTTTTACTAGACTGTCAATTGTTTGCCCCTTTAACATTATTCCAAGTGAATACTCTGGCAGTAACCATAAACTTTTTCTTTGTTCGAATGTTCTATCTTGCAGAATTTCAGTTGAATAAATATTTTGATTACTAATCGAATCAATTACCGCAACAATGAATTCGTTTCTTGCAACACTTTGAATTTTTGATGAAAGATTCTGTTCAACAAATTTTTGCTTATCGATAGCGAAAACACAAATTTGTTTGTTGTCTAGAATAAAGATTAAAAATTGTGTCCCCCTGTCAATACTAAGAGACGCAGGTTCGAATTTTGTAAATCCGTTTTCCTTATATCTGTATAAACGATTTATTGGTTGTTGATTCCCTTTTAATAAATGAGAAATATTTGTATGTGGTTTTTGAAGCCCTTTTCTGTCAATAAAAAATTTATTCGTAAGCATGCTATCGGTGATAAAAATATAATTAAGTGAGGCATTATTATTGAATAATTGAGTTAATTTTTTCTCTAACTTATCACCGTTTTGTAAACCTTCCTCGGTTATTCCTTCTAGATGCATCCCCCAGCTTCGAATAATATCTTCCGAATATTGATTTATTGAAAATAAAATAGATTCAATTTGATTAGTGTAAATTTCTTCTATTACGCTTTCGTTCTCATTTAAGGAAGTAATTTCACGAATACCAAAAAAAAGAATCGGAAGAGCAATAATTAATATTAGAAATAGACCTATTTTTTTTATAGGTTTGGTCATTGTTCAATAAATAGTTAATCCTTTGTTGAATAAAATATCAAAATCTCACATCAATTTCTTTTTTGCTTTTGTAAATCCAAAATTAACTTTTTCAAAAACATTATGGGACGGAGTAGTTATGAAATTTGTACGCCTCTTATTAATTATTTTGTTGGCACAATCATTTTTGTTTGCACAAGATAAAGATGATACAAAGGAACCGAAAAAAGAAAAAGACAAACTTACTAGCGGTACTTTCAGCGGATTAAAATTTCGCGGTATTGGTCCAGCTTTTACATCCGGACGAATTGCAGATTTTGCAGTAAATCCTAACGATCACAGTGAGTACTACGTCGCTACAGCAAGCGGTGGTTTATGGAAAACATTAAATAATGGAACTACTTGGCAAGCCCTTGCAGATACGGTTCAAGCTTACTCAATGGGTTGTGTAGTAATTGATCCAACAAATTCAAATGTTGTTTGGCTTGGTACTGGCGAAAACAATCATCAACGTGCACTTGGTTACGGAATGGGCGTGTACAAATCTATTGACGGCGGACAAACTTGGAAATTTATGGGATTGAAAGAATCACGTCAGATCGGTGGAATCGTAGTCGATCCGAAAAATCCAAATACAATTTATGTTGCAGCTGAAGGATCTGTGTGGGGACCCGGAGGTGACCGAGGTCTTTATAAAACTATTGACGGTGGAAAAACATGGAATAAAGTTCTGAACATTAGCGAAAACACCGGTGTAAATAATATCGTGATGGACCCGAGAGATTCAAATGTTTTGTATGCAACATCAGAACAAAGACGCAGACATATATTTACAAAAATCGGCGGCGGTCCGGAATCCGCTGTTTATAAATCCAATGATGCTGGTGCTACATGGGATAAACTAACAAACGGAATCCCTTCTGTTGATAAAGGAGGAATGGGAATTGCAATTTCTCCTGTTAATCCCGATGTAGTTTATTTAATAGTTGAAGCAGCTGAAGGTAAAGGAGGATTTTTCAGATCAACAAACCGTGGTGCCTCATGGGAAAAGATGGGCGACCACTATTCTCAAGGGCAATACTACAATGAAATCTACTGCGACCCTAAAAACGTAGATAAAGTTTTTTCTACAGAGACAGTAACACAGTACACAGAAGATGCAGGTAAAACTTGGAAACCATTCGGCAATAGTGATAGACATGTTGATGATCATGCATTGTGGATTGATCCGACAGATACTAAACATATAATGATCGGTGGTGATGGTGGCGTATATGAAACATTTGACATGGGTAAAACTTTTCTATTTAAATCTAATCTACCTGTCACACAATTTTATAGAGTTAATACAGACAATGATCTTCCCTTCTATAATATATATGCAGGAACACAAGATAACAATAGCTTTGGCGGGCCTTCTCGTTCTATAAGAGGAAGTGGCGTTATTAGTGATGATTGGGTTGTAACAAACGGCGGCGATGGTTTCTGGACAGCTATTGATCCGACAAACCCGGATATAATTTATGCAGAATCACAATATGGTGGAATGGTCCGTTTCGATCGTAAGAGCGGTGAAGCTATTGATATTCGTCCCGAACCGGTAAAAGGGGAAAAAACTTTTAAGTGGTATTGGGATACTCCATTAATTTTAAGTCCGCATTCATCAACACGATTATATACTGCAGCAGAAAGAGTTTTTAGAAGTGATGACCGCGGAGATTCATGGACAGAAATTAGTGATGATCTTACAACTAAAACTGACCGCAATACATTTCAGGTGATGGGGAAATATTGGAGTATTGATGCTGACGGAAAAGATGTAAGCACTTCACAATTCGGATTAATCGTTTCGCTCGTGGAATCAATTAAGCAAGAAAATCTTTTATATGCAGGAACTGATGACGGATTAATTCAAGTAACCGAAGATCAAAAGACCTGGCGCAAGATCGAAGATTTTCCCGACGTTCCGAAATACACACTTGTCAGTGATATTCTTCCTTCCCGTTTTGATGAGAATGTAGTTTACGCTTCATTCAACAATCACAAAAGAGATGATTTTAAACCTTATGTAATTAAGAGTAACGATAAAGGTAAAACATGGAAATCAATTTCAAGCAATCTTCCTGCTAATGGTGCTGTTAATACAATTGTTGAAGACCCGATAAATCCAAAATTATTATTTGTAGGAACCGAATGGGGAGTATTTTTTACAATTGACGGCGGAGAAAAGTGGATTCAGCTAAAAGCTGGAATGCCCCTTGTAAAAGTTCCGGATATTACAATTCAAGAAAGAGAAAAAGATTTAGTTGTTGCAACATTCGGCAGAGGTTTCTACGTGCTTGACGACTACTCTCCATTAAGAACAGTCAGCAAAGAGCTTTTAGAAAAAGATGCTTATATGTTTCCGATCAAAGATGCATTGATGTACATTCCAAGCGGCGGGCATGGTGCACAGGGTTCAAATTATTTTAGAGCACCAAATCCAGAATACGGCGCAACATTTACATACTATATTAAAGATGTTCCCAAAACCTTAAAAGCAGAACGTAAACAAAAAGAGAAAGCATTATTCAAAGATGGAAAGCCAATTCCTCAGCCATCTCTTGATGCACTTCATGAGGAAGAGATTGAAAAAGATCCATATCTCATTTTCAAAATTATGGATGAGACCGGTTTGGTTATAAGAAAAATAACAAAATCTGCCGGAAGCGGAATTAATCGTATCAACTGGGATCTTCGATGCGAAAGCACATCTCCAATTGTAGTTGATAAATTTGAACCGGTTTCTTCAGGAGGAAGCGGCAGAAGACGCAGCAGCGGTAGCGGTATTCTGGCTATGCCCGGTAAATATAAAATTTCTTTGTCTATGGTTCTAAGAAATCAAGAAAAGAAATTGCTGGCACCAACCGAGTTTAATGTTGTTCCTCTCAATAACACAACATTACCGGCTAAAGATCGTTCTGAGTTAGTTGCATTCCAAAAGAAAGCTTCGGAGTTAGCCAGAACTGCATACGGAGCTCAAAGAGTAGCCGAGGATCTTGAAAAGAGAACTGAATCAATCAAACAGGCATTGAATAATACTGCGGCTGCGCCTTTTGAGTTACTCGCAAAAGCAAATCAAATATCTAATGATCTTGATAAGATTTTAATTACAATCCGTGGTATGGAAGGCAGGGGTGCAAGTGCTGAAGAAAATCCTCCGGCACTGGTAACCTTGAATTCAAGACTTTCAACAATGCTGTTTACATCATACAGCACTACCACAAATCTAACGAAGAATCAGAAAGTGGCTTACGAAACTTTGTATGCTGAGATACAACCGATTATTGAAAAATTGAAAAAAATAATTGATGTGGATCTGAAAACAATTGAATCCGAAATGGATAAGCTCAATGTTCCTTGGACACCCGGAAGAATGCCGGAATTAAAATAAGAGTATTTAATACTTAGTAATTAGTATTTAGAAGGACGATCATATTGGTCGTCCTTTTTATTATCCGAGCATCATTGCTTTTTCGTTGTTTATCAATTTGAATAAATGCATTTTATATATCATATAGCAACGGAGAAATAAAATGTATTCTAACAATAAATCAGTCCGAACAATTCTTGATATAACTTGTTATCTTTTTTTCACAATCATATTATTTTTTCTGACTGGGCCATATTTACTCTATGGGTCTACTTATAAGTTTGATCCAATTACATACAATGATTCCGATTCTACTAAACACACAGAAATTTCAATTCTAATAGTTTATTATTCTTTTACGGGCAACACAGAAAAGATGGCCAAAGCAGTTGCAGAAGGGGCACAGAAGATTCCCGGAGTAAATGTAATTACAAGAACTATAGATAAGGTTACAGAAACAGAACTCAAACATGCCGACGCGGTTTTATTAGGTTCGCCAACTTATTATGGAAACATGGCTGGACAAATGAAATCATTTATTGACGATTGGTGGTTAAAGTATAAAATATCTCTCGTCAATAAAGTCGGCGGTGCATTTTCAACGGGAGGCGATCAAACAGGCGGGAAAGAACATGTCATTCATTCATTAGTAATAGCAATGATGAATGCGGGAATGATTCTCGTCGGCCCGCTTGAAGGACCATTTGGATTAGCGGGAGCTTCTGCTTTAGATCCTGTTGACGAGAAAGCGCTTAAGGAAGCACGTTCTCTCGGAGAGCATGCTGCTAGTGTCGCACAACGTTTCAAAAATACAATCCGATAATTGAAAAGTAGAAAAAAATAATTGATACTGATTTGAAAGCAATTGTAATTCCAATGGAACGAAAAAACTTTTGGTCTTGTTTTACCAATTAGCCACATGCATTTAGACTGCTGTGCAAAATTAGAAACTTTTTTTACTTTTTTACAACTCAAATATTTCCATTAACAATCGGAACAAATATGAATAATAAAATAACAAGCAAAACAATCGTGTTTGTTCACGGACTTTTTATGAATCCATCAAGTTGGTCTGATTGGATAAAATTTTATGAGGACAAAGGATACAATTGTTATGCGCCTGCTTACGCTTATCACGAAGGCAATCCCTCTGAATTAAGATCCAACGTGAACCTAAATTTAGGTAATCTAACATTTGGACAAGTCATTAACAGCTTATCAGCGTTTATTGATAAGTTACCCGAAAAACCAATTCTTATTGGACACTCAATGGGCGGACTTGCAGTTCAAAAGTTAATTGAAATAAACAAAGGAGTTGCGGGAATTTGTATTGATACTGCACCGCCAAAAGGAATTTTTAGTTTTAAATGGAGTTTTATAAAAGCAAATTTACCAACAATAAATCCCATCAAAGGAAATTCAGTTTGTTTACCAAGTGTGGAGTGGTTTCACTACGCATTTTGTAATACAATGACAATGGAAGAAACACAAGTCGAATACAATAAATTTGTAGTCCCTGAAAGTAGAAACATACCGCGAAGCAGCATAAAAAATGATGGAAAGATTGATTTCAAAAAACCGCATAATCCTTTACTGTTTATCGCAGGCGAGAAAGACAACATCATTCCTTCTTCTCTTAATAAGAAAAACTTTGAAGCATACAAAGACAAGGACAGTAAAATAGATTTCAAGGAATTTTCAGGAAGGACTCATTATATCTGCGGACAAAAAAACTGGGAAGAAGTTGCGATGTTTATCAACAAATGGACTGTAAGTTTATAATGAAATTTTTATTTAGTCGCCTGTAGCATTGATTGGAATTTCTGCAAACGCCAAACATTCACCGGAAAGCATTACAGAATTATTTCGGTTGAGATACATAGATTTTCCGTCTAAAGAATCTACTTCCGCTATAGTATTTACATTTTCAATTTTTGTAATTTTTGCGGCAAGAAAAACATGATTTGACTTAATGCTGTTGTAACGTTTAATAATTTCTTCCGAACAAGCTAATGTTGTATAAATATTTTTACCGCAAGGATTATTAATTAATGCTTTTAAAAAATAATTTCCGTTTCTTTTAAAAGTACCGATTACTGTTGAATCAGCTACGACAGTTTTATTCAATATAAACTCTATTTGCTTACAATTGAAAAGTTCTGCGTTGTTTTGTTGAACTAGCAGCTGCGCTTTCTCTCGATTTCTCAAAACAAATTGATCGTATGATATGCTGTCGTAATCGTGCTTGTTAGAACAATTAGTTAATGTAAGAAATGAAAATACTACATAACCAAGAATGAAAAATTTAGGAATGCTTTTTAATATTCTTTTAAATATCGGCTGAATCAAATTATGCTTTGCCTTTTTTTTCGAATTCTTCTTTACTAACCAATCTTTTATCGCAAATTCTAAATTGGTGAATGTCAAAATATCTTTTTAATCCGTTAGCATACTTTTCAACATTAGGAACTCTTACGTAACCATCTTTTAGTTCACCAGTTTTCCTATTCTTAAATTTTATATTAACGTAAAGTTCTTCTGGCATTTGAAAGCTCCATAAATTTGCTGGTGCAAAATTAATGCTGAAAATTCGATTTTTCAAATGTGAAGTGTAGTTGGCCTACATTTACGTCTTATTTCAGGAAGTATGATCTACTGTAATTAACCACTTACCCTTTATTTTTCTCCAAATCTGAGTGTAATGCCCCCCTGCATTTTTCTTGCCCTCAACCTGCCATCGCCCAATCATAAAAACAACGTTTTTATTTATAAATTCCAACGCTTCAGCTTTAAGACTAAGTTTACCCATTCCTTCTTTATTGTTATAATTTTTTTTATACATATCCAAGGTTAAATTCCATCCATATTGGATACCAATTTTAGCAACAAAACGGAGTGAATCAGAATTCCAATAGCCCTCCATGTATCCTTCCATATTTCCATTGTTCCAGGCTTGTACTTGGTTATCCATTACTTTCAAAATCTCCTTTTCATCTTTTGCTGAATAATAAGGACCCAGGTCCTTTTTGTTTTGAGCAATAATTGTTAAGGTTAACAAAAAGATTATAAGTGTAATATATATTTTCATATTGACTCCGATATTTTAAAACGAATTCTTAATACCCCATTTTCAAAACTTGTAGAAATTATTTTGAAAGTTCCGATTTCTTTTGTTGAAGTTACATGGGGTCCGCTGCATAAACAGTTATCATATTCTCCGATACTTATTACGCGAAGATTTTCTCCGGCTTCATCTGGCAAACGTGATAGATTAAATCTTCCTACAGCTTCATCACGACTAATAAAACTTTCTTTAACCGGAAGATCTAGGGAAATTTGTTTATTAATTATTTCTTCTATGGTTTGGATTTCCTGTGCGGTTAGATCACGTTCAAAACGATAATCGCATTTAGATTTTTTCTTTTCGATATGCGCACTGAATGCTCTTCCCCTTTGAAACATTTTATCCATTGTTCCATTTAGAAGATGCTCTGCGCTATGCATCCGAGGATGGTAATTTTTAGGATTTTCGTTGTAGTCCATACTTAATTCTGAGTGAAGCAGAGCGAAACGAAGAATCTCATTATAGAATAATTGAGATCCTTCGCTTCACTCAGGGTTAAAAAACTAATCTTTATCTACATCTAATTCTTTCCCAAGTAGATATTTAAACCAGAACTGAATACGTTCACGAGTAGCATGAGGCATTCCAACACCATGTCTAAAATTCGGGTAAAGCATCATTTCAAAATCTTTATTTTGTTTTTGTAATTCAGTAATAAACTGAATTGAGTTTTGCATATGAACATTATCATCAATAGTACCATGAGTAATCAACATCTTTCCTTTATAATTTTTTACATATGTAAGAACTGAGCCGGCTTTATATCCTTCCGGATTTTCAGCAGGTGTATCCATATATCTTTCAGTATAAACATTATCATATAATTGCCAATCCATTACACCATACTCGGCAATTCCGTGCGTAAAATAATCTGCATCTTCAGTTAATGCTAGTGCAGTAACATAACCGCCATAACTTCCGCCGGTAATTCCTATTCTGGTTGAATCAATAAACGATTTTGTTTTAAGCCATTTTACTGCAGCGGCATAATCATGCATTTCCCATTTGCCAAGATTTCGATACATCAACGCTACACCCTTTTTCCCAAAATGCCCTGAACCGCGGTGATCAACTGAAATAGAAATTATTCCTTGCTGTGCTAAATAACTTTGAGCCAATCCAAACGGATATGAATTTCTTACAGATGCTGAATTTGGTCCGCCGTATTCATTAAAAATTACAGCATATTTTTTATTTGGATCAAAGTCGGATGGTAAAAACCACATTGCCGGTAAATTATAACCATCTCCAGAGGGTATTGTAAACAATTCAGCTTTCGCCATATCGTAATCCTCACCCTGAGTATTTCTAGAATCTGAAAGTGTCCTGATTAATTTTCCATCCATCTCATAAAGTTCAGATTTTGATGGAGTTGTTATATTACTGTAAGTATCTATATAATATTTACCTTTGGGTGAAACTGAGCCGCTATGTGTTCCAGGAAATGTTGTGATTTGTTTTAGTCCCTTGCCGTCTAAACCAACTACACATAAATATCTGTCTGTGCTGTTTTTCATCGGACTGTGGAAATAAACTTTTTTATTCGCTTCATCTACATAATGAATATCAGATACTTGCCAATCACCTTGAGTCAATCTCTTAATTAACTTTCCCTTTAAATCATAATAATAGAGATGATCCCATCCGTCAATGTTTGATCTAAATAAAAAACCGCTTCCGTTATCAAAGAAGTAAAGATCTTCAAACCATTCAACCCATTCTTTTTGTTTTTCGTTATAAAGTTCTGTTTTCTTTCCTGAGTTAGTATCAATCCAATAAATTATAATATTGTCTTGTGCACGGTTCATCCATTGAACGGTTAGTTTATTCTCTTTTGTCCAGGTAGGCCTTGCAATATATTGATCAGCTTTCTCATCAAAATCTGTCCAAGTAACTTTTCCATCTGCAACATTTACTATTCCGAATTTTACGTATGGATTTGGATCGCCAGCTTTGGGATAATGTTGATGCTCGAGTTCACCGTGCTGTCCATCCGCATGATAGATTGGAAAATCCGGAACAGGATTATCATCAAAACGTAGGAAACAAATTTTATCACTTTTTGGTGACCACCAGAATGCTGAATACTGAGTTGCTCTTCCCAAAATTTCTTCCATATAAACCCAAGATGCCCAGCCGTTATAAATTAATTCTGCCCCATCATTTGTTATCTGCATTTCTTTTTCTTTGTCCACATCAAATACATAAAGATTATTATTCTTTACATATGCAACTTTTTTGCCGTCGGGGGAAAGTTTTGCAACTTTTTCTGGTTTTTCATCCTTGGTTAATTGCTTAAACATATTTTCTGGACGAGAGTAATAGTAAAGATCATTCTTGTAGTTGAACAAGTAATAATTATTATCCTGAGTGCTTCCCGATGGACGGTCTATAGAAAATCCCTCTGGCAATTGAATGCTGCTGTTATCAATATAAACTTCAGATTTACCGTCTTCAACATTTGTTTTCATCATAACTGGTCGTGAGCCTGGCTTTGAAGGATCTGCTTTCATTTCGAGATAATGTTCTTCATCAATCCAGCCCATCGCACCGCCGCGTCCAAACATTCCACCACGCATTCCTCTGCCGCCTTCATAAACCTGTTTGTAAGTGAGCTTTTTCTTTTGTGCATTTAAATCCGAAAAATTAAATACCAATCCTATTGCTGCAAGAAGAGCTACTAGAACGATCTTTTGATGTTTCATTTCCTCTCCAAATTCTTTTTGTGAGTATTTAACAAAAATTATAAAAATATTTTTCTTCAACCAATTTAATAAATGTTAAAAAGCGACCGCTAATTGCTAACGGCTAAAAGCTTTCTTACCATGCATAAGCTTCCGGTGCTTGATTGCCTGGACCCGGCCAAATCTCGTCTAATTTTTTTAGAGCTTCTTCAGACAATTTTATTTCCAATGCCTTAACATTTTCTTCTAGTTGCAAAATCGTCCTTGGTCCCACTATTGGCGAAGTTACTACCGGGTTATTAAGAACCCATGCAAGCGCAACATCCGCCGGCTTTTGTTCAATCTCCTTGCATAAATTTTCATATGCTTGTATTTGAGGACGAAGTTTCTCTACTGATTTTTGTAACGGCTCTCGTGTTCTTCTGCCTTCCTTTGCCTTTTCAAGTACACCGCATAATATTCCACCGCCCAAAGGACTCCAAGGAATTAATCCGACGCCAAAATGTTTACAAGCAGGAATCACTTCCAGTTCTATCTGACGGTTCCGTAAACTATAAATACTTTGCTCTGAAACGACTCCCAAAAAATTTCTTTGATCTGCAATCATTTGAGCTTCTGCAATATTCCAAGCGGCAAAATTACTGCTTCCCACATAAGTGATTTTCCCTTCACGTACAAGTTGTTCCATTGCTTGATAAATTTCTGCCCACGGTGTATCGCGGTCAATGTGATGCATTTGGTAAAGATCAATGTGATCGGTTTGTAATCGTTTTAAGCTGTCTTCACACGCTTTACGAATATGATGTGCGGAAAGTTTTGATTCATTGGGTGCTTTGCCCATATTACCGTAAACTTTTGTTGCCAATACAATTTTATTGCGGCGGGATTTATCCTCAGCCAGCCACCTTCCGATTATTTTTTCTGTGTTACCAACTCCTGCCGGATCCCACATTGCCCCGTAAACATTTGCAGTGTCGAAAAAATTAATTCCCAGTTCCAATGCTTTGTTCATAATATCAAAACTATCCGGTTCTGATGTGTATGGACCGAAATTCATTGTACCAAGACAAAGTCTGCTTACTTTTAATCCTGTTCTGCCAAGAAATGTGTATTCCATTTTTTACTTCCTTTCACTTTTTTGATTTTCTTTGGTTTAATCTAATAAAGAATGATGTGATCGGTCAAATTATATATTTTGATTTATTCAAATGAAAAAATCTAAAATGGTAGATTAATATTCAAACAATAATTTTTAAGATAAAGGATTCTATCTTTGCAATTGGGCAACAAACTTCTTTGTATTGAAATTTTTGTTGACCAAATAACAAAAAAATCAAAACACTTATCTCAACTTAAAAAAGTAAATCAAATACATGCACATCTAATTGCAAAACCATTCCCAGCATTCTTCAACAAGCGGCTTTTTAGAAATAGTTGCGCAAACCGTGCATTGACTATTTTTACCTGAACCCTTAATGATTTTGGGCTTAATTTGATTACCTTCACTAGAAGTAACAATTAACTTATCAACCTTACCATTCTTTAGCTTTACGCAATACATAGTTCCGTTAGCACTTTTAAATATTGTGTGAAGTCCGCTCTTCAAATTTTTATCGCTAGTTAATTTGTTATAACCATCAATCAAATCATGGCCAGCATTGATCTGTGTCTTAGCGGTTTGAATTGTTAAATCTGAAGATGACTCAATAGAAATTGATTTTGAACTATTATTGATAACTAACAAGAAAATGGTAAGTGTTAATAGAGTAATCGCCTTTTTCATAGCAATCCTCCTTTTCAGATTTATATAATTTTCAGTTGATTTTGAAAACTATCATCCGAAATCTGTATAAAATGTAACTTATCTTTCTTCCAAGATCAAGATTTTCTTTTTCAATTCATGCCATATAATCCTATTTACTATTACCTATTTGATTCACAGAAGCTTAAAAACAATTTTTTTAATATCTTAGTTATTAAATATGGGGCTGTAGCTCAGTTGGGAGAGCGATTCGTTCGCAACGAATAGGCCGAGGGTTCGAATCCCTTCAGCTCCACACTTTTTTATTTCTATTCTCAACTAACTTTTAATTTAATTGGAGGAATGTTATGGAAAATCTTGATGATTTAAATCTGGATTCCAATACCACAATTAAACCGCCAAGTCCTTTTCAGTACGCGTTTGAATCTATGACAAAGGATATGAGATTTGTGGGAATGTTCACAATCATTTACGGCACAATTAATTGTTTAACAATCATCGGCGCCTTGATTGGTGTGCCTATGATTTTTATTGGTATGCGGATAAGAGAGGCGGCAGATCAATTCTTAATTTTTAAAACTACTAATAATACCGCTGCGCTACGTTTCGGTTTTGAGTTACAGGGAAAATATTTCCGTATTGTTAAAATCCTAATTATTATCCAATTAGTACTAATAGTAGTGAGCATTATTGCCGTCATCATTTTTATGTCGTTCTTTTTAAGTTCCTTTATGCAATTTCCAACTTCATCGTAAATCAAAGAAAGACTGGCTTAAGTGAAAAATGATAAAATAAGTTTGTACAAGTACGCAGTTATTCTTGCATTCATTACTATATTTTATAACCTCGCTGAAGGATTAATCTCAATTTATTTTGGGGTGCAGGATGAGACTCTTTCTCTATTGGGTTTCGGTATAGATTCTTTTGTAGAAGTTATCTCCGGTATTGGCATTTTACACATGCTTATAAAAATAAAAAATAAAGGCGAAGAACGGGATGAGTTCGAAAAAACTGCTTTAAGAATTACCGGGACAGCATTTTATATTTTAGTAGCCGGTTTGCTTGCAACAGCTGTCTATAACATTTATATAAATCATAAACCGGAAACTACATTTTTGGGAATTGTGATTTCTCTTATTTCGATAATCACAATGTCTGTATTAATATTTTTCAAAATGAAAGTTGGTAAATCATTAAACTCAAGAGCATTGGTGGCTGATGCAAATTGTACAAAAACTTGTCTCTATCTTTCAATTATACTTCTTGCTGCTAGTATCGGCTATGAGTTAACAGGTTTTGGCGGGATTGATTCTGCCGGGGCTTTATTTATAGCTTATTTTTCTTTTAAGGAAGGGAAAGAAGCTTTTGAAAAAGCTCGGACCGGCAAGAATTGTGAATGTGAAACCAATCATTAAAAAATGTAGCGCAGATTTCTAATCTGCGCTACAACACTGATTAATCAAAAACTTTTTCTAATTCTTGATACCTGAAATGAACCGCATCAACAGCCACATTAATTGCGTTCTTATCATCGCCCTTTACCATAACTACATTTAAATTGTCAACGGCAGTATTCAATTCCGTTTTGCATTTTTCGAATGAATCCTTTTTTGCATTCATCCGTTCTGACAATTGAGCTTTCATTAGATCTTTCATTTTAGCTTTTAGAACTACTGTCGATTTTTGCACTTTCATGTAATCATATTTCGGCATGTTGTAATGATAAAGCATATAAAGTTCTTGATGGAATGCTTCAACTTCTTTTAAAACCGGTTTTACTACTCTTACAAGGGCTTCATATTGAGAATGTAGCTTTTCAGCAGCATCTAGAATTCTGACTGAGTCTTTTTTAGCCGCTGCACCTTTGTACATTTCAACAGTAATTTTAAACTTCTTTAATCCTTCGTCCCATTTCGATTTCTTATCGCGAAGGATTCCCGATAATTCAACATTATTAATCTTGTTAAATCCTTTCTCGACTTCAGGTGTTAATGAAACTAAAAATTTAACGTCTTTTTGTGGCCATCCCGTATGCCAAATCTGATAAATAACGTCGTGGTAATCCGTAAGTTCTTTTACTTCTGAGTTAACTTCATGATTCTTTTCCTGCTGCGCAAAAGTCGGTAGCATAAACGCAATTGCAACGATGATAAATAAATACTTCTTCATTTTTTTATTCCTCTGTTTATTGTTGGTGAGTCTTTATATATAATCCTGTGGTTGGCATATACGCATATCTAAAATTAAATAGATTGACAAATCAAAATTATGAAAAAGAAAATTGTTTAACGTAAAAAAATGGTAATCAATTTTAGGGGAAAAAATAAAAAACCGGAGCGCAGAACAAATCAGCATACTCCGGTTGCTTTTCTAAGAGGAGGTTTATTAATTAATTGCGTGGTTGATAAACTATTTTCCGAATTGTATCGAATTGCAGATACGGATATTCTTCTCTAAGAGCTTCAATTGCATTGCTCGCACTAATTTTTTGGGTTCTTAAATCCTTGAATTTTTTTCTGATGATATAATCACGTACGGATTTCTCATCTATTAACCCTCTGCTAGTAAGTAGCGAGTAAAGATCATCGCTGATTAATTCGGCAATTGGGTTATTGCTATGATTTAGATTTTCCATGTTGCCTCCTAATTGAATGTTAATTTATTTTATTTGTACGAATTATCTCAGTATCTGGATTGTATTTAATTATTTGATGTAGCTTTGTAAACTGCACGATTGTGTGGTTTTTTATAGAAAAGAGATAAAATTTGGTACCGACCTACATATTTATGCAGTAATTCTGAAGGACCAAAGGATAGAATAAATGATTAAAGGTAAAAAGTGATTGGAAGTTGTCTTTTACAATTATCTAAATGATACCTTTTCGAATTGCTTTCGCTACAGCTTCCGACTGCGAATGCACATGGAGTTTTCTGTATATATTTCTAATATGATGACGAACAGTATCAACACTAATAAATAATCTATCGGCTATTTCCTGATAATTATTTCCATCCGATAAAGAAGTTAATACTTCTATTTCCCGTGCTGATAATCCAGTATCTTTTTCTTCAGAAACTTTTCCCTGTGTCTGACGAAATACGTTTATTACCTGGCGTGCGATCAACGAGCTCATCGGCGCTCCGCCTTCCGATGCATCTTTAATCGCTTCTAATAATCTGCTCGGTGGAGTTTTTTTTACAAGAAATCCACATGCGCCTGCACACAATGCTTTAAATACAGATTGACTGTCTTCATAAACCGTAAGCATTAGAATATTTAAATCCGGTTTTATTTTTTTTGCTTTGGCAATTCCATCAATACCGCTCATACCAGGCAAACCGATATCCATCAGAACAACATCAACGTCCATCCTATCTAATTTGGAAAGAAATGATTCGCAATCATCAAAAGAACCAACGCAACTGTACCCGCCTGTTCCGTTAATCAACGCAGCAAGTCCTTCGCGAATTGTATTATTGTCTTCTATGATTGATACTTTGATCATATCAAAAACTAAGTTTGTTACAATTGCAAAATAACAATTAAAAGGGATGGTTGAAAATATTTGAGTGGCTATTTTAGACGTGATAAAATAATATTTCTTATTCCGCTTAATTTTCCTTTAAAAATTATAGTGGTTCCTCCGTTGGAAGAATTAATCGTTAATTCACCGCCAATTGCAGATGCACGATTTTTCATATTCAATAAACCGTTGCCTTGTGCTTTGTTGCTTGCATCAAGACCAATTCCGTCATCTTTTAAAATTAATTCCAGTTCATCTTTTTTTAAGTTTGCTTCTAAAGTTATCTTTTTACATTTGCTGTGCTTAATGGAATTATTAATTCCTTCCTTAAACATTAAATATAAATTCTGTTTGTGTTCCATTGGAATTTTAAGTGAGCTGAGTTCTTCAAGATTAGAAGTTTTAAATGAAATCCCGGCTAAATTTAGAAGATCGCTGTAAGTATCTTTCAATCTTAAAATAAGATGATAAAAAGAATCGCGCTGTGGATTAACCATCCAGACAATATCACTCATGTTATCAATTAGCTGACGTGCTTTATCGCTAATGCTTATTAAGTGTTGGGAAGAATTTTGTGTGGCGTTTTGAATTTGCTGGGTCACAAGTTCGCTTAAAATTGAAATCTCGGTTAAACCGGATCCAACGTTATCATGTAAATCAGCTGCAAGTTTTCCTTTTAATTTTTCAATTGCCAGCAATCCACGATATCTTATTGTGCCCAAGTAATAGATGATAAAAGCTACAAATAAAATAGATAGTGTTAAGAACCACCACGTTCTCCAGATTGGCGGTAATATTTTTAAATAGATTTTTGCACCATCATTATTCCAGACCCCATCATTATTTGAACCGCGTACCCGGAAAACATATTCGCCTGGCAATAAGTTTGTATAATTTGCAATTCTTCTTCTAGAATCTACATAACGCCAATCGTCTTCAAATCCTTCAAGTTTATATGCATATTGGTTATCTGAGGGATTAGTGTAATCAAGCGCGGCAAATTCAAACGAGAAAAAATTCTGTGAATAGGAAAGTACTAACGTATCTCTATCTCCTTTCACCGGTTCATTAAATATTCTTACAGAACTTATTACAATCGGCGGAACATATTTATTATCTAATACACTATCAGGATAAAAATAATTCAGTCCATTGATTCCACCGAAAAACATTTCACCGTTCTTTGATTTATAATAAGCACCTCCGCTAAATTCTAAACTTTGCAATCCATCATGAAGATCGTACTGTGTAAAATTTTCTGTCTGTGCATTAAATTTTATCAGTCCGTTATCTGTACTCATCCATAGATTTTTTTGATTGTCTTCAAGAATTCCATATACGACCGAACTTCCAATCTTATTTTTTTTATTATAGCGTGTAAATCGTTCTGTCTGTTGATTGAACCTTTGAATACTTCCACCGTACGTTCCGATCCAAAGATTTTGCATTGAGTCTTCATAAATCGTCATTACACGGTTATCACTAATGCTGGATTCATCACCTAAAATATTTTTGTAAGAAATAAATTTTTCGGTCCTGGGATCAAACTTGTTTAAACCTCCGCCAAATGTCCCGATCCACAAAACACCCTCGCCGTCTTGAAAAATTGTGTAAATCCTATTATCGCTGATACTAAATGGATCGTTCGGATTATTCATATATCGTTTAAAAGAAAATCTGTTTGACTGTATATCGGCATAAGATAATTTATTCAGGCCTCCGCCAAAAGTTGCTAACCAAATATTTTGATCTCTATCTTTAAAAATTGATTGGACTTGATTTGCACCTATGCTGGCAGAATCGCCGGAAATTTTAACATAGTGTTTTGATTTTCCGGTTGATTTATTAAATATGTTTAGTCCGCCGCTGTACGTGCCAATCCATAAAAATCTATTTCTATCATCAAGAATTGAACGAATATGATTATCGCTAATTGAACCTACGTTACTGGTATTTGATGTATAGTAAGAAAATTTTTTACTTTTCCTATCATATTTATTCAACCCACCTTTATAAGTACCAATCCATAAGTCGCGTGTTTCATCTCCTTCAATGGCCCAGACAACATCATCGTTCAAACCGTTAACTCCATTTATATCTTTATTAATCTGCTTAAACTTTACCGTGTTATGTTCAAGCTTACTTAATCCTTTGCCGAGATGGGTACCTATCCATAATGAACCTGATCTATCTTCTAATATTGAAAGCACATCATTCTTAGTAAGACTGCTTTGAATTTTAGGATCGTTCTTAAAAACATTAAATTTTTGTTTGTCCGGGTCTAAACGATTTAATCCGCCGCCAAAGGTACCAAGCCAAATAGCTCCAACTTTATCTTGAACGATTGTCATTACAAAATTACTTGACAAACTATTGGGATCGTTGGAGTGATTTACAAATTTTTCAAATCGTGCTTTCTCGGGAGGAGTATTTAAATATTGATGGGAAAGTTTATTCAATCCGCTGCCGTAAGTACCAATCCAAAGATTACCATTTCTGTCCTTCATTAAAGAAACAATTTTGTCATCGTTTAAACTCCATGTATTACTATTTTTTTGATAGTGTATAATTGAAGTTTTCTCACCAGTTGTAATTTTATAAAGTCCCCCGCCAAGAGTTGCTGCCCAGATAACATTATTTTCATCTGCGACAATTGCTTTAACTCTATTAGAATGAAATCCGTTTGGATCTTTTTCATTATAATGAAAATGTTCGTATTTATTTTTTGATATGTCTAATTTTACCAAACCCCGACCCCAAGTACCGATCCATAAAAATCCATTCTTGTCTTGGGTGATTGTAGTTATTGATTTATCATTATTGCGGGAAAACGGAAGCGGAAAATCATAATATTTTTCATCCGGATCTGTATCTGTTTTTAATAAATTTGTAAAATAATAACGGGAAAAGATCCCGCTCTTTTTATCATACTTATTCAAAACTCCTTCAACTGTACCAATCCAAATATTTCCATCTTTATCTTCAAATAACGATAATATTCCGTTATCTGAAATTGATGTTGAATCTGCAGGATCATTTGTAAATACAGTAAAGTTATATCCGTCATAACGGTTAAGACCGTTTGCTGTTCCAAACCATAGAAAACCTTTTTTGTCCTGAATTATACATAAGATTGTGCTTTGTGAAAGTCCGTCTTCAATTTTAATCTGCTTAAATTGAATCTCTTCTTGTAATATTAAATTATCCGCAATAGTTAGATCTGCCGTCATGAATAGAAGCGGAATTACAATTGCCCAATATTTAATAAGTGGATTTTTCACATTTTAGACAAACTATAAATAATTATTAAGCACAATATAAATTGAACCCCTAAAAATCTACTCAAAATAAAAGTTATTTTCATCTTATCTGTTTTTGAAAATGTTAGGTGAAATCTTCAGATAGTTCCATTATATTAGACGTGTAAGAAGAATGGGAAAATTCTATGCGAAAATTATTTTTTTTAATAATCATTTGTCTATCGGTTTGTTTCATTGCCGGATGCGATAAAGGAATTGAACCGGAACCTGAAAAAACTCCTCAAGCGGAAATAATCGGTTTCAGCGGTAAAGTTACTTTTACGGGTAATTGGCCGACCGGAATAACCCGCACTCATATTGTTGTATTTAAAAATGATATTCAAACTGTTGATGACTTTTCTTTTCAAAATCTTGGATTCGTTGTTGATCCCATACCATTCGAGAGCGCGGAATTTACTTATGATTCGGGAATGAACAATTTCTACTCGCTTAAACTCACCGAGGGAACATATAAATATATTGTCGTTGCTCAATCTAGAACACCGGCTATTTCTCTTAATAGAGACGATTGGTTTATTGTGGGCGTCTATTATAATAATGGGGATCATTCAAAACCCGGTGTGATGACATTACAAAAAGGGAAAATTACAACCGGTATTGATATCAATGTTGATTTTAATAATCCACCGCCTCAACCGCCAAAATAATTTCGTTTCGGGATTTTATTTTCAAAGTGTGAAATGAAAAGGTGAGAATAAAATGAAAAAATTTTTTATTGTTTTAATATTAACTTCCTCCATCATTAACTTTGCGCAAAATTCTTCCTTAACCGGAAAAATTATTTCAGATAAAAATGAACCGCTTGAAGGTGTAAACGTTCTAGTTCCGGGGACTCAATTTGGTGCTGCGTCTTTGAGCAATGGAAGTTTTGAAATTAAAAATCTTCCGTTTGGAATTTACTTATTAGAAGTTTCGATGATCAGTTATGCAAAAAAAAGAGTAACCGTTTCTTTCAATTCTGATTACACACCGATTACAATTGTTCTAACTGAAGAAGCGATACAAACAGATCAGATTATTGTAAGCGCTGGTAAATATGAACAACGGGTTCAGGACTTGGCGGTTAGTACTTCAATCATCTCTCCCGATTTTCTAACGCGCAATAATTTTTTAACATTTGACGATATGCTTAGAAATGTTCCCGGCGTACAATTAAATCTGGAACAGCCAAGCATTCGCGGTTCTAGCGGATATAGCAAAGGTACCGGCGCGCGCGTGTTGGTTGCGGTAAATGGTATTCCAATGTATTCCGGCGATACGGGAGATATTATTTGGGAATTAATTCCGACCGCTGATATTGAGCGCATAGAAATTATTAAAGGTCCCGCCAGTTCGCTTTATGGATCATCTGCGATCGGAGGAGTAATAAATATTATTACCAAATCAACCGTGAAAAATTCTATTACACATTTCCGTTCATACTTCGGCATGTATGATAAACCCGCTTACGATTTTTGGAAGTGGGATGATGCTATGCGCAATTTCTATGGATTGGAACTTACACATTCGGGTTCTTCCGAAAATCTTGGTTATACTTTTTCTTTTAAGAAATTTGATAATATGAGTTACCGCCAAAATGATTATGCTAAACGTTATCTCGGTTACTTAAAATTAAATTACGAATTCAATCCGGAAAATCATTTAACCTTCTTTTCGGATTATCTAAATATGAATCGTGGCAACTTTCTTTATTGGAAAGATTCCCGCAACGCACTTGTTCCGAAAGATGAAGATAACGGTAACACTGTAGAATCAAACCGTTTTTTTACCGGGTTAATTTTCCGCCATCAGTTCAGTAAAAATATATTCGCCGAATTGAAATCGAGTTACTACTATACAAAATTTGACGGACGGGGAATTGAACTTACGACATCAACTGCTAATCTTTTTCGCAACGAGTTTACAGCAAATATGATTTTACCCAACGACGTTGTTCTTACATCCGGGATTGAAGTGTCCAATTCCACAGTATCATCCAACATTTTTAAGAATCCAAATTTCTTTGGTATAGGCGCTTACACACAGTATGAATACAAAGGAATTTATAACTTGATAATAACATTAGGTTTGCGTTACGATTATATGAAATTGGATTCCGTCAATAATGCCAATGCTGTTACTCCTAAAGTCGGATTAAATTATAAACTAGCAAAAGATTTTATTCTGCGCGGATCGTTTGGAACAGGATTCCGTGCGCCAACCCCATCGGAAGTGTTCACTACTGCAGCGGTTGGCGGAGGATTTAGTATTAAGGGAAATACTAATCTTACCGCAGAAACAAGCGCTTCATTTGAGATCGGTTGTAATTACCAGCCTGATAAAAACTTCTCTGTAGATTTGTCTTTATACCGGACTAATTACAAAAATTATATTGAAGCCAACCTAACTAAAAGTGCAGAGATTCAATTTATTAATCTCTCCGAAGCAAAGATAGAAGGATTGGAAATCGGTTCTAATTTTTATTTAGAGCCAGATTTCATTTCCGTAAATCTTGGTTACAATTTTATGAATGCAAGAAATTTAGCTGATGATAAATTTTTAAAGTACCGCCCTCAGCATACTTTTAACGCACAAGTGAGGATTACTCCAAATCCTTTCGATATTGGAATTAATTTTAGATATTCAAGCAGAGTAGAAGAAATTGATGATCTTATTACTCAACCGCCAATTTCTTTAGTTGTTGATGGCGACAAACGCGTTCCAATTTATGTTACCGATATAAGTTTAGGATATAATTTTCTTTTTAATACTGTTCCGGCAAAAATTTATTTAAATGCCAAAAACATTTTTAATTATAATTATGTTGAGTTCATCGGCAACATTGCGCCGATAAGAAATTATTCTGTGAGTTTTGAATTGTTTTTCTAGAACATGAATAGTTGTGCCTTTGATTTATTTAATAAAATGTTATGAATAACCCACAAAAATATCTTACAAATTATTTTTGGAAGCTTTTTGAACGTTATTTAAAAATAAAACTTTATAAAAGACAACTAGAGATACTTGATGAATGGAGGGCCCCTCACAGAGTTAATACCTTAAACAAGGGTAAAACTTTTTTTGATTTAGTCGAACCTAGTTTTAAACGGACTATGCTTGTGGAATTATGCTTATTTGTCTCAGAAAAAGAACAAGTTAATATTTTAGATTGGTTGAATAAAGCAAGAATACATTCAAAATCACTCAGTCCAACAAGGTCGGACAGAAATGATAAACGTGGATATTCTCGTTTGTCAGTAAATGATAATGAATATAAAAAGATTATCGAAAAACAAATTAATAGCATTTCAAATCACAAAAATGTAATTAAAAATCTTACTGCACATCGAGACAAAATATTTTCGCATTATGATGCGTCATATTTTAGCAATCCTAAATCAATCTTAAAAAAATACGCTATCGACATTTTTGAATTGAATAACCTTATGAAAACAATAGAAGAAATATTATCTACTCAACATTCATTTTTGTTTGCTTCTTCTATTGCAAGTTTTGATGTTTCCAGCTATTCTAATGTTGATATGATCTTGGCATATACTCGAGCTTTTATGAGAATTCGCAAGAATAAAAAAATTGATTGTTGATAAAGGATTTAAACCTATTGATTATTTGAAAGAAATTTATCCAGTTACTGAAAAGGCATAACCAGCGCCCCAACTATTACTGTTCCATCAATGCGGTGTTCAGAATTCACAAATAAATATTTGCAAAATAATGACCGAAATAATTTCATATTGCGGTTTGCTCTGCCAAAGCTGCCCGATCTATTTGGCGACAAGAGAAATAGACGTATTAAGAAAACAAAAACTTGTTTTCGAAATAATACGCGCATGCAAAGAACATTATGGAATTGAATACAAATATGAAGACATAAATGATTGCGATGGGTGTACGTCTGATACAGGCAGATTATTTATTGGGTGTAAAAATTGTAAAGTCAGAACGTGCGCTATTCAGAAAGAAGTTGAGAACTGCGCACACTGTGAAGAATATGCTTGTGATAATTTGTTAGAATCATTCAAATCAGATCCCGGCGCAAAAGAACGTTTGGACATGATAAAAAACAGTTTCAAAAATTAATCAGCTATATTTTTCTGCATAAATTATAATTCACTCTTAAGTAACTGCTCATTCTTTCAAACGTCCTATTAAGTACAAATATTTCTTAGATCGTAGCAGTAAGCGAGCACTAATATTACAGATATGTAAGGAGGGATTAAATGCATTTATCAATTTCGGGACGAACTTCTATTTATCAGCTTATAGTATTTTCATCCGTGTTTTTAGCATCAGTCAGCACCATCTATACCCAGACAACTACTAAAACTGATCAGACCAAAGGAACTTACTTCGGCCAAACCTTGCCGGGAGAAACACCGGTACTTTTTGCACCGGAGGTTCTTAACTCGGTAAGTGCATGGGTGGAAGCCACAGCTTTCTCTCCGGATGGAAATCATTTTTTCTTGGCGGTGGGAGACTCATCTTATTCAAGTGCGAAACTCTATTATTCGAAATGTGTGAACAATGTATGGACGCCATTTCAGGAGGCGCCTTTCATTTCCGGTTTTACATTTTCTCACGAACCGGTTTTTTCAGCAAACGGTACCACTCTCACCTTCACCGGGAAAAAAGAGACCGGAACAATTGATCTATGGACTGTGAAGTATTTAGCTCAAGGATGGAGTACGCCAGTTGCGCTGCCCTCTCCGATAAACAGTGATGCAAAAGAGTACCGCGGAAGTTATTTGCCGGATGGAACTATGTATTTTGGTTCATCACGTTCAGGAATGATGCAAGTTTACAAAGCGTATAATAATATATCTCAGGCGTTGCAAGTAGAATTAGTTGGGCCACCTATTAGCACGAAATCCTTTGAGGGTGATCCATGCATCGCTCCGGACGGGCATTTCCTCATTTTCTATTCTGCCCGGGATGGGAAAAGTGCGGATCTCTATGTGAGTTTCAGCGATGGCAACGGTGGATGGCAAACACCAATAAATCTTGGAGATAAATTCAACCGCATGGATAGCGATGAGTACGGCGCTCACTTGTCTCCTGATGGAAAATACTTGTTCTTTACTCGCCACACGTTAAAGGGGAATGGTATTTATTGGGCTGCCTCTTCGGCTATTGAGAAATTAAAGTATTAAGCAAAAATATTTTTTTCATTTATGATGAGGATAAAATGGCGGAACGTGTTTGTCCGGTTTGGATCGGTTATCTATTATTAAGTCCGTTGAGAAAACTATTTCAAAATCCGAATAAGATTTTAAGTCCGTACGTTAAGAACGGAATGAAAGTAATGGATGTGGGAAGCGCGATGGGTTATTTCAGTTTGGAACTTGCAAAGTTAGTCGGTGCAAATGGAAAAGCAATTTGCGTTGATATGCAGGAAAAGATGCTCGATGTTTTGAAGAACCGCGCCCGAAAGGTAAATTTGCTGGAAAGAATTGAAACACGTTTGTGCAATCAAGAATCTCTCGGACTTGATGATCTAAAAGAAAAATTGGATTTTGTTCTTGCGTTTGCGATGGTTCACGAGGTTCCGGATCCAATTCCTTTTATAAAAGAAGTTTCCGGCACAATAAAAAGAAAAGGTTATTTGCTTATATCGGAACCAGCCGGACACGTAACAGAAGAAAATTTTAAGAAAACAATTTCTGTTGCCGAGCAGAATAATTTAAAAGTAATTGAAAGACCAAAAATTAAAGGAAGCCATAGCGCTTTATTTCAGAAAGAATAACCGGAGAACAAATGGATTGGATAAAAGAATTTCCTGCGTCAATTTTAATGTGCGATAATAATGGATTCGTTACAGAGATGAACGAAAAAGCTGCAGTTACATTTGCCGATGATGGCGGTTATGGTTTGATAGGAAAAAATTTGTTTGAATGTCACACAGCTAAATCGAACGAAATAATAAAGAAGATAATGAATGAAAAGAAACCAAACGTTTACACAATCGAAAAGAACGGAATCAAAAAATTAATTTATCAATCACCGTGTTATGAGAACGGAGAGATGAAAGGACTTGTTGAGTTATCGCTTGAGATTCCTTTCGATATGCCTCACTTTATAAGATAAACATGAAAAACTTTTTGCTAAATGTATCTTTTCTGTTTACCATTTGGTTGATTTGTTTATCTACATTAAAAAGTCAAAACATTTCTAGCAAATCAAATACAGTATATCTAGAAATCGGCGGTAACAATGTTTTTTATTCACTTAATTATGAGAAAGAAATTCTACAAAATTTCAGTCCGCGAATAGGAGTTTCTATTATGCCAATATCTGAATACTCTAATTCAGGTAAAAACTCAAATTCAAAACTATTTGTCACACTAATGTCCAACTATTTCATTGACATAAGTAACAGTAATAAAATTGAATTGGGTGGTGGTATTTCATATGGATTAGAAACTTTTTTCCCTGCGGTCTCTTTAGGTTATAGACTAAGCCCCAATGATGGAGGTTTCGTATTTAAAATAACTTTCACTCCACTTCTGAATAAGGGAATATTTAATGTCTTCCCGTGGTTCGGTATAGGAATAGGTATTCGGTATTAAACATTTATTTAAGGGTTCAATATACTTTGCCCCGAATTAAATCGGGGCATTTTTCTATTCTTGTACTAATTCTCGTCTTGAGTCCTAATCACTTCAATCGTAAAATTTGCGGCAACGCCTGCAAGCGCGCCAATAGCAGCAACAACCGGGGCAAACAAAGTTCCTATAACTCCAACTGTCACGGGAATCTCTATGTAGGTTCTGCCTTTATCATCTTTAATAATTATCCTGCGTGCATTTCCTTCTTTTATCAGCTCTTCTATCTTGGCAAGAAGTTCTTGTTCTTTAATTTTAAATTCCATTTTCTTTATTCCTATTTATAATTTAATTCTAATTAAACTTGAAATGTCTGATGTTTTACTATGGCAATATTCAAATTGGTTATTATAGCAGAAATCGCTTTCATAATAGAAATAACTACAGCGACAAATGATCTTGCCCAAAAAGAGTTTACCGGCAGATCTAACCAATAATTATTCTGCTGTGATTTAACTACCACCCGAGAGACCTTCCCTTCATAAAAATATTTCTCAATGGTAATCGAATTGCTGCCGTTAAATTCCATCTAAGTTTCCAATCCAACTTTCTTTTACAGTCCTTTAGATGAACATGAAGCCGAATTTGTTCCGCAAGGAACAAACAAAATTAATTTTGACGGTTAATTATGTAATGGTGAGAAAATTAGGTTTGCTTTTTTGTGAAATGATTTACTCTATTGATACTTATTTAAACTGCTAACTTAATTACATGTGGATATTCAGCAAGTAATAATTTATTACTTTTTTTAGAGGAAGAAATTTTTTTCTTTTTTGTTTTTCTAACTTTTTTATTTCCTAAATAATAAAGTTTTACTTCAGGAAAAAGTCCTTCACTAACAACTTGTAATTCAAAATGAGGAACACTGCTTTCGCTTGTTTGAAAAAGATTTGTTTGAGTTTGAGTATCAAGTGTTATTGGTAACATGCAATAATAAAAATTTAAGTGAGATAAGCTTCTTTGTCCTTTTAAAAGGTATTAAAATTGAATTGTTATTCCTAACAACTTTTAAATATTTTTTTCTTGCTAATAATATTTTTTCTTCAATTTATTTCTAAATCTTTTTAAAGATTAAAATAAGAGACATTGTTCTTGTTCTATTTTTTCAAAATGATAATTTTATGCTTTACAAAATCTGTTTCTTCACCCGGAATATTTACAATTAAATTCCCTTTTTTTAGTTCTCCGCCGGTAATATTTCGAATCAATTCATAATTCATAACTCCTAATTCATAATTTCTATTCGTTTTGCCTTCACAATTAATTATAAGTCTGTTTCCATCCAACTCTTGAGAAATAATTTTCAGTCCTTCATTTGTTGCGCCTATCGGAGTAATCACTGGCAGAAAATAAATTCCAATTGACGGTTTATAATTTATAACTAATTCATTTTTCCCTTTTACCCTGAAATTCGTTTTTAACTGATATGCTTGCTCGTGTTTTTCTAATTCATAGTCCAGCTTCTTTCCATTTAACATTACGGAATTAATCTCAACACCTAATTCAAAATCCGGATTATATTCGAATTCAATTTCTTTATCACTATTTATATCTATTATCAATTTCATTTCACCATTCTGCACACTACACTCTGCATTCGCTGTTGTATTTCCGACTTTAATATTGTTTACTTTCAAAAATTTCCAGTCTGCAGGTAACTTTGGTGCAAAAGTTATTTTATTATTTAGTGCATCGACATCCAACCCTATCAATCCATGTACCAAAGGGTAAACATAACCGCTAATTGAAAATCCTTGATCATGATAAGCTTCACCAAGTTTTGTGTTGATATCACCTGAAAAAACTTCCGGTGCAACTCCCAATCCATAATCGAATACATGCTGAGCAGTATTCCGAATTGTTTGGTAGCCTTGCAAATTAAAGTGCGTTGCAAATTGTGCGCCCGCTATAAAATACGAAGTGAAAGCCCATATAGTCCCGTAATTATAATTTGTTGGATCATACAAAGAAGATTTATTGGAAAGATTACGAATTCCCCAATCTGTAACCATATCATTTTCGTTGAACTGTTTTATTGTGCTTACACTGCGTTTTTCATCGCTTAATCCAAAAAGAATTGACGTTGATGAATAAATATTTTTATCACGAACTTGTTTTCCGTCTTCTGCCGCACCGAAACTGTAAAAGCCAAGATCATCAATCCAAAATATTTTTTCTAATGCTTGCTGCGCTTTCGTAAAAAGTTTTTCTGTTTCAGCTTCTACCTCTTTATCGCCAACATACTTTGCCATCAAGTTTACTTCTTTAATCCCTTTAGTCCACAAGCTTTGTGTAAAATTATCATTAAAGATGTGCACTAGAGAACCAAATTCAAGGACTCCGAGCCCGGCACCTTTAAGATCCATCAAACCATCGCCATTACTGTCTTTGCTTAAGCTCCATTTATATGCTTGCACAATTGACTTCCAACTTTTCTTAATGAACTCCGTATCGCCTGTCTTTCTAAAGTAATCACCGATCGCAACTAAATACCAAGGAGAGGTGTCAGCATGATTATATCCGAAATGATAATCGTTCCACCAGTCAACGAGCCCATCGCTTTGAGAAAGTTCATGGGCCATTTTCCCGATATCAATTACTTTATCGGTAGGATTCTTTTTTCGAATAGGAAAATTTTCTTGCCGTTGCCATTTTTGTGTGAACTCAAGTGCCTCTTTAACAGTTGAGAAGTCTCCGTAACCATTCATTGCAAGTGAATTAATAAATGCGTCTCCGCCAAAGTACCATGCAAATCCCGGGCGGCCACCGCCACCACTCAATCCGTAACCTGCGACCAATCCTTTTCCTAACGTCGCGTTATCAACCATCAAATTATTGAGAACAACTTTTCCATGTTCGAAAGCAAGATTTAATTTTTCATCCGGTGTTATAACTTCAACCGTTGAGTTCCGGAGATTTTCATAATACTCACAATTTTTTTTGTAGAACATTTCAGCATTGCCGAGAAGATTTTTGTAAAGTGCTTTTACCGAATCATATTTTGTTTTAATAGGACTTCCTGCAATTGCGATCGGGATAAAATTATTTTTTGCATCCCCGGGTTTAATATCTATTTTGAATTGAATCGGATTATCTGCAAACATGTGCGCAGGCGGCGCTGCCATCTGTTGTGCAACAGGCGATCCGCACAAAAATAATCCTCTCTGTTGTGATTCAGAAATTACATATGCATTCATTCCATCGTCCCAGTAACTGTATTGTCCGCCGATTCCTGCCGGCCATTGCGGCTGCATTATAGGCATAAATCCAGGAACGATTGTAAGCGGTGTTGTTGTGTTTACATCCAATAAAATTATTGTGCCGGGTTTATCATGCGGAATAAAAATTATTTCTTTCACCGTGAATGATTCATAAACAAATGTTAGAGTTGTCGCTTCCGGAGTTACAGAAATATCGCGCAGAATATCTTTGGCGAGGATTGGCTGTGTTGTTGTTCCAACAAAAAATTGTATTTCAAAATTGCGCAAAACTTTCCACGGCCATATCCACATTTCGAATGAACCGTTCTCGTAACCTAACAATGCAGCCTTTTGCCCAATCTTATCCAAGTATTGATTCGGCTGGGCGGGACGAGTAATTGTTAGATCGTTCTGTTTGATTTCAAATTTCTTTATTAATCCGGTTTGTGCAAAAAGATTGAATGAGATTACTATTAAAAATATGAAAGTTGTTTTCAATTGTTTCATTGTTCTATTGCTCTATTGTTATAAAATTATTTGTCTAGCCAACACTTAGTTACTTCTTAAATTTATCTTTTATACTTTTCAATCAACACTCTCGCCATTATTGAATCCCAAATATAATTCGGTGGAGAATTGAGAACTTCGTTATCGGGACTGTATGATTCCCAATAGTTATGATTTTTTTTCAGTTGCGTTGTAACAGCAAGCAGCATTTTATCCGCAAGCTGATTTGCAATTTTGCTGTAACCGTATTTTTTCAAGCCATCCAACACCATGTAATCCCATAGCAGCCAAACTGGACCATTCCACTTACAGCAATAATCAACATACGGAGTGAACCACTGGTCATCTGCAGCAAGAGTTGGAACACCATACTTACGCCAAAATTTTTTCGGATCTAGTAAATGTTTAACAAGCTGTTCTGCTCGTTCTTTTGGTGCGGCTTCAGCCCAAAGCGCAAGAAATCCGATTATCTCCATTCTTCTTAAATCGCGAGTTAGATATTTGAATGAATGATCTTTCCTGTTTATAGAATAATAAAACTTACTGCTATCATCCCACATTTTTTGATTTACTAGATCGGAAGTTAAATCGGCAATTTTCATCCAAGCTTTTGAAGCATCTTTCATCCCAAGTTCTTTTGCCATTTGAGAAAGTGTACGCGTTTCTTTTACAATCATTAATGTAAGATCAAGACATTCGAGCTCGTCGGAAATATCCTCCTTGTCAACATCAAGGTGTCGTTCTGCACTCACCTGAAATACTGCATTATACCAATCACGAACATTTTCTATAATTCCGTACGGCCCCCATTCATACAATCCGTCTTTATCAAGATCGCGGTTGTTGATCAACCATTTAATATATTTTTCCCCGCTGTTATACGCGTCCGAAAGAAATCTCTTGTCCTTACTTACCTTGTAAACTTCCCAATTGATCCAGCTAAAGAAAGGAGCGGATGTTGTTGACATATCTTTGTTCAACTCTTTGCTGAAGTGCGGATAATCTTGCAAGCCGCGTGGACCATGACGGTATGCAATCAATCCGTCTTCTCGTTGTTGTTCCATATAAACACGCTGAGAATTTTCTGCAGACTTTGGATCAAGATATGCATAAGCGAGCATGCTTAATGATTCATGAAGAACTTGATGTCCGTGTCCCCAGCCCCACAACGGCTGGCGTGAGAAAACATAAAAATTAAAATTAGTTTTTTCTGTCGGCAGATAAAAACATCCTCGCGCAAGATTGAAAGCGCCGAGATAAACAAGTTTTTCGTCCTGAGTTTTAAATTTTATGTGCGGGATTTGGGAATGTAGTTTTACGTTAGTATCAACAAATCTTTGAAGAGGCTCGGTTTTAAGCTTTTCAATATCTTCAACTAGTTTTTGCAAATCTTCTTTTTGATCCTGCCATCCGCGAAAATATCTTGTATTAACTTCTTCACCCGGTTTCAAAGAAAACTTCCCGTGTAGAGAAATAAAATTTACCAATCCTTCTTTTTTATGGTTGAGTGAATCATTTCTTTTCTCGGCATAAAAATCTGTTTTGATTGTAATGTAAAAATCTTCAAGAGATTTATGATAACTGCCAAAAGAATACGGGGAAAAGCTTGCACTAAAATAATCTCTTGTCTCTGTCGGATAAGGAGCGTTCTTGTATAGAGAACTTATCAGTCTATATTTGGATTCATGATGCTCTGTTATATATCCGTTGTGTTGTTTATCGAAATCTTTGATTAGCAACGAATCATTTCCGAGTTCTAGAATTGGGTATAATTCAATGTTGTGATTTACTTTATCAATGTTTTTTATCTGAAGATTTACTAACGCAATCGATGAACTGTAGACAAAAAAAGTTTCCTGAACTTTTATTCCTTTGAAAGGAGAATATTCCATAATCATCATATCCGGGAATGAAAAAGTTACAATCGGTTTTTCATAGAACTCGCCCGTATTCATAATAACTACTTGATCAACTTTCCACAGACAATAAAATCTTCCGGCTTGATCACCGCTGTAATTTATAGGAAGGTGCTCAGAGTAATAATCCATTTTATAACCTTTATCGCCATACAATCTTGATCGCTCCATCGCTGCTGTGTAAGTTGTATATAGCGGGTCGTTTTGCTTTGCTTTGAAATTCAAATAAGGATCGATGACATTAAGTTGTTGTGCGATGATTGATGAAGCAATCATTAAAATCGTAAATATTTTTTTCATAGCTAAATCCTAAAAGCAGACATGCCTGCTTATTTTTATTCTATGATTAATTTATTTTCTTTCAACCATTTATCGAGAAGAAAAAGCCACTGTTCGTCTACCCATTTGTTTCGCATAGCAAAACCATGACCGCCTTTCTTGAAAATATACATTGCAACTGAAACTTTATTCTTAAGCAAAGCTTGATAATAATTAATACTGTTCATTACCGGAACGGTCGCATCATCAGTTGCATGGGCTATAAAAGTAATTGGTGTCTCCGGTGTTACATAAAGCTCATTTGAATATTCATTTACTAATTGCTCGTTCGGATTGCTACCAAGAAGATTGCTGCGTGACCCAGCATGAGTTAAATCTTTATTCATTGTAATCACAGGATAAATCAGAATGCTAAAGTAAGGGCGCAAATTAATCTTCTCGTTAACAGAAATAACCGGTTTTGAAAAATGAGTAGATGCTGTTGATGCAAGATGTCCTCCTGCAGAAAATCCGATGATACCAATTTTTCCCGGATCAATTCCATATTTTGCCGCATCCATCTTTAAGTATAAAATAGATTGCTGTGCATCTGCAAGCGGAACTTTTTCTTTAGGTTCCATCCATTTATCGTTGGGCAACCGATATTTTAGTATAAACGCAGAAACTCCTCGTTCAGCAAACCATTCTGCAATTTTCTTACCTTCGTGTGAATAGGCAAGACGGGTATAACTTCCGCCTGGGCAAATAATAACTGACGTGCCATTCGGTTTGGCAGGTTTAACATATTCCAAAGTTGGAATTGTAACATTATAATAACGCGTAATGTTATTTGTATCTGTCTCGGCTCTTTCTAAATTTTCTGCGGTTAAAGAATAAAGCGGAAGCCCCGGCCAAATTTTAATAAAATTATTTTGCTGGGCATAAATAGATGATACAACAAAAATAAATATTAAGATTTTTTTCATGCCCACTCCAAATGGCACACAGTTTTAATGGATCTATCAGATTATAACAGATTTATCTGTTTATATCCATTATCTCTTATCTCTGTTCAACCTGCCCGTCCGGCAGGCGGGTCAGTGTGCTATTTTTTATTCAATATTCAATTTAATTTCTTTCATGTTTTTATCTTTTGAAGAAGAACCAATCATCAAAACATGTTCTCCTTTCTCAACAACAAATCCTTTTCCTTCGTAATATTCTTGTAAAGTTTTTTCGTCAATATTAAACACAACCGTTTTTGTTTGATTTGGTTTTAATGAAATACGTTCAAAGCCTTTAAGTGTTTCAATAGCACCGTTCGATTCAAAAATATTACCTCTAATATAAAGCTGTACAACTTCTTCTCCTGACATCTTCCCTGTATTTTTTACATCAATAAATAATTTTACTTGTTCATCACTCTTAGTACTACTTTTACTCAACCGTAAGTTTTTATATTCAAACGTTGTATAGCTCAATCCATAACCGAATGGATAAAGAGCTTCACCCTCAAAGTATCTATATGTTCTTCCAAGAGATTTTGTTTGCACCGTCATAACATTATTACCGTAAACTTTAGAATAATTTCCGCTTCTCATATTATAATCTTCAAACGCAGGGAGCTGATCCACAGATTTATAAAATGTTACCGGCAATCTTCCGGCAGGATTATAATCTCCGAACAAAACATCTGCAATTGCGTCACCCGCAGCTTGTCCGCCGTACCACGATTCAACAATAGCAGGAATATTTTCATTTTCCCAATTTATACTTACTGCACTTCCGTTAAGAAGAACTAGCACAATCGGTTTTCCAATTGCTGAAATTTTCTTAATTATATTTTGTTGAGTTGCTGGTAAATCTAAAGTCAACCGATCTCCTCCCGCAAAACCGGGAACAGGAACATCCATCTCTTCACCTTCGAGTCTTGGCGAAAGTCCCATAAACATAATTACCATATCACTTTTTTTTACTGCCGCAATTGCGCGTTCTTCCGCGTTATCATCCGGCATTGACCAAAGTAATTGCATCTGGGCGTAACGGGTTTTAGCAAAGAAATCAATTCTAATTTTATATGGTTTATCTGCTTCAAGTTTTACTGTATTAAAAACTTTATTAGGATGATGGTTGGCATTGAACTTAATCAGAAGAGAATCTTCCAAATAAATATTGTAGCCGTTAAATCCGTAACCGCCTATTTGATAAACCCCAGTCTTCGGTGGAATTATGTAACCGCTCCATTTTATACTTTTATTCCCATCGTAAACAGATCCTGAAGATTTTTTAAGCCACTTGAAATCAATTTGTCTATCAACTTGTTCTTTTGCTTTTCCTTTCCATTCAAGATTATCAAAATACTCTGCTTTTAATCCCTTCTCTTTTTTATCCGAAGTTGTGAAAAGAAAATCCGAAGGAATTACTTCGAGATAAGGCATATTCTCGGCAACATTACAACCTCTTTCGAAAAGTATTTTTGTGTTCTTCCCTAGTTTATTTTTAATTCCTTGTAAAGGCGTAATTGGATTTGATGGAGTACCGTTATAATTACCAAGTAGAACTTCCTCATCGTTTGCGTTCGGTCCGATGACGGCGATGGTTTTTATATTTTCTTTAAGCGGTAAAAAATTATTTTGATTCTTAAGAAGGACAATTGATTTTCTTGCTGCTTGAATTGCAAGCTGTTGATTTTTCTTTGAATCTAAAACTGTAATAGGGATTTTTGAATACGAGACCATTTCCGGCGGATCGAACATTCCTAATTTGAATCGTGCTTCCAATAACCTTCTTAAAGAAACATCTAGTTCTTCTTCCTTTATTAATCCCTTTTGGACGGCTTCCAACAAAGCGGGATAAGAACTACCGCATTCCAAATCTGTTCCGGCTTTTACCGAAATCGCAGATGCCGATGAAGCATCGGGAGTTTCTTTGTGAAATTGATAAATGTCTGATATTGCCCAGCAATCGGAAACAACGTAACCTTTGAAACCCCATTCATCGCGTAAAATTGCTTCGAGTAGCGGATCATTACTACAGCATGCCTTTCCTCGCAGACTATTATACGCACACATTAATGATTGAACATTCCCTTCCTGAACACTCATTTTGAATGCGGGTAAATATGTTTCGCGGAAATCATACTCGCTCGGTTCCGCATCGAATGAATGACGATCCGGTTCCGGTCCGCTGTGAACAGCAAAGTGTTTTGCAGTCGCCACTGTTTTTAAATATTTCGGATCGTTCCCTTGCAATCCTTTTATAAATTGAATTGCCATTTGCCCGGTGAGATACGGATCTTCTCCGTATGTTTCCATTCCTCTTCCCCATCGCGGGTCGCGGAAAATGTTTATGTTCGGAGACCAGAATGTTAATCCTTGATAAATGTCACTGCGGCTTTGTTTGATCGCATCGTGATATTTCGCACGAGCTTCATCGGAAATAGCAGAAGCAACCTTGTACATTAAATTTTTATCCCACATAGCTGCTAAACCTATTGCTTGCGGGAATACGGTTGCTAATCCGTTTCGTGCAACCCCATGCAAACACTCATTCCACCAATTGTATTTTGGAATACCCAGCCGTTCAATTGCGGGTGCATCGTAACCCATTTGTGAAATCTTTTCTGCGAGCGTCATTTGACTTATCAAATAATTTACGCGTTCATCAATCGAAAGTTTTGTGTCAAAATGTTTTTCTAACGATTGGGCAAATAATAGCGTGGCAATAAAAAAGATTATTATATTTTTTTTCATATCAATTTAAATGCTCTTGTTAAAGAATGACTCTTACAGTCTTGTTAATATATTTTTTGCTGCTTTTTTCAAACTCTACAGAAATAGTATAAATAGAATTTTGCTTCGAAATAATCTTTCCGTTTTCAACAGATTTTATTGATTGGTCTGCTGAATAAATTTTCAATTCATTTTTAATGCCGTCTATTCCTTGAACATTTACTGAATAAACATTGCCTTCTAGTTTATCACTTAAAATTCTAAATCCCTTTGAAGTATCATTTGGTTTTGGTTCGGTTACATTTGGCAATACGGAAATTCCATGTTTGTGATTAATTTCTAATTGTGACGATTTATTAAGCACAAAAGAAAAAGTTTGGTTGTTTGACTGCTTGGTTGATAGCGATTTGTTGTTGATTGTAATTTTTTCAAATTGTGTCCCAATTGGAAAAGCCGGATTAAATTCTATCTTAATTGGCGTTATAGAATTCGTAGAAAAGTTAAAAATGGTTTTTCCTCCAAAACGCTTCATCATGTAGTTAACAAAATGATCACCAATTTTAATTTTTTCAACTTTGATCGAATTCCAATTGGCAGGTAAACGCGGCGATAATTTTATTTTATTATTTGCAGCATCAATCTCCAATCCAAGCATACCTTCAATAGCCGGCTGCAATACCATCGTCTCGCTCCAGCATTGGTGCGGACAAACTCCGCCCGGTTTATATTCAGCACCGTTTAACACCTCTTCAACAAATCCAAGTTGCCAATTTTTATAAACTAGCAAATTGTTCATTATATGTGAAAAGCCTTGCACATAATTTTCATTTTTATATTCTGCAAGCGCTGCCCAGCCTGTAAATAAAGGCCAAACGCTACCGGTGTGATATCCGCGTGCATTGAAAATAGGACTGTCTTCACGCAATATTCTCACTCCCCAGTCAGAAGAAAAATAATTCTCTGCATAAGCATCCGCCACTTTTTTTGCTTTTTCAGAATCAACAGTTTCAAAATACAAAGGTACTGCTGCTAATACGGTCTTTTCTGAATTGAATTTTCCATCTTTGAGTTTTGAAAAACTTAAAAAGTTTTCTTGTTCGTTCCAGAAATTTTTATCAATGATTTTTCTTACAATTTTATATTCATCACTATAAGTTTTGCTTTCTGTTTTTAGATCAATCTGTTTTGCCATATAACTTGCTTGTCTAAGAGTTTCTGCCCAGCAAGCGGCAAGATAAACTTCTGTGTGCGCCGTATAAAGTCCACCGCCTTCTACCCAACCATGTCCGACATTTGTATTTTCGATTAAATGATCTCCATCGGTATCAGTTGAATAACAAAAATCAATTGCCTTCTTTATATATGTCCAATTCTTCTTGATGAATTCCACATCACCAGTATGATGCAAATATTTTCCGGCAAGAATTATATATAACGGTGTTGAATCCGAAGCATCATAATGAACCGCGCCGGATGTTGTTAACTCGTGAAATATTTTTCCGCTTAAATCTTGATACTTGTTAAAGAATTCAAGCATTGATCTCACTTTATCAAAATCGCCGTAATCTAAAAGTGCAAATCCGCTCCAGCACCCGTCACGGCCAAAATACCACCCATATCCTGGTCTCCCATTAATTTTATGTCCGCCGTCCCATCCCCGCGCAGTTGTCGAATAACCGGCAACAAGAGATTTTCCTAAGTCCGGAGTATCAACAAAAAATCTGTCAGTGCCTATTAACGCCCATCTATATCCTTCGTTAAAATCCTTATCCGGTGTTGTTATCATTAATGAATTGCTTAAAAATTTTTGCGTGTAGCTTAAAGCGTCTTTATAAATTTTTTCAGCTGAGGCGTTTGCATAAGCTAGTGGACTTTCCATAGAAGCATGAACTATGAAATCCAGATTATCTTCTTTATTCAAATTAATTTCCGCTAAAGCGCCAACTAATATTTTGTCGGTTTTGATTCCTTTGAATTTAGATCCATCTTTTTCGAAATTCGAATACTGTCCGATAACTGATTGAGAAAATTTTTTGTTTGTTCCGGCAAGCAAGAAAAATTCATTCCTATCACTGATTGAAAAAGAATTACCATTTTTATGTGTTGAATATGCAATACTTCCAGTGGTTTTTTCCGAATACGGCCACATGAAGCGGAAATTACTGTAGAATTTAATTATTAGTTTTGCTGATGATTTTCCTTTGTATTCATAGTGCATCACTGCTTTAGGTTCGTTGATAAAAGCTACTATAATTTCACGAAGAGTTAAGTCTTTTATTTTATACGTCCTCGTAAATGATTCAGGCTTTACCTCGATCATAGGCTGAAAATCTTTAAGCCAAAGAACCGAATCTTTTTCGTTCAAAACAATTCCAACTTCATAATCCCGTAGAGCCATAAACGGGTGTGCCCAAATTTCATCAATTCCGGATTTTTCTTTTCCAATCACTAAAATTTTTCGTCCGGCAACATTCCAAAAATTATCCGATCCCTTTTCCTTTGTAATCTTTATTGATTCAGAATTCGTTTGCCATTTTTTAGAGGTGCTGATGTCTATCGGACTTTTATTGCTGGTAAATTCATAAACTTCGCCGGGAGAATAATTCCAATAGAATTGTTTCCCAGATGGGTATTTTAAATTTCCAGCAAGATAGTTCAGACAATTTTTTGTAAACAATTCAAGATGAGCGCGGTTATTATTTTCCAAACTAAAGTAAGTGTACGCGCCTACCGATAAAACTTTACCTTTATTTACATCGTGTTCAACTATAAGCTTTGCATCTTCTTTCAAAGTGATGTATGCCCAATCAACAGCAATAACTTTCCCTTGTTGTGGAATAGAATTTTCGAAAAATCCGATTTGTCTTGTTCTCAAATCCTTTGTTGGATTGAAAATGTATGCACCGCCGTTTAGTCCATCAAATATTGGATGTGAACGGTACGAGTGCAAACCAAGTCTTCTTCCGTAACCGTCATCAGTTACCTCTACGTATTTTACTGTCGGCTGTTCGGATTCAAATCCTAGTGCATTCAAATATTTCATTGCATTAAGCGTTAAGAAAAGTTTACCACCAGTTCTAACATAATTTTGCAGTGCAATTATAAACTTCGGATTTGTTTCTTCTTTCGTTAGTTGTGTAGAGTCAGGACGGTGAATCCATATAATTGAGAATTTAGAATCGAGAATTGTTAATTGAGAACTAACAATATCATTTAAGTTGATTGGTTCGATTGAAAAGTCTTTTTGATTTTTTATAAAATCGTAAGCTGCTTTTATTTCTGTGTTTTTTTCAATGGCATTGTTAATATTTAAGAATCCAATTTTGATTTGTGCGGTAAGGATAATCGTATAAAAGAAAAATAAGGAAAGGAGTTTTGTGCGCATGTTACGGCTCCAGATTTATCAAGAAATGACTCAGCGTAAATTGGTAAACTTGGAAGGAATTTGCAAAAAAAATAAAATAGGAGTTGTTCCCTCTGTAGAAGAGAAAACAACTCGCTAGAAGAAATTATTTTGCACCCGCCGGTAAATTAGTATGTAAATACCTTGTCAAAAGATTGTACAAGTGAAGTGTTGTCCCAGGTCCTTCGTAAATGCCGTGAGTTCTATTTGGATAAGCCATCATAGTAAACGGTTTATTGTTTTTTACTAATTCATTTATGACAAGTTCAGTTCCTTGATAATGAACATTATCATCACCGGTTCCGTGAACCATTAATAAATTACCTTTTAAGTTTTTTGCAACATTTACAGGCGAACCCTCCTCATACACTTCGGGATTTTCACTTATCAATCCCATATATCTTTCTTGATAAATAGTATCATAAAGTTTTTCATGTCCAACAGGTGCAACAGCCATTCCGGTTTTATAAATATCAGGATAACGGAACATTGCATTTAATGTTGCGGAACCGCCGCCGCTCCAGCCCCACACACCAATTCGATCTGCATCCATAAACGAATATTTTTGTAATAATGCTTTAACTGCATCTGCTTGATCAGCCGAATTTATAATCCCGATTTTTTTATAGATTGCTTTTCTCCATTCACGTCCGCGTGGTGCAGGAGTTCCTCTGTTATCAACACTCATAATTATATAACCTTCTTGAGCAAACATTAAATGCCATAAATATCCGCTGCTGCCCCAACGGTCAACAACTGTTTGCCCGGCTGGTTCTGTGTAAACGCTGAAAAGTACTGGATATTTTTTTGATGGATCGAAATTATACGGTTTTATCATCCATCCGTCTAGTACAACTCCGTTGCCTATATCAATCTTAAAAAATTCTGTTGGTAATCTTTTAAGTGCGGTAATTTTTTCTTTTAGTTGTTTATTCTCAACTAATTTTCTTATCACTTTATGATCAGGCAAACTTATCAGATTAGAAATTGACGGAGTATCAAAATTTGAATACGAATGAATCGCATAATTAACTCCATCTGAGATTTGATAACTGTTGCTGCCGCTGAATTCTTTCGGTGTAATGCGTTCCAATTTTCCCTTACCATCCATCGAAATACGGTACAAGTAACGTTGTGCTGCATTATCCGGAGATGCCATAAAATAAATCCAGCCGTCTTCCTCATCAATACTTTGAACATCTATAACATCATAATTTCCGGGAGTTAGTAATTTTGTTTTCTTTCCATCGCGTGATATTAAATAGATATGCCGCCATCCGTCGCGTTCGCTAACCCAGGTAAATTCTTTTCCGCTTTTTAACCAATTCAAATCATCATTGATATCTATCCATGCGGCATCTGTTTCTATAAGAATTGTTTTTACTTCTCCGGTTTTAGAATTACCGAGCATCACATCATTCTGATTCTGCTTTCTATTTAAATGTTGAAGAACAATTTCATTTGAGCTTGCAGCCCAATCCATTCTTGCTATATAATTGTTGCGCGGATCGCCGGGGACATTCATCCAAACTGTCTCGCTGCCATCGGCACTTACAACACCAATTTTACATGCCGAGTTCGTCGTTCCTACCTTAGGATACTGAACAGGTTTTACAAAAGAATACAGAGAATCAGTATCGTTAATCAGAAGAAAATCTTTCACTCCGGATGCATCAAGCTGCCAATAAGCAATTGATTTGCTATCCGGACTCCATCGAAAACCATCGCGAAGGTCTAGCTCTTCCTCGTATACCCAATCAAATGTTCCATTGATTATAGTTGTCGAGCCGTCGAAAGTTAGTTGGATAATTTTACCGTCGGATAAATTTTCGACATAAACGTTATGCTCTCTTACATAACCAACTTTCTTCTCATCCGGTGAAAATTTTGCAAACATAAGCGTTGATTGTTTTGCATCACCGCCGAGTTTGTGAAGTTTGTTTGTCTTAAGATCAAGTACCCAATAATCGCCTTTTGTGTTTTGCCTCCAAACGCGTGCAGTGTTTGTATAGATCATTAAAGAATTTCTGTTTGGAGACCAGATATAATTACTAATCCCCAACGGTTTTGTTTCCCCTTCAGGAATTAAAAGTTTGGCTGAAACCATAATTTCTTTTTCGCCGGATTCTGTTTCATATTTAACAATATCTCTTCCACCGGATACATCTTTAGATACTTCCAATGTTGTATAAAATTTTCCGTTATCAATCCAACGAGTTTGACCCGCAAATTCACCCGCAAAATCTCTGCTGTTAAAAATTCTATCTACCGATAAGAGAGATTTGTCTTCGGTTTGTGCAGATAAAGGTTGTACATATAACATCGTAAGAACGAAAAAGAAAAATAATTTCAACTGTTTCATAGTTTCCTCATTTAATGTTTATTATAAGACGTTTCACCTTTTACACTGAATTGTACCCCTGGCGGGAATCGAACCCACATCGCAAGCTTCGGAGGCTCGCGTTCTATCCATTGAACTACAGGGGCGTTCTATTTTTCGAACCACGATTTATAATTTAGAGTATGTTATAAAATAAAAAGAATTTTTTCCTTTATCTTCATATAAAAAAATATATTTTTTTCGGGAGCAGAATAATTTTTGTATAATAAAATTGGTAGAAAATTCTCCATTTGACTTTTATTTTTATTTGCTAATTTATTGGTGGTAATATTTGAAAGGTGGGACAGTGGCAGCTTCAATGAAAAAAATTGTTAATGATGTAGTTAATGCTCTCAAAAAAAGTCCTTCCCCAGAAAAAAAAGGACAAACATTTTGGGATTACCTAAAATCCCAACTTTACTCCGAAAGCACATGGGACCAAAAAGATATAAAAGTTATTGAAAAAGAAATTGATAACTGTCTTAATAAATTGGATAAAAAAGATCTAACCGAAATGTGGAAAAGTACAGATCAAGGAATGGAAAAATTTGAAGCAGAGAAAAAAGTTGAAGCAAAAGAAATGAAAGCTGATTTAAGCGATGAGTTATTAGGACAAGTAATGGACCGTATGGATGATAATTATTCATCGAGAGATACATATTATGCTCAGCCGGATCCAGTTTTATATTCTGCTGTTCCAAAAGGAGAGAATGATTTAGATGATGATTCCGAACCCGAAAATATTAACGAAGAGGATGTTGAATTGGACGATGATCTTTTTGAAGAAGACGAGTTTGATGAAGATGAAGATATTCACATATAAGCTTGTAATATTTTTAATGATCTGTAATTTGCTGTTTGCGCAAAGCAAAACGGATTCATTAAAAAACCATGAGCCCTCACTAATATTTTCTAATTATTTTTATAACCAAACGCCATATTCATTTAACTTTGACGGCTTGAGCAATTTACATCTTAATACCCGTTTCTTGAATGATTCATCTTCAATCTGGATTCAGACACGTATGCGATTGGCTGGAAATATGAATCAACCAGATGAAATACAAAATAATTTACAGTTGAACATTTTAAATCCGTTGCAAGAAAAGTATGCGGATTTACAGAGCATGAAAACATTGAAATCTATTCTTGGTGCTGTTCAATTAAGTGCGGTTGGATATCTGGCTTATCTACATCTAAAAAAATATGGTTTCTTAAAAAGGAAATAGATTTCCATTATCTCTTTCTTAATCCTCAACGAATGTAACCTTAGTATATATAAATCCGTCTATATATAAAGAAATAATTGGGATTAAGATTATGAAACGACTTTTTCTAATTTTATTTGTTTTACTAAACTGCTCGCCTTTGTTTTCCCAGCATGAATTTTTTAACACAAAAGACTCTACTGAAATTGAGTGTTCATCCTCGAGTTTAGATTTAGGATCTCACAACTCAGGAATTAGTTTTGGTAATTCTCCTATTTGGAATGGTCTGCGGTTTAATTTTTCAGACTGCGGGATAAAGGAAATTAACGGCATTAATATTACTCTTTGGAAGCCGGAAAGAAGTCCCGGTTCTTCGATAAGAGGAATTGCATTAGGCCTTGCACCATTTGCAGAAACAATCCAAGGAATCTCATTTGGTCTTGCGGCAGTAGTTGCTGAACAAGAATTATCGGGAATTAATATCGGTGGATTGGCTATTGTATCTGGTGGAGATCTACGTGGAATTAATGTTGGAGGATTAGCAACTGTTGCAAGGGGAAATCTTTGGGGAATCAATTTCGGAGGACTTGCTGTTGTATCCGAAGGCAATTTATTTGGAATAAATTTTGGCGGTTTGGCGGTAGTCACTAAAGGAGAAATGAATGGATTGAATTTCGGTGGACTGGCGGTTGTTTCTGAAAATGATATGCTCGGTTTAAACTTTGGCGGTTTAGCCGTTGTATCCAAAGGCGAGTTAAAAGGAATTAATTTTGGTGGTCTCGCAGTTGTTGCAGAAGGAGAACTGACCGGTATAAATTCTGCTCTTATTGCACTAGTTAGTAAAGAAGGAATTACAGGATTAAATCTTGTTGGATATAAAGTTGAGACTTCAAAAATAAACGGATTTAATGTTTCGCTCGGATGGACAGATGTTGATGATTTAAAAGGAATTTCTATTTCTTGTTATAATAAAATCAGAGGAACACAAACCGGATTAGTAATTGGTTTATTTAATGTTGCGGATGAATTGAACGGCGTGCAAATCGGTTTGTTAAATATTGCAAAGAATAACAACGGGTTGGCAAAAGTGTTACCGTTTATCAATCTGCATTTTGATTGAGAATAAAAAAACCCCGAAATCATTTTTTATGATTCGGGGTTGATCTTGATAAAAGTTTATTTTTTATTTTACTCTTGTGTAATCAATTTGCATGTTTTTTATTTCTTTCCCGTCTTGGATCATATACATCAGCATTTGCTGATGATCATTATCAATATTGTTGACTACTGATTTCATTTTTTGATCTTTCCCTACAGAAGGGTCATACATCGAACCCCAATAAGTTACCGCTTTTGTTTTATCATCCATCTTTCCTTTCATAACCATAACTCCGGTTCCAAAATTATCAACCCACAGACTGATGTATTCTTTTGTACCGTTATCGTATGCATCAAGACCCATACCTTCGAACGGCATTCCCATCATATTTCCTTTGAAGGAAGAATGCAAATATCTTCCGCCAAGAGCCATTTCGTATGTTGCAGTTCCTTCTGATTTTGATTCTTGACCGTCCATATATTGTGTAACTGTTGCTTTCCAGTTACCGGTCATCTTTGCAAATTGCTGATGAACTGGTCCGGGAGTCATATACTCCTGCCACTTTTTCATCATCTCTGCTTGATCGCCTTGCTGTGCGAAATTAACAGAAGATGAAAAGAGAATTACTGCTAATAACATTGTACCAAAAAATGTTTTGAACTTCATTGTACTGCCCTTTCTTATTGTGTATGGATTGTTGATGTGAATATAAGAGTTACTAATAAAGTTGGAAAGATATTAAAAAAGTTTTTTTAACCAGTCAAAGATGTCTGATGAGAAATAATTAATGAGGACTTATTGTTTTTTTGCTTAGAAATAGGAATAATAATGTTGATATTAGTCCTAAAACAAAAGCTCCGCTCCAAAGAATTATATGACCGAAATGATCAAGAGTTAGAGCTCCAAGCCACGGGCCGATCATTAACGAAAAACTAAATGTCATTTGAAAATAGCCCATATATTCTCCGCGTCTATTTTCCGGGGAAAGAATTGCGGTATAAGAAGCGCTTGACGGGAAAAAAATCATTTCTCCAAATGTCCAAACGACTATAGTTAATGTAATAAACATAATGTTTTGCGAAAAGATCATTGCACCGTAGCCAATTGCGCACAAGAGTGCACCAAGAGCTAAAGATTTACGATCATCCCAATTTGACATTGCATTGTTTAGAGGTACTTCAACAATAATTATAAGAACAGTATTTACGGCCATTAAAATTCCAAATGTTGATGCCGGAATTTTTAAGTTTTGCATAATATATAAAGGAAGTCCGCCGAGAAACTGAAAAAAAACTAATTCGACGGGAATTAGCGCAAACATAAAGAATAAAAATGTTTTGTTTTTAAATATTGAACCCGATTTTTTTACTGAATCTATTTTTTTTGAATCATCTTTTTTATTAAGGGCACGTTTTTTCGTTTCAATATTAGATACTATTAAAAATATTCCTGCTAATATTGACATTGTACCATTTACATAAAATAGTAAGGAAAAATTTACTCCCGCAAGAAATCCTCCTATAACAGGTCCTATGCTCATTCCTAAATTAATTGCTAACCGATTTAATGCGAAGGCTGTTTTACGTTGCCCTGATTCTGTTTCATCGGAGATCAGCGAAAGATTTGCGGGACGGAAAGCTTCACTTATTACAGCCCATATTAATGTAACACCAAGAATGACGATAAAATTAGTTATGAATGAATACAATATTAACAGAAAACCAGTCGCAATAAGTGAAATCTTCATTACCTTCAACGAGCCGAATTTGTCCGACAACCTACCTACAAATGGAGCCGTAACTAATGCACCCGCACCGTAAAAAGAAAGAACCAATCCGGCCAGGGCTATACTTACTCCAATCTTCCTTGTCATATAAATGACAAGAAATGGCAGCACCATAGTTCCGCTCCTGTTAATTAAAGTAGCTAACGCAAGCATCCATACACTATGCGGAATATTTTTTAATCCTCTCCATGGATTCATTTTATATTAACAATTTTTAATAAATAGATATTAAAATAATACTTGAACTCTTCAAATAAAATTTTAACTTACCGCACCAAAATATCGGAGTAATTAATGTTTCTAGCCAAAATAAATTCAAAATATTTTATTCAAATAGTAATTCTTGCTATTGTACTCTTTGGAGTAACAGTTAGCAAAGCCCAATTTTCAAAAGATCAGAAACCAAAAAATCTAAAAGTTCTTTCTCCTAATATTGAGGGAGAAGAATTAAAAAAAATAATGCAGGGTTTCACCGCCGCCTTAGGAGTTAAATGTAATTTTTGCCATGATGATTCTAAAGCTGCAGATTTTGGACCAATGGATTATTCCTCAGATGTTAAGAAAGAAAAACAAGTTGCCAGGACGATGATCACTATGGTGAATGATATAAATTCAGACCTTCTGAAAAAATCCAGAGAGATTGAATCTGATATCGGTGAAGTTGCCTGCGTTACTTGTCACAGAGGAGCTTCGCATATTGATATGCTTGAAGATATTTTATTTAGAACATATAAACGCGGCGGACTTGAAGCTGCATTTAACAGATATAATGATTTAAGAAAAAAATATTTTGGAGGCTACACTTATGATTTCCGCGATCACACGCTTCTCTCGTTCTCATCAAAAGTTTCTGATGAGGGAAATGCTGATGATGCCTTAGCAATAGTATTAAAAAATTGCGAACTCTTTCCGGAATCTTCTCCCTCGTTCACATTTTTAGGTGATCTTTACTTGAAGCGGGGAGACAATGAAAAAGCAATTAGTAATTTCGAAAAAGCTGTTCAGTTGGATCCAAATAATCGCTTTGCTAATGGACAATTGAAAAAGTTAAAAAATCCAGAAAAGAAATAAATAAAGAAGCCGGCATCTTCGCCGGCTTTTTTATTATCAAGTCTATCACTTATCAATAGGAAGTATTTTATCGGGAAACATTTTATCTATAAAGAAAAATGCATCAATATGATCACCCCAACGAGCTTTGTTTTTTCTATAGCCGAACGGATAAGCAAAATTCTCTTTTGTTAGCCAATTGTTTTTTCTTAGCGATCTTAAATCCGTAAATAAAAATTCTTTTTCGGTTTCGTGAGCAATTGCTTCATAACTTCCGGCGTCAGGCTCATTTATTTTATCAGTGTATTCATAACCTTTCTTTTTAGGATGACCTTCAGGAAAAATCATTCCCTTTTCACCTTGAAATGTTGTGAATGCAACTGTATACATTCTTCTACCGAAATAATAATCCAAATAATCTCCCGCTCTTAAGAATACAGCGCTTTTATTTAAGAACGATAAATCACTATCTAGTTGCGTTTGTAAAAAAGAATTTCTCTTAAAATGAATTGTTGTAGCCCAGATAATAATTTTTTTGTTGGGGAATAACCTTTCAATCAACCAAAGAATCCTATCAGCCATAAATTTATCCCGTATTACCTGATACGATTCATCACCTTGATAAATTAAATTGTTCAACTCTAAATCAAAATAGAAAGAGCGTAAAAAGTAGACGTATCTAATTTTTTCTTCAGCAGAAAAAGTTTCGGAAGATTTTCTTCCCGCTGTAAGTGAGTCCGTTAACGTATAAATAAAGAATTTTACAGTCTGTTCACCTTTCTTAGAGAATTTTGTTGCAAGTTCATTTCTTAAACTACAGCCGATACCTTTTGCGCATGTGTCTATTCTAGAATAAACGGAATCGGCTGGTTTGAGCCATGGCGCCTTTATAAATATCGAATCAAAAATCCCTAAGTAATTTTTTGCTGCGTTCGGTGGTTTTCCCAAATCAAACCCAGCCATAATAAGTGGTCTATCTGTTTTCCAACTTTTCCTTGCGTAATCAAAAACGGGATCTACATATTCGCTCTCCTCCCATCCGCCGCTCATCAAATATTTTTTTGCATCTTTAAGCGGCATTTCTGATTTAAGCGCACTGTTCATATAATAACAATCAATAAATCCAGCTTCCCATGCAAGAACACCGAAGCCCATTTCTTTATGTAAAAATTTCACTAACCGCGATTTTGCTTGTATAGTTGCGCCATCGTCGTGTGATATTTCCCCTAATACAACAATTTGTGCTTCATCAATCTTTTTCTTCAAGGGAAGAAGATCGGTAAAATCTTCATCGTTAGGATCAATGCTTTTTATTGCAGAAGATGATCTTAAAAGTGATTCCGAAGTTTGTGGGAAACAGATACTAATAAGGGAGAAGAAAATAATTGGAAGAAATATTATTCTACTCATAAAGCCCCCATTTTTATTGCAGTTATTATTACGAATGGCTTCGCAATTGTTCGAAAATAGATTCGGGTAAATTAATTGTCAAGCTACGGATAAACTTATTGTTGATGCTCATCTATGAATAATCTAAATTCTTCTCTATTTAAGGGTTTAACCTCTTACAAATAATAACCAAAATCGCTAACTTTCATCGGTTAATTTATTGAAGAGGCATTGTATGAGGTTACAGAAATATTTATCAGTTCTATTATTAATAATCATTTCTGCATGTTCATCGTTAACGCTTAAACCTGCAGATTATTCATGGCCGATCGAAAATGTTTTGAAAGTTGACAACAAAGGATTTGTTGAAGAGCAGAGATATTCCTTCACATTAAAAGTTAAAGCACTTTTTTATGAGGAGTTTAAGGATTCAACAAATTTTTCCGGAAAAGAAATTAGACTCATACGAGACAAAGTCGGTTTTTATTATATCACAGGAAAAGATTTTAAAAATGTATACGTGTTTGAACCGGAAGAAAACGGAATGGATCTTGAGAATAAAATCCTAATTACAGAAACGGGGTTGGCTTCCCCCGTGTTCAATCAAAAATCCCCCAATATAGAATTGCTTGATAACTCAAATAAATATTTATTAAACAACGAAGGCATAGTGAGGTAATAAAATGAAGACAAATAGATTTTTCTTTTTGATTTTTTTGCTTACTGCCTTTGTTCTAAATCAAAACATATTTGCTCAATCGGACCGTGAGAAGGTTAATAACTTTGATTCGCGATTCAAGCAATATGAAAGTGCAATCAAGAATGCCGCTTCTTTAGATGAATGTAATATTATCGGTGAAAATATTGAAAAGCTAAGAGTAGAATTTGCAGATTCAAAAACTCTTATCGAAAAATCTTTGCAAATAAATTACGATGAAGAATTTTTGAAAATCGGACGCGCACTTGAAGTCCGCAAAAGTGATTTCACCCAAATTGTACAACTCACAACCGAAGTTGGGTCGTTGAAAGATAAAGTTTCTGAACTAAGCCAGCAGAATGAAGGTTTGATTTCGCAGATTAAACAATTAAATATTAGAACTGCTAAAGATGCAGCAACGATTGCATCGCTCACGAAATTAGTTTCACAATTGAGATCGAATATTGAACAACGTGATGAACTTGTCCGTGGTATAGTAGATAGTTTACTTCAAGAATTTGTTAAGACGCCCGGAACGCTTAATGAAGCAGAGAAACAGGCAATTTATAAAAAAGTTGATAATGGAAATCTATTCTATAATATAGAACGCACAATCAGCGATAACGTTCAATTCATGAAAGTAACACAAATGAAGGCAGAAGATCTTTCTAAAATGAAAGAACAATACAAGGATTTTAATAAGGTATGGCGACAAGTAGGACCTAAACTTGCGGAAGTTTATTTGAACCGTCGTGATAAAGCAGCACAAGTTGCAAATATTGATGCAATGTTTACTGACTGGAATATACGCATCAATGATGAAATGTGGGGACAGGTTAATAAACTCTTCAGAGATTATAAACTTGCGTTGTTACCTTTTAGAGGCGGAGATCAATTTGTCAACAGTGTAACTTCTTTTGTTGATGATGAAATAAAAAATTACGGTGTTAAAAGTAAAACCGAATCAGAAAATACTTTTTTCGCTTTTACCGATAGCGTTTACTTCAAAACTGTTCAGCCTGTTTGGGTTCCTGTACTCATCGAGAATAATTTGATGACTGAAGCAAACAAAGATTCCGTTGAAAAACGAATTGCTACATGGAAAGAAAAAGTTGCACCAGCTTCAAAGATGAATTGGATCTACATTATTAGCGGCGTTGTAATCATAGCGCTATTTATAGCTTCCTTTATGAAAGGAAAGAAAAAACAAGTTACAGTTGATGAGAAAAAAGAAGTTCAATCATAGATTTTTTTTCTGTTAGCAACAAAGAATATTAAAAAAGCCGGCATTAGCCGGCTTTTATTTTTGTAATAGTAAAACAAAAAAACTTTTCCCGCTCTGCAATATTATTTTATAATTCTTCGCTTCTTTCAATTTATGCTTTATTGCTCTTTTTCTAAACACCTCTGGCTCAATTAATTTCATTACAGTATTTAACAATTTCAACGAATGGTACGGCGTTTCCGAAACCGGCGCCAATGTATCGTTTGGTAATTGTAAGACAACGGATAATATTCCGTTTGGTCTAAGCCAGCGTGATATTTTTGCAAGCAGCAATTCCACTTCAACATATTCAAAAACTAAAGCTGCGTGTATTAGATCAAATGATGAGTTAGAAAATTCAAACTCATTCAAATCTGTACAGACAAGTTCAAGTTGCGGTAATTTAGTTTCAAATCGTCTTTTACTGATTGAAATGTAATCGGGATTAATATCTACTCCGACAACCCGTTCAATATTTTTATTATTCAAGTGTTCAAAACCATTTCCCGTTGTGCAGCCCAGAATAGCAATAGATTTAGGTTGATATTCATTCACGACATCTGCAAATATTTTATTAAGCATTTGTAGCTGTGCTACGTTTGACGCGGACATGTGTCTTTCGTAATCTTCAGCTGGTATTTGTAACCATGGGTTTTTTGATTTACTTTTCATAAGGGGCATCACTAGAAAATCTTTTTCTCTTTTATTGTTTCTCTGACAAATGAAACCAATTTCCAATATGGGGGATTATAATTCATTTGTTCAATGAATCTCTTAATTTTAATCTCAACTTCATTTTTTATTTCTTCATGCATAGCAACCAGCTTTTTATGTCTGAGTGCGGATTCAGGACTCATTCCTTCCGGAACCGGTCCGACTTTATCAAATAGATTTAGGATTGTACTATATAATTTTACTGTTCTGACAATTGGAAGAAGATACCAATCATAACTAAGCTCTTTTCCTGCTTCGGCTTGTTCAAGAAGCGCTTCAATTATTGCATTATCAATATGATCTTTAAATAAAGTATTGGGATCGCGCCACTCGGCTACTACTGTTAACTGGGGATCGTATTCTAAATCAGATGGTTCTTGAGTGACAAAATTTTTAACTCCAAATCCGGCAAGCCATTTTGCAATACCTTTAGATGAAATGGTTGATAGACCCATCCACAGATTTATGCCGAACTTTTTATATGCAGATGAAGCGACTTCAGAACAGAACAATTTTGTGCTGTCATCAAAATTCATTTCAAAATCGTATGCGATATGTTGAGCGGACACTCGTTCAAATGCAAACTTTGCGGCTTTATGTGTAAGCATTTTATCTTGAAGCATCTTGGAATTATCAGCTCTCAAACGCAAAACCATGATACGAAGTTTTTTATCTTTTAAATAATCATCAATTGAAGCAATAGCAACACCCTTTTCAATATGAGATTCAATTATATAAGTCTTACCGGTTTTTTCATCAACATAAACCAAGGCAACGTGGGAAAAATTTCCGGGATAATCATTTCCTCGCGCTATTAATGCCGAGGTAGGTGCGCCGCCGCGTGATACTAAAATATCTCCGCTATGAATTACCAATCCGTTGATAACTGTTGTTGGCGTGGAAGAGATTTCCTCTTTACCAATTATCAAAGAGAGTATTTTATTTTTATCTGCTTGAAGAAGAAGTTCTTCAACAGCAGCGCGTCCACCGTAAATTAATTTGTATATTGTTTGCCGCGTAGCTATATCATTCAAATTCCATTTGATTGATTGTTCTTTAACTGCATTTCTTATTCGGGAAAAAAGGTTTATAAAATCGGAAAGATGTTCTTGGCAAGCACCGACTAACGCGGCAGTATAAAATATTCCGTTTTCAATCCTTAAAAATTTTGAATCAGTTGCCATCAGAGAAACTCTTTCGATTGAGTCCAATACCGCATTCAAATACAGAAATGATTTTTTTATTTCATTATTGAGTTGAGCACAATCTTTTTTCTTCGCATTAACATAGAAAGATTCGAGAGAAAGCCAAAGAGAGTCTCTGTTCCATACGAATTGTTTATTAGCTGCAACTTTTGGAGACTCGTTTTTTTCAAAAGGGATAAGAAGCAATAGGTAGACAATTATTAGCATGCTGACAGAATAAATGATTTTTCTTTTCACCTTTCACCTTTCACTTTTTCGTTTCATTCCAAATAAAATCCTTCTGTAAACCATGCACACCAATGCTTATATGAAAAAACTGCTGTTAAACCCATGCTTGTATTTTTTACCGGCAGCACTTTTTCTGTGAACGTATCCGAGTATTTAAACAATGTTCCGTATATTTTTTTATTATCTAGGCCATTTGCGACTTTAAGAATTGTCTGCAAACCAAATACAATTGGATATCTTCCGCACCACAAAGGAACTATTTTTTTATTCTTGGGATCTGGCCAAAGATCGTTGGCGGTATTTTTTATTTTATCTTCTGTTACTTCTAAGACTAAATCTTTCAAAACTATTTTCATATCATTTTCCGTCGCGGTTTTGTGTGCTGATGCATCCAATCCGTAAGGCGAGTTATTAAAGTCTTCTCCATAATGATTTGCATCATTTGAAGTTAAAAAGAAAATATCCTTACCTGGTACAAGATTTTTCCCTTTAATATAATTTAGAATAATTCTTGAAAGACGATCGGTTATATCTTCCATTTTTTCATAAGACATTTGTGTTATCATGATAGGCGTAATTTTAATATCCCGATTATAATATTGAAGGAAAGGAACTATCGCCTCAATTGAATGCTCTATCTCGTGTGCTTTGTTGCTTACAATAAAATCTTCTTTCGGAAGTTCTGATTTAATAATTTCTCTTAATGAGGAAATTTCAATGTCCTTGTATGGTCCTCGCCATTTATCAAATTCATCTAGAATAATAACATTAGATAGAGAGCCCATTTCTTTGCGCACTGTTCCGTGTGTTACACCAAAGATTACAACTTCTTTTGTTTTTATATTTTTATAAAGTGGATAATAAACTTTTCCCGCATAGAGATAATCATCGTGAACAGAAATCGCAGCGAAAAGATTTTGGGATTGATTAGCTGGCTTGGTGTGGTCTTCATTTGATAAATAATTCATAAACTGGTTCATCTCTTCAGCGTTCCAACAAAAACCAATATTATCTCGGATCGGACGAATGGATTGGGAATGCAAAGAGTAAAACAAAGAGTGTAGAATTATAACAAATAATAAAAAGTTAATCTTCGGTTTCATTTTTAAATATCCTTTTATTACTAATTCAATCTAAATACTATATTATATATCAGCAAATAGATTTCTTTGGAGTAAATATGGAATTTAACCTATCAAGAATTTCTCTCGGTTTTTGGCGCGCACGTGAGTGGAATTATTCTGTTCAACAACTCAGCACTTTAATTAGCCAATCTCTTGAATTAGGAATTACAACATTTGATCATGCCGATATTTATGGCGGTTATGAATGTGAAGCTTTATTCGGAAATGTGTTGAAAGAAAATCATTCATTACGAAATAAAATGCAGATAGTTACAAAGTGTGGAATAAAATTAATTTCGCAAAAATTTCCGGAACATCAATTACATTGTTACGACACATCAAAAGTGCATATAATAAAATCTGCCGAGAACTCACTTAGAAATTTATCAACGGATTATATTGACCTACTTCTTATCCACCGCCCCGATCCATTGATGAATGCTGATGAAACTGCAGAAGCGTTTATTGATCTTAAGCAATCAGGAAAAGTTTTACATTTTGGCGTATCAAACTTTCTGCCACATCAATACTCACTCTTACAGTCACGTTTAGATTTTCCTCTTGTTACAAATCAAATTGAGGTTTCAGTTTTAAATACTGAACATTTTGATAACGGGAACATTGATTTTCTACAAGAGAAAGAAGTCCCACCCATGGTTTGGTCTCCATTCGCCGGAGGAAGAATGTTTTGGGAAAACAGCGAGCAGGCAAATCGTGTTAGAACTGTTTTGAATGAGATCGCGTATAAATATCAAGTTGGAATTGACGCGGTAGCAATTGCTTGGCTGTTGGTTCACCCCGTAAATTTTAATGTTGTGTTGGGAAGCGGGAAGATCGATCGGATAAAATCTGCTCTAAAAGGTTCAGAAATAAAATTAACACGAGAAGAATGGTTTAAGATTTGGGTGGCATCAAAAGGATTTGATGTGGCGTAATATTTCCAATATCCCCTCCTTATTAAAGAGGGGATTTAATGGAAAAATAAAATTTATTTCATCAAAACAATTTTCTTACTGAGATTAACATTATCTCCGTTTAGTTTGCAGACATAAATTCCGGAAGCAAAGCCGCTAGCATCAAATGTTACACTGTGAATACCGGCAACTAATTCATGATCTACCAACTTGCTAAGTTCTTGTCCTAACGTGTTGTAAATTTTGATAGTATATTTTCCTTGCATAGGAATTGCAAATTCAATTTTAGTTGTTGGATTAAAAGGATTGGGATAGGCATTCAAAGTAAATTGCGTTGGAATTGTTTCAAGATAATCATCAACCGCAGTCGGATTGAAATCTACTTTTGTTAAAATATTGTTGCCGGCAATCCATAGGTTATTGTTATTGTCAACCACAAGATCATTCACACAATTCCCTGGAAAAGTATTGCTGTCAACATAGTAATTCGTCCAAGTTGAGTTTGTTGGATTAAATTTATAAAGACCATTTCCGTTATATTGACCGCAGAATCCAGTTCCTACCCATATGTCAGTGTTTCTAAAAGCTATTGCGCTAACAACTTTACTGTTAGGATCCGTGTTTGTATAATTTGACCATAGATTTGACGTAGGATTAAATTTTATTAAACCAGCTCCAACATAAGAACCGCTAATTAAATCCATAGTACCCAGCCAAATATTTCCAACTGCATCGGGTACAATTACTCTAACCCAATTTCCTCCCAAACCGCCACTTGTGTTTTCTTTTGTATAAACTGTCCAGGTTGAGTTTGTGGGATTAAATTTATACAAACCGATTGTTGTACCGCACCAAATATTCCCGGCATTATCTTTCGCAATCGCTTCAACGTTCTTGTAATTATAAGTATCTGTAAAAGTATAAGGCGTCCAATTGCTTCCTCCGGTCCATTTTACTACACCGGCATTTTGTGCGTTAGCTGAATAGATTCCTGTCCATACATTTCCGGGAGAATCAAATCCGACACAATATGTATAGTTGCTTAGTATACCGCTGTTGGAAGGTAGATATTGCTGCCAGATACTTCCGTTATAATTCAATAGCCCGTTTCCGTAGGTACAAATCCAAATTGAATTCGTTCCCGTAATCGCAATATCTACAACTCGATCATTCGGCATTCCGGAATTGGACGAGTTATAAACATTCCATGTACTTAGTTGATTGAATTTAACTATTGACTGATTTGTGCCTATCCAAACATTGCCTGAAGCATCTGTAGCTAAACAGTAGACAGAAGTTAAAGAATAATTTGAAGTGTTGTAGTCGTACGTTGTCCATTTTGGCGTTTGAGCTAGAATGTTAGATACAGTAAATAACAAAAAGAAATATTTTAATAATGCATTCATGATTCACCTTCTATATTATATAATTGACGATACCGTTGGATATTAAGAGCAGCATAAATTTATTTTAGGTTAATGCGAGAATTAATCAAAAAAGAGAATAGCAAATATTTTGGGTTTGCAAAAAAAATATTGAAGTAAAAATAAAATTGTAGATGCATAACAATAGACTTAAATACCATATTCAACTTACTTAAAGAAAAAAAGTATATCAACAGTTGAATGTGATCGTGTGCAACTAAATTGACTATCTAAAATTCATATGCTTCATTCCAATTTATTTCGGTGACTGTTGAAGTATTACATCAAATGAATAGTTGATCGGATCTAGTTTCTGAAATCCGGGCATTCCTTGACGCATTCTTCCGCTTCCTTCTCTCTGTGCACTTGGAATATCTCCTTCGCCTCTTTGCATAGTACCGCGCTCTTTTATTGCATTACGTATATTTTCTGAATCAAATTGCTCAGTTTCAAAACGGATATTTACTTTTTCTCCTGGCGCTGCTTTTATAGTGTAAGTATAATTTTCGCCTGAGATTAATGGAACCTGTAATTCATACACAAAATTATTTTCAGTATAACCGAGTTTTACCTTTATTCCTTCTTTGTTCTCTAGATACATAAGACTCAATGGAAATTTATCCTTGTTAATAACTTCAAATTCTTTTTGTTGAATTAATAACCGTGATAATTGTTTTTCCATATTTCCCCGATTCTCCTGCTGGAAAGTTTCCCTATTCATATTATTTAACTCTTCGCTCAACAAATCTTTATTGGCTAAAGGAAATTTAACTCCAAAGGTTTTATCGCTCCTCCCGTTAGGAATAAACCACGTTATAAATCCACCCCGCAGCATTTGCATTACTTTTACTCTATCATCCGTAATTAAACTAATGTATAGGAACTTATCATCGTTTTTAAAACCTACAGCTAATTTTTTATCTGGGATGCTCACCAAAGAATTTTGCCAATCTGAAATATCTCCATCAATTTTTATTTCATTATTTCTCCAACTGCTTGCCGTTTCTTTTACACTGCTGCAGCCGTTGACAATAACAAATAAAAAAATTGAAATAGAAATCACAATCTTTCTGGCAAGTTTTTTAGAATACATTATAGTCTCCGCGACTTAAATTAATGAATCAATTCCGAGATGAATTATAACAAATACTTGACAAAAATTTAAGTGCAGAAGTTTAAATCTTCGATGTTTGCTGATAAAAATAATTGAGGTAGAAAATTTTTCGCAATAGATTTATTTCACAACTTCTTCAATAAAGAAACATAAATATAAGCCATATTGTACGATGCCGTATTCATTACTTCGGTGTATATATTTGTATCAATTTCCCTTTTTTCTATCAACTGAAGCGACGCAACATTTCCTTGAGCGGGTGAAGAGGAAGAATACCAATATTCCATATAACTTACACCAGAAGCACTGCTTGTTGTTGTTTTTACTACAAACGGTATATCATGAATGACAATTGTTAAATCCGTATATGCCTGATTTAACTTATGCGTTACTTTTTCGTGAGCAGTAATATTGCTAACATTTTTTCCGTCTTGAGAAATTGAACCATTTATAGTTCCCGTTGCAGTTAAAGTATCTTGTCCTGTATAACCTTCAAATGGAGGAAACTTATAAGTATAATTTATTGAAAACGAAAGGCCGGACCAGCTAATTGTTTGGCTGTTCCGTCCATAATTTTTATTTATAATTGGATTTTGATAGTAATAATTTATTGTACTGTTAGGATAGTATTTGTCATAAACGACTACTCCCGTTAAAACTATTTGCACTGTTTGGGTAGTCATAACTTCATAAGCAAAACTTGATAACATATTTACAGTTGACGCTGCTGTAAGAACCACATTATTAGTTGTATTGTCATACAATTTCAGTGATACAGTAAAAGTACCAGACGTTGTATATGTATGTTTTGTAGTATTGTTACCGGTTACAGTAACATCTTGAGTTCCGTCTCCAAAATTCCAGACATATTTGTTTGCGGTAGCCGGAGGAGTGCCTTGCACATTTGCCGTGAATGTATATTCTTTATTTATATCGCCGTTTAATGGATTTGGATCAATCGTCATTCCAAGGCGGTTTACATTAATCCATTTAAAGTCTACATAATTTTCGGCAATACTATTTTTAGCTCCACAAATATAAAACCCAAGTTTAGTTGTCCCTGAACCTAATTTTAGTTTTGCAATTCCTTTTGCAGCGCCGCCAGCTTTTATTAATTGATTTCCATTTTGATCGAAAATATAAAAAAGCTGCAGCCGATCTGTTCCCGTTAAAAATTCAGCGCTATTGGTTGATCTACAGAGAACTGTCAATGTATCTGAGTTGAGAACATAATTATCAACTAATTCATCTCCTCCAACTCTTTCTACATACAATTTATATGTCGGAAATTTGTCGTTACCAATTGTACCTGATGTTACTTCAGTCCACCTGGATCTAAATTTATCCCAATCAATCATTGTCGCTTTTCCATAATAGTAAACGGTATCAAAAACTGTAGCGTTCGCATCTGCTTTAAGTGAAGCTGGGAAAGGATTAAATTTATTACCGCTGAATTTAATTGTTCTGTTTATCGTAGTCCCGCTTGTTTGGTAACCCGATGGATAATTCGGATCTGAAACTATTAAATCGCCCGTTTGATAATTCATTTGATATGCAACAACAGCATGTCCTATATGAGTTGTTGATCTTAAACAAACATATTGTGGTTCTTTAGTTAACAGCATTGAAAGTGCAAACGCCTTCCAAGTTAGAACTGGATCTCCTTCCTGAAATAATCTTTCTGTTTCACGGGCATCCCAATTTAAATCAGATTGAATTGCAGATGCGAAGCGGTAGCCCTTAGGATTATCTTGCCAAAGTTTTCCAGGTTGTGTCTTATCATTAAATGTATCGTACTTATGGAACAACGCTCCATCGGTATTCTTTCTTTCTAAATAGTACCACATTGCAGTTAATGTCATTCCAGCACAAATCCCATTGGGCGCCAAATAAGATCCATAATTAATAAATTCCCAATCGTCAACTCCCGGTTTAAAACCTGTATCAATATTTGTTTGACCGGCTAGTACTGATTCATCAATCATTCCAATAACAAGATCTCCAACTATATCTAAATTTGTTTTTTTACCCAAAGATTGATTTGTGTTAGAAGCAAAATATTTTGTTGCAACTGTGATATGATCGCTTGCTAATTCTTCGATTGGAATTCCTTCTAACTTTCCTGTTTGCTCGTTGTAGAAAAAACCCATTGCAAACTTTCCTGCTGGAAGAGTTATTGGAATTTTTATTCTCATCGTTTTATCTGCATAACCACCTTGATATGTAATCTTTATCATTGAAGTAAGCGGATTAAAGTATTGACCTAATTGATGACTGGAAATTGGAGCTGATGAGATTTTTATTGTTTGTGCTTGTGTAAACGAATTTGGTTGAATAGTTACAGTTAATCCATTAAGCGGGTCGCCTGGTTTGGTAACTGTGACTGTGCCGCCATTCAAATTAATTGTTTGTGTAGTAAGATCAACAACATCGCCAATTTTTATATTTCCGCTATTTCCGTTAGGATTTGATGAGACGGGGTTACTGTCGTCTTTTTTACAACCGGACATTAAGAGAATGATTAGAAGGAATGTAACTAAATGTTTCATGTGGCCCTCTAAATATTTTGATTAAGCCTGGGAAAACTTAACTCGATGAAACCTCGTTAAATGTATATTAAAAGTCAACTGGTCTGAAAGTCTGATTTGATTAAGGAAGAGTGTTGTATTTTAAGAGTAAAACAAAACTCCAACTTCTGTTGGAGTTTTTAGTGCACCCTGCGGGACTCGAACCCGCGACCTGATGATTAAGAGTCATATGCTCTACCAACTGAGCTAAGGGTGCGGGGCAAAAATAAATAAAAATCATCTGTCAGCAAAACTAATGTGGTTTTTTATTGTGAGAGATTATAAGACTTGTGAAGAGAAAAATAAAAAGGACTTTCATTATTGTAATGAAAGTCCTTTTTATGAAATATTTATCTAAAAAATATTTTTAGTGTTTATTGTTTTCTTCAGCTAGTCGTTTAGCCATTACGCTGTGCTTCTTTCCGTATAAGAAATAAATTAATAAGCCGATTACAAGCCAACCAGCAAGACGTACCCAGTTCTGCCATTCCAAAGTTAACATCATACCCAGATTGAAAATAATTCCCATTGGTGCAACAAACCAAATAACCGGTGCTTTAAACGGGCGGTGGCGTGTTGGTTCTTTTTTTCTCATAATCCAAACAGCGAGACAGACTAAAACAAATGCGAGCAGCGTTCCAATATTAACCATCTTAGAAATACCTTCAATTGGAGTAAAAGCAGAAACAAGTGACACAACTAAACCTATCAATATATTTGCTTTCCACGGAGTACGGAATTTCGGGTGAACTTCTCCAAATGTTTTCTTTGGAAGTAATCCGTCTTTTGAGATTGCATAAAATACACGCGATTGACCAAGAAGCATTACAATACAAACAGATGTGAGTCCGGCAATTGCGGCAATTGAAATAATAAAAACAGCATAGTTCAAACCTTGCGAACCAAACGCTGCTGCAATCGGCGCGGTAATATCTATATCTTTATAATTAACCATTCCGGTAAGTACAAGTGCTACAAGAATGTAAAGAATTGTACAAACGATTAGAGAAGTTATTATTCCAAAGGGAACATCTTTTTGAGGATTCTTTGCTTCACCTGCGTGTGTTGAAACTGTATCAAATCCTATATATGCAAAGAAAATATATGCCGCTCCGGAAACTATACCCAATAGACCAAATGCACCGTGGGTACCAAATGAATCAGTATAAAATCCGCGTGCAGGAATAAAAGGATCCCAATTAGCAGTGTTTATATAGTTAGCGCCTAAAATAATAATGAACAACACAACAACAACTTTGATTGCAACCATTACATTGTTTGTATTTGATGCATTTTTAATTCCTCTAACAAGAATTGATGTAAGAAGCCAAATGATTAACAACGCCGGAAGATTAACAGCAAAATCAATTCCGAATATTGTTGGAAAACTTACATCAGAAAAACGCGTTGAAAGATCTACGAGTGTTCCTTTATGTGTTGCCTCCGCAATCATTTCCTTCCCTGTAAAAACATCATTCATTAACCAGATTGGAAATTTTATATTAAAGAGATGTAAAAACTTTGCGAGGTAACCGGACCAACCAACAGCGACGGCAGAAGCACCCATACCATATTCAAGAATTAAATCCCAGCCGATAATCCAAGCGAATAATTCACCTACAGTTGCATAAGAATATGCGTACGCAGAACCTTCAACAGGCAGAAATGAAGCAAACTCAGCATAGCACAATGCAGCAAATGTGCAACCTATGCCAGCAACGACAAAAGAAAGAGCTAATGCAGGACCCGCATATTCTTTTGCACCAACTCCTGTCATTACAAATATTCCTGCGCCGATTATTGCGCCCACACCAAGAGAAGTTAAGCCCCACTTTCCGAGAACACGTTTTAGCTTGCTCTCTTTCATTTCTAATTCAAAGTGTTCGACAGGTTTCCGCTGCCATAATTGACTACCCATAATGAGATACTCCTTCTAATTAGTTTTCTATATTCTTTTTCTCATTTAATAAATTAATTGCAAGGTGAGATTGAATGGTGTGGCTAGACAACCGGAATTATTCTTTATTACAAATTTCAATAAACTTTCCTTTTTACTATATAAGAATTATTTCCCGATGAACTTATTTATATCCGGAATAATTATCAACATATAAATAAAAGTTAATAAAAGAATTTTTGCTGGAGGTATGCTAATAATTTACTCGTCTTCATCCCGAGTTGATGTGGGTTCAGTTTCGTCCGCTATAAAGAGCATTGCGCATTTATCCCCTTTAAACTTCCCTTTTTCTTTACAGTGTTTATGACGTTCTTTAATTTTTTCTAAATCAATTTCAGAACCGGAGATACCAAACATATCTAGTTCTTCTCCGCATTCAGCGCAAAATATCGTTTTACTCTTAATTGATCTCTCTTTATTATGTATGTATTTCTGTCGTTTCATTTTTAGAATCCATTGGCTCCCAGTCTATTCCTTCACATGGAAGACTATTTAAAGTTGGATGTTTATCAAACTTTAGACACAAAACAGCAGTTTTATCAAAATGTTTACATGATGAACAAAGCGTATTATTAATTAACTCGTCGTTCTCTTGTAGAAATATATTATATTTTATTAGAGCAGGGTGGATAATCACTCCATACACAGAAAGTATTCCGAACCACCACCAATATTTATATTCCATCAAACCATATAATATCCAAAGTACAGGAATTAAAATCGCCGATCTAATAATTCCCCAGAATATTATTCCACCCATAAAACTGCTTTCTTATTGGAGGAAATCTAAAGATTGTTCTTAGCAGTGTCAAATTTGGTTAAAATTAGGCAGTTCTTTTGCCAAATTGATTTTAGCAACTTCTTATTTTAACTTTGAAAAGAATAATCACGAACATCAACGATTTCAAAAATAAACGGATAGGTCTTGGATAATCAGAATAAACCGGAACCACAGGTACAACAGCCTAAAGCTGAAATAACTTCAGCGCAAAATCAACCGGCACAACAATCACAAAAGCAAAATCCAACTAAGAAACCTTATAGAAGATATTATAATAACAGAAAAAAATTCCGTCCTTCTTCCGGTGAACCGAACCAACCTCAGCAGCAAGTTCAAAATTTTAGTTTTAAGAAAATTTCTGTTGTTGTACCGTTTTTAAATGAAGAAGAATCTCTTAGACCACTTTACAACGAAATAAAAAAAACACTCCGGGGAATTTCCTCCGATTACGAAATAATTTTTGTTGATGACGGCAGTTCTGATAAATCTTTAAGCGTGATTAAAGAACTTATCAGGACTGATAATAAAATTCATTATTACAGTTTCCGGACTAATTATGGAAAATCTGCCGCACTTCAAGTTGCATTCAATCATGTTTCAGGCGATGCGGTTATTACAATGGATGCTGATCTTCAAGACGATCCCGCTGAAATTCCGAATCTCTTAAAAAAACTTGAAGAGGGTTATGATCTTGTTTCAGGCTGGAAGAAAAAAAGATATGATCCTATAATAAAAAAATTATCTTCAAAATTTTTTAATTACATAACACGGTTATTCACAAAAGTTAAAATTCACGATTTTAACTGCGGACTAAAAGCCTACCGCAAACAAGTCGTTCAGAATATTCGTGTGTATGGTGAACTTCATCGCTATATTCCTGTTCTTGCTAACTGGAAAGGATTTTCCGTCGCGGAAATTATTGTTAAACATCATCCCCGCCGCTACGGTAAAACAAAATTCGGTATAACAAGATTCTTTAAGGGCTTTGTTGATTTAATCACGGTTATCTTCACTACTCGTTATATTAAACGTCCGATGCATCTTTTCGGTTTTGTCGGATTTTTTATCGCTCTAATCGGATTTGTTGTTAATCTTGTTTTGGCATACGAATGGTTTTTTATTAAACCACATTCCCCCATTGCTAACAGACCAGTCTTCTTTCTGGGAATTTTGTTGATCATTGTTGGTGTACAATTCTTTGCAATCGGTTTATTGGGGGAAATTTTAGTTCATAATTTTCAAGATGAAAAAGAATACGTGATTAAAGAACAAAAGTAATCAGTATTTAAAGTTTACTTTTTTCTGTGGATTGCTTCAATATTCCGCCCCCTGCATTCTAATTAAAAATTCTTATTTTTAGACCAACATTAGGAATTTATTCACATGAAATATCATTTAGTCTCCGGTGCATGCGGATTTGTTGGAAGAAATACCGTCAAACAATTATTAAAACGCACAAATGATTGTGTGATTATGGTTGATGATTTATCTGTCGGCACACATCCTTCAACCTGGCTTCAAGATAAGGCAACAAAAAAAATTAAAGACATAGAAATTTTTGGTAAGGATGAACGGCTTTTCTACTGGAAAATGGATTTTAGAAAATTCTTGAATAACCTTTTACAAGACCCTAAGTGGCTGGAAAGAGAATACGGTTTAAAGATAGATCGCTTTGGCGATGCGTTTCATTTTGCAGCTATTGTTGGCGGTAGAGCAAAAATTGAGGGCGACCCAATGGCGGTAGCTCTTGATCTTTCTATTGATGCAGAATTTTTTAACTGGATTGCAAAAGCAAAACCGGAACGCGTAATGTATCCAAGCTCATCCGCCGCTTATCCTATTAACATGCAAACTGAAAGTGATGCTGTTGCTTTGAAAGAAGCCGATATTAATATAGATGGATTTGTTCTCGGTATGCCGGATCTAACTTATGGCTGGACAAAAATGACCGGTGAGTTTTTAGCAAAGATTGCTGCTCGTAATTATGGAATCTCTATCGTTTGCATTCGCCCGTTCAGCGGTTATGGTGAAGATCAGGATTTAACTTATCCTGTTCCGGCAATTGCGGCGCGCGCAGCCAAAAAAGAAAATCCCTTTGTTGTTTGGGGAACCGGACAGCAGGGAAGAGATTTTGTTCATATTGATGATGTGATGGATTGTATGTTCCTTGCAATGGATAAAATTCATGATGGTACTGCAATTAATATAGGCTCAGGTAAGTTAACAACTTTCATTGATCTAATAAAAGTTTTCTGCAAGTTTGCCGATTACAATCCAACAATTAAACCTCTTGTGGATAAACCAATGGGGGTTCATTCGCGTTATTGCGATATGAATTTTGTTAAGGAGAAATTAGGATGGGAACCAAAAATTTCTTTGGAAGAAGGGATGAAACGAGTTTTCGATGTTGCGATAGAAAACGTAAGACGTGAAAAGTAAACCGGAAAACGAACTATTGTTAAATCGTAAATCCAAAATTGTAATTCATAAATGAAAAAAGTTGTTGTCTTTGGTCCTGGTCCGCAATTTAAAGGCGGAATTGCAAATTATACTTCTTCTCTTGCAAAAGCATTAGAGAAACAAGGTGCCGAAGTTTACATTGTTTCATGGACACAACAATATCCTTCAATTATTCCGCGTGACTTCATTGACCGTTCAAGCAAAAAAAATCTCCTTGAAGAGACCAAAATAAAAGTTGAATACATTACTAACTATAATAATCCCTTCTCCTGGGAAGAAACTGTTAATGTAATAGGTATTATAAATCCCGATATAACAATATTTCAGTGGGCGATTGCAATTCAAGGATTGCCGATGGGATGGATTGTAAATAAACTAAAGCAAGTTTGCAAATGCGAAATCATTTTTGATCTTCATGTAGTTGCACAAAAGGAAGGCAGCACAATTGATAATGGAATGATTCGGTATGCACTTTCTAAACCACACACGTTTATAGTGCACTCTCTAAAAACATTAGACGAGTTGCAAAAAATATTCCCAACAAAACATTTTGTTCTAACTAACGACGATCGCAGAACGAATAGTGAAGATCTCCAATCACTAATCACTAATCACCAGCAACAAATCATCAAGCTTTACCATCCTGTTTATGACATGTTTACACCGGATTCTTCTTTCGACAAGGAAAAAGTTAAAGAAGAACTCGGCTTGCGCAAGCATGTTTTTTTATTCTTCGGATTTATACGCAAATACAAAGGTTTGCATAATGTGATTCGTTCATTTGCCAAATTAGCTAAAGAACGTGATGATGTTTCTCTTTTGATTGTGGGCGAATCTTTTTGGAATACGCTTGATACAAATAAATTATCAACAAAAATTAAAAAGAGTCTTTTCAGAGTAATAAAGAAATTACTTCTCCGAAAAAGTGATGATGAAAGTAACTATCGTCCCCTTAATTTAATTGACGAGCTTGGCATTCATAATCAGGCTGTGGTTATAAACCGTTATGTTGGGAATGAAGAGGTGCACAAATATTTTCAAGTGGCGGACTGTAATGTTTTATTTTATCTTGTTGCCACACCTTCTGGAGTAGAATCAATCGCATATAATTTTAAATTGCCAAGTGTTGCAACAAGAGTTGGTCACTTTCCCGAAACTATAAGACATGGTTACAACGGCTATCTTGCTGAACCGGAAAATATTGAATCTATGTATGAAGTGATGAAATTGTATTTAGAAAAACCGATTCCCCGTGAACATGTTGCAGAACAAGCAGTAAATATGAGTTGGGAAAATTATGCTCGAACAATTTTAAAATAAACTTTGCGTGCTTTGTGTTCTCTGCGTTAAAAGCCTTAAACGCAAAGATCGCAGAGTATTCGCAAAGATCGCGAAGAAAACTATTGGAGAATAAATGTCTAAGCAGCAAAAAAAAATTACACCGACACAAACTAAATCGAGTGAGAACGGATTTTCGTTTGATAAGTACATACCTAAGAAATATCAAACACCCGCATTACTACTCTTGATCTTGCTCTTAATCTTAATATTCTTCTCACCTGTAATGTTCGGAAATAAAACTACGTATTCAGGTGATCTTGTTCAGGTTAAGAGTTTGAGAGAATACGCTACAAAAGACCGCGATGGATTCTCTCTCTGGAATCCATACATATTTTGCGGGATGCCCGCAGTTGCCACATCAATGTCGCTGCGATGGTTTGATCTAACAGCTTCGGTATATTCATACACAACAAAAGTTTATTCGTCTTTCTTCCGCGACTACAATGCGATCTATACTTTCAGTTTTGTTATTCTGGCATTTACTTCATTTATGTTTATGAGGAGGTTCGGCGCAAGCAGAAGTGTAAGTTTTCTTGTCGCTACTGCGACAATATTTAGTACCGGGATACTCCTATTCTTTTACATAGGTCACATTTCAAAACTGATGAGCCTTGCCGTTTTCCCATTTATTTTGATGATGCTCTTCAAGTTTCAGAAAGAAATTAAATTGTTAGATCTTTTTCTTTTTGTTTTCGGATTGCACATTCTCGTTCTGGGCGCCCATGTTCAAATCGTATTTTACTTTGCGTTTACTACGATGATTTATTTTATCTATTTTTTCGTTCGTTCGTTTGTTATAAAAGATAAATTTTTACAGAGGCAATTATTAAAATCTCTCGGCGTTGTTGCTGCCGCCGCCCTAATTGCTTTTCTTATGTCATTCGATACTTATTCTCAACTTTATGAATACAAACCTTACTCAACACGCGGAACAAAAAGTTTGACGGAAGAACAAAATCCGGGTTCACCAATACAAAGTGAGTCATATGAATATGCAACAAGTTATTCGTTTTCACCGGGTGAAGTTTTAACGTTTATCGTTCCTTCCTATTACGGCTTTGGAAATTCAACTTACAATGGAACTCTTTCTCAAAATCAAGATGTACCCGTGAATACATATTTCGGACAGATGAGAAGTGTAGACGTGCCGATGTATATGGGTGTAATAATCTTTGCGTTAGGACTTTTTACTCTCCTCGTCCGTTGGAAAGAACCGGTTATTCAATTTTGGGGAATAATTGTTGTGCTTTTTTTACTTATCTCATTCGGAAATAATTTTCCCGTGATCTATAATTTAATGTATCACTACTTCCCTGCATTCAACAACTTCCGCGCTCCTTCAATGATCCTTACAGTTCTTCAAATCACCTTTCCTATTCTGGCCGGTCTTGGCATAATGAAAATAATTTCTCTTCGTGAAGAAAAAAATCCTAAGATCGAAAAAGTTTTAAGAAATTCTGCAATATCTTTTGCGGGATTATTTGTGCTATCAATTATTCTGGGTGGAAGTTTAGGAAGTTGGTTTACTCAACGCGTTAATGATCATGCAGCATTAATCGGTCAGTCGCAACAATCTCAAATGTTTACAGCTCTAACAGAATATATGGCAGATATGTTTAAAGCCGATTTGATGATTGCATTTGCTCTACTTGCTCTTGCTGCCGGTATAAGCTACGCTTATATAACTTCTAAACTAAATAAAGAGTTGTTTGTTTTTGGCTTAGCAGTTATGATTTTGTTTGATCTTTTCAGAATTGGAAATCGTGGTGCGAGTTATGTTGATGCCGAACAAATAAAAGAATTGTTTCGTGAGCCGGATTATATCTCTGTAATTAAAAAACAAAATGAGAAAAATCCATTTAGAATTTTGAACATGAAACGCGAAGGGATGGGCACCGCTGGTAACAATGCAAACTATAATGTCTATTTTCATCAAGAAGATTTAACCGGCTACTCCGCTGTAAAGCCACGCAGCTATCAAGATATTATAGAAGCAGTAACACCCGCTAATTTTACATTATGGAGAATGCTTGGCGTAAAATACGTTATAACCGATAAACCATTCCCCTTCGAATACTTCACACAAATTGCAATGTCACCAGATTCAACAACATTTGTTAATCGAAATAACATGTGGCTGCCCCGTGTTTACTTTGTTGATAGTGTTGCGCAAAAACCCTCTGTAGAAATTTTGAATGCAATAAAAGAAAATTCATTTAATCCTAAGAAGCTTGCCTTTGTTAACTCTCTTGACTTCAAATTTGATAAAGGAGATTCTACAAACATTGCAAATATCTCCGAATACAAGGATGAACGGATTATTGCAGAAACAAAATCCCAAGGAAATTGTTTTTTGTTTTTCGGCACTACTTATTTACCTGGCTGGAAAGCTTTTGTTGATAAAGCTGAAACAATCATTCACAAAACTAATCACGGATTTATGGGAATTGTTGTCCCGAAGGGAGAACATAAAGTTGAATTTGTCTATGAACCCAAAAATTTTGTGTTGGGAAAATACCTTTCACTTATTCTTAATGTACTAATGTTTGGCGGACTCGGTTTTGTTTTCTATTTAAATAGAAAAAAGAACACTCAGGAAAATTCATAAATGCTTGAGCGGCTAAAAAGTACTGTCCGAGATACTTTTGTATATAGTCTAAGCAACATTGCGCCGAAAGTTGTCGGTGTAATTCTTCTGCCCCTCTTTACGGCAAAATTAATTCTAACTGATTTCGGTAACTGGGATCTGATTGATAATGCAATACAAATTCTAACCGAAGTTGCGATTCTTGGTCAAGCAAGTTCGATTATTTTTCTTAACAACAGCAACGAATACAAAGATCAAAAAGAATCTTCGCTTTTTACTTTATCTTCATTTGTGTTTATTGTTTGCGCTGCCCTTGTTTTGATTACCGAGCTAATAATTTCCAATTACTCTTCTTTCTTTGAGCATTCTCAATTCAAATCCGTATACATTCGTTTAATTTCTTACATAGTACTTCTCCGTGTAATGAATAATTTATTCCTTGCTAAGGTGCGCGCGGATGAAGAAGCTGTTTATTACTCAGTTATTAGTGTCTTTAAAACTTTATTGATGACTGTTCTAACAATTTATTTCGTTGCTTGGATTAATTCCGGAATTGAAGGGATTTTATTTGCCGCTCTTATTGCTGAAATATTTACCATTATTGTTCTCGTAGTAAAAGTAATTCCAAAAATGAAACTTGATTTCGATAATAAAATATTTAAAACTGCTTTAAAATTCGGTTTTCCGCTAATATTCAGTTCGTTGGGATTTATGCTTCTAAATCAAAGCGACAGATTTATTATAAAATTTCTGCTCGGTTCAAAATCAGTTGCTATTTACGGGTTGGGATATCGTGTAGCCGGCGTGCTTAATATGTTTATAATTCTGCCGTTCAGTTTAGGATTGTTGCCATTAGCATATAAATATTACGGTATGCCTGATGATAAACGCTTCTTCCAAAAATTAATGACTTACTCAACTTTCTTTTTTGTCTGGGGATTTATTCTTCTTTCATTATTCAGCAAAGAAATTGTTAGAATATTTGCACCACAAAGCGAATATCATTCTGCTTATTTAATAATCCCGATCATTCTTCTTTCATATGCCCTAAGCGGAATGCGGCTGACCGCATCGCTGGGAATGTTCCTAACAAAAAACACAAAACATGTTGCGTGGATAACAATCAGCTCTGCAATTTTTAATATTATTTTAAATTTTATCTTTATCCCGAAATATGGGATTCTCGCGGCCGCGATTAATACGCTGATCTCTTTCACAATTTTTTATTTTGTAACCCAAATGTTCTCAAATAAATATTTCAAGATCCCTTACGAACATTCAAAATTATTCATCATGCTTCTCACCGGAGCTGTTCTTTCATCCTTTATCTATTTTTTGCCTTCGATGAATTCCATATTAGCTTTCTTAATAAAAATTATGATCACTCTTTCATTTCCATTTATCCTTTTCTTCTTCCACTTTTATGAAAAGCGGGAATTGGATATACTTTTAAGTCCGGCGAAATTAATAGATTTTATAAAGGGAATAATTCGCGGATCTGATAAAGCGCCTGAAGATTCGGAGAATATAATCCAACGATGAAAAAAGTTTTAATCATATCATACTATTGGCCGCCTGCAGGGGGAATTGCTGTTCACCGCTGTTTGAAGTTTGCAAAATATCTACGCGAGTTGGGATGGGAACCGATTATTTGTACGGCTGAGAATCCGGAATACCCTGTGTTGGATGAAGGAAATTTTAAGGATATACCCAGCGGTGTCAAAGTTTTAAGAACAAAAATATGGGAACCGTATAATTTATTTAAGTTCATCACTGGCAAGAAAAAAGAAGAGCGCATACACAATGTTTTTCTTGAAGAAGAAAAACCTAGTCTTGGTCATAAACTTGGCATTTGGATACGTGGAAATATTTTCATTCCTGATGCTAAAAAATTTTGGATTCGTCCATCTGTTAAATTTTTATCAAAGTATTTAAAAGAAAATCCTGTTGCTGTTTTATTTACAAACGGTCCACCGCAATCAACTCACATGATCGCATACGGAGTAAAGAAAAATTTGGGAATACCCTGGCACGCTGATTTTCAAGATCCTTGGACACAAGTGGACTACTTTCCCCAGCTAATGTTAAATCCTATATCGAAAAAAATTCATGCTGCAAAAGAACAACTTGTATTTCGCTGGGCAGATAAAATTACTATCTGCAGCGACACCTGGAAAAAAGATCTTGAATCAATCGGAGCTAAAGATGTTGGAGTTCTTGTTTGGGGATACGATGAAGATGACTTTCCAAATATTACTTTACCTCTTTCAAAAAAATTTACATTAAGTCATTTCGGAAGTTTAGGCCCGGATCGTAATGCGAAAACATTATGGCAAGCGCTTTCTATTATTGCAAATGAGAATAAACAATTTGCAAAAGATCTTGAGTTAGAGTTGGTTGGATTTGTCGGTCATGCTATCATTGATGAAATCAAATCACTTGGATTGACGGACAATCTTAAGATATCTGAACATATATCAAGAAAAGAAACTCTCGAGCGCATGTACCATTCGCAAATATTATTACTTATTCTAAATGATATGCCGAATGTTAATGGTAGACTTCCGGGAAAACTTTTTGAATATCTTGCTTCGCGCAGACCGATACTCGTTGTTGGTCCGGAAGCAAGCGATGCTTCAAAGATTGTTCAAGGTGTTAATGCCGGTTATACTTGTGATTTTAATGATCTTGAAAAAACGATTAGAACTGTAAAAGATTTATACGATAAATTTAGACAAAACAATTTACCACCCAATAAAACAGATATTTCCCAATACTCAAATAGAAATTTAACTAAGAAGTTAGCTGATTATCTGGATCAAATAACGAAACATTAAGTTGTCACTCTGAGCAAAGCGAAGAGTCTCCGATTCTTCAGTCGTCCGGCAACTGCCAGACTCCTTCAGAATGACATAACAATTAAAATGAATAAAAAAATAAAAGTACTTTGCTTTACGGATTTTGCTGTCGGGCGCGACGTTGAAATGATGTTGCCTATCAGATACTTTGCAGAAAGATTTTTGAACTGCGAATTTCATCATGCACTTAATATAGATATTCATCAAATCTACCGCATTAAACCGGATATAATTTTACAAGCAAACACTATCGGAAGTAATCTCTATTTCCAAATTTCAAAGATTGCACATAAACAAAACATTCCGTTGTTTGCGCTTATCTCTGAAGGAAATTTTAGAACTGATGGCAGTTTTGATTACTGGGGATTTAACCGAGATAAAAAATTTTATCAAGATTTTGTTTGCTGTTGGAGTGAACGTACAGCGGAATTCTTGAGAAAAGAGGTTCCGGAGGTAAAAGATAAAATTGTAGTAACCGGCGGAGTCGGATTCGACCGCTATACTATTTATGAATTCATGAAGAAAGAAGAATTCCTCCGCAAGTATAGCGGCACTCAATTTAAAAAAGTAATTGGTTATGCAGGATGGGCGTTTGGCAAGTTGGATCACAAACGCGGACGAGATGAATTGCTTATGTGGGCAAAAGGTGATGAGAGTAAATTAATCTGGATAGAAGATCAGCGGAAAAAAGTAAGAGACATTTTAGAACAAGCGATTATCAAAAACCCTTCAACATTATTTATTTTAAAACAGCACCCACAAGAAAACGCGCCCGAAAGAACCGAGCCAGTAAAAAATGAAATGAGTGAACTGGCTCATTACAATAATGTGGTTTACTTATGTGAAGAAGAATCTATTCATGATCTAATTAGTGTTTCAGACATTTGGACATGCTTCGAATCTACAACAGCGCTTGAAAGTTGGTTGATGGATAAGCAGACAATTTTTATTAATCCGGAAGTAGAGTTCAACCGCGATCCGCTTTATAAAGGTTCTACAATTGTTCAGGATTATAATTCATTTCAAAAGTTAATTGATGAGTTTTATTCAACCGGAAAAATAGAAGGTTCTTATAGTACTGAAAAAGATTTAACACGTAAGAAATTAATTGAAGATATTATTGGTTTCGGTGACGGAATGAATCACATTCGTGCAGCGAACTATTTTCAAAATACTATCAACCAATCACTAATCACCAATCACCAATCACGATATAATTTTCACTTCTGGCATTGGTTAGTTTATGTTTTAATAAGAATAGCGGGGCCATTTTATAACCGAGCTGTTTATTCAAAATTGTGGAAGTTCAAAAAGCATCTTTGGGTCTTCGAAAATTATAAAATGGAAAAACTTCATAAGCTTTACGAGAAATACATCCCATTTCTTGGTCGGTTTTATAAAGAAAATAATATAGATGAAAGATTTAACAACCGATCTCTTTCTAATGACTCTCTTTCTTTATAATTAACCTGATATTGTTAAATATTTTCACAGCAAACAGAATGATAATTTTCCTAAATTTGTCATTAGTTAAACACGAGGATTTATGGACGGCAAAACTATACTTATAACCGGCGGAACCGGTTCTTTCGGTAAAAAATTTATTGAAACTGTTCTTAAACGCTACAATCCAAAAAAAATTATCATTTACAGTCGAGATGAGCTAAAACAATTCGAGATGCAGCAAGATTCGCGTTTTAGAAAAGACAGTGTACTAATGCGTTATTTTATCGGTGATGTACGCGAAGCAAAGAGATTAACTCGTGCAATGGAAGATGTAGATATCGTTGTTCATTCCGCCGCACTTAAACAAGTTCCCGCAGCAGAATACAATCCCTTCGAAGCAGTTAAAACAAATATCATCGGCGGACAAAATGTAATTGATGCTTGTTTTGAAAGCGGTGTTAAAAAAATCATAGCCCTCAGCACCGATAAAGCCGCTGCGCCGATAAATCTTTACGGTGCAACTAAACTAACATCGGATAAACTTTTTACTGCTGCGAATAACTATAAAGGTAAACACGATATAAAATTTTCCGTTGTCCGATATGGAAATGTTATGGGAAGTCGCGGCTCTGTAATTCCTTTTTTCATTGAAAAAAAGAAAACAGGTGTTTTGCCTATAACTGATACACGTATGACACGTTTTAATATTACGCTTCAAGAAGGTGTAGATTTTGTTTTACAATGTTTTGATAAAATGTGGGGCGGAGAATTGTTTGTTCCAAAAATTCCTTCATTCAAAATTTTAGACTTAGCAAAAGCAGTTGCCCCGGAATGCAGGACTGAAGAAGTTGGTATTCGCCCAGGAGAAAAAATACACGAAGAAATGATAACAGAGGCAGATGCGCTCAATACAATAGAGTTTCAAAAATATTTTGTTATCCTTCCCTCTGTTCAGCTTGGCGATAACGAGAAATTAAAATTATGGGATACTGAAACGTTTAGAACATCAAGTAATTCAAAACCGGGAAAATTTTGTCAGTATGGTTTCAAATATAACAGCGGAACAAATGAATGGTTCTTAAGTGTTGATGAATTGAAGCAGCTTATTAAAACAAACGTGATTAGTGATTAGAAAAATAAATTCTTCCATTATTTCCTTTAAGGCTAGATCAACGGATAAAAATTGAGAAAAAAACCAACAACCGATAACCAACAGCCGATAACAAAAAGCTTTTCTTACGGACGGCAATCAATTGATGATTCCGATATTCAAGCAGTTGTAGAAACTCTCAAATCCGATTGGCTTACTCAAGGACCGACAATTCAGAAGTTCGAACAAGAGCTGAATAATAAATTCGGTGGAAAATTTGCTTCTGTAGTTTCAAACGGAACTGCCGGACTTCATTTAATCGCACTAGGATTGGGATGGAAAAAAGATGATGTTGTAATCACATCACCCATTACATTTTTAGCAAGTGCAAATTGCGCAGTTTATGTTGGCGCCACACCTGATTTTGTTGACATAGATGAATCCTCATACACACTTGATCCGAATGAACTTGAATGGAAATTAAAACAATACTCAACACAAAACAGAAAAGTGAAAGCTGTTGTAGCTGTTGATTATGCCGGTCATCCATGCGATTGGGGGGCCTTAAAAATTTTACAAGAAAAATATGGATTTCAACTTGTTAACGATTATTGCCACTCACTGGGTGCTGAATACAAAAATGAAATTCAATACGCTCCAAAATATGCTGACGCAGTAAATCTTAGTTTTCATCCTGTAAAACATATAACAACCGGTGAAGGCGGAGCTGTTTTAACAAACAACGAAGCGCTAGATAAAAAAATAAAAATTATGCGGACTCACGGAATGACAAAAAATGAGTCTGATCTAGAAAAGAATGACGGACCATGGTATTATGAAATGCATGAGCCTGGATTTAATTACCGCATCACCGATTTTCAATGTGCGCTTGGAATAAGTCAACTAAAAAAATTAGAAAAAAATATCGAGAGACGGAAACAAATTGCCGAATACTATGATAAGATTTTTGGAAATGATAATCGTTTTATTGTTCCAAAAGTTTCCGGATTTGCAAAACATGCATATCACCTTTATCCTCTTCAGATAAATTTTAATGAGATAAAGATTTCCAAGAAGAATTATTTTCTAAAATTGAGAGAGAAAAACATCAATTGCCAGGTTCATTATGTTCCTGTACATCTTCAACCATTTTACCGAAAGAATTATGGATTCAATGTTCATGATTTCCCCGTCGCAGAAAAATTCTACGAGCGAGAATTGTCTATACCGATGTACCCTAATCTAGCAGATGATGACCTAAAATATATTTCGAATACCATTATCGAAACACTTGATAAGATAAAATGAAGATCTCCATCATTACCGAAGGATTTTCAGAAACCGGTTACGGACACATCACTAGATGCCTTTCACTCTACCAAGCATTTGAAGAAAGATTTATTCATCCCACACTTTATATTAATGGCGATGATAATGTAAAATCACTCCTCCAAGGTTCAAATCATAAAGTTATTGACTGGGCTGCACATCCAACAAAATTAATAAGTGAAATAAAGAACAGTGATGTTACTATCGTAGATTCATATCTGGCAGGAAAGGATTTTTACGATAATATTTCAAAGCATGGCAAAGTGTCATTGTTTATTGATGATAATTTACGTCTAGATTACCCCGGCGGAATTATTTTGAATGGAACTATAGACGCTGAAACTTTTCCTTATAAGAAAAAATCCGGGAAAGAATATCTGCTTGGAGCAAAATATATTCCTCTTAGAAAAGAATTTTGGAAAACAGGAACTAGAAAATTTAAGAGTGAGCTTTCTTCAATTTTAATAACAATCGGCGCAACTGACGTTCAAAATCTAACAGGTACAATATTAAAATCACTTCAGGAAAACTTTCCTTCCATAAAAAAGAATGTTGTAATCGGCAACGGTTTCATGAATAAAAATGAGATTGAAATCCTCAGTGATAACTCAACAGAATTATTCTATTCACCGCCAGCTTCACTTATGCGCGATCTGATGCTGTCTTCAGATATTGCAATTACTGCCGCCGGGCAAACACTATACGAACTTGCAGCTACAGGCACGCCCTCAATTGCTATTGCGGTTGCAGAAAATCAAAAGAACAATATTCATGAATGGAAAAGGAAAGAATTTTTACTGAACACAATCTATCATTATGATGTAAACTCTATTGGAAAAATCGTTGAACAAGTTCAAGCCTTAAAATCAATTACCGTCCGTAAAGAATTAAGTGGAATTGGTAAGGAATATGTAGACGGGCAAGGATCGGTCCGCGTAGCAAATTATCTAATAGATAAAGTTTGTAATAAAAACGGTTTCTATTTACGGAATGCGGTTGACGCCGATTCTCAAAAAGTATTCGATTTATCCAATGATCCAGTCGTTAGAAGTCAATCTATTAGCCCTAACACTATTAAGTTGAATGATCATACAAAATGGTTTGCAGAGAAAGTTAGGAAAGAAGATTATATATTTCTGCTAGCTTTTGATAAGAATGTTAATTTTATTGGTCAAATACGATTTGAAATTAAAAACACTACTACGGTAGTAAGTATAAGTTTAGCTAAAGAATTCAGAGGCAAAGGGTTATCAAAGAAGATCTTGAAAGAGGCGTGCACAAAAATATTTTTAGAGACGGGTGTTTCAACTATCACCGCTTACATCCTTCCCGATAATACCGCCTCGATAAATGGATTTAAGTCTGCCGGTTTTATACAAAGTGATGAATCAATAATTAATGAAAAACGATTTTTAAAATTTATTCTAAACAAAAAATGAATTTCAAAATCGGAAATTTCAATACAGCAGAAGAAAACAAAGTATTTATTGTTGCTGAACTCTCCGCTAATCATAATCAGAGTTATGACCTTGCCGTTCAATCCATTAAATCCATTAAAGCTTGCGGTGCTGATGCAGTTAAGGTTCAGACATACACTGCTGACACTCTTACTATAGACAGTGATAAAGATTATTTCAAGATTCAACAAGGTACAATTTGGGACGGCGCTACTTTATATCAACTTTACCAAACTGCATATACACCTTGGGAATGGCAGCCAAAGCTAAAACAACTTGCAGAAGAACTCGGACTTATCTTTTTCTCAACTCCGTTCGATAAAAGCTCAGTAGATTTTCTTGAGAATATGAACGTACCCGCTTATAAAATTGCTTCATTTGAAATTGTTGATATTCCTTTGATTGAATACACCGCATCAAAAGGAAAACCGATTATCATTTCAACCGGAATAGCAACGGAAGAAGAAATTAGAGACGCTGTCGAAGCGTGTCGCCGTGTAGGAAACGATCAAATCGCTTTATTAAAATGTACATCCGAATATCCAGCGCAGATCGAGGATGTAAATTTGAAAATGATTCCTCTTCTTGCATCAAGGTTTAATGTGGTTGGCGGTTTATCGGATCATACATTAAGCACAACTGTTCCGATTGCGGCAGCAGCAATGGGTGCAAGAATAATCGAAAAACATTTTATAATAGATAAGAAAATCGGCGGACCGGATTCTTCATTTTCTTTAGAGCCCGAGGAATTCAAAACGATGGTTGATGAGATAAGACAGGTAGAAAAAGCTCTGGGTCATATAAATTTTGAGTTGTCGGATAAAATAAAAAAAAGCAGGACGTTTGCCCGTTCTCTTTTTGCAGTAACTGATATTGCCGCCGGCGAGATATTTACAGAAAATAATATCCGGTCTATCCGCCCTTCTAACGGACTTTCGCCTAAACATTTAAAAGATATTCTTGGTAAAAAGGCTTTTGCTGATATTGAAAAAGGAACGCCATTAACTTGGGGTTTAATTGAACGATAAAAAAGAAAGTCTTAGCGTAGTAGCAATTGTACAAGCGAGATTCGGTTCTACCCGTTTGCGGGGAAAAATATTTAAGAACCTGATTGACCAGCCGATGCTTAAACACGTTGTCAACCGGCTTTCCTATTCAAAATATATCAACAAGATTGTTGTTGCTACAACAACCGAAACGGATGATGATCAAGTTGAAGCGTATTGTAAACTGAATACAATCCCTTGTTACCGCGGAAGTTCTAATGATGTATTAGCACGCTACTTTGAAGCTGCAAAAATATTCCGCGCAAATACGATAATACGGATTACAGCGGATTGCCCTTTGATTGATCCGGAAATAATTGATCACATGATAGAGACGTTTAACAAATTAAATGAACTTAAGTATTTTGATTATTTGAGTAATACAATTCACCGGACTTTTCCGCGCGGACTTGATGTTGAAATATTTTCTTTTAACTCACTCCGAAAAGCATTTTATCATGCATCAAAAGAATACGAGCGTGAACATGTAACGCCGTTTATTTATGAACATTCAAAATTATTCAGAATAAAAAATTATCCGAATCCCAAAGATTATTCATTTCACAGATGGACAGTTGACACAGAAGAAGATTTTAAATTGGTAGAAGAAATTTATAAAGCGTTGTACAGTACTAAAAAAATATTCCTCTTTAATGACGTCTTAAAATTATTTGAAGAAAGACCGGATCTGATTTCCATAAATCAGAATGTCAAACAAAAAAAACTTGGAGATAAACATGAAGATCACACGCCGTGATTTTGTAAAAACCGGTGCTATTGCCGGTAGCGGTTTATTGTTAAATCAAATATCTCCTTCAAATATTTTCCCCCGTTCAGAATTATCCAATAGCCCAATAGTTGTTTCCACGTGGTCACCAAATTTGAAATCGAATGCAAGAGCGATGGAAGTGTTGCTACAAGGAAAAAATTCTTTAGATGCTGTTGAAGAAGGAATTAAGGTTACTGAGGCCGATCCGAATGATTCTTCGGTCGGCTACGGCGGATTGCCGGATGCAGACGGCAAAGTTACTCTTGATGCTTCAATAATGGATTGGAAAGGAAATGCCGGTTCAGTAGCATTTATCGAAGACATTATGCATCCGATTTCTGTAGCACGATTAGTTATGGAAAAAACAAAACATGTTATGCTTGCAGGTGACGGCGCTAAAAAGTTCGCACTTCAAAACGGATTTAAGGAAGAAAATCTTTTATCGGAAAATGCAAAAAATGCTTGGCTGAAATGGAAAGAGAGTCAAGTTAAAAAAGATAATCATGATACGATTGGTATGTTGGCAATTGACAAAATGAATAATCTTAGCGGCGGAGTTTCTACGAGCGGATTAGCCTTTAAATTGCACGGAAGAGTTGGTGATTCACCGATTATCGGCGCGGCTTTATTTGCCGATAATGAAATTGGCGGGGCTGTTTCAACCGGTAATGGTGAATATGTGATGAGAACAGTAGGTAGTTTTTTGGTTGTTGAAAAAATGCGCGAAGGATTATCCCCGCAGAAAGCATGTGAGTTTGCTATTAACCGTCTATATAAATCATTGAAAGATTTTTCCGATATCAATATTAGTTACTTAGCAATTTCAAAAAGCGGCGATGTAGGTGCATACTCCTTAAAAGGCGGATTCACTTACTGCTTCACAACACCTAATGAAAACAAGGCGATTACAAGTGATTATTTAATGAAGTAAAACCATTTTATTTCTTCTTCGTCTAAACAATTACAAACAAATCGAGTGTTGTTATGAAAAAAACAATTTGCATTATTTTTCTCTTCACAATGCTTTTTATTTCTAATTCTTATTCACAAACTAAAGAAGATTCTTTAGCAATAAAAACAACTGCTATGAATTACATCATTGGATTTTACGAAGGTAATGCAGAACGTATGGAAAAGGCATTACTTCCCGAACTTGCTAAAAGAATTGTTAGAACCGATCCTCAATCAGGAAGACAACGTTTAGATCAAATGAGTGCTCTTACATTAATTAATATTACAAGAGCCGGAGGTGGCAAGTCAATTCCACAAGATCAAAGGATTTTTGAATTTAAAATACTTGATATCACTGGTAATAACGCAAGCGTTCGAACTGTTGCTAAAGGTTTTTTCGACTACATTCATCTTGCCAAATGGAACGGTGAATGGAAAATTGTAAACGTTCTATGGGATTTTGTTAAGAACTAAAACCTTAACTTGCTTGAAGTTTCTCGGCGCGGTCTGCAAGTTTTAATTTTTCTACAAGTTCATGCAGATCGCCTTCAATGATTTCCGAAAGATTATAGAGAGTTAATCCAATCCTGTGATCGGTTACTCTATTTTGAGGAAAGTTGTAAGTTCTAATTTTATCGCTTCGGTCACCGCGTTTTACAATTAACTTCCTTGCGGCAGCAATTTCACTATTCTGTTCCGATAATTTCATATCGTACAATCTTGCTTTCAAAACTTTCATTGCTTTCTGTCTGTTCTTCAATTGCGAACGTTCATCCTGGCATTGAACTACAAGTCCTGTTGGAATATGCGTTATGCGAATTGCTGTTTCAACTTTATTAACGTTCTGTCCACCTGCGCCTCCGCTTCTATAAACATCAATACGAAGATCGCCAGGGTCAACATTCACTTCCACATCTTCAACTTCGGGAAGAACAACCACTGATGCTGCAGATGTGTGAACTCTTCCATTTGCTTCGGTTGCCGGAACGCGCTGTACACGGTGAACGCCGCTTTCGAACTTCAAATCTGCAAAAACACTTGAGCCGGTTAAACTAAAAATTATTTCTTTGATTCCGCCGATACCTGTATCGCTCGAATCAATTATTTCTTTTTTCCATCCGCGGACTTCTGCATAACGGGAATACATTCTATATAGATCTGCGGCAAATAATCCTGCTTCATCGCCACCGGTGCCCGCTCGAATTTCCATAATTACATCTTTATCATCGTCGGGATCTTTCGGTACTAAAAGAAATTTTATTCGCTCTTCCATCGCATCGCGTTTCATTCTTAACTCGCTAAGTTCGCCCTGTGCCATTTCTGTAAGCTCTTTATCATCACCGCTGTCAATAATTTCTTGATTACCATTTATATTTTTAACCAACCCGTCATATTCGTTGAAAGCTTCAACGAGATCAATAAGACTGCTTCTTTCTCTGCTGAGTGATATAAGCTTGGATTGATCGGAAAGATTGCGCGGATCTGATAAATCCTCGTTGATCTTATCATACTTCTCTTTTATAGATTTCAGCTTTTCGTAGATTTCCATTATTCCTCTTGATCCCAACTCGGTCGGGAAAAAATGCGGGCAAAATATAATCAAGTTTAGAGTGAGATTCTAAGATACACACAAAGCTGTAAATCGAATGCTTTAAGAGAGTCTCCTTAACAGATTCAGGTAATCAACTTGTTCTTCGATCGAAGGAATTATCTCTTTTCTCTTAAATTGTAAATTGTAATTCGTAAGTTCAAAATATTGATCCAGCGCTTCAAACATATTTACCGGCGGAAATCCGTAATCTCTTAAATAGTGAATTAATTTCAATGTACGGAATCCATCGAACCAAATTTGTTTTTGTTTTTGATTTTGCTCATCGGATTTAGAATTTTTTAGAATCTTATTCCAGCTATCTTCAAAAGAATTTTGAACAAGATAATCATAAAGAGATTTATGGATTGCCTCAGCAGATTTTAGGTAGAGTCCGGCATCAAGAATTTCTTTTGAGTTATAAATTTTCAACCATGATTTTAAAATATAGAACGACTTTGGATCATACAATAGATATTCGTTATGAGTACCGGCAGAAAACCTATTTACCCTTTGCCCTGTTCCAAAAGGTACGCGCCATGAACCGCGGCTTGAAGGATAAACTCTTGCGTCACTAATCTTTTTTATTTCGGTAATCTTTGCCAGCTTTTCCATAAAATAAAAATCTTCTGCTGCTTTCTTTTTGTTCATTCCGCCAATCTTAATATAACTTTCATAATCGCAAATCATGGTTGAGCCGATTGTTGGGAAAGCAAATGGCGAGTCTGCATAATGTAACCCAAGCACATAATAACGGAGAAAAATTTCGTAGCAGATTATAGCAAGCTGGTTTTGTTTGTTCTTCAGCAAAATATGTTCATACTCCACATAAGCGGCGTGGATGTTTGACTGATTGAATGATTGGATAATAGAAGCGAGATAATTATTTGAAACTGTGCAGTCTGCATCAAGGCAGATCAAAATATTTATATCGGAATTAGAATAATCAAATTGTGTGAGTGCAAGGTCCATTCCTATTTTTCTTGCCAGACCAACACCGCCGTCTTTTTCCGGCAGCTCTAATCCACTGCTTGATGCATCCACTAAACCAATATTTATTCCATAGTCACTCTTCTCAAAAATAATATCTCTTAGATATTCTAAACTTTTCCTGTTGTCTGTTTTTATTTCGTTATTAGAACTTTTCAGATTATTAATAACAAATACAAACAGACTTCTGTTCAAATATTTTTTATCATTCTCTAATAATGACGCTAGTAACGGCTTTATCTTTTCACTTTCTTGAATTGCGGGTATAACAACAATGTTGCTAAATTTTTTATCGGATAATAATTCAAGCGACCAGTTATTTAATCCGTATTTATCTAAATAATTCGAAACTGTGATTGGTGTTGTCATTTTGTAAAATTATACGGAATAATTTGTAGAAATAATCTGACGGGCCTCTTCGTAATTCGCTCCATTTATCCAATGTATAACTATTCCTTCCTTTTCCATTTTCCTAAACCATGTCATTTGTCGTTTAGCAAAGCTATGAATTGCGCTATTCAATTTTTGATGCATATCGTTATAACTTAATTCTCCGTTTAAATACTTCCCGATAAATTTATATTCAAGTCCAAATAGATTAAGCCGTTCGAATGATATTCCTTCATTAATTAATTTTTTAACTTCTTCAATCATTCCATTTTGCGAACGATGCTTAAGTCGTGCTGTTATTTTTTTCTTTATCTCTTCTCTTTCAAGCCATATTCCTATTGTAAGAGAATTAATATCAGATTTTTTTAATAACTCTTTATCATTCTCTTTTTCGGTAATCATAATTGCACGGATTATTCTTTCTTTAATAAGTAGATCGGTTGTGTTATGTAATGACGGATTAATCTTTTTCAGTTTTTCACTAAGATCTGTTATTTCATATTCATCAAGTTCTTTATATCGCGTTTCATTAAAATCAACTTTGTTTAATTCATATCCTCTTAAAATAGAATGTAAGTATAATCCTGTCCCGCCGACAAGGAAGGGTGTTTTTCCGCATAAAGTTAAATTGTTAAATGTTTCATAAAAATACTTATTAAAAAGGAAGAGATTGAATTCTTCTTTTGGTTCGATTACGTCTATTAAATGATACGGGATAGTTTTTCCATCAACATTGTAATCACTAATATCTTTTCCTGTACCAATATCCATTCTCCTATAAACTTGTCTGGAATCGGCAGAAATAATTTCTCCATTAAAATGGTTTGCTAATTGTGCTGCAAGATAAGTTTTACCAACTGCCGTAGGACCTAGAATAGTAATAAGATTGTAGTTCATTGATATTCGTCATTCAAAATTCTTGACTGTTTTATTTCCTGCAAAGGCGGATTAGATTGAAGAGGCAGTTGGTAATGTTATAATAAATGAAGCGCCGTTGCCGATCGAACTTTCGACATCAATAGTTCCGTTGTGTGCCTCTACTACTTTTCTTGTGATCGAAAGTCCTAGTCCTGTCCCTTCTTTTTTCCCATGCGTCATAAACGGTTCAAATATTTTTTCTTTGAAGCCTTCGGGTATGCCGAGTCCAGAATCCTTAAAAAATATTTTCACTTTTTTGCCGTCGCGCTTAGTAGATATATGCACAATGCCGCCATCAGGCATGGCTTCGCAAGCATTTTTAACTATGTGGGTGTAACATTGAAAAAATTCTTTCTGATCAAGTTTAACAGTTACGTCTTTATCAGGTTCAGTTACAATTGTACAATTCCGGTTTTCAATACTTTGTTCCATTCTCGAAGCATAATCTGCCAGTGTGTTATTCAAACTGACGTTAATAGTGCGTAGTATTGTCTTGCCGTCCGAATAGTTGGAAGTTGTTTGAACTAAATCTGCAACTTGTCCAAGTTGTTCAAGCAGCATATCAACTATTTGTGTTACATCAGCGGGCAGTTGTTTGCTGCGTAAATGTTCTGCATATCTTTTACTTACAAGAATCGGTTTTTTAATATCTTGAATTAAAAAGTTAGCCATCTTACCGAGAGATTGAACTCTTTCTGATTGTAATAATTTCTCCACGAGTTCAGCATTTTGCAAAGCGATTGCAGAATGAATTGAAAGAGCATTTAAAAATTCTTCATCACGTTTATTAAACTCGCCTTTTGCACTGTTTAATAACTGAAGAACGCCTGTGATTACACCTTTATTATTTTTTATAGGGAAGCAGATCATATTTCTAGTTGTATAGCCGCTTGCGCGGTCTGTGTCGTTTCTAAACCTGGAATCTTTTTGAACATCTTTTATGTTAATAGTCTCGCCACTCTTAGCAACATATCCGGCAAGCCCTTCTCCAATCTTAAGGCGGATTTCGCGCATCTCATCGCCCATTGTAATTAACGACCAGAGTTCGTTCTTTTCTTTATCAACCAAATAAAGTGTGCCCCGGTCTGCATTGGTCAAATCAGTCGCAACATCAACAATATTTTTTAATACCTCATCAATACGAATATTTGAGTTAACCAGTTCAGCAGCTTTAATAATCATTTGAAGTTCATCAGTATTCATTGTTTCTTCAATGTGAATTTCATGGCTTGTTTTAACCGGTTGTTCGGGATTTTGCTGAGTTGATTTTGTGTTTGCTTCAATTAATCGTTCGGCTTCTATAAAATCATCCTTTGTTGCATTACTAATTACTCTTGGGGGAAAATCAAAATCATCCTCGGCTTTTTCTAATTCTTTTTCTGGTTCTATTTTATCTTGGGAAAAATCTTCAGTTTGTAATACTTCTTCATCAAAAGTTTTCGTTTTTGCTTCTGGTTTTTCATCAACAACAAGAGATGAAAGAAAATCATCATCGGTTTCTTCGACGGGTGAAGTTTCTTCTTTCTTTTCTGGTTCATAATGAGTCTCATGAGTACCGCTGAGAATCCGGAATAAAGCATCGTTCAAATCTTCGTTGGATTTCCGCGTCTCTTCGGTTCTCAATGGAAGATCAGGCAATTCAAATTCAGCTTTTGGAATTCCGTCTTCATTCAAAGCCGCATTCTCATCAAAGAATAAAACCTTCGGTGTTGATTCTTCTTCCGGAATTTTATCATCATGTTGTATGATAGAATTATCCGCTTCTAATTTAGATGTCTGTTCGGTCTGTTGTTTTTCAAAAGGTTCCGGTTCTTCGATAGGAATAAAATTATCTTTAAGAGGCGGTGCCCATGCCGGTTCTTCTATTTCGGGAATTTGTTCGGGTTCAATATTTCCTATTCTGACCGATAGTTCCTCTTCATCAATTTCAGCAATTGGTTCTCTAAGGTTTATTAAAATTTCGTCGTCTTGCTTTATTAATAAATCAACTTCTTCACGCGTTAATGAAATTATGTAAGAATCTCTTAGAGCAACTGCCGTTGATGTACGTGACGTTTCTTCAAAAAATTCTTCATGACCGAAGAAATCATTTTCCGAAAATATATATGACTTGGTTTTTCCCAATAATCGTTTTTTAATAACATTTATCTCACCGCTTATAACTAAATAAATAATCTCTGCAAAATCTCCTTCACGGTACAAAATTTCACCTTCGCCAATAGTAATTAGTTGACCTCTAACATTTCTTAGGTCAATCTTAGAAATGTCTGCATTTTTAAGTAATTTGTTCCGGCTTAAAGTTATTAATAATTGATTTTCCATATCACCGATAAATATTGAGGTAATCTTTAATGCAAAATGCAGAAATTAAACGAGCAATAAAACACCTTTCCCAACATGATTATACGCTATCAACAATAATAAAAAACATCGGTATTATCAATTTAACGCCCCACAAGCAATACTTCAATTCATTACTAGATGCTATCATCGGGCAACAATTATCAACTTTCGCTGCCGATAAGATAGCTTCTCGATTTATGGATTTATTTAACAATAATCCTTTGCCCGAACAAATACTTGACACAAGTGATATAACATTACGTTCTGTTGGATTATCAAACGCAAAAGTTAAATATGTTAAGGACCTTTCACAGAAAATAACTACAAAGGAAATTCACTTAAATAAACTTTTCAAAATGTCTGATGATGAAATTATTGTGGAATTGACAAAAGTAAAAGGAATTGGAATTTGGACATCACACATGTTTTTGATTTTCACATTGGGACGGTTAAACATTCTCCCATTTTCCGATCTTGGAATTCGAAAAGCAGTAATGTTAAATTACCGATTGAAAAAATTGCCGGATGAAAAGAAGATTAGATCAATAGCAAAAAAGTACAACTGGGATCCATATTGTTCAGTAGTAAGCCGTTATCTTTGGAAAAGTTTAGACAATAATTTGATTCAGTGTGATTAATAACCGGAATCCTTATTCAAATAATGACATCAAATAAATGGATGAATTAAAACTAATTAAGCAAGCGCAGCTCGGAGACGGAAAATCTTTAGCAGAGCTTGTTAAGATTTACGAACAGACTGTATATAATTTTTCTTTCAAGATTTGCAGAAATAAGGATAAAGCTGAGCACACTATGCAGGAAACATTTTTAAGCATGGTGAAAAATTTAAATCAGTTCAGCGGACAATCTAAATTATCTACATGGCTTTACAGAGTTGTTAGCAACCATTGTTTAATGCTTGCGCGGTCTGATAGCAAATACGCTTTCGCATCATTTGAAGATGAGGAAGCAGACATTGACGAAAAAAGTATTGCCGATTGGAAAGTAACTCCGGATAAAGTAACGGAAAACAATGAGCTGAAGGAACATCTTGATAAAGCAATAGAAAAACTTCCTGCAGAATATAGAATTGTTTTTATGCTTAGAGATGTTGCAGGGTTTTCAACCGAAGAGACGGCAAAGATGGTAGAACTTTCCGTGCCGGCTGTAAAATCGAGACTGCATAGAGCAAGATCTTTTTTAAGGAATGAATTAAACGGTATGTTTAATTATGAATGAGAACAAACCAACTTGTAAAGATGTAATGATGCACATTTGCGATAATCTCGGCGAACAGCTCGATTCCCCGAATTGTCTTATGATAAAAAAACATCTTGATGAATGCGGGAATTGCAGTCATTACTTCAAATCCGTTGAGACAACAATTGAGTTCTACAAAAAATACAACGTTAACCTTTCCGAGGAAGCTCATAGTAGATTGATGGAATGTCTTGGATTGAAAGAGTAGAATAAAAAAACCCGATTCCATTTAAGAAACCGGGTTTTATATGCATCGAAAATAATTTATTATCCTTTCTTCAAATATACATTGCCGTTATAAGTAGTAATCTTAACCTTATTTTTCCCGCCGTTAACAGAACCCGTTCCTAAAAGAGTTTTTCTAGGTGATCCTTTAGATGTATCCCATTCTTTACTTCTTTCCTCTGTTACTGGAAAATCACTTACAATTTTTAGCTTATTAAATTCATCATCTGATTTTACTTTTCTGCCTTTAGCATATATAACTTCAATATTAATATCCATTGATAACCCTGCAGGCACAACCAGAGTAATATCACCGCCCATTGATTTAACAGTAACATCTCTCTTCCCGTCATTTGGGTCACCGACCATTTTAATATCAACATCTCCGCCCATAGTTGTCGCTTTGATCCAACCGTCAACTTCTGCTTCAATCTCACCACCCATAGTTTCAGCATCTAAAAATTTTCCGGCTTTATTTACTTTAATATCTCCGCCCATGGTTTTTAATTTTGCGCCGTTAGGTGCTTTATCAATTTCGATTTCGCCACCCATCGTAGATATATTTACTTCGTTACCGATAGACTTTCCTTTGCCCTCTACATTTATTTGTCTGACTTTTCCGCCCATTGAAGACGCATTAACATCTCCTTTAACATTTTCAACCAAAATCTCACCGCCCATTGTTTTTACTTTTCCGTCAACTTCTGAATCCTTCAAAGTGATTTCTCCTCCCATAGTTACAACGTCCAACACACCTTTAAGATTTAGAAGTTCTAATTCTCCACCCATTGTTTTTCCTTCAATATTACCTTCAACAAAAATGATGCTTACATCGCCGCCCATTGTATTGAACTCAACATTAAATTTCTTTGGAACCTGTAAAACAAGTTTTGCGCTTGAGCTATTATGATTATTGCGGTGTGAATAATTTGATGTTATTTCAACGTTATTCCCGCTTTGATTGAATTCCATTTCAATTGGATTTTCTTTATCATCTTCAATTGTAGCGTTTGCAGTTAAAAGATTTTTCTCCCATCCTTTAATTTCAATATCGGCGCCGGTTTTTAAGTCAATGGTAACTTTACCGCCGGGTTTAACTTCAAATTCTTTTTTAACTTCTCTGTTATCTCGTGATGAATTTTCATCTGGGCAATAATAGCGTCCGATATTCAGCATACAACTGCTTGACGGAGTTGCCGCAATGAATACTAATCCGAAAAGACAAAGGAAAATAATTTGTGTAAACTTTTTCATCTTAGCTCCTTTATTTAGCTGCTTTTTTAATTTTAATTTCATCATTAATGGATTTAAGAATTATTTTTGATCCGCCGCCATTAACATTATAAACTCCGACAATATCATGTGCGCTTTCATCTGTTGTATATGATTGCGAATCAAAATCAGAATAAATTTTATAATTGTCCTTTGCGCTTTTCCACCAGCCTTGAACATGAATGCGTGCTTCTACTGTTGCTTTTGCAGATGCCGGCAGAGTTAATTCAATTGAGCCGGAATTTGTAGAAATTTTGCTTTCACTATTGGGAGAAGGATTAAGTTCTATAGCAATCATGCCGGACATAGTTTTTAGATTTACACTTCCATCAACTTTTTTGAAATTAATGTCGCCGCCGTTTGTTTTCCCAGACACTTTACCGGTTACACTTTTTAATTCCAAATTGCCGCCGTATGTATCCATCACAATATTGCCTTTCGCTGTTTCCACCGATACTTCTCCTCCATAAGTAATCAATTCCGAGTCGCCGCCTAATTCACCAACTGTAATATCTCCTCCGTACGTTTTTACACTAACTCCTCCGGAAGATTTCTTAATATTAATATCGCCGCCGTTTGTTGAGACTTTTGCATTTTTATCATTGATCAAACTGATTGAAATATCTCCTCCGTAAGTATTAACGTTGCAATCGCCGTTTATTTCATCAAGTCTAATGTCGCCGCCTTTTGTTTCAATCTTAGTTGTACCGTTAATATTCTTTGCGCTGATTTCCCCGCCGTAAGTATCAATTGATACATTTCCATTAATATTATTCTTTAAGGAAATATTTCCGCCCATTGTTTTGAGATCAAGATTAAATTTCGAAGGAACCGTAATTGTGAATGTTACTTCTTCTTCAGTTTCGTCTTCATTGTTCTCGTATTTTACGGTTAGTTCATTCCCTTTAAGATTGGTTTCCAGATTCTTGAAAGCATCATCGCTTAATCCTTCAACTTTAACCAGGACTTCATCTTTATCCCAAGTTTGGATATTTATATTGCCGACTTGCAACTCTACGTTCAACGATCCGCCTGATGATACCTTGAAGGATTTAGTTTTTCCTTCCCCAAAATCGGTTGCACTTAAAGTGTTTGATATCAGCAAGAACAATATCAAAATCGCATTTAATAATTTTACACGTTTCATTTTATTCTACCTCCTTAAGAATAGAAGCCGCACGGATTTTTACAAAAGTATTGTTGTTTGTCTGTGCTTGTTTTGCCAATGCTTGTTTTAAAATTTCGTCTATTATTCTTTGTTCTTTATTCCAATCTGCTAAAGCGTTTATTGCCGCAACTCGCATTCCTGAATTTTTATCTTTTGACATTACATATAGAAATGCGTCACGTATTTGATTATCATATGAGTAATGTTGTAATACCATCAATGCTTCTTTTCGTACTGCGGGATTACTATCACTCCTCATTGCAGTAATTAAAGCATCTTTAATTTGAGGATCCGGCCTAAACGATTCTTGTTTAGTTTGATCTGAAATTGTACTAATGCTTCTAATACGTATTCCGTCATTTGATCCACTGAGTAATGCATTAATTAATGCTTCACGTAAATTTTGCGGACTGATGTTTCTTTTATCAATTGTTGAACTAGAGTTATTCGATGGAGCTTCTGTATTTAGTTTATTATTAGATGCATTTTCTTGAGAAGTGTTAAGTTCTATCGGCTTATCCAATACGGCTGTGTTTTGTGCCGTCTTTATGAACATCAGATAAGCAATTCCAATGCTCACCACTAAAGTAACCGCTCCGCCTAATGCTAAACCATAATTATGATAGAAGTAATATTTAATTTTTTCTATCAACTGCGAGACAGAAGATTTCTCTTCAGATGCTTGTCTTATTTTTCGCATTAATGATTGGCGTGCGTTTATAAGTAAACGTCCATCGGCTTCAGTCGGCTTGCTGCTCTGAATTACATTAAATGTTTCTTTGATGTTTTCAAACTCGTTCTTCAATTCATCATCTTGCATTATTGCGTTTTCAAGTTCATCTTTTTCGTGAGCTTGAAGTTCATTCATCAAATACAAATAAACGAGTTCTATAAATTTTTCTTTGTTCATCTTTCTTCTCTCATAATATTTTTCAATCTGTCTCTCATCTTGTGCGTAGCGGTAAAAAGATATTTCTTCACGGCCCCTTCTGAGCATTGCATCATTTCTGCAATTTCACGGATCTTATATTCTTCAAAATATTTAAGTGTAAAAACCATTTTCTGCTGAGGTGGAAGTTCATCAAGCGCTTTACTGATATATTTAGAAATGTCTCCTCCAACCGCTAATTCGTCTGTAGATTTATTGTCTGTAAGTGTGTCCGCTAAAATTATAGAGCTATCATCGTCACTGTAAATTTCTTTGTTGATCGAATCGTGATCTTTTTTTCTAGATTGATGAGTAATACAGACATTGGTTGTAACTCTAAAAAGCCATGTCGAGAATTCACTCTTGAACTGAAAATTTTTGAGCCCGCGGTAAACGCGCATAAAAACTTCCTGGTAGATGTCTTTAGCATCGTCATCATTATTCCTAAACGATTTTGCAATGTTTAGAACATGCCTGTCATAACGATATACCAACTCCTCAAAGGAAGACATATCACCCTGCTGTGCGTTAATTATTAATTGATTGTCCGTCAAGCTCATTCTTTATTTGGCTTCCGGTTAGTTAGACTTTGTGTCGGGGAAAAAGGTTGTTCTTAAAATGCGGAAAAAAGGTGACAGAATACAGAAGGAAGGTAGTGGATGATGAATGCGGTAGATAGTGTGTTAAATTTAGCGTGCAAATATAAATTTCCCTCTGCGCTCTTCGTTTTGTCCTCTACATATTGCCATTATTTCCAAAGATTATAATACTTATGCCCGCTTCCGGTATTAAACAATACAATCGATTCATCTTTCTTAATCCAGCCGGAGTTTAATAAACTTTTCAATGCCGCTAAAGTTGCGCCTCCTTCGGGAGCGGCGAAAATTCCTTCAGTTTTTCCAATCATATTTGTGCTTTCAAAAATTTCTTCGTCGCTCACAGCTACTGCCGTGCCGTTACTTTCTCTAATTGCACGCAAGATTAAAAAATCTCCGACTGCTGCCGGAACACGTAAACCATCAGCAATTGTTTTTGCGCCAGTCCACATCTCTGCAAATTCTTTTCCATCATTAAACGCTTTTACCATCGGTGCACATCCGGTTGATTGAACCGAAACCATTCTCGGACGTTTTGAACCGATCCACCCTAATTTTTCCATTTCATCAAATGCTTTCCACATTCCGATTAATCCTGTTCCACCTCCGGTTGGATAAATTATTACGTCAGGCACTTTCCAGTTCATTTGTTCTGCAACTTCATAACCCATTGTTTTTTTTCCTTCAATTCTATATGGTTCTTTCAAAGTGGATACATCAAACCTTCCGAATTTTTTTACTCCTTCTGCAGCAAGTTTTCCGCAATCGGTTATTAATCCGTCAACTAAAGTAACTTCGGCGCCAAAAGCCTTGCACTCTGCTATAAACGGTTGAGGAACATCTTTCGGCATGAACACAAAAGATTTCATTCCCGCTAGAGCGGCGTAAGCGCTCATTGCACCGGCGGCATTTCCTGCAGATGGAATCGAAACTTCTTTCACACCAAGTTCGTTTGCTTTCGAAATTGCCAAACACAATCCGCGCGCTTTGAATGATGTTGTTGGATTCATTCCTTCATCTTTTATAAAAAGATTTTTCATTCCAACTTCATTTCCCAAACGTGATGCGCGGATTAACGGAGTAAATCCTTCGCCTAGAGATAAACGAAATTTTGTTTCTAAAACCGGCAGCATTTCATGATACCGCCAAAGTGTTGATTCTCTTTTTTTTAATTTATCTTTGGTAAAATTTTTGCGTGCAGATTCCAAATCATAACGCGCCAACAGCGGTTTGCTGCACTCAGGACAAAGATTCCATAATTTATTTTTATCGTAAATTTTTCCGCAATAACCGCATTCAAGATGTGTAAAGTGACTCATGCTATTTCCTTTTCTTCTTTATAATTAATCATAAAATAAGTCCAGAATCGCTATTTGTAAAGCAAATCCCGCGTTTTTAACAGCATCAAACTTTTTTTAGCTTTACTACGAAACTTTTCGTATGAATCAGTCGTCTCAAGGATTGAGAAAACAAAAGGTTTAATAATGGCAAAGAAACAAACACCAAAACCAACAGATTCCGAATTAGAAATTCTACAAATCTTATGGCAGAACGGAGCTTCAACAGTTAAAGCTGTTAATGAAAAGTTAAACGAGAAAAAAGAAACCGGCTACACTACAACTTTAAAAATGCTTCAGATAATGTTTGAGAAAAATTTAGTTGAACGAGATGAAAATGAAAGAAGTCATGTTTATAAAGCACTAATAAAACAAAACGACATTCAAAAAGTTTTACTTGATAAACTTTTAGAAACTGCATTCAGCGGTTCGGCGACTAATCTTGTAATGCAAGCGCTTGGAAATTCTCAACCATCAAAAGAAGAATTGAAAAAAATAAAAGAGTTGTTAAATCAAATTGAAAGGGATCAGAGATGAACTTTATTTATAACTTCATACCCGAAGAATTAATAAAGGCAATCGGCTGGACAATCTTTCACTCATTATGGCAAGGAGCTATGATTGCCATTTTACTTAGCGGTGTTTTATTAATAACCGGCAAAAAAAGTGCACAGCTTCGTTATAATTTATCCTTCGCTGCTTTAGTTTTAATCTTCCTCTTTTCCTTGGCAACTTTTATTCAAGTTTATGATCCATCAGCAAATTCTGCATATCCGGATTTAAGTGTTAGTCCTAGTAATACAGTTTCATCACAATTATTAACAAATGTTTCGGGCGCGGAAGTATCCAACACAACCATAAGTTTTGTAAAAGTAATTGAATATTATTTTTCACAGAATGTTTCTGTAATTGTTACTCTCTGGCTGTTGGGATTTATTCTTTTCTCGATGCGTTTTATCGGAGGTGTACTTTATGTGCAACGGTTGAGAACTGTAGGACTAAAATCATTAGATGATTTTTGGGTTTTCAGATTAAAAGAGCTTTCAAGTAGCATTGGCATTAAACAGTTAGTTGAAATATATGAATCAACAAAAGTAAAAGTGCCTGTTGCAATGGGATATTTAAAGCCGGTGATTTTGCTTCCGCTGGGAATGTTAACCGGTTTACCGCAAGATCAAGTTGAAGCAATAATTATTCATGAACTCGCTCATATAAAACGTTACGACTTTATACTTAATCTAATTCAAACATTGATCGAGACAATTTTCTTTTACCATCCTGTTGTATGGTGGGTTGCATCAACAATCGACGGCGAAAGAGAAAATTGCTGCGATGATCTAACGTTAAAATTATGCGGCGGCTCTTTGGTTTATTTCAAAGCTCTGTACAACTTGCAACAAATTTGCTCTGAAGAAAATGAACTGGCTCTTGCAGCGATCGGGAAGAAAAATCAATTATTTAGGAGAATAAATAGAATGACAACAAAAAATAAGAACACTTCGTATGGCGTTAAGTTCGCCGCATTCGCCGTTTTACTTTTAGTAATGACGGCAGTATCAATTTATTCTTCCGCCTCGGCAAAAGAGAATCCACGCGGATTAACGACAGTTTCTTTTATTAATCCAGTTACATCATTAAGTGATAATTCCTCTTTCAAGAGTCCGGTTAGTGATCTCGGCTCTATTCCCGACACGACATCGCTCAAGAAAGGAAAACGTACTCTAAAATTTTATGACGATGTTAATGGTGAAGGGAAAAAAATTAAAGCAAAGTTAAATAATGGAAAGCTAGAGGAATTATATATTGATGGAGAGAAGGTACCCGAAAATGATCTGAATAAATATGAAAATAAAATAACAGAGCGGCTTAATGAATATGATTCGGCAATGGAAGAATTCCACGGCAGCATGAATAAATACAAAGCGGAAATGAAACAGTTTAAGGAGAAGATGAAAAAATTTAAGGGTAATTACAGTTATAATCACAACTTTGATTTCGATTTTGACATTCCGCCTATTCCACCAATTGATCTTGATTCAACAATAAATAAAACCCTTATGAAAGAGTTACAAAAAAATCTTCGCGAGAATTTTGCAATGCATTCATTTAAGATTCCTCCTATTCATATTCCAAAGATTGATATTCCGTCTATAACAATTCCGCCAATGCATTTTGAAGGAATGGACAGCTTAAAATTTGACAATGAAACATTTAAAGAGTCTATGAAGGAATTGAAAGAAAAGATGAAGGATTTTAAATTTGATAACGAAGCATTTAAGGAATCCATGAAAGAGCTGAAAGAAAATATGAAAAACTTAAAATTTGATACGGAAAAATTTAACGAAGAAATGAAAAAGAGCGGTCCGAACAGCGAAGCTTTTAAGAAGAACATGGAAGAGCTTAATGCAAACATGGGAAAACTTAAAGAGAAGATAAAGGTTCTGAAAGAATTTGTTAATGAGACTAAAGATGAATTGGTAAAAGATAATTTGCTAAAACCGGGAGATGATCTTGATGATTTTAATCTTTCAAAAGATGAAATGAAAGTAAATGGAAAAAATATTCCGCCGGAACTTCATAAAAAATATCTTGAGTTATACAAAAAATATTTCGGGAAAGATATTGGCGATGAAAAATTTAGAATTAATGATTAGTTCAACATTAAGAAACCCGATTCCTTGAAGGAATCGGGTTTCTACTTAGCTGTTTAAACTCACCAAAGTTTCTTTTATTAAATCTTCAATTGAGATATTCGAATTACGATCAATAATTGCTCTTACTGCTCTTTCGGCTACTTTCTGATTGTAGCCAAGATTAACCAAAGCTGTTATAGCATCGTAGCGGATTGTTGAAACGCCCGTCTTAAAATCTTCACTACTGTCAGCAACTGAATCCGCTTTATCTCTCAATTCAACCAATAATCTTTCAGCTGTTTTTCTACCTATACCGGGAATTGAAATCAATCTAGATATATTTCCAGTTCTTAACGCTTCTTTCAAATCTTCTATCTGTATTCCGGATAAAATGCTTTGTGCAGATTTTGGTCCAATCCCGCTTACGCTAATTAATAATTCAAACATTTCTTTTTCTGCGAGAGTGTAGAATCCGTAAAGATCCATTGCGGATTCCCGGACGCTTAAATAAGTGTAGAGAGAAACTTCTTCTTTGTCGGCTATTTTTTCAAAAGTGCTGATTGAAATATTAACAAGATACCCAACGCCGTTAACATCAACCAAGAGTTTCGTCGGTTTCTTAGAAATTATTTTCCCGTGTAAGTATCCAATCATATATTAATTATTGAGTTAGAACAAAGTTTACTTTGAATTAATGACAAAACTTAGAAACGATATGCAATTCCAACCTTAATATTATTTAATTCATAATTCCACGAATGACCGTCTTCGCTATTTTCAACTCTACTTAGATTGGTAGTTTCACTCTCGTCTTCAAATTTCCAGTGATCCCAACTATAAGTACCATTTAAATTAAATTCTGCAAGCAAAGAAATTTTTTCTGTTAAATTACATTCCACACCAATAACTCCCTGTATACCTAAACCAAAGGATGAAGATGTGGTTTCATAAAACGATTTATTATAACTGTTCTGGGTGGAAGGAACTTCTTCGCTGTTATTTTCAGTATGATTTCTATAAAAAGTAATTAAAGGACCACCGCCCAAATATAAATTTACTTCCTTGGCAATATTAGAAATCCACAAATAATTAACTGAAACGTTAAAATTTTGAGTGACATTTTCTTGATTCTCTTTAAACGTCTGTTGTTGGTTGGTCGGGGTATTTAAGTCATTAATAGATGAACTTTGATTATGGTCCCAATTCTGAAAAGAACCATGCATGCCAAAATCAATTTTATATCTTATTCCTGATGAAGAGCAAAATAAATTCACATAAGAAAGAGAATATCCGTTAATCAAATTAAACTGCAATTGATTTTTGTAGCTCACCGAATCGTTTTGTGCTAAAAGAGAAATATTCGTGGTAAGAATTGCTGTTAATAAGAGTAATAACCTTGATCGTTTCATTCCTTCCTCGATATTTAGTTAGTGTTAATTTAGAGGAATTTTCCCAACGCAACTTCGGACAAGTTTATCTTAACAGCAAGAAAAAATTTTATCATCCAATAACTCTATCCGGATTTTCTAAAATAAATTCTTTCCAGTTTTTACTTTTCTTTGAAAATGAATTTACTTTGAACGCATGACAGATGGCAACAGCAAGCGCATCGCTTTCATCAAATTTCATTTTTGTCTTACGGAGTGCAAGAAGCTTCTTAATCATGTACTGCACTTGTTCTTTTGATGCAGCCCCGTTTCCCACAACCGATTTTTTAATTTCTCTCGGGGAGTATTCTTTCATTGGAACATCGTTATGAGCTGCCGCCAGCATAGAAACCCCGCGTGCATAGCCGATTTTGAGTGCCGACTGAACATTTTTTCCATAAAATGCAGTTTCGAGAGCAAACTCGTCCGGGTGGAATTGTTTAATCATATTGTCTAATTCATTATAAATTATCAGAAGCCGTGGTGACATTTCTTTTGTGGTGGGAATTTTAATAATTCCTGCTGAGACATATTTCAGTTCGTTACTTTCAAAATCTATTATTCCGTAACCAGTAAATATTGTGCCGGGGTCAACGCCGAGTATTCTCATTTATTCATTCTATAAAATCTGCATTAGTAAAAACATTTTGAAGATCATCGCTTTCTTCTATTGCTTCAATCAACTTAATTAATTTTTCAGCGTCCTCTCCTTTAACGGAAGTTAAATTCTTTGCTGTCCAATGCAGTGAGGCATTTTCTACGGTCAGTTTTTTATCAATTAACGTTTTTCTTACATGCTCAAAATTTTCAAGAGTTGTTGTTACTTCAAAAAATTCTTCTTCAGTGCTAAGATCATCTGCACCAGCATCAAGAATTATTTCCATCATTTCGTCTTCGGATTTATTTTCGCGCTTAACTGTTATTATTCCCTTTCGCTCAAACATCCAGGCAACAGATCCCGTTTCGCCCATATTACCGTTTCCTCTGCTAAAAATATGACGGATCTCTGCAACAGTTCTGTTTTTATTATCCGTTGCAACTTCAACAAGAATAGCTACGCCACCGGGTCCGTATCCTTCATAAATCAATTCTGAGATTTGCGAACCTTCAAGTTCGCCAGTGGCTTTTTTAATTGCTCGTTCAATGTTATCAGCGGGCATGTTTGCAGCTTTTGCATTATCTATCGCAAGACGTAATCTGGGATTTCCATCTGGGTCACCTCCGCCTTGTCTTGCAGCAATAGTAATTTCTCTAATTAATCTTGTAAATATTTTCCCCCGTTTTGCATCAAGAGCGCCCTTCTTTCTTCTAATTGTTGCCCACTTAGAATGGCCTGACATAAAATTATCCGTCTATTATTAGTTGCTATTTTTCTATAACAATATTTTCTTTAACGTGAATATCTTTCAGACGGATTTGTGGATAAGTTTTTCCGTCCTTTTGAATTGATTCTATAGTATATACAATATCAACCAAATTTTTTTCTTTATCAATATGAGTAGCAAATGCACCAAGATTAAATCCAATTGCATCAAAAACTTTGTCGTTCCCATTTTGTTTGAAACTTGTTACTATGTGATTCGATCCCACAATTCTTGGCGCATAGACAAGACTAACATTTTCACTTAGAAAAACCGGACGCATATTACCGGGTCCAAACGGAGCGAATTGATCAAGTACTCTAAGAAATTTAGGAGATATTTCGGAAAAAGAAATTTTAGCATCAATATTAATTTCGTGAATAATATTTTCCGAAGTCATACTTTGTCTTAACACAGCATTAAATCTTTGTTTGAACTCATCAAGCTTATCAATTTCAACAGCAAGTCCTGCTGCAGCTTCATGTCCTCCAAATTGCAGTAACAGATCATCACAATTCTGTAATGCTTCATAAATATTAAATCCAGGAACACTTCTGGCTGATCCTTTTGCAACGCCGTCAATTGTTGTTAACATTACTGCAGGACGGTGAAATTTTTCAACAAGACGTGAGGCAACAATTCCAATTACACCTGGATGCCAATCTTCATAATGTAAAACAATTCCAAGGTTAGCATCAAAATCTATCTCTGAATCAACAAGCTGCATTGCATGAGAGAAAGTCATTTCATCAATCTTGCGTCTTTCTATGTTTTCATCTTCCAGGACTTGTGCAAGCTCCAAAGCTTTTTTAGGATTATCGGTTGTAAAAAGTTCTACTGCGCGGATTGCATCGCCTAATCTTCCAACGGCATTAATGCGCGGTGCAATTGTGAAAACAATTTGTCCCGCACTTAAATTTCCAGGTTCCATTCTTGCACCTTTTATCAATGCTAATATTCCCGGTCGCGGATTTGTGTTTATTAGATCAATCCCTTCTTTAACTAAAATTCTATTCTCATCCAATAGTGGAACTATATCTGCTGCGCCTGCGAGAGCAACAAGATCGAGATATTTTAATGCCATATCTTTCTTGCCAATCCTTTCACCTACAGCAACTGCAAGTTTAAATGCTACTCCTGCACCGGATAAATGTTTGAAAGGATAAGTACACCCGGGTTTAATTGGATCGAGAACGGCATATGCATCCGGTAAAATATCTTTTGGCTGATGATGATCGCAAACGATTGTTTCTATTCCAAGTTTTTTTGCGTGTGCAATTTCTTCAACCGCGGTTATTCCGCAATCAACTGTGATAAGAAGATTTATTCCGCGTTCTTTTAAAATATCTATGCTGGTAATTGAAACGCCGTAACCTTCTGTGATGCGGTTGGGAATATATGTTTCAACATTTGCGCCGAGCTCTTTTAAGAATAAATACATCAGTGCCGCCGAGCATGTTCCGTCAACATCATAATCACCATAAACACAAATTTTTTCATTTGTAGTTAGAGCTCGAATAACCCGCTGTGTGGCTTCTTGCATTCCATTCATTAAAAAAGGATCGTGAAGAGATTCGAGCGAAGGGCGGAAAAAAGATTTGGCTTCGTAGAAATTTGTTATACCGCGTTGAAGCAACAGATGGGCAACTATACTTGAGACATTGAGACTATCTGAAAGAGCAAGAGCAGATTTATCATCTGCCGCCTCTTTCACTTTCCAGCTTTTTGTTTGCATGGCGTCCTTCCATGAAGGAGAACACCAAATGATCCGTGTCTATAAGCCGAATTTTGTTTCCCGATAAATCGGGATAGCAGTTATTTATCTTGTCCCGAAATTACTTTCGGGATCCAGCGGTCTACCCGAAGGAATTCAAGGCGAACAACCTTGTCCCGAGAATATACTCGGAAGACCTTCTGCTTGACCTTGCACCAAGTGGGGTTTGCCCTGCCTTCAATATTACTATTGAAGCGGTAGGCTCTTACCCTGCCTTTTCACCCTTATCCGGCTAATGCCGGACGGTATTTTTTCTGTGGCACTTTCCGTATACCGAAAAAATCAGTATCCCGGGAGTTACCCGGCACTTCGTTCTGCGGAGTTCGGACTTTCCTCCTCCGGCTTTGGCCGGAGACAACTGCTCAACACGAATCATTAACTGTTCTTCTACTTCTTTTATTTAATAATAATTTATTTTTTCACTTGTGATAAATATAATAAAAAAGAGATGAGTAAGCATTAGCAAAAAAGAAGGGATTTTAACTGCTTACAATTAATTACTCATCAAATTGGTAATAAATCTTAAATTTTTTGATGATGAGTTTGACAAAATAATTTTTGCAATAGCAGTTAAAGGAACGGCTAGAAACATACCTACTATTCCCCAAATGTAGCCCCAAACCAAAAGTGAAAGTAAAATTACAAGCGGGTTAAGACCCAGACGGTCGCCAAAAATTTTGGGTTCAATAATATTTCCGATAATATTCTGTACAACAATTATTACCGCCGCTACTAATGCCGCATACCCGAAAGATTCATACTGAACAAGCGCCATAAGTGTTGGCATAATTA